>NZ_QPMH01000046.1 GCF_003344765.1 Ferruginivarius sediminum | reverse complement strand
GTCCCCTTGTCTCGGAGCGTTCATCACTACGCATTACTTCGGATTGAGCCTTTCGGAGCAGAACCTACGCGCCTACACCTTGAAAACACGGACATGAGAGTGGTCCGACCCCGACGGATGCATCCCGATTGGCCGCTGTTGGCGGTATCTCCGACGCGGGCG
Source organism: Ferruginivarius sediminum (assembly GCF_003344765.1). Lineage (GTDB taxonomy): Bacteria > Pseudomonadota > Alphaproteobacteria > Kiloniellales > Rhodovibrionaceae > Ferruginivarius > Ferruginivarius sediminum. The sequence goes on along the minus strand of NZ_QPMH01000046.1, from coordinate 3,601 downwards.
TCGCAAGGGACATCGGCAAGGCCGGGCCTAGAGCCGACACCGGGCCAGTTCGGTACTCCGCTTTTTTCTTACCACGGATCCAAGTGCTGTCGGATCGAGCAGCGCGTGTCACCGACCCCGAACATTCCCAATCCAGCACCACTCGGATCGCGATCTGACCTGTCGCGTATTTCTGGCAAAGAAAGCGGCGGGTCGTGCTCCAGACGGTTTTTACAGGTTGCGCGGCAGGCCGCTCCGCCTTGTGGGAATCGTACTGACCCCAGGCCGGTCGGAGCGCCTTACGCACTGCGCGCCGTTTGCTCACCGGCAAGCGGCTCATGACTAAAAGCACGATGCTCTAGTCGGAAAGAAATTCCACCTTCTTCAAGAAGGCCCGGGCACCCCCTTGGGTGTCCTCCGTGTTCATCTGGAAACCGAACCCCGTTATCGGTGGGACCGGAGATTTGTCGAATTCCGACTTGAATGCGTCCGTAAAATTAAATTCGGTCGTTATTGTTTTTCCGGCGGCTGCGTTACAAGGTTGACAAAAGTAGCGGCCACCTTTGTTGTAGTAGTTTGCGGAATACGCCTCCCCCTCTTCTGCGCTCTCGCTTAAAAACAGGCTTATGAAGTAAGGGACATCGGGAACGAACCAGTTGCCACTTTTGATTTCTTTGTCTCCGAAAGAAATCATAACCGCAATAGGTACACGATAGACACCTTTATCCCAATCTGCCCCATGCGGATAGCGTTCTACACCCCATGAAATACGAATGTGGTCAACATCCGATAAACTCAGTTCTTTTACGAAAAGCCCAGCCGTCTGGCCTGAAGTCTCCAGAACCAGCCTTTCATTGATGAAATGTGGGTTGAGCTCGCCGGCATCCATTCGGAGTTGAAACCCGTTCTCTTTTAGCCACGCAGTTGCATCACCTGAGGAGGGGCTGGAGAAGTCGATTGTCTCGACGACCTCTGCTGCATCGGCATCGGCCCAAGGTTGAGCAGACCCAATCAAGGTGAGCAGAGACAGAGCCGCACAACTCTTAAAGAGGGGTTTGGCGAGCAAGGAATGAAATGGTTGCCGAGTCGCGTGCATGTCGGTTTCTCCAGAAGCGTTAGGCCCTCATCCTAAGCGACGATGAAGACCAGTGTTTAATCGGCTGTAGACCAGCGTGGGGTTACGACGCTGATCGGTGTACTATATATTTGATATAGAAGTTTTTTGTTCTTGTGACCCCGGTGCGAATCCACACCATATGGCTTTCCTGCGCCGAAGTTACGGTGTCAACAGCGGCGTAAAAGTCGGCCAGTGTGGCGTGGTGAGCGCGGGCGGTGAGGCAGGGGTCTACGCCCTGCCCCCCACCCCCACAGCGCGAACTGTGGCGCGCCCGCCATGCTTTCGGGGCCGAGCGGCGCCCCGGCTTTCTACTGCTCTTCGCCGAGCCCGCGCATCAGGTCCTTCAGCACCTTCGCGCCCTCCTCGACGACGCCAGTGGGCGCGCTCCGTGTCTCCTCGAGGAGGCGGGCGACCGTTTCGCGGTCGAGATAGCCGGTGGCCTGATGACCACGGTTGCGCTGGTACGCCTCGATCCCCTGGCGCGTGTTCTCATCGAAGAATCCGTCCTGCTCCCCCGGCGAAAAGCCGAGATGGGCGAGGCGCTTCTCGATCGAGAGGCGATCGTCGCGCGTCAGGCCTAGCGAGTCCTCGACCGCGGCGGGGTCCCGGGCCTCCGGTTCATCACGGCCCGGCTGATCGCTCCGCCGGTAAATCATCGCGACCTGCTCCTGCGTCAGGTAGCCGGTTTCCTCGAAATCGTTGGCCCGCTGCCAGTTGCGGATCGCGGTGCGCGTGCCAGAGCCGAACACGCCGTCGGTGTCCCGGGTGTCGTAGCCGAGGTTCGTCAGACGCTCCTGGATCTCGCTGCGCTCTACTGCGCTCAGATCGACCCGGGCCTCGACCTCCGCGGCCGTGCGCTCGCCCGTGTCCGTCTCGGACTCCCTGACCTGCCGGTTGAGTCTCGCGACCTGCTCCTGCGTCAGGTAGCCGGTTTCCTCGAAACCGTTGGCCCGCTGCCAGCCGCGGATCGCGGAGCGCGTGCCGGGGCCGAAGACGCCGCCCGTGCCTCGCGTGTCGTAGCCGAGCCGGTTCAGGCTTTCCTGCAGGCGCCGCCGCTCCCTGGCACTGAGGTCGAGCCGGGTCTCCACCTCGGAGGCGGACGCTGCGCGCGTGTCGCCCCCGGTGTCGCCGGACGCCTGGCCGCGGCCCGAAGGCACCAGGACCAGCGAGGAGTGGATGTCGCCGCCGACCCAGGTCGGGCCGCCGAGGCCGCTCACCGCCTCACCGATCCACCTGCCGGGCGCGAGGAAGCGCTCGACCACCTGGCGGGCGAACTCGCTCTGGCGCTCCCAGCGCCGCGCGATCCCGCGGCCGGGCGCCGCCGCCGAGACCACCAGCACACCCTCGGGCGAGTCGATCTCGGCGATCCCCGGCTCGGCGAAAGACTTCGGCGTGAAGCCGTCGAGCTGGGCGCCGTCGATGAACACCACCGCCCGGCCAGAGGCCTCGCCGGCGAGCCGCAGGACCAGATCGAGCGGCACGCCGTCCATCATCACCTCGACCAGCGAGTCGTTGCCCTGCTCGACCGGCGCCAGGTAAGTGACGCCGCCGCTCATCAGGGCGTGGCCGGAGTAGAACACCACCGCCCGGTTGGCCTCGCCCACGCGGTCGGCGAAGCGGGCGATGCCGCCGCGCATGTCGTTGCGGTTCAGGTCGGTGCCCGAGATCACCTCGTAGCCGCCCTGCTCGAGCGCGTCCGCGACGGCGCCCGCATCAATCCGGGCGGTGCGCGCGTCGGGCGCCTGGCGGTAGTCGTGATTGCCAATGACCAGCGCCAAGTCTGCCGCGGCGGCTGTCGTTAGCGTGACCGGCGCGACGAGAGCAAGGCCGGCCATAAAGGCCAGCCCCAGCGCAACACACCGGTTCATCGTGTCTCTCCTTTGCGTGATGTGCAAGATGTCCCTGGACCTACTCCATGCACTCGTGGTCCCTGTACTGCACGTTGTTCCCGCCCCATCAACGCATTCGACGCAGCATCGTTTAGCCCCGTCGCCGATAGCCAAATTTTAACATGTCGCAAGATTCCGAGTCGACTCGCTTAATCTATGATAAGATCAGCGCCTACCTGGCACCGGTGGTGGGGTGGGATCGCGGTATCGGGGCCTGAACGTCATAGAAAAGCCACGCTCCGGTCGCGGCCGCGCCATGGGGGGGCTCCACCGTGAACGCGACCTCCGCCGTTGTGCATGGACGCGGGGTCACGACGCCAATCGGCGGGCCATCCTTTTGATATTCAGGGAAATTGTGAGGCGACCCCCGGCGCCGATGCCCCCCACTGAGGTCGGTGGACTCGGCACGACCGCTTTGGGTCAGGTCCGGCCCGCCAGACGCGCGAACATGTCGACTGCTGTGAGAGACATCCCTCCCGCCGTTGGGTACCGTCTGTATGGGTTTGACCACTCTCATGTCCGTGTTTTCAAGGTGTAGGCGCGTAGGTTCTGCTCCGAAAGGCTCAATCCGAAGTAATGCGTAGTGATGAACGCTCCGAGACAAGGGGACCAGGGC
>NZ_QPMH01000045.1 GCF_003344765.1 Ferruginivarius sediminum | reverse complement strand
GCGGCTGGACGATCTGCTGCCGTGGAATTGGCAGCCAGCGGCCGCCTGAGCTCGCCAATTTCCGCGGCATCCAGCGATCGCAGGAGGGCGGTCTTGGCCGGCCGCTTACGGTTCAGATCGTGCCGGCGCGCGATATCCGCGACACGGGCACCGTTCGCCCCCACCTCGCCGACGATCGCCAGCATCTGCTCGTCACTCCAGCGCCGCCGGCGCTCGACACCCGTCAGGATCTCCTGCCGCATCCAGCCGCTCTCGCCTTGCTCACGTCAGTAACAACGCCGCTTCCAACGTCAGCCTAAGCGGCGGCGAACGTCAGATGCCAAGGCAGCCCTGAGCGGCAGGTTACGGATCATCCTCCTTCAGGCCACGATTGAGGACCGATGCCTATCTGGAAGGATCATGAAACGATTCCGGCATTCGCTACACACGGTCTGCGGTCACAACAGGTAACGGGGCGAGGCTCGGATCCTCGATTAGGCAACGCTCCAAGACATCAACTATCCTCGCGGAAGCGGCGCCGTCACCAAACGGTATTGGCCACTCCCTTGCCCCTTCGATGGCCTCGTTTGCGGCCTCGACAATGGCACGGACGTCAAGGCCGGTGACTCGGTTTGCTGAGATATCTATCGTCTCCGGCCATTCCGACGAATCCTTTACCGTGACGCAGGGAACTTTGTGGATACAGGCTTCTTGCTGCACCCCACCAGAATCGGTGAAAACGACAGCAGCATTCGACAAGGCACGTTGAAAATCCAGGTAAGAGACCGCCGGATGAATAACCAATCCATTGAGATTTTTTACCCATGAAAGTAGCCCAAATTCCTTGAGCCGCGCGTAAGTACGTGGGTGAAGAAAGAATATAGCAGGGCGGCCAATGTTATCCGCGGCCTCTGCAATACCTGTTAATGCGGTCTGCAGATACTCCGGGACGTCAACGGTCTCCTCCCGATGCAATGTTCCGATGCTGTAATTGCCGGGTTCGAGTCCGAGACGCTCGAGGATACTCGATCCCGTTTCCGCCTTAGCAACACTCATGACCGAGGCGTCGACAATGGTGTTGCCTGAGCGGTGAATCTCGCCCCGTACGCGCTCCTGTTCCAGTGCACGGACCGAGGGTGTGTCTGAGGCGAACAGCAGGTCAGAAATATGGTCCATAATGACCCGGTTATGCTCTTCGGGCATGCGCCAGTCGCCGCTGCGAACGCCCGCTTCCGTATGGGCGACAATCATATGCAGCTTCCGCGCTGCTAGAGCAGCAGCGAGGTTGGTGTTCGCATCGCCGTTGACCACGACGACGCGTGGCCGGCGCTCCATGAAAACCTTCTCACTACCTTCAAGCATACCCGCTGTCTGACCGCCATGCGTGCGCCGTTCCGCCACTCCTTCCAACCGGTAATCAGCTTGCGGCAAGCCCAGATCCTCAAAAAGGTCCGCATCCATTGCGGGCGAATAGTGTTGTCCCGTATGAACGACGAAGTGCGGCACCTGACGCCGGCCCAATTCGTGGATTAAGGGCGCCATCATAACTATGCCAGGACGCGTCCCCACCACAACGCAGATTTCCTTCGTCAACTCACTACGCTGAAATGTTTTCCGACCAGAAGTCATCGTATCGGTATACCTCATTTTGTCTTAATTGCGGTGATCCCTTCAAACCGACGGATCGCAGCGCTGACCTATTGGTCCGAGGAATTTTTGAGAAAACCCCTCCAACTTAGAGCTATGTTGAACTCTCGGAGATGTTCAGGAAGCGCGTATATCCTGCTTGGTAGACCGCGAACAAGACTCATTTCGGGCACATCCTTGGTGACTATGGCCCCTGCGGCTACAAAGCTGCCACGGCCAATACGCACGCCGGGCATTACGACAACACCAGCCGCCAGGGTGACGCCATCTTCAAGCACCGGCCCCTCCGGCTCGTATTCGTCTCGATTCTTCAGAGGATACCGATCATTGGTCAAAGTCACCCCAGGACCGATAAAGACACGTGTACCAATTTTTACATGTGTCGGGATGAAACAATTGGACTCAATTTTTACGAAATCGGCAATCTCAACGTAACCTTCAAGCACCGTGTTCGTGCCGACGACGACATGTGCGCCGATGGTGGTATGTCCTCGAATCGTAACATTGTGGCCAGTCTGGAAGTCCTTACCCAGATCGACATCTGCATAGATCACGCTACCCGAACGAATCCGCGTTCTACCGCGGATGACAACAGGCCCGGCTTCCTCTTTCGCCTTCAAGCCAACAATTGCACCAGGCTGAATCTCGATATCGGGCTCGCCGGTTCCAATATAGCGATAATATTGTTCCAACGCTCTCAGCTCTCCTTGTTCTCAGGAGCCATCACCGCTTTGCCGAGTTCTGAACCCCATCGGCCATGCTTTCGATGTATTTCGCATAATGTGCGCCTTCTCTCTCCCAACATAGTTCGGCCGCCGCGCTTTGAACGGACTTCTTGAAGTGCGAGAGTGTCTCCGTTTCCAACATGCTTTCAATGGTTTCAGCCATGGCCGCCGAATTTGTTTCGTCGAATACCTGGCCTATGTCGTATTCCGAGACGAGCCGGGCAATTTCAGGTAGCGATGCCGCGGCGATAGGCAATCGCGCCATTATAAGTTCGAAGATTCGATTTGGAAGGCTGTAGACCATGTTCTGATGATGAGCCTGCCGCGGTATGACCCCAAGGTCCGCACCGCTCATGTAGCCGATCATCTCTGTTGGAGCGCACACGGGCAACATATGTACGCGGGACTGCACTTGCAGGTGTTCGGCCAATTTCATCAAGTCTGAAATGTATCCGGTTTTGCCTTCCGGGCCCAGAAATGCAAGATGTACTCTGCCAGGGAGTTGGGCGAGCGCATGAAGGAGCACTTCGGCACCTTCCCCAGGCCAAATAGAATTGATGAACACGAGCAAGCGGTCGGCATCGGAAAGGCCAAGGTCCACCCGGATTTTGCGGTCATGAGCCTCCGGCTCGAACTCTCGGCAGTTCCGCAGTACTAAGGGCCGCATGCCCCCAATGGTTCGCTCGAAATGATCGGCTAATGAATCGTTGACGGTGACGGCGCCGTCAAGGTCCCTAAGTATGCGGCGTTCAATTGCCATCTCGGCACTACGGATGACGCGAACCGCGACAGGTTCATGGCGCCAGTACTCCGGCTCATGAGTCATTTCGACAGCATCGTAGATTAACCGTGCCCCGGACTTCTCCGCCAGTAGACAAGCGGCGATAAGCGCATGTTCGTCGTGGGCCTGGACAACATCGAAGGGGGTGTCCGCGCAATTAGCCCGAAGTACAGCTTGGGCAAAGCATTGCAAGCGAAGTTTCCCCCGCACCGCCAGCCTTGATGCCCTCCATCCCAATAAGGACAGTTCGAGGAACTCATGCATACGCGTGGGGGCTACCTTCCAGAGGCGGCTTCCGACAGCTAGCAGCCAATCTCGGTGCCACATTGCCCCTGTGATTGTAATGGCGTTGGCGACCCCGCAGCGCTCGAGTTCCACCTGCGGTGGCATGCCAAGGGCGATAACGCTGACTGCGTTGCCCCGAAGGCTCAGGATACGTGCTTGGCGCAATACCCGCGTATTGTGGCGCAGGTCCTTGTAGGCCACGATGCAAACGTGCGGGCGCTTGGACTCCACCGATCGCTACCTAGTGGATCGACCCTGACGGTGGAGTCCCGTGAGGGATTCCCCGTGGCGCTGCGGTGTGCGAGTCTACGCCACGCGCAGCGGGATCAGCTTCGAGGTTTCTCCGGATGACCGCCGTCACCTTGAGGC
>NZ_QPMH01000044.1 GCF_003344765.1 Ferruginivarius sediminum | reverse complement strand
CGCCCGGATAGGCGACCTCGCGGGCGCGACGCCCCTGGCGAACGGCTTCTATTATGAGCGTGCCGGTGCCGAGTGGATCGAGGCGGGTTCATAGGACGCCGCCAAGCGGTGAGGGAGGCGGAACCGGGAACCGTGGCGTCTCGGCGGGGCGGCTGCCGATGAGTCCGCGTCAGCTGGTGGCCGGCATGGCACGGACGCCCGCTCAAACATTCTCGCGCTGTCCCATACGCGATCCGGGACGAACCAATCGGGCATCGGCCAGGATGCTGTAGAGTGCCGGCACGAACAGCAGGACCAGGACGGTGGACGCGAGCAGCCCGAAGACCACGCTGATCACCAGCGGCTTCAACACCTGCGCCTGCAGGCTGCCCTCGGCGAGCAGGGGCAGGAGGCCCAGGATGGTGGTGAGCGAGGTCAGCAGGACCGCGCGGAACCGGTCGCGGCTGGCTTGGCGCGCGGCGTCGCTTGTGGCGCGGCCCTCGCCCGCCCGCAGCTTGACGAAATGCACCAGCAGGATCGAATCGTTCACGACAATGCCGGCGAGCGAGGCGGCGCCGACCAGGCTGGGCATCGAGATCGGATACCCGACAAGGATGTGTCCCCACACCGCGCCGACCGCGGCGAACGGGATCGCCGTCATGACGACCAGCGGTTCCAGGTAGCTGCGGAATTGGAACGCCAGGACGACGAACACCCCGATCAGCCCGAACAGAAAGGCGTTCCGCACCGAGCCGCCGGTGGTGGCCGCCTCCTTGGACTGGCCCTGCAGGCTGACCTCGACGCCGGGGAAGCGCCGGCCCAGATCGGGCAGGAAGTCCTGTTGCAGGTCCGACAGGATGTCCATGGCGTTGCCGGCGCGGGTGTCGAGGTCGCCGGTGAGCGTGACGGTGCGCCGGCCGTCGATCCGGTGGATCCGCGCCCAGCCGCGTGCCGGCTCGACCGTCGCGACCGCGTCGAGCGGGACCTGGCCGCCGCCGGGCAGGGTCACGGTGAAGTCGTCGAGGTCCGCCAGGCTATCCCGGTCGCCGGGCGCCTGGTGCACCTCGATCTCGTAGGACTCCGGTCCGAGCTGGATTTCGCTGGCCGTTTCGCCCAGGAAGGCGGCGCGTAACTGGGAGGCTACGGTCTCCGCATCCAGGCCGAGGCCGGTCGCACCCTCCGCCAGCCGAATCCGCCGCTCCGGCTTGCCGGGACGCAGGTCGTCCATCACATCGCGCGGGCCGGCGTAGCTTATGAGTTCGTCCTGCAAGGCGAGGGAGGCTGACTTGAGCGCGTCGAGGTCGTCGCCCTGCAGGCGGATCTCGAAGGCGCGTCCCTGGGGGCCGAGGCTCGGTTCCTGCATGGTCAGGCTGATCGCCCCCGGGAGCGCGCCGATCTCGGCCCGCCAGCGGGCATAAAGCTCGTCCAGCGTGAGCGCGCGTCGTTCGGCGCCGAGCAGGTCGACGACGATCGTGGCGACATGCGGCCCGGTCTCGTGCGCGTCCGCGTTCTCGGCGAAGCGGACCTGGACCTGCTGGACCAGCGGCTGCCCGCCCGGCTGGTTTGGCGTGGCGGCGGCGTCGACGCGGCGCAAGGCGGCGACAATCCGCTCGACCGCCGCCTCGGTGCGCGCCAGCGGGGTGCCCTGGGGCAGCAGCAGGCGCGCCTCCACCACGTCGCCGTCGATCTCGGGAAACGCCTGGAACTTCAGGTGGCCGGCGGCCCCGTAGCCGATCGTCGCCAGCAGCGCGAACAGCATAACGCCGAGGAACAGGTAGCGGCCCCGCACCGCAAGATCGGCGGCCCGGCCGACAATCCGCTCGCGCAACCAGTCGAAGCCGCGCTCAAAGACCGCCCGGAAGCGTCCTTGCGCGCCCTCGCGCATCCGCGCGACCGGATGCACGAGGTGGTGCGGCAGGATCAGGAAGGCCTCGATCAGGCTTACCGCGAGCGTGACCAGCAGCACCACCGGCATCACCTCCAGCACCGTCCCGATGTCGCCCGAGAGGAAGGCCAGCGGGCCAAAGACGAACGCCGTGGTGATGAACGACGACAGCACCCCCGGCGCGACCTGCCCCGTGCCCCGGATCACCGAGTCCAGCGCGTCGCGGCCCTCGGCGCGGTGCGCCGCGATGTTCTCGGCGATCACGATGGCGTCGTCCATCAGCAGCCCGATGGCCATCAGCAGCCCGGTCATCGTGATCATGTTCATCGAGAGGCCGGCGGCCGCCATGACGAAGATCGCGCCCAGGAACGAGACCGGCAGGCCGAGCGCCACCCAGAAGGAGAACCGCAGGCCGAAGAACAGCCACATCGCCAGGACAACCAGGAGCAGGCCCTGCACGCCGTTCTCGACCAGCATGGTCAGGCGGTCGCGCACGATCGAGGACACGTCCTGCGCCAGGGCCAGCTCGACGCCCGGCGGCGCGCCGCGGCGCTGCTCGGCGATGAAGGTCCGCAGGGCGTCGACGACGCGCAGGCTGTCCTCGGCGGGCGTCTTGCGTATCTCAAGGATCGCCGCGCGCCGGCCGTCGAACAGCACCTTGCGCTCGGGATCCTCGAACCGGTCGGTCACGGTGGCGATATCGCCCAGCCGCAGCTCGCCGCCGCTCTCGCCGGCAATCACGACGAGCTCCGCAAGTTCCCGCGGCGTGCGGCGCTCGTCCTGGAAGCGGAGCCGAACCTCCTGCGCGTCCGTCTCGATGCTGCCGGCGGGCAAATCCACGTTCTGCCGGGCGATCTTGCGGGCAATGTCGCGCACCGACAGCCCGTGCTGACGCAAAACGGGCTTGGCGATCTCGATGCGGTACTGATGATCGGAAAATCCGGCGACGTCGACCTGCGAGACCTCCGGCAGGCGCAGCAGACGGTCCTTGAGCGCTTCGGCGTAGGCCTTGAGGTGCGGCGTCGCCATCTCGCCGCTCACTGCGATGGAGGCGACAAAGTCCGTCCGGTGCAATTCGCGTACGACCGGCGCTTCGGCGCGCGGCGGGAAGTCGTCGACCGCATCGATTTCCGTCTTGACCTCGTCGAGGAAGCGGGAGAAATCGCCGCCCTCGCGCATTTCGGCGACCGCGCTGGCCCGGTCGTCGAGCGCCTCGCAGCGCAGCTCGGCCAGATCGGTGACGCCTTCCAGCGCGTCCTCTATGCGCGCGCAGACGGCCTCCTCCACGTCGGCGGCGCCGGCGCCCGGATAGGCGACCTCGACGCCAACCTCCTTGGCGGTATAGCGGGGAAAGGTCTCGCGCTTGAGGGTCGGGGCCGCCAGCACGCCGGCGGCGACGATCAGTACCAGCAGCAGGTTGGCGGCGGTGGGATGGCCGGCGAAGTACCGGATCACGGACAGGCCTCCTCCCCGCGGGCGTCGGTGCGGAGCCGTCGCGCGGCGGCGTCGTCGGGGTGTGGGGCCAGCTTCATCCCGGCAATGGCCGGGACCAAGTCGGTCAGGACAATCCGCTCCCCGGCTTCAAGCCCTGTGCGGATTACAGCAAATTCCCCGTAGTGGCCGGCGATCTCGACATCGCGCAAATCCAGGCGTTCGTCTGGCCCGGCGACATAGACGCGGTCGCCGTGGAGCGCGGCGCGCGGCACGACGACTGCGGGCGGGCGCGGCGGGGCGCACAGCCGGACCTCGACGTACATGCCCTTGACCAGCGGCGGCTGCTCCGGCGGGCGCGCCCGTTCGTACGGCCGCTCGACCACCACGACCGCCCCGACGGTGCGCGTTTCGACGTCGATCGCCTCGCTGATCCGGTCCACCCGGGCGTCCCAGATCACGGGCTCGCCGCCGGTGCGCAGCCGCACCTCGGCGGTCAGCCCCATGGCCGGGAGCAAGTCGCGCAGCCGGGCAACCGAGTCGGTCGCGGGGCGGCGCACCGGATCGAGCAGGGCGCGGAAGCGCTCGACCGGCACCTCGGCCTCGACCTCGCTCGCCGCGACGGCGTCGCCCTGCATCAGCGTCGCCCCGGCCTGCACCACCTGACCGGTTTCGGCGTCGGTCGCGGCGACGCGCAGGTCGAAGGGCGCGGTGATCGTCGTGCGGGCGAGATCGCGTTCGGCGCGGCGTAGCCGTGTATGCTCGCCCGCCAGTTCCGCCTCCAGCCGGTCCCGCTCGGCGGGAAGCAGGGCGAGCGTATTCTCCAGCTCCTGGACGGCCTGACGCTGCTGGAGGTATTCGCGCTCCTGCCGGTCCACGGTCGCCTGCGGCACGGTACCGCGGTCGTGAAGTGTGCGCTGCCGTTGCAGTTCGCGCTCGGCGACCCGGAGGCGGCTATGTTCGATCTCCAGGGACTGCCGGGTGCTGGTTTCGCGCTGATCCAGCTCGGCCAGTTGCGCTTTCTTGGCGGCAATCGTCGCCTTTGCCTCGGCGATCGCGATCTTGTGGTCCGTCGGGTCGATTCGGAAGAGCGTGGTGCCGGCGCCGAGGATCGCGCCCGTCTGCAAATCGGGGTGCCTGTCGACGATCTCGCCGGATACCTCGGCAACGGCGCGCCAGGTGCGCGCTGGTCGCGCTTCACCGTAACCAGTGGCGCGGGGTACGTACGCGAGCCGGGGTGCGGCGATCACCTGAACGGCCGTCGCCTGTTCGCTGGCGACAGCTTTCTCCGGCGCCGGCCGGTTGGCGACCAGCCAGAGCCCGAGGGCGGCCCCGAGCGCTGCGGGCAGAAGGACGAGAAGCGCGCGGCGAAGAATTCTCACGGGACAACCTGTTGGCTTGCGAAGGGGTTGACAGTGCCGGCATACCGGTTAGCATAAAGTTAGTCAACGCTAACGTTAGATGTCGGATGCCCTTCGCCTTCGACTCCGGGGTGCGTGCGAGGTTTTCGCAATCCTTCAAAATGTTGTGCGTGCCACGCTGGGCGGATTGGTGTTAGTGATATTTCACCTTGGATGGTTATATGGAAGCGCGAAAAACTGGCGAAGAGCGACGTCGGCAGATCCTGGACACGATGCTCCGGATGGCCGGGGAACAGGGCCCCGACGCGGTCACGACCAAGGCATTGGCCGCGCGGATCGGCGTCA
>NZ_QPMH01000043.1 GCF_003344765.1 Ferruginivarius sediminum | reverse complement strand
GCCTCAAGGTGACGGCGGTCATCCGGAGAAACCTCGAAGCTGATCCCGCTGCGCGTGGCGTAGACTCGCACACCGCAGCGCCACGGGGAATCCCTCACGGGACTCCACCGTTAGGGTCGATCCACTAGGTTCAAGTGTATCAGCAGTTTCTTAGATTATCGATCTATCGTGGTGTAGGAGATGTCTGTGTTTTCTGAGTTTCAAGGCTCTCGCATCCTTGTTGTCGGGGGGGCGGGCTTCGTCGGAAGCAACCTTTGCAGACGCGTCCTGGAGAGCCGGCCGAAAGAGTTGATCGTCGTGGACAATCTGCTTTCCGCCGACTCCACGAACGTGCCGCGCGATTCCGCCGTGACGTTTGTTCATGGTTCCATCACCTATGAAAAAGTATTGTGCGAATTGCCGGCCAACCTAGATTATGTTTTCCATTTGGCGACCTATCACGGCAATCAGAGTTCAATACATGACCCACTTATGGATCATGAGAACAACACGTTAACGACGCTGAAATTGTTTAATCGACTCGCACATATGAAATCTGTCAAGAAGGTTGTCTACGCCTCCGCTGGGTGTACTGTCGCCGAGAAGACGTACGAGGCAAGAGATGCCGTTGATGAAGATGCAAGCATCTCCCTTTACCATGACACACCTTATCAGATTTCAAAGCTGATCGGGGAATTCTATGCCAACTACTACTTTCTCCGCGCAGGGTTGCCCGTTGTGAAGGCACGGTTCCAGAACGTTTATGGGCCTGGCGAGATCCTTGGTGCCGGCCGCTGGCGCGGCACGGAACATACGATTTGGCGTAATGTCGTGCCAACCTTTATTTGGAAGGCGCTCGGTCAGGAAGCACTTCCTGTCGATAACGGCGGTGTGGCCACCCGCGATTTTGTGTATGTCGATGATATCGTCGAGGGCCTGATTGCCTGTGCCCTTAATGGGGGCGCCGGCGAGGTTTATAATTTGGCATCGGGCGTGGAAACCTCAATTCGTGATTTGGCGGAGAAGATCAACGCCTTGACGCAGAACCCGAAGCCACTAGACATAAAGCCTGCCCGAGATTGGGACCGCTCGGGCAGGAGATACGGATCGACGAGAAAGGCGCATGACAAGTTGGGTTTCCAGGCGCGAGTCGATCTCGATACCGGATTGGCCCGGACCATTGAGTGGACTTTTGAGAATTCCGACCTGATTCGAAGATGCATCGCGCAGCATGGTCGATTTCTTCAGACTTGACAGATCGATGCCAAGCCGTGGTCTGTACAACTGAACGTAGGAAGCAGATGATCTCCATAGAGAGTGACCTAATCGAACCGTGTCGACTGCTATACCAGCGTCGGCATTTCGTTCAAGACAAAATAATTCTTGATCTTCGCAAAAGATACTCTGGCTCACTTCTCGGAATGGGGTGGGTTTTGCTTGTACCGCTCCTTTTTCTCGGGCTTTATGCTATGGTGCATATTGTAATTCACAATATTTCGCCAAATGGCATGGATATATTCGATTTTTCTCTTATGATGTTCGTTGGGTTGATGTCGGTACTTGGGACTGCGGAACCTCTCGCACAGGCGACGAACTCACTTCCCGCAAGCCGGCAGTGGCTTCTCAACCTCGCCTTGCCTCCGCAATTGCTGGTCGCTCAAATGACAATGACCGGTTTCACAACATGCGTCATCGGTTTAATTGTAGCAATACCGGTATCTCTCATCTTAGATCCGATGCGATGGACAGCTGTATTTGCACCGTTAGTTGTGATGTTGCAGCTTTTATTTGTCGTTGGAATATGCTGGATTATGGCCATCATGGCTGTATTATTTAAAGATTTACAAATACTGGTTCGTTTCATATCTCTAGCGCTCCTTATCGCCAGCCCTATATCTTACACATGGGAAATGCTAGCAGGATTTACGAAAATATTTGTTCTTTTGAATCCCATATCCCATTATATAATATTAAATCAATATTTGATGGTCATTGGAGAATTTCCGCCATTAGAAATTGTTTTATCTGGAACCGGCATTGCTCTTGGAACTTTCGCGCTCGGAAACTATGTGGTGAGAAGAATGGTGAATGTCCTTGCCGATCAATTCTGAAGCCAACCAGCTAAGTGTTTCTTGGTACTATGACCGATCAAACTGAACAACGCACCCAAGATACCGTAATACTGCTCGATCAGATCAGTAAAGATTACGTACTTTATGACCGGCCTAGCGAAATGATATGGGATGCCTTCCGTGTGGATCGGTTTGTCCCGTTTGTCCGCCCGCGCGAGAGAAAGAAGTTCAGCGCGCTGCGTGGCGTTGATCTCGAAGTAAAGCGCGGCGAGCGGGTTGCCTTGATCGGGCGAAATGGTGCCGGTAAGAGTACACTGTTAAAGGTCATTACCGGGGCCATCCCCCAAACCGCAGGTCGGCGAGAAGTTACTAACTCGATTGAAGCGATTTTCGATGCTGGCGTCGGCTTTCATCCTGATCTTACGGGGCGCGCGAATGTCGAAAGCGCACTGAAACTTCGGCTGCACAGTGATCTTTCCCGTTGGAGGGAAGCGGTTGAGGATGCATTGGATTTTGCAGAACTAGGGGAGTTCGCCGACCAACCGGTCCGTGTCTACTCCAAAGGTATGCAGGCTCGGTTGAGTTTCGCCGTGGCCACTGCGATTCGACCCGACATCGTTGTGATCGATGAGGTAATGGGGGCGGGTGATGCCTACTTCAGCGCCAAGTCGGCTCGGCGCATGAAGTCGCTCCTGGGAGGAGAGGGAACCTTACTGCTCGTTTCGCACTCAACGGGGCTGGCAATGCAGTTTTGCGATCGTGCGATTTGGATCGAGCGTGGCGAAATCGTAAAGCAAGGCTCAGCCCTGAATGTGGTGAAGGCATATGAACAATTCATAGAAAATCTGCGGACGTCCGGCGAGCGGTCAGTCGCCGCACAAACACTCAACGATAACACTTTTCGTCGTGACCTGCTTAAGTCCGCATTGGCGCAAGCTGAAGAGAAGGCCAAGGAGGTAAAGAAGCCAGCGGACGGAGATACTGCAAAGGAGCCGGATAGCAAACCGAATGAAAGGGGTGCTATCGATGACGAAAGTGCAGATCCGGCAGAGAGTTCATCGAGCGGCGCGGCAAGCGACGTCGAGTGTGGCAAGCCATCCGACACTGCAAGTTCGCCGCCTGCGCAGAGCGCGGCAGCTGTGCCCGCGGACGCTCGTCGAGGGGTGCCTGACACTGGCGGGCAGGCGAACGATGCTCATTGGTCTGCTTCCGGTAGCTCCGAAGCTTCTGAAAGGGGAGCAAAGAATTACGTTGATGCTGGGCACGCGGAGGACGCAGCAGGTGTAAGTAGTAATGTTATCACTGAGAGCGGCATCTCGCGATGGCCCAGGCGTCGTTCCGGCCTAAAGCTAACAAGTGTGAATTTGCTTGGATGTGATGGCGCGCCAAAGAATGTTCTTGACATCGGCGAGTCGTTCCGAATTTTTTTTGCATTTGAAATCGAGGAAAATCGAGAATTTTATTGCCGATTTGTTGTTCTGTTCTTTAAGCCAGACGGCCAGTGGCTAAGTAGGCATATTAGCGATAGTGAGCATATATCAGGTATTGCAGGACGTACATACACGAAGGAACTCGTGTTTGATAAGAATTATTTTGGTCCTGGGCCGGTGATTTTTACCATCGCAGCGTTCGATTCGCAAGACGCAATCCGGCTGGAGGACAATTTGGAAACACTGTCGCGCAGCTTCGAGTTCCGAATACTATCCCCGGATCCTAAAGAAACATCAGTCATTCTGCATCCTTGCGATTGGACCACGAGCCAGCTAATTGAGGAAGATCTTGTTGATCCAATACAGGAGGGCGACAGAACTCGGCACCCGACAAGTCGGTAGAGTGTCTTCTGATATAAAAACTAAGAAGTGGGGTGAAGGCGGGTAATGCGGGTTGCGATAATTGGTTGCGGCAAGCAGGCTCCGAAGCACATCGCCGGATATCGAGCGGCCGGTGTGGATATCGAGCCAGTACTTGCCGATTTAGACGAAGCGCGCGCGCGTGCTCTAGCGCAAGCTGAGCAGGCAGAATGGTCAGGGGATCCCAAGACACTGATTGGTGACCGCAGCATAGAGGCTGTGCACATCTGCACGCCTACGGCGAGTCATTATAACCTAATTGTCACGGCACTCGAGGCGGGTAAACATGTGTTCTGTGAGAAGCCGTTATGCCAGACAGTCGGGGAAGCCCACAATCTGGCCATTCGCGCCGGAGCCAAGGGACTGGTGGGAGCTGTTGGTTACATTTATCGGTTCGTTCCAGCTTTTGAGTGGCTCCATGGCTTGTTGAACCTGGAGGATGGGGCGCCGCTTGGGCGACCATACTTTGGGATTTTCCGGATAGGCGGGCGAGGGTCGCATCAGCCGTGGAAGCATTCCGTATCGGGTGGCGGCGGTGCCCGCAACGAAATGATGGTCCATATGCTGGACCTTGTTCTGTGGTGCTTCGGAGACCTCAGAAATATACAGGTTCTCCGGGAAGGCTTGTTGCGGCCAAGGCGCACTATTCAGGGCCATTCCATAGCAGCCGATGCCGAGGACCTCGTGGTATTGAGCGCCACGACGAGCGGGGGAGCGGAATTGCTGCTCGAAGCGGATCTCCTGACGCCTGCATTCAGCCAGTTCGCAGAAGTTGAGGGCGATAACGGAAGCTTCTTCGGCTCCATCCAGCCGCATCTGCCGAGTTTTGTTTTCCTGGAGCGCGCCGTGGGCGAATTGCACGCGGGGCGCAACGAATTGAAGCATGGAGGTCAAAGCCCATTCGCACGCCAAATGGCGGCTTTCGCTGAAGCTGTCAGACGTGGCCCCACGGGCAACCTTGCGACATTTGAGTCCTCGGTGGCTCTGATGGAAACGGTCTCACGACTTACTGGGGCAGTATCCGGAGAAGATTGAATCTATGGCCCGCCCCCGGTCTGCAAGACGGAAGTGGCCGACAGTCCAGGGTAAGCATCCGGTGAGGACCGCGGCGATCGGGCGTGACGCTGGCTCGCCGTCGTAGTGCACTGTGCCTATGCCTACGGATAGCCCCCGTATCTTACCGCGCCGGATGGAGGTCGTGGACACCGGCCGGCGGCGACGCTGGAGTGATGCGGAGAAGCTGCGGATCGTCGAGGAGAGCTACGCCGGTCACCGCCAGGCGTCGGCGACGGCCCGTCGGCATGGGATCTCGACATCGCTGCTGTACCGCTGGCGGCGGAACGCGCGGGCTGGTCTGCTTGGCCAGGCGGGCCGGGCGCCGGCTTTCGTGCAGGCCACCGTGCTGGAGACGCCCGCCGTGGCGCAGCGGCGCGATAATGCCGCGGGGCGTATGGAGATCCATCTCGCCAACGGCCGGCGCATCACCGTGGGACCGGACGTCGATGCCGACGCCCTCGGCCGTGTCCTGGAGGTCCTGGAGGCGCGATGATCCCGGTGCCGATGGAGGTGAAGGTCTGGCTGGCCGGCGGCGTGAGCGACATGCGCCGCGGCATGAACGGGCTGACGCTGCAGATCC
>NZ_QPMH01000042.1:2500-5647 GCF_003344765.1 Ferruginivarius sediminum | reverse complement strand
TGGTTGCGGGGGCAGGATTTGAACCTGCGACCTTCAGGTTATGAGCCTGACGAGCTACCGGACTGCTCCACCCCGCGTCAAAGAGGGCTGATGGTTTGGTGTGGGTTTTGTTTTGGCCGCGCGGTGGGGCGCGGTTTTTTTTGTGGTTCGGATGTATTGGGGTGTGCTTGCAAGACCTGGCGGCGACCTACTCTCCCGCATCCTTTTGATGCAGTACCATCGGCGCTGGCGGGTTTCACGGCCGAGTTCGGAATGGGGTCGGGTGTTTCACCGCCGCCGTAGCCACCAGGTCGTGCAAGCACGCCCTTGGGGAGGTTGCGCTGGGGGCTGCCGGCGTTTTCGGGTGCCGGCGGCCTGATTGGGGTGTGGTCCTTGGTTTGCTGATGGCCCGCGTTCGGTGTGTTTCCTTTGCGGGGTTTGCCGCTGTGCGCGGCGGGGTGTGGCGGTTTCCTGAGGGTTTCAGGAGACGCCACGGGAGGGATCAAGCCGATCGAGCGATTAGGACCGGTTAGCTTCACGCATTGCTGCGCTTCCACCTCCGGCCTATCGACGTGGTGGTCTTCCACGGCTCTATGGCGAGACCTGGTTTTGAGGGGAGTTTCCCGCTTAGATGCCTTCAGCGGTTATCTCGTCCGCACGTAGCTACCCGGCACTGCGGCTGGCGCCACAACCGGTCCACCAGAGGTGCGTCCATCCCGGTCCTCTCGTACTAGGGACAGCTCCTCGCAAGTCTCGTACACCCGCGGCAGATAGGGACCGAACTGTCTCACGACGTTCTAAACCCAGCTCACGTACCACTTTAATCGGCGAACAGCCGAACCCTTGGGACCTGCTCCAGCCCCAGGATGTGATGAGCCGACATCGAGGTGCCAAACCTCCCCGTCGATGTGGACTCTTGGGGGAGATCAGCCTGTTATCCCCGGCGTACCTTTTATCCGTTGAGCGATGGCCCTTCCACGCGGGACCACCGGATCACTATGACCGACTTTCGTCTCTGCTCGAGCCGTCGCTCTCGCAGTCAGGCGGGCTTATGCCATTGCACTCGACGACTGATGTCCGACCAGCCTGAGCCCACCATCGCGCGCCTCCGTTACTCTTTGGGAGGCGACCGCCCCAGTCAAACTACCCGCCATGCAGGGTCCCGGACCCGGATCACGGGCCGCGGTTAGGCACTAAGACCGGCAAGGGCGGTATTTCAAGGATGGCTCCACGCGCGCTGGCGCGCGCGCTTCCAAGCCTCCCGCCTATCCTACACATACCGGCCCTAGTGCCACTGCAAAGCTGTAGTAAAGGTGCACGGGGTCTTTCCGTCTGACCGCGGGTACTCCGCATCTTCACGGAGAATTCAATTTCGCTGAGTCGGCGTTGGAGACAGTGGGGTAGTCGTTACGCCATTCGTGCAGGTCGGAACTTACCCGACAAGGAATTTCGCTACCTTAGGACCGTTATAGTTACGGCCGCCGTTTACCGGGGCTTCGGTTCGGGGCGTGAACCCCTCCCCTTAACCTTCCGGCACCGGGCAGGCGTCAGACCCTATACGTCGCCTTGCGGCTTCGCAGAGCCCTGTGTTTTTAGTAAACAGTCGCCACCCCCTGGTCTGTGCCCCCGCCCACCGGTTGCCCGATGGGCGGGCCCCCTTCTCGCGAACTTACGGGGGCAATTTGCCGAGTTCCTTCAACGCCGTTCTCTCAAGCGCCTCGGTATTCTCAACCAACCCACCTGTGTCGGTTTCGGGTACGGTCCATAACGTGGGGGCTGTTTCCTGGAACACCTCAGCCGCCGGATCAATCCGTTAAGACCCGACGACACCCGGCATTCGTCACCTCCCACGGGCCCAGGAATATTAACCTGGTTCCCATCGGCTACGGCTTTCGCCCTCGCCTTAGGGGCCGGCTCACCCTGCGCGGATTAGCCTTGCGCAGGAACCCTTGGGTTTTCGGCGAGAGTGTTTCTCACACTCTTGATCGCTACTCATGTCAGCATTCGCACTTCCGATACCTCCAGGACCCCTCACGGGTGTCCCTTCACCGGCCTACGGAACGCTCCGCTACCGCGCATGCCACAAGGACATGCACCCGCAGCTTCGGTGGACGGCTTGAGCCCCGGTACATTTTCGGCGCAGGACAGCTTGTTTAGACCAGTGAGCTATTACGCTTTCTTTAAAGGATGGCTGCTTCTAAGCCAACCTCCTGGTTGTCTTGGCCGTCCCACATCCTTTCCCACTTAGCCGTCACTTGGGGACCTTAGCTGGCGGTCTGGGCTGTTTCCCTCTCGTCCATGGACCTTAGCACCCATGGACTGTCTGCCGCGCTCTGCTCGCCGGTATTCGGAGTTTGGTTAGGTTTGGTACCCCTCGCGGGGCCCTAGCCCATCCAGTGCTCTACCCCCGGCGGCAAGCACGCGACGCGCTACCTAAATAGCTTTCGCGGAGAACCAGCTATCTCCGGGTTTGATTGGCCTTTCACCCCTAGCCACAGGTCATCCGCCGATTTTTCAACATCGGTCGGTTCGGCCCTCCAGTGGGTGTTACCCCACCTTCAGCCTGCCCATGGCTAGATCACCCGGTTTCGGGTCTGATACCGCGAACTGAACGCCCTGTTCAGACTCGCTTTCGCTGCGCCTTCACCTATCGGCTTAAGCTTGCTCGCGACACCAACTCGCTGACCCATTATACAAAAGGTACGCGGTCACCCCAGACAAGCTGGAGCTCCCACTGCTTGTAGGCACCCGGTTTCAGGTTCTGTTTCACTCCCCTCATCGGGGTGCTTTTCACCTTTCCCTCACGGTACTGGTCCACTATCGGTCATCGAGGAGTACTTAGGCTTGGAGGGTGGTCCCCCCATGTTCAGACAGGATAATCCGTGTCCCGCCCTACTCGTGCCTGACCGCCGAACCTGTCCCGTACGGGGCTGTCACCCGCTATGGCGCGCCTTTCCAGACGCTTCCGGTTGCTCGACGGCCAGAACTGGCCTGGTCCCCGTTCGCTCGCCACTACTAGGGGAGTCTCGGTTGATGTCCTTTCCTCCGGCTACTGAGATGTTTCAGTTCGCCGGGTTCGCCTCCGAACGCCTATGAATTCAGCGCCGGATGACCCAAAAGGGCCGGGTTTCCCCATTCGGAAATCCACGGATCAAAGCTTGCTCACAG
>NZ_QPMH01000041.1 GCF_003344765.1 Ferruginivarius sediminum | reverse complement strand
CGTCGCCGAACACAACCAAGCCTCCAAGCCCTTCATTCGGACCGCCGATCCCGACCGGATCATCGAAGCCGTGAAACGCGGGCACCAAAAGTTAGGTTCGCTCCACTAGCGTAAAGGTTCATCGAGTTCACTGGCAATATCTGGTGGCAGCACTCCCGGGGCCTTCAGCATCTCCAAGATACGTCCATCTTCAATCGGCTCAATTTGATGAGAATCGTAGCTTTCTGCCGGATCACCGCACGTCTCCCCATAATAGTAATCAACATTTCGGAACTTCGAGCGAAAAGCCGGCAGTACAATAAGAAACTCTTTAGTGAGCAACGTTCTAGTACTTTCTTCTGCCGTGATGAGTTGTTCATAGAGTTTTTCGCCGGGGCGCTTGCCAATCTCTTGTATTTTGATTTCGGAGGAACGATAGCCGAATCTCGGTGCGATGTGTTCAACCATGACGCGCGCGAGATCGCTAACCAGAACCACCGGCATTCGGGTCACGAAGACTTCGCCGGATCGAAATTGCTCCATCACCTTCATGACCAGCAATATTGCATCTTCTAGCGTCATTACGAACCGACTCATACGCGGGTCAGTGACAGTAATTGGGCCGCCTTTCTGAAGTTGCTTCAGGAACAGCGGCACAACCGATCCTGCTGATCCAAGCACGTTTCCAAATCGAGTTGAGGCGAATACAGTGGAGGACCCGTCGCGGCCGAGCGCTGCCGCCGATGTTATCAGCCGCTCCCCCATAAGTTTCGAGGTCCCCATGACGTTGGTGGGGTTGACGGCCTTGTCTGTGGAGGTGAAAAGAACTCTGCGAACCTTGGCGTCAATAGCGGCATCGATCACGCTCTGAACGGCAATAATGTTCGTTTGCACCGCCTCCCGCGGATTACTCTCGCAGGCCCAAACATGTTTCAATGCCGCAGCGTGAAACAGGTAATCAACGCCGTCGAGCAAGCGTGTCAGCAGCCGCGTATCGCATACATCGCAAGCAAATGCATGAAATCGCGGATCATCTTGATGATGCTCCGAAAGATAGAAGAGATTGGTTTCATGCCGATCGATCGCGATAATCTCGTCGACGCCACAGCCCAGGAGCTGGTGTGTAAGCTCGGTTCCTGTCGTCCCTGCCGCGCCGGTAATAGCAACCCGCGCCCCCCTATAGAAGCTACTCATGTTGCTGCACCAAGTGTAGTTTTTGTCTCTCGTCTAATATAAAACTGTCGGATACTTTCGATTACTTGATCCTGTTGATGTGATGGAAGATAGGGGTAAAATGGCAAGCTTAGCACACGCGATGTCAAATCCTCAGTCACGGGCAACCCGGCCTTGGGTTTTGGCGCATTTAGATACGGTAACTGCTGGTGCAGTGGGCACGGGTAATATATTTGGGTCGGGACGCCGACGTTGTCTAAGGCTGCGGCGAGATCATCGCGATGCTCGCAGACAATCGTGTATTGCGCCCAGGCCGACACGCTGCCTTGCGGCACGGAAGGTGTCGTAACGACGTCCCATAAGCCCGCTTCATACCGGCCCGCAACGTGTTGCCGCAGCGCTATTTCCTCATCAAAAATTTTCAACTTCTCCAGAAGCACCGAGGCCTGGATCGTATCCAGGCGAGCATTCGTTCCTACCCGGACATTGTCATATTTGCCGCTGGCGCCACGGCCGTGCACGCGAATTGAACGCAATGTTTCAGCCAAGTCGCTTGAACCGGAGAAGATTGCTCCACCGTCTCCATAGCAGCCCAGGGGTTTCGCGGGAAAAAAGCTTGTGCCAGTCACGTCGGCGAGCTTACCCACGGGCACATCGCCGGATCGGCCGCCTAAGCTTTGGGCAGCATCAGAGATGATTGCAAGGCCATTCTCTCGGGCGATTGGCTCGATCGTGGTGTATGGCGCCGGCAACCCGAACAGATCGACGGGCATAACTGCTCGCGGCCTCAGATCGGTTTCAGCGCGCACGTCCGCGAGCGCGATGCAAAGGCTCGCCGGATCAATGTTAAAAGTTTGTGGATCAATATCGACGAAAACCGGCGTTGCGCCAGTTAGGCAAACAGCCTCCGCCGTGGCGGTAAAGGTGAAGCTCGGCAGAAACACTGCGTCACCGGCGCCAATCCCGTATGCAAGAAGAGGCAACCAGATAGCGTCGGTACCGCTTGAACAGGAGATCACCTCAACCCCTCCTGCAAGCTCACCAAGCTTCTTTTCAAGCTCAAGTACCTCTGGTCCCATAATATATTGTCCGTGATCAAGAACTCTTGAAACAGCGGCATCAACCTCATGTCTGATGCGTTCTTGCTGAACCATCAAATCAATGAAAGGTATTTTTTGGATACTAGGTGATGACATGAAAGGTCCTAATTGTCCCCAGCAATTGACAGGCGTACGCGATGATCCCAAAGTCTCCCTCAATCGGCAGACGAATTCCCGATCTCAAGTTACCTAGGCCATCGCACCCTATTGAGTAGCAGACCATCTCAGGGTGTACAACGAGCCGCTCCGGGGTAATTTTATGGGATGACCCGCCCGCTCCGCCCGTATCGGCTAGGATGCGGGCGCACTGTTCAACCCGTTGGAGGGGAGCGGACCGATGGAGATTGTCATTCTCAGTGTCGATTTGGCTCAGTGTCGATTTGGGCAAGAACGATTGCGGCGTGGCCGGCTTGGATGGCGCGGGCGCGGTGGTGATGCGCAGGCGCTGGTGAACCTGCCGCGCTGTGCGTGGTGGCAATGGAAGCGTGCTGCGGGGTGCACCAGGTCGGCCGGATCGCGGCGGACCATGGCCACGAGGTGCGGCTGATGCCGCCAGAGTATGTGCGCCCGTACGTCAAAGCCCAGAAGAACGACGATCGCGACGCCGAAGCCATCGCCGAGGCGGCGACGCGCCTGACGATGCGGTTCGTCACCCTCAAGACCGCCGAGCAGCTCGACCTCCAGAGCCTGCGCCGCCTGCGCGAGCGTCTGGCCAACACTCGCACCCGGACCATCAACCAACTGCGCGCGTTCCTGTTGGAGCGTGGGGTCGCCGTGGCCAAGAAGCTGTCCAGGCTGCGCGCAGCCATGCCGCGCATCCTCGCGGATGAGACGAACGGCCTGCGCCCGCGCATGCGTCGGAGGATCGAGGAAATGATGGCCGAGGTCCGTAAGCTGGACACGCTCATTGCAGACCTGGATCGTGAGATCACGGAAATCGCCGCCGCGGACCCCGACGCGCAACGTCTCATGGCCATCCCCGGCATCGGCCCGCTGACCGCCACGGCGATCGTGGCCGCGGTGGGCGATGGCAGTGCGTTCAACAGCGGGCGAGAGCTCGCCGCCTGACTCGGGCTGATCCCCAGACAGGTCACGACGGGCGGCACGCCTCGGCTCCTCGGGATCACCAAGCGCGGCACAAGGACCTGCGCCGCTTGCTGGTGCATGGCGCCCCAGCGCCAAAGGCGGGCTGCTCAAGACCGATACGGCACGCGGGCGCGGGCTCGCCGGCGAGCTGACCCGGCGGCCCGGCAACGTCGACACGGTGGCGCTGGTGCAGAAGATGGCGCGGACCGTCTGGGCGCTGCTCGCCCACGGCCGGCGCTACGACCCGGCGTTCGTGCCGGCACCCGTTGCCGCATGAACTGGCCACGCGATCACGAGGCCAACCGGCAAGGAGCATAGAGTCCCACCGACGTCGGCGAACGGAAACCACCCAGACGGACCAACAGTCGACCGGCGAGCCGTCAGCTTGGCGATTGAAATGGCTCACCTGAAGCCGAGAATTTTATCAGGACCGGATCGCGCGGATCACCGTCTTGGCCAGGGCCCGGAGCGCCCATCACGAAGGCCGAATAGATTGACGCAGACTGCCCTGGACCGTCGGCCACTTCCGTCTTGCAGACCGGGCGCGGGCCATAGATTACTTCGGCACTTCTGAGGAAATTTCGGTCGGCGTTGACACCTGGAGAGCCTGGAGATTGCCCAGGCCGCCGAGGGGCCGGCGCGGACAACGGCGTTGGCGAGACGGAGGACGGCGAAAGGCAATCGGAGGTACCGGCCCGGACACAGCCGCAGCGACGCCGGCGGCGAAACTTTCGCCGACGCCCTGACCATCATCGAAACCGCAAAGCTGTCGGGCCTCAATCCGGAAGCCTACCTCGCCGTCGTCCTCGCCCGGATCAACGACCACCCGAACAAGCGCCTGGACGACCTCCTGCCCTGGAACTGGCAGCCCGCAAACTGCTGAGCTCGGCGGCGCCCAAGTTTACCCGACCTGAGCTACCCATAGAACGGCGTTCCTCGCCGGCCGCTTACGCTTCATCGCGAGCGCTCAACCCTGAAACGGCCGCCTTCCTGACGGAGCAACATTGACCAACAAGGGCTTTGACCTCTCGGCGAAACGGTAATATCAAGCTTACCTGGGTTATCGCGTCTCGGGGCTACCAAGAACCTCATGACACAAACAGGCACATTCATCCAGGCAAAAGGGGCATAACTTGAAGATTGTCAGCGTTGTAGGCGCTCGCCCACAGTTCATTAAAGCATCTGTCGTTTCTAAATCTTTGCGTAGCCGGGATGGAGTGCAGGAAACTCTAGTACACAGTGGACAACATTATGACATTGCAATGTCCGATGTTTTCTTTGAAGAATTAGGCCTACCTACTGCTGACATGAATCTATCAATCGGCTCTGGATCCCACGGCACGCAAACCGGAAGGATGCTACAGGCAATCGAAGGTGTTCTTGTGCCCGAGGCCCCTGATTGGGTTATCGTCTACGGCGATACAAATACGACGCTGGCCGGAGCGCTGGCCGCAGCCAAGCTCCATATCCCTGTAGTTCATGTGGAGGCGGGTCTACGATCATTCGATATGGGGATGCCCGAAGAGATTAACCGCGTGCTAACGGACCGGGTTGCAAGTTTACTCTTTGCGCCAACGCAAGTTGCGGTAAGTAATTTGCATTCTGAAGGCTTCAAGAATGAAAATATCTATTGCGTCGGCGACGTAATGTATGATGTTGCATTGACGTTCGGCCACCTTGCGGAAAACCGAATTGACCTGCTGAAGCAGCTATCCATTCAGTCTGGGAAATATGCATTAGCGACGATTCATCGTGCGGAAAACACTGATGATATACATCGCCTTTGCGCGATATTCACCGCACTCAGAAACCTTTCCCGCGAAATAACGGTGGTGTTACCCCTGCATCCTCGGACGCGAGCGCGCCTAAATGCTGCGCGTTTGTTGGAGCAAGTTCAACAAGAATTAGTGATGATTGAGCCAGTCGGATACATGGACATGGCGGCTCTCACTCGCCATGCAGCGTTGGTCGTGACGGATTCGGGTGGATTACAGAAGGAATCATATTTCCATGGCATTCCCTGCGCAATTCTGCGTGACTGTACCGAGTGGATAGAGCTTGTTCAACTTGGCTGGAATGAGCTTATCTCGCCAAGCGCACATGACATTAGTGAACGGCTCGTTCAATTACTCTGGCGTGAGACGCCGCCGAGAGCAACGGACGGCCCTTTCGGCGATGGACACGCGGCAGAAGCGATTGCCGAGACGATATGCTCTAATACTCCAAGCAGGTATGTATGAATCCACCGAAAATCATGAGCACACCCAACGCCACGAGACCAAATATATCCAAAAAAATATTTGATGTTGTTATGTTTACAAGCGACGACCCCATCGATCGCCGGATCCTTCTTGAGGCTGAAAGCCTAATCGACGCGGGGTATAGTGTAATAATAGTTATACCTGAAGGGAATTTGTCTTGCGGAAATCCAGACTTTGTGATCCGCATGAATGAACTACGAGTTAGCACCCAAAAAATAAACAAAAATTTTTCTTCTAAAATCATCAATACATATAGAATACTGCGGCCGGTGCTCCAGAAAATAGGATTTAACATTACGTTATTAAGATCTATATTTTGGTCATTGCTGGTTTCGCCAGAAGATCTATATTTGGGCCTATTTGAGCCAGCTCTGAAAGTGGTCCGTGGCCGTGTATTTGTCGCACATGATCTGCCAATGTTGCCTGTTGCCTTGGCAGCGGCGGCACAACAAAATGGCCGTGTTGTCTTCGATTCGCACGAGTTATTTGCAGAACAGGATCTCTTCATAAGCGAGCGCCGGGTTTGGCGCCGACTTGAGACAAGGCTGATTAAACAAGCCGATAGGGTGATTACGGTGAATCAGTCGATCGCGGCGGAGCTAGCAAGACGCTATGCGATTCCTGTTCCCGAGGTAATAGCAAACTGTGAACGCTGGCGGCCGCACGATGCATTCTCTCAAGGCCCCACCCTTCGGGAATTGATTGGTGTAAATGCGGATAGGAGGATAATACTTTTCCAAGGTGGCCTACTTCCAAATCGAAATTTGGCAAATCTGGTCCGTGCAATGGCTCACGTTCAAAGTAGCAGGGCAATTCTTGTCTTGTTAGGTGATGGTCCATTGAAGATCTCATTGCGTCGGATAGTGGAGCGAGAGAATTTGAATAACTGCGTTTTTTTCCTTGACGCCGTACCACAAGACCAACTCCTCGAACTTACTCGCGGAGCCGACGTTGGTATTATTCCTTATCGGGCAAGTTGCCTAAACACATACCTTTGTACGCCTAATAAATTATATGAATTCATTATGGCGAGATTGCCAATCATCGCTGCCGATTTGCCTGAAATTCGCGTTGTTATTGAAAGGTATGGCATTGGTCGGGTTGGCGATGTCGACTCGGCCACATCCATAGCAAAACTTATTGATAGTTTTTTCTCCCGAACGTCGCAAACAGGGCCGGAATTGGCTGCACGCCTAGAACACGCTGCAGATGAATTGTGCTGGGAGAGAGAGGCGCCTAAGCTTGTCGCAACGATTAGAGTGGTCTCCACTCGTCCTGAATCGCAGCGTCCCGGTTTTGTCCGTCATGACGTGGTGTGACGATGGTGGTGAACGCGAGCTCCCCGGTTGGATTTTGTCGAAGGTTCAACTGGCCGGGGGGGGGGGGGCAGTATGGTAATGTTGTCTCCGCCTATCTGCGTCATTGTAGCCAGCGTACCGTAGCGACAGCGCTGGACGACCCATTCGCCGTTCTGTTCTATAAGGATCGTACCGAGCAGTCGCTTGATCGTTGGCTCGTCCGCAGAGATTCTGTCAACTTTGGTGCGAACCTTGATTTTGCATCCGAGCGGTGCGATGGGGTTCGTCAGACGTTGCTTGGGTAGTTCCCCGCGCCTCTGATCGGCGACCCAACGCCACCGCACCTTTGCTGAGGCCGGATCCGGCTGGGCGAACGTGGAGTCCTTGAACGCAATGACTGTGTAACCATCCGGCGAGGGCCGCGGATTTCGGCGGTGACGGGGTAGCTCCTGGCGTTGTTTCCTGTGTTTATGGATAGGCATAGAGGCAATGGCCAGGTGAGCCGGCTCGAAGTGGTCGAGACGGGCCGGCGTCGACGGTGGGGCCAGGAGGCCAAGGTTCGCATCGTCGAGGAAAGCATGTGCGGTGCGCATCAGGCTTCGGCAACGGCGCGCCGGTACAGGATCGCGACCTCGCTGCTGTTCAAGTGGCGCAAGGCTTACCGGGCGGGTGAGCTTGGTAACGGCGGGGCAGCGACGTTCATGCCGGCGGTGGTGGTGCCCGAAGGGGCGGTGTCACCGCCGCCGACCCCCTCGCCTGGTCATGGTCAGGAGGCCGCGGGCGGGCGCATGGAGATCGTCGCCGCGGATGTGGACCCCGCCGCCCTTGCCCGCGTGCTGGAGGTCCTGGAGGCGCGATGATCCCGGTGCCGATGGAGGTGAAGGTCTGGCTGGCCGGCGGCGTGAGCGACATGCGCCGCGGCATGAACGGGCTGACGCTGCAGATCCAGGAGGGCCTGGGCCGGGACCCGCACGCCGGTGACCTGTTCGTGTTCCGGGGGCGCAAGGGCAACCTGATCAAGATCCTCTGGCACGACGGTGTTGGGCTGTCGCTCTACGCCAAGCGCCTGGAGCACGGCCGGTTTATCTGGCCGTCGCCGGCCGACGGGGCGGTGGCGATCTCCGCGGCCCAATTGGGCTACCTTCTGGACGGGATTGACTGGGAGCGTCGGGAGACCGACAGGAGACAGAGGGTGCAAGTCCCTTGCGGTGAAGGAGTAGCGATCCACACTGGCCCCGAGTCAT
>NZ_QPMH01000040.1 GCF_003344765.1 Ferruginivarius sediminum | reverse complement strand
CGCGGTATCCAGGCCAAGGGGGTAACGGGCTCACGGCCGCAACGCGGTGCCGGGTCATGACCCGGCACCGCGTCACCGCCCATCCTGCCAAAATTCAAAGACACAAGGGGGGTGTGCTGTGCAACCGGAAACATGGGTAACAGTGTTCGCGGTTTGGTCTGCTTTGGCCCTGCGCTGAAGTGGGGGGCTGTTACGGCCGCTGTCCGGTGTGAATTGGTAAACGCCGGGCGCGGTGACGCCACTGCCGCGGCCTTTCCTTGCGTGCAACCTGCGGTATGTCGGGCTATTCGTCGTCTTTAGACTGTTGAAGCCTGCTCAAGCAGTGCCGGTAAATCTGCACGGCATGGTCGGCCCGTTGGCCATAGGGCACGCGCTCCTGGTCGCCCGGTGTTACGTTGCTTGCCTCGCGGGCCAGCAGTCCCGCAGCCAAGATCGCGGCTACCGTGCGATCGTTTTCGTCGGACATCGGAGTCTCCTATTCCGGCAAAGATTGATCAAGGTCCGCCTCAAGCTGCCGTCACCCACTTTCCGCTCCAGCTCCGCCGCCAGCCCGGAACTCCTGATGCCCTCGGACCTTGGAGACACTGAGCCAACGCGAGAAGCGAAGAGCGGATTTGGTATCGGTTTCAGTTCTTACACCGGCCCATCGAGCCCGGTTGGCACACCGATCCGTCAATCCACGTGGCACCACTCAGGTTGGCGCTCGGCTGCCAAGCCCCTCCATCCAGATCCGCGCCTTCCAGCTTCGCGCCCTGCAGGTTCGCACCCCTCAGGGTTGCGCCGACGAAGACGGCTTCACGCAGATCGGCGCCCCGGAAATCCACGGCATGAAGCTGCGCTCCCGCGAAATTCGCCTTGCGAGCGTCAGCGTCGCGCAATATGGCCTGGTCCAACCGGGCATCGGCGAAGATCGCGCGGTGCAACGTGGCCCCGGTCAAGTCGGCGCGCACCAACGTCGCCCCCCGTAGCCCCGCATCGCTGAGGTCAGCCCCTCGGAGTATTGCGTCGGTAAGGTAGGCGCCTTGAAGGCTCGTGGACCTCAGATCGGCACGTGTCAGGTCGGCGCGCCGAAACTGGCCGGCCGTCATCCTCTTGTGGGCAAGCTGCGCTCCGGCCAGATCGGCGCCTGTGCAATTTGCGTAGGGTTTGATCTCGCACGGTAGCGTGTCCGCGTTGGCTGCCAATATCGGCCCGAGCACCAGCGCAGCCAGCACGAGCATGGCGGTGAGCATCATTCCCACAGCCGATGTGTTCCAAATTCGTGCCACGGAGACTCCTTACTGTCACTTCCTTAGATAGTAACGCTACCAGGGCATGACAGCCCGGCGCCGCCCTTTGGCGCTCCCTGGCCGGCGCGCCGGGTGCAGCGGGCGTGCATGGACGAGGCGGAGCGCGTCATGTCGGACGTGCGCCAGCAGGCGAAGAACCTCGCGCGGCAGGGCGCATCTCCATCCTGCGGCGCGGGCGGCCGGTCGACCCGAACGTCCCGATCAAGGGCGTCGTCCGGCTTGCCCTGCCGGATGGTGAAGGTTGGCGAATAACGAAAATCGGTCGTCGATACTACAGAGCGGCTTTGCATCTCCTGGCGGAAATCTTGGTACAAGCGATGAACAACCGCTTTTGACCCTGGGCCGACCAAACTAGCTGGGTTCGTCGGCTCCCGGCAACTCCGGGATATCCACCAGCTTGCCGCGCGGTATTTGTCGTTCCTTGTCGTACATGGGTAAATCGCAAACGACAGCGGGGCGAGTCCGCCCGTCGGCGCACTCGACGTCGACTTCCGTTCCCGCGCCCAGGTCAGGATCGTCAAGCCGCACGATCGCGACGCCGCAGCCTTGGAAGGGCGACCACGCAGACGAGCAGACGCGGCCGGCCGGCGATCCGTCCTTCCTCAGACTACGGCCAATTCCCGCAACGCCTCCCGATACGCGCAGCCCCCAAGTGCGAGGCCGCTTGTCCGCGTTCTCCAGCGCGGCCTTTCCGATGAAATCCGCCTTATCCAGATCGACCATGGAGCCGAGCCCCGCCGCAAACGGCGTCACCGTCTCGTCGAAGTCGGAACCGGCATTGAGCAATCCGGCCTCGATCCGGCGGGCTCCGCCCACTGCGACAGGGAGCATCCCATAAGGTTTACCGGCTTCGAGGACGCGCTCGCCCACCGCGCGCACATCGATGTCGGGCGGGAGATAGATCTCCCATCCAAGCTCGTTGGTGAAACCGGAGCGGGTGATCACGACGTCCTGGCCGGCTATCCGAACCTCCGCGGCATCGAAATAGCGGAACGGGTCGGGGTATGTTCCGTCGATCGCGGCCTTTAGGATCCTGAGCGATTCGGGACCCTGCACCTGACTGATCCAGACCTCCGGGTCGAAGACCTCGACATTCATGCCGCGGGCGTGCGCCTTGAGCCAGAGAGACAGGTCCCCATCCGCTTGCCCGTACCAGAACCGGTCGTCGGCCAGTCGAACGAGCACGCCATCGTTGATCATGCCGCCGTCGTCGTAACAGGCGAACTGATAACTGCACCGGCCAACCCTGGTCTTGGCCACGTCCCGGGTGAAGACGAGGTTCAGTAGCCTCTCCGCGTCCGGGCCCCGGACCTCGACTGGAAATTCACCGGTATGACGCAGAATTGCGCGGCGTCGGAGCATCCAGTAGGCGTCCTCGGCCGACACACCGGCCATGCTCATTGCAATCAGCCGGTGATTGTAGATCGTGTACTGCGGATCGTAAGGAAGTTCCTGGTGGACGAGGGGGTGCGGCGCCATCGTGCGCGCGAATTCGCTTGAGCGTGCGCCTTCGGTCGGCAACGGCAGGACGGCAAAGCGAACATTTCTCTGGAACTCTGACATGTCTTCATCCGATCCATCGTGCCGTGGTTAGTTATATCGCCGTCGCCACGTCGTAAAGCGACACAAAACCTCACGCGCGGCGCGTTCCCCCATGGCGTCCGAGCCTTGGATGGCTTCAGACCTCCAAATGCATTGAGACTTCCCGTTGAGTAGATCGACAGGGCGGTGCATGTCCAGGGCTTCGGCATAAAGGCCGTCGGACATTTTTTGCACTATCCTTGAAGGTTGTGACCTCTCCGCCGCCGCGTGCTTTCGTGCTTCTGCTCGCCGCGCAGGCGCGGGCACGCGCTGAAGGCGGCGATGGCGGAGGCGCTGGGCGACCACGGCTTCGACGTGCACGACCTGGGCAATCCCGACAGCATCGAGATCGGCGACGATCCCTCCCTGCGCCGGGCGGGGGAAATCGACGACAAGCAGGTGGAGGTGATGGGCCTGGAGATGGTGCGCCACTGGCTGACCCCCCGGCTGGCCGGGGAGTGAAGGTCGGCCCTATCAACACCAAGCCCCTTGAACGCGGTGGCTCCCCCGACGCGGGGGAGAAGTGATGATAATCGGGGCGGTATGGCTACCTGGCGCTTACGGTGCAGAGTAGCTGGAGAGGTGCGTTTATGGTGCCCTCTCCCCCGTGGCAGGGGAGAGGGACGGGGTGAGGGGCTGGCCGCGGTACAAACCGGATAGGTGGGTAACAGCGTTCGCGGTTTGGTCTGCTCCGCGGCCGTCTCCCGGTATCCGTGGACCCTAGCGCGCCGGTTCCTCGACGCCGGCCTGGCGGCAGGCGGCCGTCACGGTGTTGGCCAGCAGCACGGCGATGGTCATGGGGCCGACGCCGCCCGGCACCGGGGTGATGGCGCCCGCGACCTGCTTCGCCTCGTCGAACGCCACGTCGCCGACCAGCCGGCCCTTGCCGCCGGGCTCTTCCGGCTCCAGGCGGTTGATGCCGACGTCGATCACGGTGGCACCCGGCTTGATCCAGTCGCCGCGCACGAATTCCGGCTTGCCGACGGCGGCCACGACGATGTCGGCGTCGCGGCACTCCGCCGCGATGTCGCGCGTGCGGGAATGGGCGATGGTGACAGTGCAATTCTCCGCCAGCAGAAGCTGCGCCATCGGCTTGCCGACGATGTTGGAGCGGCCGACGATGACGGCGCGCTTGCCGCTCATGTCGCCAAGCTGGTCCTGCAAAAGCATCTGGCAGCCGCGCGGGGTGCAGGGGATCATGGCCCGATCCAGCGCGCCCGTGGCGATGCGTCCGGCGTTGACGACGTGGAAGCCGT
This sequence comes from Ferruginivarius sediminum, assembly GCF_003344765.1. GTDB lineage: Bacteria > Pseudomonadota > Alphaproteobacteria > Kiloniellales > Rhodovibrionaceae > Ferruginivarius > Ferruginivarius sediminum. Next base: position 5,237 of record NZ_QPMH01000040.1, on the reverse strand, counting down.
CGACGTCCTTCGCCGGATCGATGGTGTCGATCACCTTCTCGGAATCGATGTGCTTGGGCAGCGGCAACTGCACCAAGATACCGTGCACCTGCGGGTCGCTGTTCAGCCGGCGGACGAGGTCCAGCAGCTCGTCCTCGCCGGTCTCGACCGGCAACGTGTGCTGGAACGACTGCATCCCGACCTCGGTGGTCTTCTTCGACTTGCTGCGAACGTAGACCTGGCTGGCGGCATCCTCGCCGACCAGCACGACCGCGAGGCCCGGCGTGATGCCGTGCCGCGCCTTCAGCGCGTCGACCTGGCGCGCGACACCGCCGCGCAGCTTCTCGGCAAAGGCCTTGCCGTCGATGATCGTTGCCTGGCCGGCGCCGGCCGGACTGGTGGAGGCCTGGCTCATTATCGCTCCCCTTGTATTCTCGTTTCGCCCGTGTCCAAGGTGCGGCGAGTCTGGCGACCGGCGGAACGCGTGACCCGTCCGAAACCGCCGCGGAACACTCTGGCACCGACGGGATCGTCTCGAAAACCGTCAATCCCAGTCGCCGTCAGTTCCAGTCGCCGTCAGTTCCGGTCGCCGTCAGTCCAGGTCGGCCGCCAGGCGGGCAGCAAGTTCCTCCGGATCGCCGTGGAGGAAGAGCGTCTTGCGGCGGCTCGTCTCGCCGGCGACGATCTCGACATCGGACTTCGCCAGCTTCCAGCGCTTGGAGAGCAGCTTCACGAGCGCCGCGTTCGCCTTGCCGCCCTCGGGCGGCGCGCCGACGCGGACCTTGAGGACGAGGCTGCCGTCGGCAAGCGCTTCGACACCGTCGATACGGTTCGTGCTGGCGCCCGGTTGCAGGCGGATGTCGAGCCTGAGCCCGCCGTCGCGCGGCTGCCAGGGCCGCCCGGTCATGGCCGCGCCAACCGCCTCCTAGTAACCGCCGCTCATGGCAAGCTGGCGCGCGAAGTTGGCAAGGACGCTCTGCACGAAGAAAAGACCCAGAATCAGGATGATGGGCGAGATGTCGATGCCGCCGAGGTTCGGCATGAACTGCCGGATGGGCCGCAGCGCCGGCTCGGTGATCCGCCAGAGGAAATCGACGATCGTATAGACGAAGCGGTTGGAGGTGTTCACCACGTCGAAGGCGATCAGCCAGCTGAGGATGGCGGAAAGGATGATTGCCCAGGTGTAGAGTTCGATCGCAATCGAGGCGACGTTAAGCAGCGGGACGAGAACAGTGGCCATGCAGCGGATCCCTCGCAGGCGTGGCGCACCGGCGGACTGCCAGTCGCGCCGGGGCGAAATCGAGCCGTACCCTAGCCGCCGCGTCCCGGCGACTCAAGCCGGGAGCGGCGCCAACATCTTGCCGTTTTTATATCGGAGACTGCGGGCAGGAAATTGCTTCGACGCGTGCTTGACAAGGGAGGGCCGGCTTCGCATAGTCCGCCGCGCCCGACAGGGGCCACGCGGGAACGCGCCGCCGGCCCTTGTCCGCCGCCCGGAGCGTTCCCAACTTCCGGGTGTCCTTTCGACCGGTGGGGCCGTAGCTCAGTTGGGAGAGCGCCAGAATCGCACTCTGGAGGTCAGGGGTTCGACTCCCCTCGGCTCCACCAAATCTTCCCTACTATAACCGCAGATGGTTCGAAGCGGAGTATTTGCCGGTTGCGGCCGAAAAGGTACGTGACCTAGCTGCCCGCTTCGTCTTCGTCCGTGCCGGTGTCGACCGGGCGCTCGTGGGTATGGACGTCCTTGGCGCCATGATCCTGAAGGCTTGTCACAGCCTTTTCCTGCGTTTCCGGCGTCTCGGCGCGGACCCACAGCAGGATGGCGCCGTGCTCGGCGGCGCGGGCGAAGGCTTCGGTCTGCGGCGTCGCGCGCACCTCGTGCAGGATGTCCGAGACGGCATAGCCGGTCAGGCCGGCGGCGACGGCGCCCGAGATCAGCGCACCGATCGGTCCGGTGGCGACCGCGATGAACCCGGCCGCGGCGATTGGGCCGATGTAGTTAATTTCCTGGATCATACCGCTGACGGTCTCCTTGAACGCCTCGCGCGGCGAATCGGCGGCCGACAAGGATTCGTGCGTATCCAGAACGGACAGGTCCGAGCGCTCGAACCCATGGGAGAGCAGGGCTTTCACCGCATCTGCGAAGGTCCGGCGGTCCTCGAACCAGCCGACCACCTCGATCGTGTGCGCGTGCTCGGGATGTTTGCCGTAGGCGCTCTGCTGCGTCTCGTCGGCCACAAGTGCCTCTCTATTTCGCCATCAGGTTCGCCGCGGGGTCTTTTAACCGCTTACGCCAAACTTGGCCAGAGTTTGCGGTGGATGTCAGGGGTGGGTCGCACCCAATGTCGAAGCGCGGTCTTTGCCCGGCCTCGTTGCGTGTTATTCTCCCGGCCGCTTTCGCCAGCAGCCGAACAACGCAACCCGCGAAGTGCCCGTGCCCGACAGCAGCCAAGCAGCCACCGCGCCCGACGCCGGCCCGCCCCAAGCCGCAACCCCGGCGACCACCCCGATGATGGCGCAGTACCTTGAGGTGAAGCGCCTGCATCCGGAGTGCCTGCTGTTCTACCGGATGGGCGATTTCTACGAATTGTTCTTCGACGACGCCGTGAAGGCCGCCGAGGCGCTGGACATTACGCTGACGAAACGAGGACAGCACCAGGGCGAGGACATCCCGATGGCGGGCGTCCCCGTCCACGCGGCGGAGGCCTATCTGGCCCGCCTGATCCGCGCCGGCTACAAGGTCGCCATCGGCGAGCAGATGGAGGACCCGGCGGCGGCGAAAAAGCGCGGCGGCCACAAGGCCGTGGTGAAGCGCGACGTGGTGCGTGTGGTCACGCCCGGCACGCTGACGGAGGACGAGCTTCTCGATGCCCGCGCGCACAACTATCTCGTTGCGCTGGCGGAGGCGGGCGGCGGGCTGGGGCTGGCGTGGGTCGACGTCTCCACCGGCGACTTCCAGGTGCAGTCGGCGGACCCCGGCGGCCTTCCCGCCGCGCTGGCCCGGCTGTCGCCCGGCGAGATCCTGCTGCCCGAGCGGCTGCTGCAGCGCGAATCGCTGTGGGAGACGCTGAATCAGTGGAAGACGGTGCTTTCGCCGCTGCCCTCCGCGCGCTTCGACAGCGCCAACGCGCAGAAGCGGCTGGAGGAGGTCTACGGCGTCAAGGCGCTGGATGCCTTCGGCAGCTTCGGCCGGGGCGAGCTGGCGGCCTGTGGCGCGCTGGTGGACTACGTCGCGCTGACGCAGAAGGGCAGCCTGCCGCACCTGCGCCCGCCCCGGCGGATTCGGCCCGACGCGGTGATGGAGATCGACACCGCCACCCGCCGCAACCTGGAACTGACGCAGGCGCTGACCGGCGGGCGGCAGGGGTCGCTGCTGGCGGCCATCGACCGGACGGTGAGCGGCCCGGGCGCACGCCTGCTGGCCCAGCGTCTTGCCGCGCCGCTGACCGATCCGGCGGCCATCGGCGCGCGCCACGACGCCGTCGGCTATCTGGTGGACGGCGAAGGTCTGCGGGCCGAGCTGCGCGAGCGGCTGCGCCGGACCCCGGATGTGGAGCGCGCGCTCTCCCGCCTCACCGTCGGGCGCGGCGGCCCGCGCGACCTCGCGGCGTTGCGCGACGGGCTGGGGCAGGCGGCGGTGCTGAAGGGCGTGCTGCTGGGCAGCGACGGCGGTCAGCCGGTGGAGGCGCCGCCGGAACTGTTGCAGCAGGCGGCCACGGACCTCGGATTTCACGACACCCTGGTGGATCGCCTGACCCGCGCACTTGCCCCCGACCTGCCGGCCTTGACGCGCGACGGCGGCTTCATCGCCAAGGGCTACACCCCCGAGCTGGACGAACTGCGCGGCCTGCGCGACGAGAGCCGCCGGCTGATCGCGAACCTGCAGGCGCAGTACGTCCAGAAGACCGGCGTCAACGCGCTGAAGATCCGGCACAACAACGTCCTGGGCTACTACGTCGAGGTCTCGCCGAAGCAGGCCGAGACGCTGCAGAACGACGGCACCTTCATCCACCGCCAGACGCTGGCCAGCGCCGTGCGCTACACCACGGTCGAGCTGTCGGAGCTGGAGCGCAAGATCGCCTCCGCCGGGGAGAAGGCGCTGGCGGTGGAACAGCAGCTTTTCAGCGATCTCGTCGGCGAGGCGACGGCCCGCGCGGCGGAAATCGACCTGGCCGCCCGCGCGCTGGCGGAACTGGACGTGGCGGCGGGGCTGGCGGAGCTTGCGGCGGTCGACGGCTGGTGCCGGCCGCACGTGGACGATTCCACCGCCTTCGACATCCGCCAGGGCCGCCATCCGGTGGTGGAGCAGGCGCTGCGGGCCGAGGACGCCGGGCCGTTCGTGGCCAACGACTGCGACCTGGGCGCGGAAAGCCGTTTGTGGCTCGTCACCGGGCCCAACATGGCGGGCAAGTCCACCTTCCTGCGGCAGAACGCGCTGATTGCCGTGCTGGCGCAGATGGGCAGCTACGTGCCGGCCGAAAGTGCCGCCATCGGCGTCGTGGACCGCCTGTTCAGCCGCGTAGGCGCGGCCGACGACCTGGCGCGCGGGCGCTCCACCTTCATGGTGGAGATGGTGGAGGCGGCGGCCATCCTGAACCAGGCGGGGCCGCGCGCGCTGGTCATCCTGGACGAGATCGGGCGCGGCACGGCCACCTTCGACGGCCTCTCCATCGCCTGGGCGTGCGTCGAGCACCTGCACGACATGAACCGCTGCCGCGCGCTCTTCGCCACGCACTACCACGAACTGACCAGCCTCGCGGGGCGGCTGTCATCGCTCACCTGCCACACCATGCGGGTGAAGGAGTGGCAGGGCGAGGTGGTCTTTCTGCACGAGGTCGGCGCGGGCGCGGCCGACCGCTCCTACGGCATCCACGTCGCCAAGCTGGCCGGCTTGCCGCCCGCCGCCGTCAAGCGCGCGGAAGAGGTGCTGGAAACCCTGGAACAGGGCGAACAGGCCGGCACCCTCAGCCGCCTTGCCGATGACCTCCCGCTCTTCGCCGCCGTGCAGGCGAAGCCGGCCGACACGGGCGCGGCGGAAACGGGACCGAGCGAGGCAGAGGAACGCCTGCGCGCGGTGAACCCCGACGAACTGACACCGAAGCAGGCGCTGGACCTGCTGTACGAGTTACGGAATCTGGCGAAGGGGGAGGGGTGAGCAACTGTCTTTCATCATGCCGCTTTTGGCTGCCAGGGCGTGTTGTCGCGAAGCATGGCGTTGAGGATGGTGATCATCTTGCGCATGACGGCGACAATGGCGA
>NZ_QPMH01000004.1 GCF_003344765.1 Ferruginivarius sediminum | reverse complement strand
CTGCAGACAAACAGATCCCAGTCAACACGCCAGACCACCCAACAAAGGCAACCTAGCCAAACCAGGACCGCCGCCCGCGCATCCCTTCCCATAACCACAATGTCAAAGAGCACGGCACACAGCAACCGGGGCTGTATGTGCCCTCACGGAAACCTTACCGGTTTTCGCGAAACCCTAGCGCCGATGCTCGGCGACAAGGGCTGTAGACTATATCGAAGCCGCCGCAGCGTTTCAATCCCGGTAATTCATGTCCGGGATCGTCGCCCGTGGCCTCGTTGTCTGGTGACCGGTGAACGGCGCCGCCGTCCGTCGGTGAGCGGTGATATATGCGATGGACTCAGTTCTGTCCAGACCTGATTTGCATTTTTTGTTACAGCCGGGCTGAGCGGCGCTCTACAGCAGGCCAAGCTCCTTCAGTTCCGCGACCATCCAGTCCGGCATCTCCTCCACGCCTTCGGGTGCGTCGGCAAGGTCGGGCGGCGCCTTCTCCGGCTGCAAATAGCGCCAGCCCTGAAACGGGCGGTGATTGCGCGGCTGCACCCGTACCACCTCGGGGTCGAGTTCGAGGACACAGGCGCGTCGGCCTTCTTCGTCGACGATTTCGCGCACGTCGAGCAGCCGCTCACGCGCGCGGACCTGTCCCTTGATGACCCAATAGAGCGAGCCGCCGTCCAACAGCTCGTCCATGCGCTTGGGCACCATGCGGGTCGTGTGCCAGGCGAATCGCCGGCCCAGTTCCCGCTCGGCCCGGGCGGCCTGCCGACGCTGCGATTCGGTGAGGCTCTCGACCGATTCGCAGCCCACGCAAAGCTTGATGAGGTGCAAGGTCATATCGCGTTGCGAGATAAATCCGCCGGGCGTGTGAGTCGAGTCACCCGCTGCGGGCCGCAAGCGCCTGGGCGACCTTGGACGCAGGCTGCCGCCCCAAACGATCGGAGATGACTCGCCCGGCGGCCGCAACCGAATCGAGGTCGACGCCGGTCTCTATGCCCAGGCCGCGCAGCATGTAGAGCAAATCCTCGGTGGCGAGGTTCCCGCTGGCTCCCTTGGCGTAGGGACAGCCGCCAAGCCCCGCCACGGCCGAATCGACCGTCGCCACGCCCATTTCCAGACAAGCCAGCACGTTCGCTAGCGCCTGCCCGTAAGTGTCGTGGAAATGCACGGCGAGTCGCTCCATCGGAACGTGCCCGGCGACCGTGTCCAGCATCGCGCGCGCCTTGCCCGGCGTACCGACGCCGATGGTATCGCCCAATGAAATCTCGGCGCAGCCCATCTCGAACAGTCGCGCGGACACCTCCGCCACCTTATCTGGTTCCACCGGGCCTTCGTAAGGACAGCCGAGGACGCACGAGACGTAGCCGCGCACGCGCACGCCGTCCGCGCCGGCTTGCTCCGCGACAGGGGCGAAGCGCTCCAGGCTTTCGGCGATGGAGCAGTTGATGTTCCTTTGCGAGAAGGTCTCGGAGGCCGCCCCGAACACCGCGATCTCGTCCGCCCCGGCCGCGCGGGCGCGCTCATACCCCTTCATGTTCGGCACCAGGACCGGATAGCGCACGCCCGGCCGCCGTGTAAGCCGGCCCAGCACCTCGTCGCTGCCGGCCATCTGCGGGACCCACTTTGGCGAGACGAAGGCCCCCGCCTCTACTACCAGCAGCCCGGCGGCAGCCAGCGACTCGATCAGTTCCACCCGATCGTCGACGGAAACCGGCCGCGCCTCGTTCTGCAGACCGTCGCGCGGGCCGACCTCGACCACCGTGACGCGGGACGGGAGGGTCATGCCGCACCCGCCTCCTTTTCCGCCGCCACCTCGAACACCAGAAGCTCCGTGCCCTCCTCCACTTGGTCTCCCATGCGATAACGCACCTCCGCCACCCGGCCCTGCGCCGGGGCCACGATGGTGTGTTCCATCTTCATCGCCTCCAGCACCATCAGGGTTGCGCCCGCATCCACCTCGGCCCCGGCCTCGACGGCGACCTTGGTGATCTTGCCCGGCATCGGCGCCGTCAGCGTGCCATCGACACCCGCATCCGACTCCGCCCCTGCTAGGGGTTGCAGGCGGATCAACCTGTAGGCACGCGGACCCAGTAGGACCGTGAGATCGTGCCCGCGCCTGACCACCGCGCCACGCAGCCTGCGGCCGCCGATCTCGGCATCCAACGTGCCATCGTCCGCCAAGTGCCCGCGCGCGTCCACGCTGCCGGAGGGCAGATCCAGAAGGTAGGCCTCGGGGCGATAGCGCACACGCACGACCTGCTCCACCTCGCGGACCGCGAACCGCAGGTCCAGGTGGGTCTCCACGTTGAGGCGCCAGCCCGTCGTCGTGTGCCAGGGCGAATGCGGGTCGCCCGACTCCGCCGCCTCGACCGCAACCTCCGCCCGCCGGCGCTCAAGCTCCGCCAGCGCCGCGAGTGCCAGCGCACCCTCGGGCAGCGCCTCGCCCGCGGCAATGAGGTCGGCGCGCGCCCGGCCGATGAGGCCGGTATCCGCGCCGCCCGCCCGCACCTCGGGATGGTCCAGCAAGTCGCATAGGAATGCCAGATTGGTCGTCACGCCGCCGACGCCCGTCTGCTCCAGGGCATGGCGCAGCCGCCGTAGCGCCGCCGGGCGGTTGGCACCATGCGCGATGATCTTCGCCAGCATCGGATCGTAGTTCGGCGTTACCGCGTCGCCGGCCTGCACGCCGGAGTCCACCCGCACGCCCGGCAGGCCGTCCGGCAGCCGCAGGTGGTCCAGCCGCCCGGTGGCCGGCAGGAAATCGCGGCCAGGATCCTCCGCGTAAAGCCGCACCTCCACCGCGTGTCCGTCGAGGCTCAGGTCATCCTGCCGCCAGGGCAGCACCTCGCCCGCCGCGACGCGAAGCTGCCACTCGACGAGGTCGAGGCCTGTTACCGCCTCCGTCACCGGATGCTCGACTTGGAGACGCGTATTCATCTCCATGAAATAGAAAGCGTTTCCCTCGGCGATGAACTCCACCGTCCCGGCCCCGACATAGCCGATGGCCTCGGCCGCGGCGACGGCGGCCGCCCCCATTTCCGCGCGCCGGGCCGGGTCCATGCCGGGGGCCGGCGCCTCTTCCACCACCTTCTGGTGGCGGCGTTGCAGGGAGCAGTCGCGCTCGAACATGTGGACGGTGTTGCCATGCGTGTCGGCAAAGACCTGCACCTCGATATGGCGCGGACGCTGAAGATACTTTTCCAGCAGAACACGGGCGTCGCCGAAGCTGGCGCTGGCCTCCCGCTGCGCGCCAGCCAGCGCCTCGGCGAAATCGGCCGGCCGCTCGACCGCGCGCATGCCCTTGCCGCCACCGCCAGCGGAGGCCTTGATGAGCAGCGGATAGCCCACGGCCTCGGCCTCGCGCGCCAGCGTCTCCGTGTCCTGCGCATCGCCGTGGTAGCCGGGGACCAGCGGCACGCCCGCCTTGTGCATCAACGCCTTCGCCGCCGCCTTGGAGCCCATGGCCCGCACGGCGTCCGGCGGCGGCCCGACGAAAACCGAGCCGGCACCGGCGACGGCCTCGGCAAAGTCAGCGTTCTCGGCCAGGAAGCCATAGCCGGGATGCACCGCCTCGGCCCCGCTCGCCTTGATGACGGCCAATAGCGCGTTCTGGTTCAGGTAGCTTTCGACCGCCGGCGCCGGGCCGAGGCGCCAGGCCTCGTCCGCCAACTCGACGTGCAGCGCCTCGCGGTCGGCGTCGGAGTAGACGGCAATCGTACGCAGCCCCATGCGCCGCGCGGTGCGGATGATGCGGCAGGCGATCTCACCCCGGTTGGCGATCAGGAGGCTGGTGAACATCAATCCGCCTGCCACCACGGCTTGCGCTTCTCCAGGAACGCGGCAATGCCCTCCTGCCCCTCGTCACCGACGCGCAGGCGGGCGATGCGGTGGGCGGCGTCCTCCCTGGCCTCCGGCGTTCCCATATAGCCACGCAGGGCGCGAAGTTGGGACTTCGCCTCTCCCTGCGCGTAGGGCCCACCCTTCAAAACCGAGTCGACGATCTTGCGCCCGGCGGCCTGCAAGTCGTCGTCCGGCACCACCTTGTGGACAAGGCCCAGGCGCAGCGCCACCGCCGCCTCGAAGCGCTCGCCGGTCAGCGTATAATAGCGCGTGGCGCGATGGCCGATGGCGGAGACGACATAGGGCTGGATCACCGCCGGGATCAGGCCCAGGCGCACCTCGCTCAACGCGAAGAACGCGCTCTGCGCCGCGACCGCGATGTCGCAGCAGGCGACCAAGCCCATGCCGCCGCCGATGGCCGCGCCTTGCACCAGCGCCACGGTCGGCTTCGAGAAGGCGTCCAGGGTCTCGGCCAATCCCGCCAGCGCGCGGGCGTCATGCAGGTTGTCCTCCTCGCTGGCGTCCGCCATCGACTTCATCCAGGCGAGATCGGCCCCGGCGGAGAACGACTGCCCCTCCGACGTCAGCGCGAGACAGCGCACCCTGGGATCGTCGTCCAGGCCCTGCAGCGCCGAGGTCAGCTCGGCGATCAGCTCGGCATTGAAGGCGTTGTGCTTGTCGGGACGCGTCAACGCGATGTGCGCGACGCCCTCCTCGTCGATCTCCTCAAGAAACAGCGGTCGGTCCATGGCATTCCTCACATCCGAAAGACGGGGCCGCGCGTCGGCTCGACCGGCGCGTTCAGGGCGGCGGATATGCCGAGGGCCAGCGCCATGCGGGTGTCGGCGGGGTCGATGACGCCGTCGTCCCACAGGCGGGCACTGGCATAGGTCGGGTGGCCCTGGTGCTCGTACTGGTCGAGGATCGGCTGCCTGAACGCGGCCTCCTCCTCCTCGGGCCAGCTTTGTCCGCGCGCCTCCATGGCGTCGCGGCGGATGGTCGCCAACACGGTCGCCGCCTGCTCGCCGCCCATGACGGAGATTCGGGCGTTCGGCCACATCCACAGGAAGCGCGGCGCGTAGGCCCGGCCGCACATGGCATAGTTGCCGGCGCCGAAACTGCCGCCCAGCACCACGGTGAACTTCGGCACACTAGCCGTCGCCACTGCCGTCACGAGCTTGGCGCCGTCGCGGGCGATGCCACCGGCCTCGTACTTCTTGCCGACCATGAAGCCGGATATGTTTTGCAGGAAAATCAACGGAATGCCCCGCTGATTTGCCAGCTCAATGAAATGCGCGCCCTTGAGCGCCGATTCCGAGAACAGGATGCCGTTGTTGGCCAGGATGGCGACCGGATAGCCGTGCAGATGCGCGAAGCCACACACCAGGGTGCCGCCGTAATTGTGCTTGAACTCGTCGAACTCGCTGGCGTCCACGAGGCGGGCGATGACCTCGCGCGCGTCGTAGGGCGTCTTCAGGTCGCGCGGGACGATGCCGTAGATCTCCGCCGGGTCGTAGGCCGGCTCGCGCGGGGTGCGCAGTTCCAGCCCGTGCCGCTTCGGCCGGTTCAGGTTGCCGACGATGCGCCGCACGATGGCCAGCGCGTGGGCGTCGTCGTGCGCCATGTGGTCAGCCACGCCGGAAATGCGGGTGTGGACCTCGGCGCCGCCCAGTTCCTCGGCCGAAACCTGCTCCCCCGTTGCCGCCTTCACCAGCGGCGGGCCGCCCAGGAAGATGGTGCCCTGGTTGCGCACGATCACGGCCTCGTCCGACATGGCGGGGACATAGGCGCCGCCGGCGGTGCAGCTTCCCATCACAGAGGCAATCTGCGGGATGCCCTCGGCGGACATGTTGGCCTGATTGTAAAAGATGCGGCCGAAGTGGTCGCGGTCGGGGAATACCTCGTCCTGGTTCGGCAGGTTGGCGCCGCCCGAATCGACCAGATAGATGCACGGCAGGCGGTTCTGCCGCGCCACTTCCTGCGCGCGCAGGTGCTTCTTCACCGTGATGGGATAATAGGTGCCGCCCTTCACCGTCGCGTCGTTGGCGACGATGACGCACTCCCGCCCGGCGACGCGGCCGATGCCGGTGACGATGCCCGCCGAAGGCACCTCGTCGTCGTACATGCCGTAGGCCGCAAGCTGCGAGAGTTCGAGGAACGGCGCGCCTTCGTCCAGCAGCCCGCGCACCCGTTCGCGCGGAAGCATCTTGCCGCGCGCCAGATGCTTTAGCCGCGCCTTCTCGCCGCCGCCTTCTTTGATCCGCGCGACCGTATCGCGAAGGTCGTCGACCAGCGCCTGCATGGCCGCCCGGTTTTCCTGGAACGCCGGTGCGCGGGTGTCGATCGCGCTCTTGAGGACCGTCATCTCCCCCCGGTTTCGCTACGTGCTTACCGTCGTGTCCGGATCATGCGCCGTGACGGTACCGCCGGGCAAGGCGGAATACGGTTCGCGCGCCGCTCAACGTCCGGTCCGCGCGCGTGAGTGCAGGCGCAGCCCCGGCGAATCGCCGTCGAGAAACTCGATGCCGGCGTCTTCCAGGGCGCGCCGCAGGGCGGCGACGGTGGCGCGGACAGGCGTGCGGTCGCCCGCCTCGAAGTGACTGATCGTGCGCACGCTGACACCGGCGGCATCGGCCAGCTGCTTCTGGCTGATCCGCAGAAAGACCCGCGCGGCGCGGCACTGTTCCGGCGTGAGCGACATGGCCGCAGGCTAGACGCGTGCGCGGAAAACGCAACCATGCGCACAACTTGAAGTGCGCATGATCTGCACTTGTGCGCATCAAAAGAATACAATAATGTGTAGGAAGGCTTGGCACACTCAACCGACGCGATGAACGCATCACGCCACGCCGGAGCGGCCCTTCCACCTCGCCTACAGGCGGACCCCAATGTTTCGCTGGCTGACTGGACGCCTTCGACCGAACGACGCGGAATTGCAGCGCCTCTACCGGGCGTGGCGCGAGGCGGGAGAGGCATATCGGCTCCATCGCGAGGAGTTCGACGCCTTCGAAGGCGCACGCAGCGATGTGGCGGACCATCTCCAGCGCGCCTTGGAGGCCGACGAGTCCCGCATGTCGGAGATCGAAAGCCGCATGGCCGCCGTCACGCCCGATTCGCATCACGGCGCACGCCTGCAAGCCCTGGTGCTGCAGCGGGAATTCGAAGCCGCCCCCGGCCGCAGCAACGGTCCATTCGCCAACGAGACGATGGCCCTGTTGGCACAGCGCCTCACGGAGTACATCCTCCGCCGGCGTCGTTGGTAAGGCGCCGCTTCTCTTGGCCCGGAACCATCGCCTGGCATTCGCACTGGTGACGTAGCCGCCCCGTTCGGCGTACCCTCGAAGGCATGAGACGCCTGTCCCTTGCCCTCCTTGCAGCAATCCTCCTGGCCGCGCCCCAGACTCTGGCCGGCACCGAATCGCGGGCCGCGCAGGCTGAAGAACCAGAGGAGGCGGGTCAGGCGCTGTTGCAAGCTGCCCTGTCCGGGAATACGCGCGCCCTCGAAAGCGCGCTCGCGGCTGGCGCCGACACCGAGATCCGGGGGCCGCGCGGGCACACACCGCTGATGCTGGCCACCGGGGCTGGACACGGCGAGGTCGTGGCGCGCCTTCTCGACGCAGGCTCCAAGGTGGGGGCAACGCGCGCCGAGACAGGCTGGACCGCGCTTCATCTCGCGGCCTACGCCAACAAGCCAGACATCGCGGGCAAGCTGCTGGACGCCGGGGCGGAGGTGGATGCGCGCGGTACGCTGCGCGACGCGACGCCGCTGTGGTGGGCCGCACACGAAGGCCATCGCCCCGCGATTGCCGTCCTCCTCGACGCCAAGGCCGATCCGGAGGCCCGTGACAACCGTACTGGCAACACCCCGCTGCTGGCGGCAGCGTCGAATCCGGAAGCGATCGCCGTCGTTTCCGAGCTGATCGTCGCAGGCGCCAAGGTGAACGCGCGCTCGACCCAGGACGGGATGACCGCACTCAGCCTCGCGACCAAGGTCGGCAACATCGCCGCGGTCGACCTGTTGCTGAAAGCCGATGCCGCGCCCGATGCGACCGACGATACGGGCCGCACGCCCCTTCATATCGCCGCCGAGAATGGACAGTCCGAGATTGCGCACCGCCTGATCGACGCCGGCGCGCCGCTCGATCTCCGCAGTGAAAGGGGCGACACGCCGCTGGACCGCGCTGCCGTCCTCGCCCGCGCGGGCTTGGTGAAGCGTCTGCTGGACGAGGGCGCGGATCCGGACCAGCCCGGCCGCGCCGGCCGCCCGCCACTTATCAGCGCGGCGATGACCGGCGACGCCGAGGTGATCCGTACCCTCCTGGACGCCGGTGCGAAGGTGGAGGCGCGCGAGCCGGGCACCGGCAACACCGCCCTGATGCTGGCCGCCAACCGAGGCGCCCTGAATGCCGTCCGCACCCTGGTCAACGCCGGCGCCGACGTGAACGCCAGGGCCAACGACGGCTGGACGGCCCTCCAGGCCGCCGAGATGTTCGGCGCGGGGGAGATTGCGGCGTATCTGAGGGCGAATGGGGCTGGCGACTGAGTTCAGAGAGAAGGTTCAAATCACGCCGGCATCCAGCCCGGCGGCCATATACATCCCCAGTTCCTCGCACTGCTGGACGAAGTCCTCGCGGAACTCGCCGCGACAGATCAGCGGGTCCTGGGCGGCGCGCCAGCGCAGGCCGGTGACGATGCTTTCCACAGCGCGCCTCGTCCCGGTGCCGTCCTGGCCCGCGCGGATGTAAAGCGCGTAGGGAAGGCCCTGGGTGCGTTCCAGGCAGGGGTAGTAGCTGCGGTCGAAGAAGTCCTTCAGCGCGCCGCTCATATAGCCAAGGTTCTCGGTGGTGCCGAGGATGATGGCGTCCGCCGCCAGCACATCCTCGGGCCCCGCTTCCAGCGGCGGGCGATGGACCGTCTCGACATCCTCGATCTCCTCCGCCCGCGCCCCGCGCAACACGGCCTCGCACAGCCGCTGCGTGTTCGGCGACGGCACGTGGGCGATGACGAGCAGGCGTTTCGATGCCATCGACGGACCTCGGTGGACAAGGGTCGGTCGGGGTTCAGGCTCTGCAATTCGCCGCGCGAGGGAAGCGACTGTCGTGTGCTCACCCCCTAAGTCACCATCCCACGCACAAGCCTTAGTTCAGCCGCACCGAGTCGGTGGCGTACTTCTGTCCGGTGGTCCTGTCCGTGGCGTTCAGGATGACCCCGGCCGCCACGGAAATCACGATCACGGCCGCAATGGCCGCCAGGAACGCTCTCATCCGCTTCGTCTCCTCAACTTGCGCATTCACTGCCCGCCCGGCTCGGCATGGCGTTTCAGGTATTGCACCAGCGCGCGGCGGTCATCCGCGTCCGGCATGCGCTGCAACGGCATCTTCGAGCCCGGTGTCAACTCATGCGGGCCAACCTCGAACAATCTCGACACGGTCTCTTCCGTCCAAACGATATCGCTGTCGGCCAATGCCTTCGAATATTTGTAGCCCGGCACGCTGCCGGCCCTGCGGCCGAAAACGTCATGCAGCGTCGGCCCCGCGCGGTTGCCGCCATCCTCGGTCAAGGTATGGCACGCCGCGCACTTGCGGAACAGCCTGGCGCCCCGGCTCCGCGGCTCGGGAATGGACGCGCGCAGCGGCCGGTCGCCAGTTACGCCGATCTCCTGCCCGGTCCTGACATTCCAGACGCGGGCCACCTGATCCGCCCCGCCGGAGACCAGCATCTCTCCCTCCGGCCCAAATGCGAGCGACCATACCGGCCGCGCATGACCCGGCAGGATCAGCTTTTCCTCCCCGGCCTCCAGGTCCCAAAGGCGGATCGTGCCATCGACGCCGCCGGTGGCCGCAAGCCTGCCATCCGGCGCGACGGCGATCGGGCCGACCGGACCGTCATGACCAAGAAAGCTTTCAAGCGTCTCGCCGCTTGCCAGGTTCCAAAGCCGCAACGACTGGTCGACGCCGGTGGTGAGCGCGTAGCGACCATCGGGTGTGAATGCGATGCCGTTGATGCCAAGGCCGTGGCCGGTCAAGCGGCGCAGCTCCTTCCCGTCCGCGACGCGCCACAGCACCGCCGTTCCGTCGTAGCTGCCGCTGAGCAGCTTCGCGCCGTCGGGCGAGAAGGCGATGTCGTTCACCACATCGCTGTGGCCTTCCAGCACACGAAGTTGCGCCCTCTCCGCCAGATTCCAGAGCCGTACCGAACGGTCCCAGCCGGCCGAGGCGGCAAGATTGCCGTCGGGTGAGACCGCCACCGCCGCGACCTTGCCCTGGTGCCCGGTGAACACGCGCAGTTGCTTGCCATAGGCGGCATCCCAGAGGCGCATCGTGCCGTCATCGCCCACCGACACGGCATGCCGACCGTCCGGCAGAAAGGCAACGTCGTTCACCGCCCCCTCGTGCTCGTTCAAGGTCTCCAGCGGCACCTGACGGTCGAGATCCCAGAGCCGCAGGGTGTAGTCGAAACTGGCGGTCAGCACGAGCTTCCCGTCGGGCGAGACATCGACGCCTTTGACGAAACCGCCGTGCCCGGCCATCTCCGCCTGTGCCGCACCGCCGCTGGCCGCAGCAAGTAGACCGGCTGCAAACAGCATCGGGCGCAAGACGCGGAGCGGTGTCATGGCGTTAACGTCACCGTCGTTGCTGTCAGTTTTTCCCCCAGCCGGGCGGCCAGTGCCGGGACGACGCGCATGGCCGCCTCCGCCCGGCCCATGTCGCCAAGCTCGGTCTGCGCCTCGCCGCGCCAAAGGACACGCCGCTCGCCACCCCGCTCGCGCAGCGTGGCCTCAAGCTGGAGGACTGTCGAACGCCGCCCTGCCCGGCCATGAAGGCCGGTCAGCAGACTATCCTCGGTGGATGACCAGACGTTGAACTGCGCCGTCACACCGCCGCCAGAGCCGCCGGATACGCTGCCCAGGGAGGGCTCGGACGCAGCCGGTCCAAGCCGCCGGACCAGGACCTCGAAGCGAAGCAGTAGCGCACCCTCGGCGTCGAGTAGACGGCCCCGCGCTTGCAGGGCTTCCTGGAATGCGCCCCTGATGCGGAGGTTGTCGTGGCTGTCGTCCCAAGGTACGACCGCGATGCCGGCTTCGGTGGGGACAGGGTGATAGGCGAAGGCGCGGACAACAGCCTTGTGGGCTGCATCCACGGCCGGCACGCCGCCGAGCGTGCCAGCGGCTAGCACCAGGACCGCGAGCAGCGTGCGTCGATTCACCGTCGTCCGATTGGTCCGCATAGTCCCGAAGTTTCCAGTGGCCGGCCTCTCAGCGCCACGGGCGGCCGCGCAGCACCTCCGGCCGCTTGTCGATCATCTGCGTGCGCATGCTCTTCACGTTTTCCGCTCCGGGGATCTCACCAATCCGCCCGCGCAGCGGCTCACCGGTTTCGGCGTCGATGGCAACCGTATCAACCTTGAAGGCGGCGTTGTCGTTGCCGCCGTGGCGCATCAGGGTCACCAGCCAAGCCGTGCGACCCGCCACCTTTGCCTCTTCCATCCGAAGCACCTCGGCCCCGAACTCCTCGGCCGTGCGCGATTTGATCTCCTCCTCGGACGGCGCCGCCATGGCACCGCCCGCAAGTGCGACCGCCAGCGCCAGCCCGGCAGCGAGGCACCTTTGCACCCTTATGCCCGCCATGCTCACGCCTACTCCGCCGCCTGGCCGGACGCGCCGCGCCCGGAGCGCCCGGTGAGGCGCGCGTACCAGATGGAGTGGTGCTCTCGCGCCCAGTTCTCGTCCACGCGGCCTGTTCCCATCGCATCGAAGGCGCCCTGCATCCCGATGGAGCCGATGTAGATGTGGGCCAGGATGACCGCGATCATCACGATGGCGACGACGGTGTGCCAGATCTGATTGAGCTGCTGCTCCTGCAGCGGCGCCAGATTGGAGGGCAGGTCCGCGCCCAGCATGTTCAGCGCAGCAAAGGTGCCAGAAAAGAAGGAAAAGCTGTAAGGGAACAGCAAGGCCAGACCGGACAGGCTTACCGAGATACCACCAAGAATGACGACCCAGAAGATGATTTTCTGGCCGGCGTTGAACTTCTCCGCCTCGGGATGGCCTCCGCCGAACAAGCCGCCGCCTTTCGCCAGCCACTTGAGGTCTCGGCCGTTCGGGACGTTGTCCTTCACCCACAGAACGAACATCAGGACAATTCCCAGCATGAAGGCAAAGGCGATGAAGTTGTGCACGTACTTTCCGGCCTGCGTCAGCGCGGCGAACATCTCGGGTCCCAGAACCGGCAGCAGAACATAGCGGCCGTAGAGCACATTGAGGCCCGTCAGCGCCAGCAGGATGAAGCTCACCGCCGTCAGCCAGTGCGCGAAACGATCCACCAGCCCGAATCGCTGCACCGTCCGGCCGCTGACGCCATGGTCGATCTTGACGCGCCCGCGGAGCGCAAAGAACAGCGCCAGCAGGGCGATCACCGCCAGCATCAGCCAGGAGCCGTAAAGAGACAGCGGCCCGTTACGGATGGCGCGCCAGTTCTCGCCCTCCGACTGGATCAGGACGCCCAGCTTCTTGTCGGGAATGGAAACGGTGCCCTCCATGCCCCGGCGGATTTCCCGCCAGAACTGAGAGTCCGAGGTATTGCCGAGCGCCTGTCCGGGAACGTTGCCGCCCGATGCCTCCGGCGGTCGGACGTCCGCGCCCTCGGTCGCCGCGAGTGCATCCAAACCACCGCTCGCGCTCTCGCCCAGGCCCAAGGTCAGGGCCACGAGAATCGCCAGGACCAGCGCCGAAAGCCAGCTCCGGCCACAGCGGCTACTCGTCGCCTGCCGTATCGTTCCGCGCATGCTTGTCCCTGTTTTTCAGTTGTTGCACACCTGCCGTCGGCCGAGGCGGTCGCCGCCAAACGTCAGCCGCGCTGGTTCAGCGCCCGCTGACGAAGCGTGTCGACCGTCTCATCTGCCAGCGGCGAGTCGGGCTCGCCCTGGTAGACTCCTTTATCGTGGTAAAGGACGCGGCCCTGCTCCTGCTCGTTGCAGCCGGCGATCGCCAACATCGCCGCCGACAATGCAACCGCCGTCAACAGTCGTGTCTTGCCACCCATACCGCCTTGCCGTTGCTTGCCCGAAGGAAGGGCCCTCCCCGGTCCGTTCCCGCAGTATGCGTGGTCAGGCCGGGGGAAATCCCCAGTCGAAGCGGGGGCGGCGCAGACCGCCGCCCCCTCGACCTTGGTCATGTCCCGTCAAGCGCGGGACGACGCGTCATGGCGGGTGTCAGGACCCGGCCTTCGAACTGTAGGCCGTGCCCCAACCCCAGGCGCCCGAGCCGAAGCCACGGGCAACGATACGCTCGCGGTAGATGTCGGCCACGGTATCGCCGTCGCCAGCCAGCAGCGCCTTGGTCGAGCACATCTCCGCGCACAGCGGCAGCTTGCCCTCAGCCAGACGGTTCGAGCCGTACTTCTGATACTCGACGGTGGAATTGTCCTCCTCCGGTCCGCCGGCACAGAAGGTGCACTTGTCCATCTTGCCGCGGGAACCGAAATTGCCCGCCTGCGGATACTGCGGCGCCCCGAATGGACAGGCGTAGAAGCAGTAGCCGCAGCCGATGCAGAGGTCCTTCGACCAGAGGACAACACCCTCCGCGGTATCGTAGAAGCAGTCCACCGGGCACACCGCCATGCAGGGTGCGTCCGAGCAGTGCATGCAGGCGACCGAGATCGAGCGCTCGCCGGGCTTGCCGTCGTTGATGGTCACGACGCGCCGCCGGTTCACGCCCCAGGGCACCTCGTGCTCGTTCTTACAGGCCGTGACACAGGCGTTGCACTCGATGCAGCGCTCGGCATCACAGAGGAACTTCATGCGTGCCATGGTTTACTCTCCCTCGGCCGCTTACGCCGCCTCGACGCGGCATAGCGTGGTCTTGGTTTCCTGCATGTTGGTCACCGAGTCATACCCGTAGGTCTGCGCGGTGTTGGACGCCTCGCCGAGGACGTAGGGGTCCGTCCCCTTCGGGTACTTGTCCCGCTGGGACTCGCCCATCCACCAGCCGCCGAAGTGGAACGGCATGAACACGACGCCGCGGCCGACACGTTCGGTCACCAGGGCCTTCACCTTGATGCGCGCGCCCTCAGGGCTGTGCACCCAGACCATCTGGCCGTCCTTGGCGCCCAGCGTGTTCGCATCGTAGGGATGGATCTCGATGAACATGTCCTGCTGCAACTCGGCCAGCCACGGGTTGGACCGGGTTTCCTCGCCGCCGCCCTCGTACTCGACCAGACGGCCCGAGGTGAGGATCAGCGGGAAGTCGCCGCTGTAGTCCTTCTCCTGGATCGAGCGGTAAAGGATCGGCAAGCGATACATCCGGCGGTCCTCGTAGGTCGGATAATCCGCCACCAGATCCCGCTTCGGCGCATAGAGCGGCTCACGGTGAATCGGTACCGGATCCGGGAAGTTCCAGACCACCGCCCGGGCCTTGGCATTGCCGAACGGAGCGCAGCCATGTTTGATCGCGACGCGCTGGATGCCGCCGGAAAGGTCGGTCTTCCAGTTCGTCTTGTCGCCGGCGACGGCCTCGATCGAGGCCCGCTCGTCCTCGGTCAGGTCCTTGTCCCAGCCGAGCTTCTTCAGCATTGCCATCGTGAACTCGGGATAGCCGTCGCGGATCTCCGAGGCCACGGGATAGCTGCCCTCGGCCAGCAGGTTGTCGCCATTGCGCTCCACGCCGAAACGGGCGCGGAAGCACAAACCGCCCTCGGCCACCGGCTTCGAGGTGTCGTAGAGCACCGGCGTACCCGGATGCTTCATCTCGGCATTGCCCCAGCACGGCCACGGCAGGCCGTAGTAGTCGCCATCGGCCGGGCCGCCCAGCGCCCGCAGCGTCGTGCGGTTGAAGGTGTGCTGGTTGACCATGTGCATCTTCAGGCGTTCCGGCGATTGGCCAGTGTAGCCGATGGTCCACATGCCACGGTTGAACTCGCGAGTGAGATCCTCGACCAGCGGCTCCTTGCCGTTGATCTGAATATTCTTGAAGCACTCATCCGCGAAGCCGAGCTTTTCGGCCAGGAGGTACAGAATCTCCTGATCCGGCCTGCTCTCGAACAGCGGCTCGAAGACCTTGTCGCGCCACTGAAGGGAGCGGTTCGAGGCCGTCACGGAGCCGTAGGTCTCGAACTGCGTGGCTGCCGGCAGCAGGTAAACGCCGTCGGTGCGATCCTGCATCACCGCAGTCATCGTCGGATACGGATCGATGACGACGAGAACGTCAAGCTTCTCCATCGCCTTCTTCATGTCCGGCAGGCGCGTCTGCGAGTTCGGCGCATGCCCGTCGAAGATCATGGCGCGGAGATTGTCCGGCTGATCTATGTTGTCCTTGTCCTCGAGTGCAAGGTCAAACCAACGCGATACCGGCACGCCCGCCGATTCCATCAGTTCCTTCGACTGGAAGCGGTTCAGCAGGTACTCGTAGTCGACGTCCCAGACGCGCGCCCAGTGCTTCCAGGCACCCTCGCTGAGGCCGTAGTAGCCCGGCAGGGTATGGCACAGCACGCCCAGGTCGGTTGCGCCCTGCACGTTGTCGTGGCCGCGGAAGATGTTGGCGCCGCCGCCTTCCTGGCCAATAACGCCAAGCGCCAGACCCAGGACGCAATAAGCGCGGGTGTTGTTATTCGCCGAGTGATGCTGCGTACCACCCATACACCAGATGATGGTAAACGGCCGGTTGTTCGCTAGCGTCCTCGCCACGCGCTCGACCTGCGAGCCGGGCACGCCAGTGACCCGCTCACACTCGTCCGGGGTCCATTGCCGCACTTCCTCGCGGATCTGGTCCATGCCCCAGACGCGCTGGCGGATATACGCCTTATCCTCCCAGCCATTCTCGAACACGTGCCAGAGAATGCCCCAGATCAGCGCCACGTCGGTGCCGGGACGGAAGCGCACGTACTCGTCGGCATGCGCGGCCGTGCGCGTGAAGCGCGGGTCGCACACGATAAGCGGCGCATTATTCTGCTCTTTCGCCTTCAGCAGATGCTGCATCGACACCGGGTGCGCCTCGGCGGGGTTGCCGCCGATCAGGAAGATGGCGCGGGAATTGTGGATGTCGTTGTAGCTGTTGGTCATCGCGCCGTAGCCCCAGGTATTGGCCACGCCCGCGACGGTCGTCGAGTGGCAGATGCGCGCCTGGTGATCGACATTGTTCGATCCCCAGAATGCGGCGAACTTGCGGAACAGATAGGACTGTTCGTTGCTGTGCTTGGCCGAGCCAAGCCAGTACACCGAATCCGGTCCCGACTGCTCGCGGATCTCAAGGAGCTTGTCGCCGATCTCGTTGATCGCCTGCTCCCAGGAAACCTGTTTCCACTTGCCGCCTTCCTTCTTTACCGGCGTCTTCAGCCGGCGCTCGCCGTGCGCGTGCTCGCGCACCGAGGCGCCCTTGGCGCAGTGGGTGCCCAGGTTGAACGGGCTGTCCCAGCCCGGCTCCTGTCCCACCCAGACACCGTCGCGCATCTCGGCCAAAACCGTGCAACCCACCGAGCAGTGGGTGCAGACGGACTTGCGAATCTCCACCTTCGCCTCGGCGGTGGCCTGCGCACTGGCTTGGCGCACCATGCCGAAGTCCATCGTGGAGGCCGCCGCCGCGCCGCCGATCGTCAGGCCGGAGCGCTTCAGGAAGCTGCGGCGGTCGAGGGCACCGCCGGCAACCCCGGCAGCCGCCTTCGACAACCGGGAGCTTTTCGCCGCCCCCTTCGCCTTTTTGGTAAGCATCGACCTCTCCTGCGATCTGTATCGTCTGTTATGTCCGCGAAACGGATGGCCGGCTGCGCCCTAGAAGCGCGCCAGCTCGTAGTATTTCTTGACGTGCGCCGTCTCGCGGTAACCCTTCGTCTTCTTGCCCGCCGATCCGTCGATAGCGGCCTCGGCCGACCGGCCGCCCAAGCCGGCCGCCGCGGCGCCCAGCGCACCGGCGCCGAGACCAGCCTTGCGGAAGAAGTCCCGCCTGGCTTTGGACTTGGCTTCCTTGTCCTTCATGACGTCACCTTCCTTCCTTCGCTTCTTGGCCGCTTTCGCCACGTCGGCGCCCGGCCGGGTCCGGAGGCTTCAGGCGGCTAGGCCGCCATGTCGAATGCTTGGTTCTCCACCTCCAGGAACAGCCGGCCGAGCGCGCCGACCGGCATATAGAACGAGGCCCGCTGGGCCGCCTCCAGATCCTCGAAGAACCGCGGCGCCCAGTTGCCGAGATGCTGTTCATAGAAGGCACGCTGCTCGGCCAGGCCCGCCGGTTCGCTGAACGCGCCGGTGATAAGGCCGGCCATCATTTCGCAGACGGCGGCGATGTGATCTTCCGGCTCGTTGATCCCTTCCGCCCGGGCAATACCGAGGCGGCGCATGTCGAGGCGCAGGCGCGCCAGCGGCTTTTCGTTAAGGAAACCCGTCAGGTAATACGAGCCATACGGCTTCAATTCGCTCTCGCCGATGCCGATGAACAGGTCGAAGTATTCCTCCTCCACCGCTTCCGGCGTCGCGGTCTGTGCCACCCGCGCAAGGGTGCGCACGGTCTCTCCGAACTCGCTGTCGTCGCCGTCGAGATTGCGCAGGCGGTCCAGCAGGGCCGCGTCGGGCGCCCTGGCAAGCAACTGCGCCAGGAGTGCGTAGACGTTCGCCCTTAGCGCATCTTCCTCGGGAACATCGTTCGACGGCACCGCACCAGTCACAGAGCGAAGCCTCCTCTCCTGCATAATATCCACCGAGCGCGATTTTTTTCGCGCGGCATACCCCCTTTAGGGGGCTGTTCTTATGCTTCTGCCTCGAATTAGACGCTGCATGAAGGCATCTGTCAACGAATACAAGACCCAGTGCACTGAATGGTGAAAGGCCAAAATCCCTAAATTGAGTCGGGTTACTTGAGCGCAAGGCGCGCTAAACCGCAATCCACATGAAACCAAAAAGAAAAATACAGCGACACCTTATATCTACATGAAATATAACAGGTCCCATAGGGTATATTCAAAATACCAATAAAATTTCCAGGGCCTCGCCCTCAGTGGAATCCACGTTCACCCCCACCGACGGCGTGCGGCCTGCCCGGAGGTCTTTGGACGCGGCCGGTTTTCCGCTGTTGCCTGCGGAGATAATGTTTCTTCCGCCGCACCAGCATCATCGCCGCCGCTCGCAGCATCCGCAGTTTTCAAAGCGTCCGCGCCGGTTTCAGCCCCCCGCTCCGGCAACGGCTCGACAGCGGTTTGCTGATCCGACTCGCCCTCCGATTGTTCTCTGTTTCCCGTTGGCGCAGCCGCCGTGTCGCTCTCGTCTTCCGGCGAAAGATAGCCGCGGCCCACCTGCCACGCGCTCTTCAGATTCTTCACCACCGTCGCGGCGTCGGTATAATCGAGATCGTAGTCGTTCAAGCCGTCCAGGTTCGCGAACACCGGGTTCAACCGCCAAAGCCGGTGCAAGGCCCGCTGACGCAACTCGTCAGGGACACCCTCACGCATGAAGGCGGCGAAGTCCGATTCCTCGCTCAAGCTCTCGACATCGGGCAGCTCATCGACGATCCGCTGCCGCTCCGCATCCGACATCTCTGGGCGCGCGGGCGCGGTGGCGTCCGTATTGGCGGGGCGCTCCGCAGACTCCTGCTCAACCTCGCGCTTGCGCCGAGCCCAACGAGAGAGAAAGCCGTCGCCGCTATCGTCGTCACTCATGACCGGCTCCCTTTCGGTGAAGGCGTGCGCACCGGCGAGTCGGCCGGCGGCTCGAACGGCTGATGCTCCTCACCGACATGAGGCTGGCGCTTGCGCTTCTTGAACGGCTGCTCGACATGATTGCGTTCGACGAAATCGGTGACCCAGCCGACCACGAGTTCGGGCATCGCCACTGCCTCCACCAAATCTTCGCCGTTGTCGAGATAAACCTGCGCCTCGTATGGGCAGGCCGTTACATGAAACGGCCGAAGCTCGTGCGGGCTGTCGGGATCCTCGTCCCGGCGGACGATCACGAAGATGCGCGGCGGATGCTGCGACAGGTTGAGCCGGTAGCCCTCCGTCTCCTTGCGGAAAAGGCTGAGCGTAAGCGTGCCGGCGTGGAAGCGGACGACATCCCCGTCGCGTAACAGTTCCCGCCACGCCACCTTGGGATCGGCCTCCGGCGCCTGCGGGATGACGCCGACAGGGTGCCAGCTATGATCCTGCCAGGGATGGTCGCTCGGCCTGCGTTCCAGCACGATGCCGAGATTCAGCGTTTCTTGTCCTACATAGGTGACCATGCGCGGCCTCCTTCGCCTGCGACGATGCCACAGCGACGCTATTCGTAAAACGCCTTAGTTTCGAGGGTCATTCGGCGGTACGGGCTCTGGTCGGATCCAGACGGCGACAATTCCGCCGATTGTCTCGCTTCCCAGGCCCGACCGGTGCGTGCGAGAAGTCCAGTGATGAAGCAGGATGGACCCGAATCACGCACGCCTCTTGCAAAGGGCCCGGCGAACGGTCTGGCGGCTGGCGACACGCCGCCCGTCACGCCCTATGCCGGCGTCGCCGTGGCGGTGGCGGCGATTTCCAGCTCGGCAATCCTAGTACGCTTGGCGTCGTCGCCGGCGGCGGTTACCGCAACCTACCGGCTGCTGTTCACCGTGGCCCTGATGGCACCATTCATCCTGCTGTTTCATCGCCGGGAACTCCGCCAGGTGCAGGCGCGGGACTGGCTGTTCTGTTTCGTCTCCGGCCTGTTCCTCGCCTTTCATTTCGTCTCTTGGTTCGAGTCACTGGACCTGACCACCGTGGCCAGCTCGACCGTCCTCGCCACGCTGCAGCCGCTGTTCGCCTTCGCCGGGGCCTTCCTCGTCTTCGGCGAGCGGCTGGCGTTGCGTGCTATCGGCGGCGGCCTGCTGGCAATCGCCGGCAGCATGGTGATCGGCTGGGGCGACCTGCAAATCAGCGGCGACGCCTTCCTGGGCGACGCGCTGGCCCTCCTGGCGGCCCTGCTGGCGGTGGGATACTTCATGTTCGGCCAGTCGGTGCGCCAGCGTCTGTCGTTGATGGTCTACACCTTCATCGTCTATGGCATGGCCACCGCCGTACTGCTGATCTACGACGTGGCGAACGGCTATGCGTTGACAGCCTACCCGACCACCGACTGGTTCTATTTCCTGCTGATGGCCATCGGGCCGACACTGCTGGGCCACTCCATGCTGAACTGGAGTGTGAAATGGCTCGGCGTGTCCGTCATCTCGATGGCGGTGCTGCTGGAGCCCATTGGCGCGTCGGTCCTGGCCTACATCATCCTGGACGAGGCGCCGCACCTGACGCAGTACATCGGCGGCGCCATCATCCTGCTGGGAATCTTCGTGTTCCTCTATTACGGCCGCCCGCCGGGGCGCCCGTCCGAAACCCTGGGCGAGTAGAACAGCGAGAGCTATCCTGGCACGGCAGCACGAGGGGTTCGGCATGGACGGCAACACGGGCGGGACCGCCCTGACACAGAAGCACCGGGAGCTTATTGAGGCGGCGCGCGCCGCGACAGCGCAGGCCTATGCCCGCTATTCCGGCTTCCGCGTCGGCGCCGCGCTTTTAAGCGAGCAAGGCAACGTCTACACCGGCTGCAACGTCGAGAACGTCTCCTACCCGGTCGGCGTCTGTGCCGAGCGCAATGCCATCGGCGCCGCCGTCCGGGCCGAAGGCCCCGGCCTGCGCGTCGCGGCCGTCGCCGTCGTGGCCTTCAACCGCCGCGACGAGCCCTCGGCCTGCAGCCCCTGCGGCGAGTGCCGCCAGGCGATCCGCGAGTTCTCTGGTTCCGCCGAGGTCATCTATATGGGTCGGGAAGGCGACATGACGGTACGAACCATCGCGGAACTGCTGCCGGACGCGTTCGGCAGCGGTTAGCCGCCGGCTTCCTCCTTCCGCGCGCGTCGCTTGCGCAGCCGGGCGCAATCCTGAAGCCGTTCGCGCTGCCGGGGCGCGGCGAAAATAAGGACGGCGTCGCCATCGCCCGGCGCGAACTTCGCCTCGGCCGAGCGGAAATGAACCTCGCCGCCCGGCGAGATCCAGGCGACGGCGGTGGCGTCTTCCTCCTTCCAGACCGGCGCCTTGCCCTTGGCGATCCGCTGGCAGCCGAAAGTCCAGCCCTCGGCAAGTCGCGCGTCGAGCTGGTCGCTGTCCAGCTCGGCACTGATCAATTCCCGGCCTCGCGCGCCCTGGCGCAACTCCTGCGGCTCCACCTCGGGATGGGAAGCAAGCTGGAACGTGCGGTTGGTGCCGAGTTCCGGCGCGAACTGTGAGGCCACGAGCGCGTTGTAGGCATCGTTGTCCGTCGCGGCGACCAGATGCTCGAAACGCGTCAGGTCCAGCCGCTGATCGGCAAGTTCCGAGAGGATCTCGCCACAGAAGGTATCGAGCCCCGCCTCCTCGGCAGCGACAAGGTGGTGTGGGTTGGTATCGGCCAGAAGAACCGGAAGCCCCAGGTTGCGGAGCGCCTGCGCAAGATGCGTCGACCACGGCGTGGCGCCGACGATCAGCACGCCATGCTCCGGCCCCGCCGCGAGGCCAAGGCGGCGGCCCAGCCATTTCACGGTGGCGCCGTGCGCGACGACGGTGGCGAAGACCACGGCGAAGGCCAGCGGCACCAGCGCTTCGGCGCCGGCGTAGCCCTGCCTCGCCAGTGCCGGCGCGAACACGCCGGTGACCGCGACAACCACGATCCCGCGCGGCGCGATCCAGCCGACCAGCAGCCTGCGCCGCCAGTCCAGGCCGCCCCCGAGTGTCGCGAGCCAGACCGACAGCGGCCGGATCGCGAACAGCAAGAGCAGCACGAAGCCGGCGATGCCCCAGTCCAGCTCCGCCAGCATCCCGGCTTCCAGCGTTGCCGCCAGGACCACGAACAGCGCGGAGACCAGCAGGACGCCGACATACTCCTTGAAGCGGCGGATCTGCTCGATGCTGGCCAGGCCCTTGTTGGCCAGACACGCGCCCAGCAGCGTCACCGCGATCAGCCCGGCTTCGGCCTGTACGGCGTTCCCCAGCGCGTAGGCCGCCGCCACCAAGCCAATCAGTGCCGGCGCCTTCAAGAACTCCGCGATATGGCCCCGCCGTGTCAGCCACGCGAAGCCAAGCCCGAGACCAAGGCCCACCGCGGCGGCAACCGCAATGCCGACCGCCGCGCCGATCGCGAACCTGGCCGGGGTGTCGGCGTGCGCAGCCGTCAGCGCCTCGAACACCAGCACGGCCAGGATGGCGCCCAGCGGATCGTTGAGGATTCCCTCCCATTTGAGCATCGCGCTGGTGTCGCGCTCCAGCTTCGCCTGGCGGAGCAACGGGCCGATTACGGTGGGCCCGGTGATCACCAGTAATGCGCCAACCAGAATTGCGATGCTCCAGGAAAAGCCGGCGACATAATGCCCCGCCAGCGCGGTCAGGCCCCAGGTGATCGGCGCGGCCAGGAACAATAGACGGGGCACGGCGGTTCCGACGCTGCGAAGCTCGCGCAGCTTCAGGTTCAAGCCGCCCTCGAACAGGATCACGGCGACGCTGAGCCCCACGAACGGCCCCAGCATCGGCCCGAAATCCTCGGCCGGACGCAGCCAACCCAGGACGGGACCGATCAGGATTCCGCCGAGCGCCAGCAGAATAACCGCCGGGGCGTGCAGTCGCCACGCAAGCCATTGCGCACCGACGCCGACGCCAGCGATCAGGGCCAGCTTCGCGACGAGGAGGTGTTCCACTGTTCGCGGCTCCAGCCTTGCATTGGGATGAAACGAGGGCGGAGAGATAAAGGTCCCCGGCGCAAAACGCCATGGGGAAATCAAGGTTCGTTTGCTGGCCGACTCCCGAACGCGCCGCCTAGGTGAAATCGGGGCCGTGCAGCCACGCCGTCAGGGAAAAGCGAATGCCATTGGTCACAGGTGCGACGCGGTGCAGCGCATAGGCCGGAAATGCGATGGCCGTGCCGCGCTGGCGCGGTGCCTCGCGCACGATGCCGTCGACGTTGAGCTCCAGCGCCCCACCCTCGTAGCTGTCCGCGTCCGACAACTGCACGACCAGCGCCAGCTTGCGCCGCCCACCCACGGCGCGGCCGCCGCGATCGACGTGCCAGTCGTAGTGCCCCGCCACCTCCGCGCGGTAGCGGGCAAGCTGGAACTCCTCCTCGAAGCCGTCGAGGGCGAAACGGAAGTTGTCATGGTTCAGCCGGCTGGCCGCCTGCGTCAAGTGCATATAGAGCGCCGCATTATCGGGCGTATCGGCAAGCCAAGTGACGTCGCTGCGCCGCACGCCCGCTTCCCCGCGCCCACCGACAAGGTGACCGGCAAGCGAAACCACGCCGTTCGCCTGCGCGATCAGTGCGTCGCATTCTTCCGGCGAGAGGACTTCCAGCAATGTGGCCCACCGCCGCTGTCGGAACAGTGGGTCCGGGCCCGGCAACACGCGCATCGACGTGTCAACCTCCAAGGCCGCCGACCCCAGCGCCGGCAGCATGCCCTGGCTTATAGTCCAGGGCGACACACACGGCTATCGGTTTGTGAACGATACCAGTGCATGGCCGATGCGCTGCCGACGCAGGGATGACGCAGTGGCTTGCCGCCCTACTTCAATCGCATGATCAGCGATGCCGAATCTGTCACTTACGAAGACCTCGCCTCTTTCCCGGCGGGCGGCGATGCCGTGGTCATCGGTGCCACAGGCGGTCTCGGCACCGCTGTGGCGACGCATCTGTTACGCAGCGACACCTTCAATGCCGTACATCGCTTCGCGCGCGGCACGTCGCGCCCACTCGATCTGGGCGAAGAGGCCAGCATCGCCGCCGCCGCGCAGTGGCTGAAGGACAGCGGACGCGACTTGCGGCTGGTCGTGGACTGCACCGGCTTCCTGCACGGCCGCGGCTTCATGCCCGAGAAAAGCTGGCGGCAGATCGATCCCGCGCACATGGCACACGCCTTCGCCGTCAACGCCATCGGCCCGGCGCTTTTGATGAAGCATTTCCTGCCCCTGCTGCCGCGCGAGGGGAAGTCCGTCTTTGCCACGCTATCGGCGAAGGTCGGCAGCATCGCCGACAACAGCTACGGCGGCTGGTATTCGTACCGTGCATCCAAGGCGGCGTTGAACCAGCTTGTCCACACGGCCGCCATCGAGCTGACCCGCAAGCGCCGGGAGGCGATCTGCGTCGCCCTGCATCCCGGCACCGTTGCGACCGACCTGTCCGAGCCGTTCTCGAAGGACGGTCTGACGGTTCGGCAGCCGGACGCGGCGGCGGCGCGGCTGTTGCGCGTGATTGATGGCCTGACGCCGGAGCAGACCGGCGGCTTCTTCAGCCACGACGGCATGCCGCTGCCCTGGTGAGCTGCCCCTCAACATTGGACATTCAAGCTATCGACGGCTAGTTGGGGCGATCAGCGAACCTACAGTCGATTCGATGCCCGAGGCCGCCACACCGCTCGCCAGCGATACACGTTCCGTCCTGAAGACCGTGTTCGGCCATGCCGATTTCCGACCCGGTCAGGGGGAGATCGTGGATCATGTCGTGGCCGGCGGGGATGCGCTGGTTCTGATGCCCACCGGCGGCGGTAAATCGATCTGCTACCAGGTTCCCGCCCTGGTTCGTCCCGGCCTCGCGGTGGTGGTTTCGCCGCTAATCGCCTTGATGCAGGACCAGGTGGCGCAGTTGCGCCAGATGGGCGTGCCGGCGGCGGCGCTCACTTCCTCGCTGGAGCCGGAGGCGGCGCGCGACGTCCGCCGGGCAATCGACGCGGGCGAGCTGGACCTCCTCTACGTCTCGCCGGAGCGACTGACGGCGGGCAGCCTGCTGGACCAGCTCGCGCGGGTGCCTCTTGCCCTCTTCGCTATCGACGAGGCCCATTGCGTCAGCCAGTGGGGCCATGACTTCCGCCCAGAGTATCGCCGCCTGCCCATGCTGGCCGAGCGCTTCCCCCAAGTGCCGCGCGTGGTGCTTACCGCGACCGCCGACGCGGTGACCCGGCGGGACATCCGCGCGCAGCTATGCCTGGAAGGCGCGCGGGAATTCGTCGCCAGCTTCGACCGGCCGAATATCCGCTACCGCGTGCAGGTGAAGACGAGCGCGAACCGCCAGCTTCTGGACTTCATCAAACGCTCCCACGCGGGAGAAAGCGGCATCGTCTATTGCATGAGCCGCAAGCGCGTCGAGGAAGTGGCGGAGATGCTGCGGCGCGAGGGCATCAAGGCGCTCGGCTACCATGCCGGCATGCCCGCCGAGGAGCGGGCGGACCGCCACCACCGCTTCGTCAACGAAGACGGGCTGGTGATGGTCGCCACCATCGCCTTCGGCATGGGCATCGATAAGCCCGACGTGCGCTTCGTCGCGCACCTCGACATGCCGAAGACCTTCGAGGCCTATTACCAGGAAACCGGCCGTGCCGGGCGCGACTCCCTGCCCGCCGAAGCGCTCATGCTCTACGGCCTGCAGGACGTGGCGCGGCTGCGCCGGCTGGTCGAATCCTCCGACGCGCCCGATGACATCAAGCGCCTGGAGCAGCGCAAGCTCGAGTCCCTGCTGGGGTATTGCGAAACCGCGCGCTGCCGCAGGCAGGTCCTGCTGGAATATTTCGGCGAAACGAGCGAGGCCTGCGGCAACTGCGACACCTGCCTTACACCGGTGGAAACCGAGGACGGCACGCACGAGGCGCGGCTGCTGCTTTCCGCCATCTACCGCTGCGGTCAGTCGTTTGGCGCGGGTCATATCGTCGACGTGCTCACCGGCAAGGAGACCGAGAAGGTCACCCGCCGGGGCCACGACACGCTGGGCGTGTTCGGCGCCGGCAAACACCTTCCAGCGAAGCGCTGGCAAGGCATCGTCCGACAGCTCGCCGCCGCGGGCCTGGTCGTTGTCGACGTCGAGAATCACGGCGTGCTGCGGCTGGCGGATCGCGAGCGGGTGGTCCCGGTCCTGCGCGGAGAGGCTGGCGTCACCCTGCGCAAGGAGCCCGAAGGCGGCGGCCGGCGGCGCGGCCGCGCGGAGACGAGGGCCACGCTGCAATCGCTGTCGCCGGAGCAGGAACAGCTTTTCCAGAAACTGCGCGGCAAGCGGGCGGAGCTTGCCGGTGCCCAGGGGGTGCCGCCCTACGTCGTCTTCACCGACGCCACGCTGATCGAGCTGGTGCGCCAGCGGCCGCGAAACCGCGACGCCTTCGCCGCCATCCCCGGCGTGGGCCGCAGTAAGCTGGACCGTTACGCCGATATCTTCCTGACGGCGTTGAGCGAGGAATAGCAGGGCGGTCGGCCTATCCCAGCCGCCCGCGCAACGAGCGCCAGACACTCAACCCCAGGAAATACAGCGACACGACGATGAAGACCCAGTAGGCCGTTGGGGACGCTGTCGCCGCCTCGGCGGCGCCCCGGCTTTCCAGAACCAGATGCACGGCCAGGGCCGCCCACACGAGGGTCAGGGGAATTGTCACCGGCCGCAGGCGGTGGACCCGGAAGGGGTGCACGAACTTCATCGGCACGAAAATCAGCACGCCACAGACCAGCACGACGATCAGGTTCAGCACGGGGTCGCTGTTCAGGATGTAGAAATAGAGGACCGCGACGTTCCAGGTAGCTGGGAAGCCGGAGAAGAAGTTGTCCCCCGTCTTCATCTCCTTGTTCGCGAAGCAGTAGAGCGAAACCACCATGATGAAGCCGGCGGCGGGAAGCTCGAAACCAGCGGGAACCAGGCCGAAGCGATAAAGGAAAATCGCGGGGATCAGCGTGTAGGTCGTGTAATCGACGACATGATCGAGGATTGCCCCATCGATCCGGGGCAGTACCTCTGTCACCCGGTAACGTCGCGCCAGGGGACCGTCCAGGCTGTCGACCGCCAGGGCGATGCCGAGCCAGATGAGCGCAAGCGGTGCATCGTTCTCGAAAATCGCCGCGAGGGCCATCAGGCCCGGCAGCATTCCGATTGCCGTCAGAATATGAATCGACCAGGCCCGCAGCCGCTCCCGCCCGCCGGCCTCGCCTTGTTGGTTCGCCATAATCGCTCCATGATCCCCTGGGAAAGGCCGCGAGACTGCTACAAAAGGCCCACCCGCGTCGACTCCCGGCTGATTGATTTGTTCGTGAATCTGTCAGGCTTCGCCAAGGGCATTTTGGCTCAAGCGTCGCGTTGGCTCACACGGACCGCCAAATAGCAGGGAATCCCGGGCATCGGGAAGTCTACCGGTGATTCACATATTATCGCGCGCAATCGTCTCGTCCCAGTTCCTTGAGAAGATGCGGTCCTCTCCTTCATACGCATCGACGGCGGCGTGAATCCGGAAGTGAGTCGATGTCGATGTCAGAATCGTGCGCGTCGTCGTCGCAATGCTCCAGTCGCCGCGTTCGAACGAGCGCCTGTTGGTGACCTCACCGCAAACAGTGGTGTAGTCGTCGTTGCAGTAGGCATATCGCTCGTTCACATCGTAGCCGATGGCGAGGCCGATATCGTCGAGCCGCCAGCGGCCATCGTTGTCAATGACCTGTAGCACCGCTTCATTGGTGGCCAAGTTGAAAAGCACCGTCCACTCGCGATGCGCCGGCGTCAGGAGCGTCGTCGGCGGCCCGGCCGCCGTTCTTGGAGCACCCAGGTCGTACATGCCCGCATCCAGCCCGCTTTCCGGCCGCACCGGCAGAACGAGCCCGCTACCGCCGGTATGAATCGTCAGGGTCGCCGGTTCCGGCGAAGGCCAGGCAAGCGGCCAGTACGATGTCGAGACCGCCACCCTGATGCGGTTCCCGGCGGGGAAGCGCTGCCCGACGTTGTTCAGCCGGACAGTGACCCTGTAACGCTCGCCTGGAACGACCGGCTGTGGCTGGGCATGGCCCTCGCGGTGGCTGAGGTTCAGAAGGCCGTAGGTTACCAGCGTGACCGTTCCGTCGGGTCCGATATCGGAAAGACGCACGGCGACCATCGCCTGCGGCCTGTTCGCCGATAACTCAAGTTCAACCAAAGGCTGCCCGAGGATCTCCAGATCCTCGGGCAATGGCGGGCTGTCGAATGTCAACGAGCCCCCATCCTCCAGCCGCTGATCGGTGGGAAGGTCGGTGCTTTCGGAATAGCTGCACCATTTGCCGGCGAACAGACCCACACTGAGGGGGCTCCGAATTGACAGATCTGCGCCGGCTGTCTCACCCGCATCTCGATGCAGTCCGGTGGGCGTCAAAGAATAGGTCTCATTGCCGATCCGAGCGCTGGGCCAATCTTCCTCTGCTACCCAACGGCCTGGACGGTCGTCACTGATCGGGGACACGGTGTCCTGCATCCAGGCGCGCAGCATGGGTTCGTCATCCAGCCCGTTGTCGATCTCCTTCAGCCAGCGATCCCACCAGCGAACGCACTCCGACAGGAAATCGATGGATGGGCCGGGCCCGCCTATGTGCGGATACTTGTGCCCCCACGGCCCGACAAGGCCCTTGCGGGGTACCCGAAGATTCCGGAGTAGCCGGAAGACGGTATTGCAGTAACCGTCCGCCCAGCCGGAAACCGCGAACACCGGACAACGAATGGCCGCGAAGTCCTCACAAACCGAGCCGTGACGCCAGAAGGCGTCGCGGCGCTGATGCTCCAGCCAGTTCTGCAGCCAGAGGCCGCTGCCGTCGAGACGCTGGAGCCACATGTCCCGCCAACGCGCGCCGACGATTTCGGGATCGGGCGGACAGGAATTGTAGGAAAGCATGACCGACGCCCAGGAGAGGTTATCGGTTAACAGGCAACCGCCCATGTAGTGGACGTCGTCCGTATAGCGATCGTCGGAAGAGCAGACGGTGATGACGGCCCGTAGCTCCGGCGACTGCAGAGCAGCAATCTGCAGCCCGTTGAAGCCGCCCCAGGATATTCCGATCATGCCGACGCGGCCGTCGCACCACGGCTGTGTGGCGATCCATCGTATGACCTCGACACCGTCCGCCAGTTCCTGCGGCAAATACTCGTCGCTCAGGACACCCTCGGAATCGCCGCTGCCGCGCAGATCGACGCGAACGGCGGCGTAGCCATGCCGGGCGAAGAAACCGTGGATCTCGCAGTCCCGGATCCGCTTGAAGTCTCGCTTGCGGTAGGGAATATACTCCAGGATCGCGGGAATCGGCCGGTTCGCCGCGTTAACCGGCAGCCAGACCTTGGCGGCCAGGCGGCAGCCGTCCGACATGGCGATCCAAGTATTTTCGATCACCTCGATATCGGCGGCACCACTTTCGTGCATCACGTTTCGACTCCTGACCTTCCGTGCCTCGTGAACGCCAGGGCAAATCAAGGCGTTCCCCTCGTGTAACGGCGCAGACGCCGATGTCGTGACAGGAGATGCCGTGAAGATCGTCAGCGACTTCCCGCGCAAGGTGCGGGTCATCGAGAATGTCTGGATCCCGATGTCGGACGGCTGCCGACTTGCGGCGCGCATCTGGTTGCCCTCCGACGCGGACCAAAGGCCGGTTCCCGCGATCCTGGAGTACATGCCCTATCGCAAACGGGACTTCACGCGCCTGCGCGACGAGCCGCTGCACCGCTATTTCGCCGGACACGGCTATGCCTCGATCCGCCTCGACCTTCGAGGCTCGGGCGATTCCGACGGCCTCCTTCTCGATGAGTACCTGCAACAGGAGCTGGACGACGCGGTCGAGGCCATCGAGTGGATCGTCCAGCAGCCATGGAGCACCGGCGACGTCGGCATGATGGGAATCTCCTGGGGCGGCTTCAACGCGCTGCAGGTCGCTGCCCTCCGCCCGCCTGCGCTCAAGGCCATCATCACGATGTGCTCGACCGACGACCGCTATGGCGACGACGTTCACTACCAGGGCGGATGTCTCCTGAACGAGAACCTGAGCTGGGGGTCGGTGTTTCTCTCCTGCGCGACCTGCCCGCCGGATCCCGACATCGTCGGCCGCGACTGGCGGGCCAAGTGGCGTCACCGGATCGACAACGCCGTGCTCTACCCGCTCGTCTGGATGCGCCATCCGCACCGGGACGACTACTGGAAACACGGATCGGTCGGGGAGGACTACGAATCGATCGCCTGCCCCGTCTACGCGGTCGGCGGCTGGAGCGACGGCTACTCGAACGCCATCCCGCGCCTGATGGAAGGCTTGAAGGTCCCGAGAAAGGCGCTGATTGGGCCGTGGTCTCACGCCTTTCCGCACGCAGCCCTGCCCGGCCCCAGCATCGGGTTTTTCCAGGAAGCGCTGCGCTGGTGGGACCACTGGCTCATGGGCCAGGACACGGGAATCATGGACGAACCGCAGCTTCGCGTGTGGATGGAGGAATACGTCCCGCCGGCCCCGATGTATGAGGAACGGCCCGGCCGATGGGTGGCCGAGGAGGCATGGCCCTCGCCGCGCATCGAATCTCGCCGCTGGTACCTGAACGTCCTTTCGCTGGGCGAGCGGCCCGACAAGGAAGACCGGATGCGCATCGCCTCTCCCCAGACGACCGGTCTGGCGGCGGGCGACTGGTACGGTTTCGGTGCGGAAGGCGAGGCGCCGACCGACCAGCGCGAGGACGACGGCAAGTCCCTGGTCTTCGATTCCGATCCGCTGGACCAGCGCCTGGAGATTCTCGGCTCGCCTGTCGTCTCGCTCGACTTGGCGGTGGACCGTCCCGTTGCTTATGTTATCGTTCGCCTGAACGACGTCGCCCCCGACGGCGCATCAACGCGGGTGAGCTACGGCATCCTCAACCTGACGCAGCGTGAGAGTCGGGAACGGCCGGAACCGCTGGAGCCTGGGCAGCGCTACCGGGTGTCGTTGAAGCTGAACGCGAGCGCCTATGCTTTCAGCCCACACCACACGATCCGCATCTCGGTATCCACCAGCTACTGGCCCGTGATCTGGCCAGCGCCGGAGCCCGTCAATCTGACCGTTTATACAGGTACGAGCTGGTTGGAGCTTCCGCAGCGTCCCCCACGCGAGGCCGACGACAGCTTGCGCCCGTTCGCATTGCCGGAACGCGGCCCCAGGCCCGAGCTGACCACGCTGTCGACGGCGCCCTTCCGCCGCAGGGTGGAACGCGATCTCACGACGAACATGACGGTCTACCGGATCTCCAGCGACGGCGGCGATTTCGGCGGGGCGGCCCTCGCCCGGATCGAGGATATCGACCTTACCGTGGGCTATACGATCTCCAAGACCTATACGATTCACGAATACGATCCCGACTTGGCCGAGGCGGTTATCGAACAGGTGACAACGCACCGCCGCGGGGACTGGTCGACCCGCCTGGAATGCCGAACGCAACTCACGGCGACGGCGCGTACGTTCCGCGTTCGCGGCATCCTGAAGGCTTACGAGGGAACCGACCTCTTTGCCCGTCGGGAATGGGACGAGGAGGTGACGCGCGATCTGCTTTGAGGCGAGAAGGGAATGAACCGTCTCCCTACCGCGCGACGTCCATGCCATAGCGCGCCGCCGCCGCTTCCAGGATAAGCCGCAGCAGTTCGTGGTAGGGGTAACCGGCCCACCCCGCCATCATCGCCAGCTTGCCGTCCCAGTACCATGTCGGGTTCGTGTTGGCATCCAATAGACGCGGCTGGCCGTCATCTCCCTCCCGGTAATCGAAGCGCGCGTAATCCCGCAGCGCCAGCCGGCGGAACAGCCTGACGGAATGATCGACGAGCTGGCTCCACTTCACATCGTCGAGCTCCGCCTGGCGGAAGCGCAGCTTGTTCCAGTAGGGGGACCGCGGGTCGGCTTTCGAACCGTAGGTCAGGATCGGCGGCAGGCCGAAGTCCAGGTCGCTGTAATCGATCTCCAGCGGCGGCAGGACCGTGAAGCCGCCTTGCGGATTGCCGACGAGGCCCACTGTGTATTCCCTCCCGGTCAGGAAATCCTGGATCAGCGCGTCCGGCGTGGTGAGCTTTGCCGCCAGCCAGCGCAGATATTCCTCCGCCTCTGCCGAATCGTGCACCACGCAATCGCGTGTGATGCCAAAGCTGCCGCCACTGCTGTTCGGCTTTATGAGGCAGGGATAGATGCTTGGGAGGACAAGCGGATCAGCGGTGAGGTCGACGTAGGTTTCATTGGGAACAGGCATACCCTGCCCGGCTGCCAGGACGCGCACAAGCGCCTTGTCAGTGCTGATGCTGATCCCCATGGGATCGGCGCCTGTGTATGGAATATCGAGGATTTCCAACAGCGCGGGAATATTGCGCTCTAGTTCCCAGCTATTCCTGAATCCGGTATCGCAGAAGTTCAGGACCAGCCCAGGACGCCGGTTCCGCAGATCGTCGATAAGCGACTTGTGATCGTCGAGGAAAGTGAAACGCCACCCCACAAGCTTTGACAGGGCCGCATTGAGATGCCGGACGGCCTCGATCTCCTCGGTCCCGAACGTCCCGTCGACAGCGTAGGGATAGGGAAGCCGAGGATCGCCGAGCAGCACGCCAACCGTCAGGAGCACCATACCAGGAGCCCTCCTTGACCGCTCAACGGCTCACCATGATCCCAGACGGTGCCGACCGCACCCCGACTACGCGGGGTTGTGCATGAAATGGAATGGCGCAGCCGAGGATACGGCCGCGCCATCGCCTTTGGACGGTCAACCCATGCTGGCCGGCGGCGTCGGTTCTCCCGTAAACCAGAAGTACAGTAGAATGGCCGCGACGGCCGCCGCCATGGCCACGCCGCCAACCCAGTAAGCGGCCTTTTCGTGGCGTTCCAACCAGCCCTTTCCGCCTGTAGTCGTCGTCATCGTCCACCTCCAGCGCGGCACGCGAAGGCCGCGCACCACGCCGGGCACTAGCGCCCAGCGGCTCGGAACTGTCCGGGCACGAAACAAATAAGCAACATTGCGTGCCGCGCAAGAGGCTCATCCGAAAGATCATTCCGGCACGACACCACAGGCAACGCGGGCGCCCCCACCGCCAAGAGGCTCCGGCTCGTCACGGTAATTGTCGCCCTGCGCATGGATCACCAGTGAACGCCCCCTGAGATCCGCCACCTTGAGACGCGGGGCGAGCAGCGGCCGCCGGACCGGCAGGGCGCCATCCTCGTCCACCTCGACATAAATGACCGGCAGATCGCCCAGGTGGCCGGTTCCGCTGGGCCCCATATGCTTGCCGGTCCCTTCCGGATCGAAGTGCCCGCCGGCGGCCAGCCCGGCCACCGGCTCGCCGTCCTTCATGGCGGGCTCGCAGCTTGGGTTTTCATGGACGTGGAACCCATGCGGCCCCGGCGACAACTCGGCGGCGAGGTCCAGCTTCAGCAACAGCCCGTTGTCGGTGTCGGACGCATGCGCAGTGCCGATAGACTTGCCCACGCCCTCCTTGCTGATGAGATGCATCTCGACGGTCAGTTCTTCGGCCACGGCGGGTGTAGCGAACGCAAGCGCCGCAAGTGCCGATCCGACAACAGCAATCTTCAGACCCTGGCTCATTGGCATCCCTCCCATTCGACAGCCCCCAATTCGAGAGCCCCCAATTCGAGAGCGTCGCTGACGCGCCGTCACCTCGATAACGTCGAACGCCCGGCCGCGGATGCCGCAGCCTTCGCACAATCCCGGAAAAGGTCAGATCCTGTCGACCGCGTCGGCCATCGCCGACTCGTCCAGCGCAGGGGATGCCTCGATACGACCGAACTTCTTTTTCAGATACCAGAGGGCAAAGGCCTCGACCACATAAGGGTCGGACGCGCTGATCAGCGCGATGAAGTCATAAGGGCCATGCGTGTAGTAAACGGCCTGGATCTCTATGCCGAGTTCCTTGGCCTTCTCCCGCGCGGCGGAAACCCGCTCGCGCTGACGGCCGGCCCATTCCGGATCGAGCTTGCCCAGCAAAATATAACGCATGAAACCGCTCCGTGCCTCCCTGGTGCCTGCTCCATCGTCCGGGCAGTGGAGAAATCGCGGCTCTCGATATCATAGTGCATGCTGGCCTCGCGCCGCCGCAAGAGCGATGTCTACTGCAAAATCGATTCCTGCAACGCAGCCTGAATATAAAATTTGATAAACGTTTATTTACAGAACCAGCATTTCAGCGCTCACCTTGGTATGCCTGCCCACCTCCTGCATTACCCCGCTCGGCCTGCAGATTTACCCAGGTCAATTCGTGCTTGTTATGGTGCAGGTGCATCAGCCGGCTGCCTGGAATGGCGGCGAAGGCTGCCTGGGTCTCGAAATCCGTCTCGCCCTGGAACTTGATCGTGCAGACGAAGTTGCGAACCGTGCCGGCTTCCAACCAGCGCCGGACCAACTCCAGCAGCTTCGCCGGATAGCAGATGACGTCCGAGCATAGCCAGTCCACTGGCCCGATATGCTGCGGGCGCAGACCGAAGGCGCTATCGCGCCGCGCCTCAACGCGCGGCAGGGCCTCCACC
Source organism: Ferruginivarius sediminum (assembly GCF_003344765.1). Classification (GTDB taxonomy): domain Bacteria; phylum Pseudomonadota; class Alphaproteobacteria; order Kiloniellales; family Rhodovibrionaceae; genus Ferruginivarius; species Ferruginivarius sediminum. The sequence goes on along the minus strand of NZ_QPMH01000004.1, from coordinate 274,823 downwards.
GCCGGATCCAATGGCGCCTTGTCGACGGCAATCACATCGGCGCCAAGACCGTGCAACACCCAGGTCCAGCCGCCAGGCGCCGCGCCCAGGTCGAGACAGAGGTCTCCTGGTCCGGGATGCGTGCCGATCAGCGTAAAAGCTTCCCACAACTTCAGGTAAGCCCGGTTCGGCGGGTTCTCACGATCCTCTACGAAGCTGACCTCGCCATGGGGAAACGGGCTGATCGTTCGCGCCGCCGCCAGCATCCGATCCGGCGCCAGCAGGGTCCAACCGCCCAACGGCGCCTTCGGGACCTCCGCCGGGAACGGCAGCGGCTTCGCCGAAACATGCGGAAGCTGTTCGGCGATCAGCGCGGCGCGGCGGTGGCTCGTCACCGGCAGAAGCGCCCAGTTGCGCTGTATCCCCCGCAGGGTCTGCGCCGCCTTCTTGATCGACGCTACCGGCAGGTCCTCCGGACACTGCCAGACATTCCGCGCCCAGGCGGGACGCTGCTCCGGTCCCTCCGCCAGCACAAGGCGACCATGCGTAGCCACGACACGCACACCCGAAAGGTCCAGTTCATGGCGAAGCTCGGCCTCGAAGCCCTTGCCCGCGATATAGCCCGTCAGTCCGTTCATTTCGGCGGCCCCGGCCTGCGGCGCGGGCGAGGAACAGCTGGAAGCGGACATCATCGATAGTGGCAGGGGTCGTTGCGAAGGATGGCGGGACAATATCGCGTGCGGGCCATGAAGTGTACCCGCCTGGACACGACGGTTTACCTTCAAATGGAACATCACCCCCTGATATTGGCGGACTGCGCGTGCTAGCGTAGCGTCGCGAATTGGACAAGGTAAACAAAGCGTAAGATTTGTGCCATCAGAGGTTGCAGCTGCTTTGACGACGATGTGCCCGCTCAGGTCGGGGGCCCTGCGTACAGTGACGCGCTGGTGGACGCGGGCCTGCGACGAGAAGACCCTGCCGAGCCGCCATCACATCGACCTGAACGAGATCCGGCGCGTCCTCGACCGAGTGTGGCTGGTGGAATACGTGGTCGAGGAGGAGGCCTATCGCTACCGGTTGGCGGGCGAGCATATCAACGCCACCTTCGGCTTCTCGCTGCGCGGAAAGTACCTGCAAGACGTCATCGAGCCGCACATGCTGCCGACGGTGCTGCACCGCTTCGACCACGTCCTGCGGGGCCCGGGCGCGGTCCACGCGACCGGCCGCGTCTACTCGCGTGTTGACCGGCACCGCGAAGGCGAGCGGCTGATCCTGCCGCTTGCCGATGACGAAAGAACGCCCACCCATCTCTTCGGTGTCACCGACTACTGGTCGAGCAACGTCGAAAACACGAACGCGCTCTCCCCGCCGGAGTGGATGGAGGAAAACTTCCTCTCGCTTGACGAGGTGCGGCGCTGGCACGAGGCCCTCGCCGCCGATCCGGTGAGATAGCCTAGGATGCCGGAGCCACCCGATTGCATCCCAATGGCGCTGCGTCCACGATAAGGCCGCAACGGGCGCCGCCGGCGACCCGCCGCCCCAACAGCATGACAGCCGAGCCAGGGAGAACCGCACATGAGCACGAAGTACGTCATCGCCGTCGTCGGTAACGACCGGCCAGGGCTCGTCGAGCTTCTGGCAAGCGCGGTGGCGGACCACCAGGGCAGCTGGCTGGAAAGCCGGATGTCTGTCCTGGCCGGGCAATTTGCCGGCGTCGCGCTGGTACAGGTTCCCGACGAGCAGGCCGCGGCCCTGGAAAAGAAGTTGCACGATCTGAGCGACGAGACCTTGCGGCTCACCCTGGCGAAGGCGGGCGCGCGAGAGCCGGCGCGGCCTCACCGCACGGCCTGCCTCGAACTCGTGGGCCACGACCGACCGGGTATCGTGCAGGAGATTACCCGCGTCCTACGCGAGAAGGGCGTCAACATCGACGACATCGTAACGGAGCGCATGAGCGGCGCCATGTCCGGCGGTCACTTGTTCCGCGCCGTCGTCGAGCTCCAGATTCCCGACACCATCGAGCTGGACAGGCTGCGCGACGACCTGGAGGGCCTCGCGAATGAGTTGATGGTGGATATCCACGTCCGGGAACTCTTGGACGAGGGGGCATAGCCTTCCAAGCGGAAAAGGAAAAGGGCGCTCGTTACGAACGCCCTTTTCCGCGCATCCCCGAGGGAACCGGGGCCGTCGATTGGCCGTCAATCGACCTGACCCAGCATGCGTGCGAAGCGGGTCTTGGCACGGCCAGGGGCCTTCGCCGCCGCCGCCTTTGCTGCATCCAGGTTGACGCTGGCGTCACCCACGACCACCACGCCGGCCATGCCCATGGCGTAGTGCGGCATGCACTTGTAGCCGTAAACCCCTTCGGCATCGAAGGTGATCTCGAAGTCCCGGTTGAACTTGCCCTTGAAGGGCTCGGCACCGTCGGGAAGCATGCCGGGAATGGTCTCGGCGTTATGGCCCTTGTCGGTGGCCACGAAGCGCACGGTGTCGCCCGGATCGATGGTGACGAGCGCCGGCTCGAACACCATCATTTCGCCGTTCGGGCCGCTGTTCAGCATCTCTACCTCGACGGTCTTGGCCATGACTGGCGTCGCGGCGACAAGGGCAGCCGCGGCGCACGCGGCGGTCAGCATCTTACGCATCTGATCTCTCGCTGTCTGACGTGGACGGTGATTCGGGATGTGGGGCGCGCGCCATGCGGCGGTCAGAGCGTGTCCGGAACCTGCCAAGCGATTCCGGTTGTTCTCTTCCGTAAGTGCCTGCATCGCATTTGCCCCTTCATCCCCATCCGGCGGGTTTGCCGCCGTCTGGAAGGACATATGCGTCCGACACCCTAGGGACGGTTTGTTGCAGCGCAAACTCGCGCGACTTTCCGTGGTGCGCCGCGTCTGCTGGGCGCCAGCCTGCCGCTGCGGCTACAAGTCGCATGTTATGCACAGCCCCAGACCAAAATCAGAAGTGTCAGATAGTTGGCGGCTACAATTAAATAGCTCTAACTCTATTCAATTAGACCGGTACAGCTCTCTTCTGGACAACGAAAATCCGTGCATAATAACTGTAATTACTGACACAAACCGTCACAATTGGGGAGATTGGGAGCGTATGGGAACCACTGGCAAAACACCGCCACCGCTCGTCTACTCCTGTTCCGGCTGCTCGAACGCGGCGCAGATGGCGAATACCGTGGCAATATGGCTGGACCGCGCAGGGACGGCCGAGATGTCATGCATCGCCGGAGTCGGGGGCGACGTCCGCTCTCTCGTCCGGGTGGCCCAGTCCGGACGTCCGATTGTCGGTCTCGACGGTTGCCGACTCCACTGCGTGCGCAGTTGCCTGCAACGGCACGGGGTCGATCCCTCGATACACGTGACGCTGTCCGACCTTGGCGTGCGCAAGCGTTACCATCAGGACCCCGACCCCGCCGAGGCGCGCACTGTCTTCGAGCACGTGTCCGCACGTCTGCGGGAAGAGCTTGGCGAAGTCGAGGAAGTGTCCAGCGAAACGGCCTGAACGGCTAGACGATAGCTCAAGGCTTGAGCAGGCTGCCGAGTGTGCGTTTCTTGCTAAATGTGTCGCGGCCAAGTAAATCCGAGCCGGGAGGAGACGGACCATGGCGGCTCGGCGGAAAGGCGCGAACCTGACGCATGTCTCGACCAGCAGTCGGCCGAACGAGATGCTGGAACCGGAGGTGCACGCGCGCCAGCATGCCCATGTCCGCAAGGCGCACGAAACCGAGCTGATCGAGGACTACGTCGAGCTCATCGCGGACCTAAGCGACGCCAAGGGTGAAGCTCGCGCCGTGGAAATCGCCCGCCGCATGGACGTGCGCCAAGCGACGGTCAGCAAGATGCTTCGCCGTCTGCAAGAGCGTGGCCTCGTCACCAGCGAGCCCTATCGCGCCGTCTTCCTGACGGACCAGGGCCGCAGCATGGCCGAGGAATCACGGGCCCGCCACGCCGTCGTCCTGGAATTCCTCCGCGCCATCGGCGTGCCGGAGGAAGCCGCACTGCAGGACGCCGAGGGCGTGGAACACCACGTCAGCGACGAAACCCTCGACGCCATGCGCCGATTCCTGAGGCAGCCCGACACCGACTGAACCTAACCTCCATCACGGCGATTCGCCCGCGGCCCCGGCACATAAGGGGGCCCGCAATTCCTGGAAACACCATAGCCCAGGGCCTCCTGCCCGGCCCGGCGCGGCGGGTCCGCCATCTCGAAAATGGCCGCAAGCGGTGCCGCCATCGCCACCGTCGCCACGCAGGCGGGCACTTTGAAAGCAACCAGAAACGGCGTTCCCACTGCCCTGACCGTCGCGTTGCCGCCTTCATGGCCGCCCGCGCCGCCATCGGCCGCGCAGGCGGCCAGTGCGAGGGCCAGGGCTGGTATCACTGCCTGCCGCAACATGCGCGCACTCCCACGGCTGGTCACGCGCCGCCGACGGTAGTTTACCCGAGCATGCCCGGTCAGCGCATGGGCATTGTTGTGAGCCCCGCCTGCGCTTCCCTACATGCGCGCCGGCACCTCGATGCCTAGGAGCTCCAGCACCAGCGTCAACGCCCGGGCGCTGACGTCCACCAACAGCGTCAGATGGGCCCGGCGGCCAGGATCCGGCTCCTGATTGACCGGCACCTCGTGATAGAAGGCGTTGATCTGCTGAGCCAAGTCATAGGCGAAGTCGCATAGTACGTTGGGCGCTCGCCGCTCCTCCACCCGCTTCAACACCTCGGGCAGCGTGGCGATACGGATCAGCAGGTCGCGTTCCACCTGCGTCGAGAACGCTGTGAAGCGGGCATCCGCCGGCACGCCGCCACCCTTGGCCAAGACGCTGTTCAAGCGCACCACCGTGTAGAGAAGGTACGGCCCTGTCTTGCCCTCGAAGCGCGTAAAGTTGGCGAGGTCGAAAGCATAGTTCGCCGTGCGCTGATGGTTCAGGTCCGCGAACTTGATCGCCGCGAGGCCGACCTTGTGGGCGATGTCGGCCCGCTCCGCTTCGCCGAACTCAAGGCCGAGCCGGTGTTCCGCAAGCCGCTTGCCAGCCTCCTCGTTCGCTTGATCCAGCAGGTCCCCCAGGCGCGGCACACCGCCGGAGCGGGTTTTCAGCGGCTTGCCGTCGGGGCCGTTCACCGTGCCGAAGCCGATGTGCTCCATCCCCATGCCGTCGTTCAGCCCAGCCCGCTGCGCGGCCTCGAACACCTGCCGGAAATGCAGGCCTTGCCGGCTGTCCACGACATAGAGGCTGAGATCCGGCGACAGCCGCGCAACACGATCCTGGATCGTGGCCAGGTCCGTTGCCGCGTAGGTCACGGTGCCGTCCGAGGTGACGAGGATCAGGGGCGTAAGTTCTTCCTCATCCCCTTCCCCTTCTTCCTCGCTCCCGTCGTCTTCCGCCGGCTTGAAGCGGATCAGGATGGCGCCTTGATCCACCTCGGCGATGCCGCGCGCCTGCAGGTCGCGCACTAGCGGCTGCACCAAATCGGCGACGTCGCTTTCCCCGCGCCACAGGTCGAAGCTGACGCCCAGGCGGTCGAAGTCGCCGGCCTGCGAGGCACGCGAGGTCTGCATGAAATGCCGCCATAGCGCGATGTAGCCAGGCCGGCCGTTCTGCAGTTCCGCCGTCTTGCGCCGAGCAGCCTGCATGTCGTCGTCATTCTCGCGGCAGCGCGACACAGCGGCCGGATACATCTCCTCCAGGTCGTCGATTGTGACCGGCGACTCCTCGGGAAAGCCCTCGGTCTTTGCGGCGTCGAAATAGGGAAGACCCGGCTGGCGCAGCGACAGCTCGTGGATCAGCATGCCGATCGGCAGGCCCCAGTCGCCCAGGTGAACGTCGCCGACGACATCGTGCCCGCGGAAGCGCATGATCCGCTTCAGCGCCTCGCCGATGATGCTGGCGCGAAGGTGGCCGACGTGCATCGGCTTCGCAACGTTCGGACCGCCGTAGTCGATCACGACCTTTGCCGGCGCCTCCACCTTCGGGAAGCCGAGGCGCGCGTCGCCGGCCATGTCATTCGCCCGCACCGCCAGAAATTCGTCCGTGAGGTTAAAGTTGACGAAGCCCGGCCCGGCGATTGCCAGGTCGGTGATGAAAGGCACCGCGCCCAGCGCGGCGACCAGACGCTCGGCGATGTCGCGAGGCTTGGTCCGGTGCGTCTTCGCAAGCTGCATGGCGGAGTTACACTGGAACTGTCCCAGTTCCGGCCTGCGCGAGGTTTCGACAATCACCGTTTCCGGGTCGAAGCCGGCCGTTTCGAACGCCCCGCGAAGCGCGTGCCGAAGCGTGGCCAGCAAGCTGGTCGTCACCGTGCAACCTCCGTGAAAATCTTGCTATCCTGGCGTGACCCCGTCGTCGGGGTAGGTCGTTTTATCGACTCATGTCGTGGCTGTCACGGGTGGCGAGACCAAGCGTGCGGCGCGGAGTGGGATCGTCGCTTCGAATGGTACATTGGAGATCCGTTGTGCTAGGCCGCTCGCAGGCTGCGGCGGCGTCATGCACACCCCATCCAAGTCGAAATTGCCTTTAACGCACATGAATGCGCCATATTTTCTATAACTAATCTCGCATTGCTTCTGCTTTCAATAAATGTATTTGGTATAAAGCCTAACATTTATTCCGCATAATAGATATTTTACGGCATATTGTTATTTCACTTTAACTATTTATTAGTAGTTTTTATTTAAAAACAAAACGATTTTTCGATATACGGATAGATTTTTCAGTATCCAAAACAAACTGCTAAGCTCCATCTTAAAGTTCTTTTTAGGAACGTTTGATCTGATACCTTGCCCTGACACGGTCCCGTGACAAATGTCCGACCCCGTGACAAGATTGTGGGGAGAATGACTGGTCTCACTTTTCCCGGGTGCAGCGGGAGATGGTGTTGACCATCAGTTCCAGGAGAACGCGCTTATGACCAACGCTACGCATCGACGCCGCAGCCCCGCCCGCGACCGGCTTGTCGAGGCCGCTTCGCAGCTCTTCTATCAGGAAGGCCTCAATCGCGTCGGTGTCGAGCGAATCATCGAAACGGCCGGCGTCGCGCGTATGACCTTCTACCGGCACTTCCCGTCCAAGACCGATTTGGTCGAAACGGTTCTGGAAGAACGCTCCAAGCGAATCTCCGAGTGGCTGATCGAAGAAACGAACGCATCCGTGGCGGATCCATACCAGCGGCTCCTGGTGATGTTCGACAAGCTGGAGAACCGCCTCGCCGTACCCGGTTTCCGAGGCTGTGCGGCGCTCAATTTCGCCAGTGAGGTTGCGGATTCGGGTTCAAGGGTTTCCGACATCGCGCGCCGCCACAAAGAGACGGAGCGCCAATACATCGAAGATAACGCCCGCGCAGCCGGCCTCGCCAATCCAGCCGAGCTCTCCCATACCCTGATGCTCCTCATGAACGGCGCGCTGAGCCTGGGCCAACTCCAGAATTCTCCGGAGCCCGCCCGTCATGCCCGCCGCACGGCGGAACGGCTGGTCGAGGAAGCAAGACCACCGCAAGTGCGCGAAGAGTCTGCATAAAGCCGAAAGACGCATTGGGCAATTGCGGCTCATGGCTCGCTGGCAACGAAAGATCGGGCCGCCCGAAGGCGGCCCGGTTCGGGGAGAGAGGAGACTGAGACTTAATGGTCGCTCGCCACGCGCGGCGCTGCGCTAATCGACCAGTTCCCATGATCCATCGGGCTGCCGGCAGGCCGTGCCATAGACTTGCTGCGAGCGGCCCGCGACCGTGGCAGTGGTGATATACTCACGACAGTAGCGACCGGCGGCCGTCTGATACGTCCGCTGTGGAATCGCTTCGTAGCGTGCGTCGAAATCCGGATTGCGCCAGACGACGCTCTGGCCCGAGGGCACGTGCTCCAGCGTCTGGTTCACGCAGGACCGGTCGAGGCGATCCATGTGCCGGCCCACTTCGCCACCGGCCAGCACACCGATCAGGGCGCCGCCGGCGACGGCATAGAGTTGCCCGCTACCCTTGCCGATATTAGAGCCCCCGAGCGCCCCCACAGCGCCGCCCACCACCTGGCCGACCAGTTCCCGGTTGCAGGTTAGCGTGCCGTGGTCGGCATAGGCAGGCGCGACAGAGCGCCATTCCGGTGCTTGGCGGCCGTATTCACGATGATGACGGTGCCGCTGGCGGTAAGCATGCTTATGCGAGCCGCCCCTGTAGTGCCCCTGGCGGCCATAGCGGCACTTGCGCTCTTCCTTGTAGCCGTGTGGGCCGCGCTTGATTTCCACCTTGCAGCGCCCATCGCGGTACTCGTACTTCTCATAAGCCCCGCGCCGGTGCCCATGATGCTTGTGGCGATGACCGTGACGGTATCCGTCGTCATCATCGGCCCACGCGGCACCGGTGACCCCAAGTGGCGTGACGAACGCCATCACGGCCGCAAGGCCGAGGGCAAGCCATCTGCGCATGGATCTGCTCCTGCTTGAACCGTCTGCGTTGTGCTGTCGCGCGTCAATGCCGGCCACGGTGTCCGCGATGCCGGCCATACCCCCGGTCGCGGTGCTTATGTTTCCAATATCGGTTGGGGCCATGGAAATGCCGCTTCGAGTAATAGCGGTGGCGGTAGTCCGGTCTGTAGGCGTAGTGCCGCTTCTGGAAGCTGGGATAGCCAAAGAAGAAGCCGAAGTACGGCTTACTGAAATACCCGTGATGGTCGCGGTAACGGCCGCGATCCCCGGCTCCGGCCTCGCTCGGCACCACCGTCGACAGGGTCACGGCGGCGAGGATGGCGAACAGCGATGTCCGGATCGATGGTTTGCGTAACATGGCGATCTGCCTCCCGTCGCCGTGGGTGAAGCCTCGATCATGGGGCTGCTTGGGTAAGATGATATATGCATGCAACTATGCATTCAATAGTGCATATAATTGTCACACCGGCTGGGCTGTTGTCGGCTTCGCGCGCGCGGAGCGAGGCTTGACCCGGACCGCGAGCCAAAGTACACGCAAATGTGAATGCAAATTCAGTCGTAACAGCCGGACGGGCAGGAATGGCGCACGGCCACCGGGCGCGACGCGCCTATCTAGAGATGATCGACCGCGTCACTGGGCGCTGGCTCGAACTCTTCGCGGGCAACACTGAGCTTTATTCCACAGCCTATTGGGACCTGCTGACCGCACTCTGGTCGGCCGACGCCCCCGTGCGCAAGACCGACGCCCTGGCCGCGATCAAGGGGATCAAAAGCGCGCACACGGCCGGCAAGTACGTGGATGCGGCGATTCGCCTCGGCCTGGTCGTGGAAACCGAGAACCCGGCGGACGCGCGCTCCAAGCTGCTGCGCCTCGCACCCGATATGCGCGAGCACCTGGACCGTTTCTTCGACCAGGCGCTCGACGAGGTCGAAGCGACGGCCCAGCGCGTGGCAAGACAGCGCGCGGCCGAGGATCGCCGCTGACGGCGATTAGAAATAGGGCGCCAACCCCAGCACGCCAACCACGATCAGATAGATCGCCACGATGTAGTTCAGAAGCTTTGGCTGGATCAGCACCAGGACTCCGGCGACAAGGGCGATCAGCGGCTGGATCATGCCGGGCGTGATTTGCATGGGATGGGTGCTCCTGTCCTTCTCTCGATTGGCGCCGCCGCACGCCGCGGGGGCAGGTATGGTGGTTCCCGCCGCCCTATGGCACCTTCATGCGATGAGGTAAAGACACGGAAGGACATCGCGGATGACGCTTGTAAGCGAGGCGGCCAAGCTCTATGTCCCCGCTCGCCGGGTTTGGGAGACGATCGGCGACTTTGTGGAGGTCGCCCGCTGGCATCCAAGCGTGCACGAAAGCGAAGAGGACTGGGACGGCGCGCAACGCCTGCGCAAGCTTGACATTCTTGCCGGAGAACCGCTGGTCGAACGGCTGGAGAATCACGATGACGATGCGATGCGTTACAGCTATACGATCGTCAGCGGCCCCCTTCCCGTCCGCGACTACGAATCCACACTCAGCGTTCATCGCGACGACGCGACGAGCTGCACGGTGGAATGGAACGGCCGATTCGCGCCCGATGGCGCACCGGAAGCCGAGGCGGTCGAACTGGTTCGCGGCATCTATCGCAAGGGTCTGGAGCATCTGCGATTCACGCTGGGCGGCTGAACGCGACGCGGTATACCCTGGGGGCCGATGATGGACGAACAAGCACGCGCCGCAATCGACAACATCCTGGCGTTCTGGTTCTCGGACCGCGTCAAGGCGCATTGGTTCGACAGCACACCGGATTTCGATACGGAGGTTGCCGAGCGGATGCTGCCTCTGCACGTCAGCGCCGCCGAGGGCCACCTGGATGCCTGGAAGGACACCGCGCGCGGGTGCCTCGCCCTCGTCATTCTTCTGGATCAGGCGCCGCGTAATATCTTCCGTGATCGCCCCGAAACCTATGCGACGGACGCTCTGGCGCTGCAAGTCTCGAAGCACGCCCTGTCGCGCGGCTTCGACAGTGAACTGGACCAGCCGGAGCGGCTGATGCTCTACCTGCCGCTGGAGCATAGCGAGAACCTGGACGACCAGGAACTCAGCGTGCAGTTGATCGAACAGCTCGACCGCGAGCCGAGCTGGGCCGACTATGCCCGCAAGCACCGCGACGTGATCGCGCGCTTCGGCCGCTTCCCGCATCGCAACGCCCTTCTGGGCCGGACAAGCACGGTCGAGGAAGCGGCCTTCCTCGCCGAGCACGGTACCGGCTGGTAAACGGCGGCGGCATGGGCTCTCGGCTGCGGATCGCCACGTTCAACCTTGAAAACCTGGACGACCGCCCGGACGCCGACCCGCCGCTGGACACCCGCATCGCCGTTCTCCGCCCGCAACTCGAACGTCTCGACGCGGACGTCCTATGCCTGCAGGAGGTCAACGGCCAGCAGCCGGTGGGCGGCGGACCGCGTCAGCTTCGCGCGTTGGACAGCTTGCTGGCGGAGACGCCCTACGCCGGGTTTCACCGGGTTGCCAGCACCAATCCCGCCGGGCCGCAGCGGGGCGTGGCGGACAAGCACAACCTGGTGATCCTCAGCCGCCACCCTTTTAGCGACTGGCACGAAATCCGGCACGACCTCGTCCCGGCTCCGTCCTATCGCCGGATGACGGCGGAGCCGTTGGCGGAAACGGACGAAGCGGTCGGTTGGGAGCGCCCGGTTCTGACGGCCACGGTCGAGCTACCCGGCGGCCAGCGACTGCACATCCTGAACCTGCACCTACGCGCACCGCTGGCTGCACACATCAAGGGACAGAAAGAGGACGCCTTCGCCTGGAAGACGGTCAGCGGCTGGGCGGAAGGGTTCTTCCTGGCGGCCGTCAAGCGGATCGGCCAGGCCTTCGAGGCGCGGCTGGCGGTGGAGCGGATCTTCGACGCGGACCCGAACGCCTGGATCTGCGTTTGCGGCGACTGCAACGCCGAGGAACGGGAAATGCCGCTTCGAGTCCTGCGCGCCGACGTCGGCGATACCGGCAATGCCCGCCTTGCCACTCGCAGCCTGATCTCGCTTGAGCAGGAAATACCGCCCGACCGGCGCTATTCGGTGTTGCATGCGGGTTACAAGGCGATGCTGGACCACCTGCTGGCCTCTCGCGCCCTGCTAACCCACCTGCGCGGGGTCGAGATCCACAACGAGGCACTGGGCGACGAACTGATCGGCTACGCCAGTGCCCACAAGAGCCCCGAGAGCTACCACGCCCCGCTTGTCGCCGAATTCGCGGTGTGAGGACCAGGCATCGCCTCCCTCCATAACAAGCGCAAGGCGCGCGGGTCGATCACGCCAGACTCGCGTGATCGACCCTATACCCTAGAAGCTTAGCTCATCAGCCGTTGCCACCAGCCACGGCGCCTGGGCTGCCGGTCTTCTTCCGTCTGATCACCGCCCTTATCCGCACCTTGTGGCTCGGCAACCTCACCACCCGCGGTGTCCGAAGCGGGCCCCCCAAAACCCTCGCCAGTACTCGAAGCGGCCGTTGCCGGTTCGGGTTGGGGCTGCGATGGCTCGGCCCGCTCCGAGGGTTCCACCGGCGCCGTTTCGGATGCCGGTTCCGCCGTCTTCTCTTCCGCAGCCTTGGCCTTGGACTTCGTCGTGCGCCGGGTCCGGGTTGTGGTCGTCTTGGTGCCCGACTTCGCGGAGGTGCTGCTGGTCGTCGCCTTCTTACGGCCGGTCGTCTTGCGGTCGGTCGTCTTTGCGGTCGACCTTGAACGCGACTTCGGCTTGCTGTCCGCCTCGGTCGCCGCGGATTCGGCGGCCGCCTCACTCTCGGTCCCGGAGACGTCGGCGGCTGCTTGAGGTGCAGCCTCCTGCGCAGCCTCGCCGGTATCGGCTTCCGCGGCAGCGGCCTTGGCCGGCTTGCGCCGCGTCGTCCGCCGGCGTGCCGGTTTGGCCGGTTTGGCCGGTTTGGCGGCCGCCTCCCCCTCGGCCTCCTCGCCGCCGACCGTGGCGGCCTTGGCCGGTTTGTCTGCGTCCTCTGCCGGGGCTTCGGCCATCGCGGGCTCGGGCGACGGTCTTTCGGCGACGCTCTCGGCCTCGGCAGTTGCTGTCGCCGAAGCAACCTCCGCCTCTGTCACCGCCGATTCCGCTTCACCCTCGGCAGGCGCGGCCGCGGCCGCCTCGCCAGGCTCTGCGGCAACGGCATCCTCGCCGCCCGGAGTCGCCTCGGCGGACTCCGTCATCGCGCCCTCGTCCTCGCGACGCTTGGAGCGGCGACGGCCCCCGCGCTTGCCCCGACGACGGCGGCGCTTAGCCTTCTGATCTTCGTCCTCTTCTCCAGCGGCGGCGGGCCCGGCCTCGACGCTTTCCTCCTGAACGGCAGAGTCGGTCGACTCGGCGGCCGCGACGGCGGCGGCTTCTCCATCCTCCTCACTGGCGGGCTGGGCGGCCTCGGCAGCCTCCGCGCCTTCCGCCGTCTTGCGGTTCTTGCGCCCGCCGCGGCGGCCGCGCTTGCGCGACTTCCCGGCAGCTTCCTCCGCATCCTCGCGCTGAGCCGGCGTTTCCCGCTCCACAGCTTCGCCAGCTTCCGCCGGGATCTCTTCTTCGGCAGCGATCTCTTCCTCGGCCGCCACAGTGCTCAAACGGTCCAGGCGGTAGGCAGGCGGCACCAGATGGTCGTCTGTCTGCACGCGCACCCGGAAGTTATAGCGCCGCTCGATCTCGAAAAGACGGCTGCGCTTTTCGTTCAGCGTGTAGAGCGCGACGCCCGCGGGCAGGGTCAGCATGACCTCGCCGCCGCCCCCGCGGATGCCCTCTTCTTCCAGCGCTCGCAGGACATGGAGCGCGGTCGACTCTGGTGAACGGACGAAGCCGCTGCCGCCGCAGCTTCGGCACACCTCGGTCGAAGTCTCGTGCAGGCTGGGACGCAGCCGTTGGCGCGACAGCTCCAGCAGGCCGAAGGGACTGATGCGGCCAAGCTGGATGCGGGCGCGATCCTGACGCATCGCCTCTTTCAGGCGCTGCTCCACCTCGCGGTTGTTCTTGGCCGCGTCCATATCGATGAAATCGATGACGATGAGCCCGGCCAGATCGCGCAGCTTGAGCTGACGGGCCACCTCTTCCGCCGCCTCAAGATTGGTCTTCAGCGCCGTTTCCTCGATATGGCGCTCTTTCGTCGCCTTGCCGGAGTTCACGTCGATGGCAACCAGCGCTTCTGTCTGGTTCATCACGATGTAGCCGCCCGACTTGAGTTGCACCGTCGGGTTATGAATGTTGTCGAGCTGCGACTCGACCTGATAGCGGTGAAACAGCGGCACCTTCGGGTCGTCGTACTTCTGCACCTTCTTGGCGTGCGAGGGCATGAGCGAGCGCATGAACGCCTTGGCCGCCTTGTAACCCTCTTCACCCTCGACCAGGACTTGGTCCATGTCCCGGGTGTAAAGGTCGCGGATGGCCCGCTTGATCAGGTTCGCTTCCTCGTAGATCGCGCAGGGCGCCGTCGATTGCAGCGTGGTTTCGCGGATATGATCCCACGTGCGCAGCAGGTACTCGTAGTCGCGCTTGATCTCCGCCTTGGTGCGGTTGCTGCCCGCTGTGCGCACGATCACGGCAATGCCATCGGGAATATTCAGCTCCGACAGGACGCCCTTCAGCCGCCGCCGGTCCTTGGTGTTGGCGATCTTGCGCGAGATACCTCCGCCCTTGTTGGTGTTGGGCATCAGCACACAGTAGCGTCCCGCCAGGGAGAGATAGGTGGTAAGCGCCGCGCCCTTATTGCCGCGCTCTTCCTTGACGACCTGAACCAGAATGACCTGACGGCGCTTGATCACCTCCTGGATCTTGTAGCGACCCAGAAAAGCCGCCCGGCGGCGCGCAGCATCCTCGATCTCGTCGCCCGCGAGAGTTTCGACCGAGTTGCCGGTTTCGAGCTGCTCCACCTCGGGATCGCTGCTATCGGCCTCGCCGTCGGCCGAGACGCGACGCTTGGCGCCCGCCGCCGCAGCCTCGGCCTCGCCATCCGGCTCGGTCGAGTCGACGCCGTTACCGGCCTCGCCGTCCGCGTCGCCGTCGTCCTCGCGCTTCTGCGCGGCCTGCTCTTCCTCCAGCAGCGCCTCACGGTCGGCGATGGGGAGGCGGTAGTAGTCGGGATGAATCTCGGAGAACGGCAGGAAACCATGACGATTGCCGCCGTAGTCGACGAAGGCGGCCTGCAGCGACGGCTCGACGCGGGTTACCTTAGCCAGATAGATATTACCCTTAAGCTGCTTCTTTTCTTTCGTCTCGGAATCAAATTCGTCCAGGCGGTTGTTCGACAGCACCACCACCCGCGTCTCTTCCGGGTGGCTTGCATCCAAAAGCATGCGTTTCGTCATCGATTGATATCCCTGGTTCGCGTCCTGCGCTACCGGCGCAAAGACCGGCTCGCGGCGCGAGTTCGTTGGCGGCGTCGCGACGTCGCGCGTCGCGAACGCGTGTTCTGAGGCACTCGAGTGCGGTATGCGGGCTGACTGCGTAGACGCCGATAAGGCGCGCCGCCGTACCGGCGTGGCAGCCGGTCAGGTCTTCGTTGACGTTGGCGGTCGGTCGAGCCCGCAATATCCCCTCTCGAACGAGAGTCGGTTCGTGTCTTTTACTCGGTGCGGCATTCAGGCGGCGGCCGATAAGCACACCGTCATCGGTGCCTTCAGCCTGCCGCCGGGCCCGCGCTCGCGGGTCCAACCTCTGCCAGGGCCGCCCAGCGGCACAGGCAGGATCGCCGCACATCCGACCCACCAGGTACGGCAGTCGGACGCCATCCGGCTCAAGACACTATTTAAGCTATTACGTCAAGGGCTTCGACCACAACGGTAAAAATCCATGCGGCGTTTGATGGCTTCCCCGAAATCTGGTCGGGATTTCGGGCATTTGTTATTTAGCTTTAACCCTTTTTGCGATATAAGCTGTGGATAACTCTTGAGGGGCAGCTAGAGTCACATCGCATGCTGGAGCGCGTTACCCGCTGGATCGGGCGCCTCACCGCGGTTGTGCCGGTGCTTCTGGCGCTGGCCGCAACAGCCGCGGCGCAGCCCAGTGTCAGCGCCGTGCGGCTGGGCCAGCATCCCGACAAGACCCGCTTCGTCATGGAGATCGACGAGGCGCCGGCGTACAGGATCTTCACCCTGCCCGACCCCTATCGTGTCGTGATCGATCTGCCGCAGGTCGACTGGCAGGTGCCGGAGGAGACGCTCGGCAAAACGAATACCGGCGTGGTCGAGGCACTGCGCTTCGGCCTCTTCGCGCCTGGAACCAGCCGCGTGGTGCTCGATGCCAAGTCGCCGGTCAAGGTGGAGCAGGCCTTCGTTCTGCCGCCCCGGGGCGACTTTCCGCACCGCCTTGTGGTCGATCTCACGCACGTCAGCCAAAGTGCGTTTCAAAAAACCTCCAGTCGCACCATCAAGTCGGAGAAGAAGCTGCCCACGCCCGGTCCGCGCCGGCGGGACGCCGCACCGGGCAGCGACGGGCGCCCCACCGTGATGATCGATGCCGGCCACGGCGGTGTCGATCCGGGCGCCGTCGGCGTTTCCGGCACGCGAGAGAAGGACATCGTCATCGACTATGCCCGGCACCTGAAGGAGATATTGGAGAGCACCGGGCGCTACCGGGTTGTGATGACGCGCGACAAGGACATTTTCCTGCGCCTGCGCCATCGCGTCGAACTTGCGCAGCAGGCACAGGCCGACCTGTTCATCTCGCTGCACGCGAATACGCACAGTTCGGGCAGGATTCGCGGCGCCTCGGTCTACACGCTCTCGGAGAACTCCTCGGACGCCGAAGCCGCGGCGCTGGCGACGAAGGAGAATAAGGCCGACATCATCGCCGGCGTGGACCTGAACGGCCAGACGGAAGTCGTCAGCCAGATTCTGATCGACCTTGCGCAGCGCGAGACGATGAATGCCTCGAAGAACTTCGCCAACATGCTGGTGAAGGAACTGGACGGCCGGGTCAAGCTGCTCAACAACACGCACCGCTATGCCGGATTCGCAGTGCTGAAATCGCCCAACGTGCCCTCGATCCTTTTCGAGATCGGCTATATGTCGAACCCCAGCGAGGAGCGCCAATTGCGCTCGAATGCGCATAAGCAGAGGGTCAGTGCGGCAATCCACGATGCCGTCGACCGTTTCTTCGAGTGGCAGGAAGCACGCAACCGGCTTTGACGAACGGAATCATAGCGCTTGGCGCGCGGCCACACCCGCGCCAAATTGTGGCGTGATCGTTCACCCGAACCGTAACAGGTCGAATCGAGGCGGCGGGCCGGAGCCAAAGCGGGCCGGCCGCGCAACACCGGGACGGACTTGACGACGTGCGCACACTTGCAGGCATCCTGGCGACGCTTTTGCTGCTTGGCCTGATCGGCATCGGCGGCACGCTCTATGTGTTTTATACCTTCGGCCGGGATCTGCCCGACTACACACAGCTTGCCGACTACGAGCCGGCGACGGTGACGCGCGTGCATGCCGGCGACGGACGGCTGCTGGCGGAGTACGCCAAGGAAAAGCGCGTTTTCGTGCCCATGGAGTCGATCCCGCGCCGGGTGGTCAACGCCTTCCTCTCCGCCGAGGACAAGAACTTCTATAGCCATCCCGGCATCGATTTCCCGTCGATCGCGCGCGCGGTCGTCACGAACCTGGCGAACCTGGGCACCGACCGCCGGCCCGTCGGCGCCTCGACGATCACGCAGCAGGTAGCCAAGAACTTCCTGCTGTCGAACGAGGTCTCGATCGCCCGCAAGGTGAAGGAAGCCATCCTTGCCTTTCGGATCGAGCATACCTTCGGCAAGGACCGCATCCTCGAACTCTATCTGAACGAGATCTACCTTGGCGGCGGCTCGTATGGCGTGGCGGCGGCAGCCCTCAATTACTTCAACAAACCCCTGGACGACTTGACCATTGCCGAGGCCGCCTATCTGGCCGCGCTGCCGAAGGCGCCGAACAATTACCACCCCGAACGCAACCGAGACGCCGCGGTTTCCCGGCGGAACTGGGTGGTTTCGCAGATGGTCGAGAACGGCTACATCACGCCCGAGCAGGCCGAACGCGCACGCGGGGAACCGCTGAAGACGCGCGAGCGCGACCCGGCGGAGGTCGCCGAGGCCGCCTATTTCGCCGAGGAAGTGCGCCGTGAGCTGGAAGAGCTCTACGGCGAAAGGCAACTCTACAAGGGCGGTCTTTCTGTGCGCACCACGTTGGATCCGGCGCTGCAGAACCATGCGGAGGAGGCCTTGCGCGACGGCCTGATCGCCTACGACCACAAGCACGGCTGGCGCGGCCCCCACGCGACAATCGATCCGGAGGCGGACTGGCGCGTCGCGTTGAAACAGGTAAAACCGCCCGAAGGCATGCCCGCCGACTGGCACCTCGCCGCCGTGCTGGAAGTTGACGCGAAGTCGGCGTCCATCGCACTCGCTGATGGCCGCCAGGGCCACATCCCGATGGACCACATGAAGTGGGCGCGCCAGCACCTGCCCAAAC
Source organism: Ferruginivarius sediminum (assembly GCF_003344765.1). Lineage (GTDB taxonomy): Bacteria > Pseudomonadota > Alphaproteobacteria > Kiloniellales > Rhodovibrionaceae > Ferruginivarius > Ferruginivarius sediminum. The sequence continues at coordinate 256,940 of NZ_QPMH01000004.1, read as the reverse complement.
AGCGCATCGGTCACCGCCCGCAGAAACCGTCCGACGTCGTTGCTCCAGGGGATGTGGTGGTCGTCTCGGATGCCGGCGACGATGCCGAGGTCTTCGCGCTGGAACAGATGCCGGACGTGTCCGGCGCCATTGTCGCGCTCGATCCCCATACCGGGCGCGTGCTCGCGATGCAGGGTGGCTTCTCCTTCGCGCGCAGCCAGTTCAATCGCGCGACGCAGGCGGCGCGCCAGCCGGGCTCGGCCTTCAAGCCCTTCGTCTACCTGACCGCCCTGCAAAACGGCTTTACGCCATCCACGATGATCCTGGACGCCCCCTTCGTCATCGATCAGGGCGAGGGGTTGGGCAAGTGGAAGCCGGCCAACTACAGCCAGAAATACTACGGCCCCACGCCGATGCGCGTGGGCATCGAACGCTCGCGCAACCTGATGACGGTGCGTTTGGCGCAAACCGTGGGCATGGACAAGATCACGGAGACTGCCGAGGCGTTCGGCATCTACGACGATCTGAAACCCCGCCTCGCCATGGCGCTTGGCGCGGGCGAGACCACGCTGCTGCGCCTGGCATCGGCCTACGGCATGCTGGTGAACGGCGGCAAGAAGATCCAGCCGACGCTGATCGACCGGGTACAGAACCGCCACGGGGAGACCGTGTTCAAGCACGACAAGCGCCCGTGCGAGGGCTGCGACGCCGACCTGTGGCTGGGCCAGGAGCCACCGGAGATCCCCGACACGCGTGAGCGGATCGCCGACCCGCAGTCCGCTTACCAGGTCGTCTCCATGATGCACGGCGTCGTGGAGCGCGGGACAGGCCGGCGGATGCGCTCTATCGGCAAGCCGCTGGCGGGCAAAACCGGCACGACGAACGACAGCTTCGACACCTGGTTCATGGGTTTCACCCCCGATCTGGTCGCCGGCGTCTACGTCGGCTTCGACGACCATCGCACGCTGGGCCCGCGCGACTATGGTTCCAACACCGCCGGCCCGATCTTCAAGGCATTCATGGAAAAGGCGCTGCAGGGCAAGCCAGGTATCCCATTCCGCATCCCGCCGGGCATCCGCTTGGTGCGCATGGACCTCGATACCGGCAAGCGCGCGGGTCCGGGATCGGAAACCGTCATCCTGGAGGCGTTCAAGGCTGGCCAGGGCCCCGGCGACGATCAGGTGGTGATCCGCGGCGGCACGCCCGAGGGCGGCGGCAGCGAGGCCGGTTCGGCCGCGACGAGCACGTCGGCGCCGGCCGTCGGCGGCCCGGAAGGCCTGTACTGACCCTTGCCGTCGGCCGGGACGGAGCTTAGAACACGCCCCGGAACACGGATGGATTCGAAGAGCTTAGGGAGGACCGCCAATGCGTGCGGAAACCGAGAGCTTGGCCAGCGACGTGCGTCAGTCGCTGACCTTGCTGAGGAGGCATCTTTGACTGGGATAACGCGCTACGCCGTCTCGACGAACTGAACGCGCGGGCGGAGGATCCCAACCTCTGGAACGACCCCGACAACGCCCAGAAGCTGATGCGCGAGCGCGAGCATCTAGAGCGCCAGATCCAGGCCGTTCGCGAAATCGAGCAGGAGCTGGACGACGCGCTCACGCTGGAGGAATTGGGCGACGCCGAGGGCGACGACGACACCGTGGGCGAGGCTCAGGGCGCGTTGCGCAAGCTGCGCGAGCGCGTCGCCAAGATGGAGCTGCAATCGCTGCTCTCCGGTGAGGCCGACGCCAATGATGCCTATCTGGAGGTAAACGCCGGCGCCGGCGGCACCGAGGCCCAAGACTGGGCGCAGATGCTGCTTCGCATGTACACCCGCTGGGCGGAGGACCAGGGCTACAAGGTCGAGTTGATCGACGAGAGCCAGGGTGAGGAAGCCGGCATCAAGTCCGCCACGGTCAAGGTGGCCGGCCACAACGCCTATGGCTGGTTGAAAGGAGAAAGCGGCGTGCACCGCCTGGTGCGGATATCCCCGTTCGATAGCCAGGCACGCCGCCACACCTCGTTTGCCAGCGTCTGGGTCTATCCGGTGATCGACGATCGGATCGAGGTGGACATCGAGGAAAAGGACCTGCGCATCGACACCTACCGATCGTCCGGCGCGGGCGGCCAGCACGTCAACACCACCGACTCGGCCGTGCGAATCACGCACATGCCCAGCGGCATCGTGGTGCAGTGCCAGACGGAGCGCTCGCAGCACAAAAACCGGGCGCAGGCGATGTCGATGCTGCGCTCGCGCCTTTACGAGCGCGAGATCAAGAGGCGGGAAGAAGAGGCGCAGGCCACCGCCGACCAGAAGACCGACATCGGCTGGGGCCACCAGCTCCGCTCCTACGTGCTGCAGCCCTACCAGATGGTGAAGGACCTGCGCACGGGCGTGGAACGCGGCGATGCGCAACGCGTGCTGGACGGCGATATCACCGGCTTCCTGGAGGCGGCGCTGGCCCACAAGGTCACCGCCGAGGACAAGAGCGAGGGCGGTCACAGCGAGCTTGCGCGCGGTTAGACTACTTTCGGATGAGGTGGCTTTGTCCGCGCAGAAAGTCAGCCCCACATAGGGTCCATGTCGCGTTTTCTGATCACGCTCGGCCTGATCCTGCTGGTGGCGGGACTGCTCTGGCCGCTGGTGCAGAAGCTTGGGCTGGGCCGCCTTCCGGGCGATATCGTCATCGAGCGGGACAACTTCACCGTCTACATCCCGCTTGGCACGTCCATTCTCATCTCGCTCGCCGTGAGTTTGGTCCTGTGGCTGCTGAGCCGTTGACGGGGAGACGATGATTCCGCGGCGCGTGACGATTCTGGGCGGCACCGGCTTCGTCGGCCGAGCACTCGCCGCGCGGCTGACGGCACATGGCGCCGCTGTCCGCGCCGCCTCCCGCCAAGCGCACATGGCCGACCTGCCGGCTGGCGTTGAGCCTTTCACCGCCAACGTGCGCGATACCGAGCAGGTGCGCAGCGCCGTCTCCGGCGCCGAGGCCGTCGTCTACCTGCCCGGTTTGGTGCAAGCGCGTGGGGCGCATGTGTTCCGGGCACTGCACGTCGAGGCGCCGCGGCAGTGCGCCGAGTTATACCGGCGCGCCGGGGGCCGGCACTTTGTCTTCGTTTCCGCCCTTGGGGTGCGCCGCGACGCGCCGGCAATGGCCGACCGCACCAAGGCCGAGGGTGAGGCCGCCGTTCGCGAGGTCCTTCCAGAGGCGGTGGTCGTCCGGCCAAGCCTGGTATTCGGCGTGGGCGATCATTTCGTCACGGCCACGGCACGGATGCTGCGCACTCTTCCCGTGTACCCGCTCATCGGCGGCGGACGTACGCGGGTGCAGCCGGTGCATGTCGACGATCTGGCGCATGCATTGGCAGCCTTGATCGAGCACTCGGGCGCCGGCGGACAAATCTACGAGATCGGGGGCCCGCAGATCTTCACGCTGCGCGCCATGGTGGAGATGATCCGGGCTGCGGCGGAAACGCGCTGCTGGCTGCCTGCCCTGCCCTATCCGGCCTCGATGCTACTGGCGGCGGCGCTGGAATTGCTCCCGAACCCGCCGCTGATCCGCGATCAGGTGCGGCTGCTCAAGACCGACAAGATTGTCGGCGGGGAGCATTCGACGCTTCGCGACCTTGGCATTTCGCCACACAGGCTGGAAGATGCATTGCCGGAGATCGTGGCGGCGGCGCTGCGCCGGACGGCGAAGACGGGATAGCGTTCAGGGGGAAGGAAGTTTCATGCTTCAGGTCTATGGCCGGGAGAACTCGGTCAACGTCCAGAAGGTCATGTGGACGGTGGGCGAGCTGGGGCTGGCGCACCATCGCCACGACGTCGGACGCGGGTTCGGAGGAAACGACCAGCCTTGGTTCCTGGCGCTAAACCCGAACGGGACAGTGCCGACGATCGACGACGAAGGAACCGTTGTCTGGGAATCCAACGCCATCGTCCGCTACCTTGCGGCGCGATATGCTGCCGGCACTTTGTGGCCGCAGGATCCGGCCGCGCGGGCGGCGGCGGACATCTGGATGGACTGGCAGCAAACAGCCGTGAATCCCGCAATCCATCCGGTATTCTGGAATCTCATCCGCACGCCCGAGGCGCAGCGCGACATGGCCGTCGTCGAGGCCGGGCGGGAAAAGCTGGACCGGCTCTTCGGCATCTTGGACCGGCACTTGGCGGACCGTCGCTATATCGCGGGCGACAGCTTCACGATGGGCGACATTCCGCTGGGCGCCATGACCTACCGCTGGCTCCACCTGCCCATGGAGCGTGAGGAGGCGCCGAACGTCTCGGCGTGGCACGACCGCCTGGCGGAACGGTCGGCTTTCCGCGAGCATGTGATGCTGCCCCTGACGTGAAGGCCGCCAGGGGGTAGTACTGGCGCTCTTGCTCGCCCTGCCGTCGCGGCTGGGCGATTGCGTCCGGCGAGCGTGCCGCTATGCTCCGCACGGGCCGATATCAGACGACAACACCAAGACCAGACATTGTATCTTACACGGAGGAACCGAACATGGCCGGTCAGATCGAGGCGCGCCTCAAGGAAAAGGGCATCGAGCTTCCCGCCGTCTCCAAGCCGCAGGGCAGTTACGTCCCCTACATCATCTCGGGGAACCTGGTGTTCCTGTCCGGCCAGCTTCCCATGGCCGACGGCGAGATCAAGGTGAAGGGCAAGCTGGGCCAGGACGTCAGCCTCGAAGAGGGGCAGAAGGCGGCGCGGCTGTGCGGGCTCAACCTGATCGCTCAAGTGCGCGAGGCCTGCGGCGGCGACCTGGATCGGGTGAAGCGCGTCGTGAAGCTCGGCGGTTTCGTCAACGCGACCCCGGACTACACCGACCAGCCGAAGGTCGTGAACGGCTGCTCCGACCTTATGGCCGAGGTATTCGGCGACCGCGGCCAGCATGCGCGCGCGGCCGTGGGCGTGGGCTCGCTGCCGCTGAACGTCGCGGTAGAGATCGAGGGCATCTTCGAAATCGAGTGACGCTTGGCACCGGGACGGTAAGCCGCCTTCCGCCACCTGCCTCTTGATTACCGCCGCTCGACGCGCTCAAGTAACGGGAAGCGGCGGGAACACGGAGGACGGGGTCGCCCGGAGGCGGCAGCCGTCCCATGCCGCCACGCGAATACGAGGGCTCATGCCGGACAGCCATTCCACTTCCGACGACGATTATCCGAGCGACAGCCGCCTGCCCGAAGTCGCCGCGTTCCTGAGCGATAATCCCGAAGTTCGCGCCGTCGACGCGATCTTCGCCGATCTGAGCGGCGTCGTCCGCGGCAAGCGCTACCCCATCGACGACATCGACAAGATCTTCGAGGAAGGGCTGGCGTTTCCCGGATCGGCCTTCCTGCTCGACGCCAAGGGAGAAAGCCACGATCCGGCCGGACGCGGCTTCTCCGACGGCGATCCCGACGTTCTGGCCCGCGCCATTCCCGGCACGCTCAAGCGGGTTCCCTGGGCGCCGAAGCCGCTGGCCCAGGTGCTGCTGAACTTCCACACGGCCGACGGCGACCTCTACACCTTCGACCCGCGCAACGTCCTGGCCCGTGTGGCCGAGCGCTTCGGCGAGTTGGGCTTGCGGCCGGTCGTGGCGTTCGAGCTGGAGTTCTACCTGATCGACGCGCAGCGGGTGCAGGGCTACATCCCGCAGCCGCCGGTCTCACCCCTGACGGGGCAGCGCGACGACGCCACGCAGGTCTACGGCATGGCGGACGTCGACGCCTTCGACGAGTTCCTCGAAGAGGTGACGCGCGCCTGCGCCATGCAGGACGTCCCGACGGGGGCGATCTCCGCCGAATACGCGCCAGGCCAGTTTGAGATCAACCTCGGCCATGTCGCCGATCCGTTGATGGCCGCCGACCATTGCGTGCTGTTCCAGCGGGCGGTGAAAGGCGTGGCCCGCCGTCACGGCATGCAGGCCACCTTCATGGCGAAGCCCTACCCGGATCTTGCCGGCTCGGGTATGCACATGCATGTCAGCGCCCTGGACGAGAACGGCGATAATGCCTTCGACGGCGGCAAGACGGATCCGGCCAGTCCGCTGTTGAAGCATGCCATCGCCGGCATTCTGGACACCATGCCCGAGGCGATGGCGTTCCTGGCCCCCAACCCCAATTCCTACCGCCGCTTCGTCCCCAATATCTTCGTGCCAATCCGCCGCACCTGGGGATTCGAGAACAGGTCGGCGGCGATGCGCATCCCGCTTGGCAAGGGCAGCGCGCGGCGGATCGAGCATCGCGTCGCGGGCGCGGACGCCAACCCCTACCTGGCCCTGGCGACGATGCTGGCAGGCATGCACCACGGCATGGCGAATAAGTTGGACCCTGGAAAGTCCTTCAAGGGCAATGCGGGCTACGCCTTCGACGAGGATCTGCCTTGGCGGCCGCGCCGGGCCTTCGAGGTGCTGGGCGACGCCGACACACTGCGCGATTACCTCGGCGCCGGCTATGTCGATGCCTATGCTGCCTGCAAGCTGGCGGAAATGGACAAATACGAAGCCGAGTTTCCGCCGCAGGAGTATCGCTGGTATCTGCAGGCCGATTGACCGTCGACACTCCACCGCATTTCACTTCGATGCCGTCGCCATGATGCGACTCTGATCTCGCTCATTGCGGTGCATGCTTGGCGTCTGGTGATCTGCCGGCATGACTGAAACGCCTGCCCCCATCGAGCAACGCGAAGTCGTGCTGCCGCCCGTCGAGTTGCCGGGCATCCTGAGCGTACCCGCCGGCGCGCAGGGCCTGGTCGTGTTCGCACACGGCAGCGGCAGCAGCAGATTGAGCCCGCGCAACACCTACGTAGCCGAGGTTTTGCAGCGTGCCGGACTGGCCACGCTTCTCTTCGACCTGCTTACCGAGACCGAAGGGCTGGATCGGCACAATGTCTTCGATATCCCGCTCTTGGGCGAGCGGCTGGAATCGGCGGCGGGTTGGATCACGCGCCAGCCGGACATCGGCAGCCTTTCCCTTGGCCTTTTCGGGGCCAGCACCGGCGCTGCCGCGGCGCTGGTGGCCGCGGCGCGGCTGGGTACGGCCGTTGGCGCCGTGGTATCCCGGGGTGGCCGGCCCGATCTGGCCGCGGGCCACCTGGAGGATGTAAGAGCGCCCACGCTGCTGATCGTCGGCGGGCGCGACGAGGCGGTCCTGCAACTCAACAGGAATGCTCTGGCGCGGCTGACCTGCGCCAAGGAATTGCGAATCGTCGAGGGCGCGACGCACCTGTTCGAAGAACCGGATACATTGGGTGAGGTTTGCCGCCATGCGCGCGATTGGTTTGTCGAACACCTGAAACCATCGGAATGACCCGGACGGCCTTGCGAAAGGCGTCGGACGCGGCTAACTGCGAAGGTGAATGGAAATATCGGAGTCGAAAAGTGTTATGACTCAAATGATCAGGGAAAGATCGAATCTTTGGCCAGGAAGGCCGGACTACCGCATCGACTTCGTTCCAAGCGAGCGGCGTGTCCGCGCTACCCTGGCCGGGGAAACGGTGTTCGACACCACGCAGGCACGGCTGATGGTGGAAACCGGCTATACCCCCGTCTACTACATACCGCGCGCAAACGTGTGCACGAACCTGCTCCAGTCCAGTGCACGCACGACCTTCTGTCCGTTCAAGGGCGAGGCCCGTTACTGGCATCTGATCGCCGGCGACCGCCGGGTCGAGAATGCCGTCTGGTCCTATGAGGCGCCATTTCCGGAGATCGGCGAGATCAGGGATTGGATGGCTTTCTACTGGAACGCCCTGGACCACTGGTACGAGGAGGACGAGGAAGTCTTCATCCATCCGCGTGATCCCTACGTCCGCATCGACATCCTGCCGTCAAGCCGACAGGTACGTGTGCTGGCCGGGGCCGAGACCGTCGCCGAGACACGGCGGGCATGCTTTCTGTTCGAGACCGGCCACCCGCCGCGCTTTTACATTCCCGCGGAAGATATCCGCACGAATCTGCTGCAGCCCAGCAACACGCGCACCGGCTGTCCGTACAAGGGCTTCGCCCGGTACTGGTCGCTGCACATGGGCGATCAGGTCTGGCCAGACGTTGTCTGGAGCTATCCGAATCCGTTCGACGAAGCAGGACGGATCAAGGATCTGCTTTGCTTCTACGAAGAGCAAGTGGATCGTATCGAGATCGACGGCGAAGCGCGGTAAGCGTTCGCAAGCAAAGGCAGAAGATCGCACCGAAACTCATGGCTTCAGCGCGATTTGGCGCAAGCTTCGCCAGTTACTGGCGTGCTTCGTAACTCAATATCAACTTCTAACATCCATCCTGCTCCTACCTATATAGAACGAGCAATTATAAGTGGAAATATACCTCGCTTGCCCGCAGGCAAATTAACGTTGTGTTAGTGGGTTCACGCTAAATATGGCGTCACTACGATCCTAGACCACGCGATCTTGTGCACAGGATTGGGGAAAAGGCTGTGAACAGTTCTGCTAAACATCTGTACTCCCAGAGAATCAGCCCCTACCTGCTGCGCCGCCGCCGCAGCCTGGAAGAAGCCGAGGCCGAGAAGGGTCATGGCCAATCCTCCGCCCAGATGGAGTCGGAGGAGGAGCCCGAGCGCGTCGACAACCGCGCCTTCCACGAATAGTCCGCCAAAGCCGCGTGCCGCCTTGTTCCGGCGTTGCCGCCGCGCCACCTTAGGGCCATGCCGGAAAGTGCCGACACCACCATCCTGGAAGTCGTCTCGGATATCGCGCAGATCCCCTCCGAGGGGTGGAATGCCTGCGCGGGTAGCGGTGACCCGTTCGTTCGCCACGCTTTCCTGAAGGCGCTGGAAGCAAGCGGTTCGGCGGTGGCAAAGCGCGGATGGCTGCCGCAGCACTTGGTCCTCCGCGGCGACAATGGCGGGGTGCTTGGCGCCGTGCCGCTGTATCTCAAGGGTCACTCCTACGGCGAATACGTGTTCGACTGGGCCTGGGCGGACGCGTATGAACGGGCCGGTGGCGCGTACTATCCCAAGCTGCAAAGCGCCGTGCCGTTCACGCCGGTCACCGGGCCACGCCTCCTCATCCGTAGCGATCTGCCGCCACGGAAGCAGGCGCACGTCGCCGATACCTTGATTGCCGGCCTGATCCGGGCCGTGCAGGAGCACCACGTTTCTTCCCTGCACGTCACCTTCCCGCGCGAATCCGAATGGAACCGCCTGGGTGAGCATGGCTTCCTGCGGCGTCTGGGCATCCAGTACCACTTCGAGAACCCGGGCTACCGCGACTTCCACGATTTCCTCGACGCGCTGAGTTCGCGCAAGCGGAAACAGATCAGGCGCGAGCGGCGGGAGGTGGTGGAGAGCGGCGTCACGATCCGCCGTCTCACGGGCGCCGACATCCAGCCGGGTCACTGGGAAGCGTTTTACGATTTCTATCTGGCGACCGCCGACAAACGCTGGGGATTTCCCTACCTGACGCCAGAGTTCTTCGAGGAGATCGGCGAAACCATGGCCGAGCGGATCCTGCTGGTCATGGCCGAGGATGCCGCCGGCCGCCCTGTGGCCGGGGCGCTCAACCTGATCGGCTCCGAGGCGCTTTACGGACGCAACTGGGGCTGCCTGGACGATCACCGCTTCCTGCATTTCGAAGCCTGCTACTACCAGGCCATCGAGTACGCCATCGAAGCGGGCCTGAAGCGCGTCGAGGCCGGTGCCCAGGGCGAGCACAAGATCCAGCGCGGCTATCTGCCGGTGCTGACCCACTCGGCCCACTGGATTGCCGATCCGGCGCTGGAGCGCGGCGTAGCCGACTTCCTTGAGCGGGAGAGGCCGGCCGTGCGTGCCCAGCTTGCGGCACTCATGGAACACAGTCCCTATCGAGCGCCCGATTATGGTTGAGGCTGAAGGGATGAGAATACGGACGGGCGGCTGCCAGTGCGGCGACATCCGCTACGAGATCCACGGCGATCCGGTCGAGGCGTATGTCTGCCACTGCCGCGAATGCCAGAAGCAGTCGTCTTCGGCGTTCGGGATTTCGGTGATCGTGAATAGCAGTCAGTTGCGACTGTCGTCCGGCACGCCAAGCGTCTGGACTCGCCCGGCGACCATAGGCGGCTCACTCGATTGCGCGTTCTGCCCGCGATGCGGTTCGCGCCTCTGGCATGGCAACCCGGAACGTGACGACATCGTCAGCGTGAAGGGCGGATCACTCGACACGCCGCCCGACCTGTCGGCCGCCAAGCATATATGGACATCCCGCAAGCTGGCCGGCGTCCTTATCCCGGAACACACCGAAACTCACGCGGAAGAACCGCCAAGCTCCAAGGCGGACTGACGACAGGGTACGCCCGCTGCGATCCCAACAGGCGGGACGCGCTCTAGTGCGACCAAATCCCGGGAAGTTGATCCGCTTCGAGCTCACACACCGGCTTCCGCCCGCTTGGCGACGATCCATCGACGAATACGGGTGACAGGACTTCGACCAGATCGCCTTGCGGACGCACCAGCCCGCGACTCTGAATGTGCGGGTGCTCGGCCACCTCATCGAACGCCAGGACCGGCTGGAAGCAGCAATCCACACCTTCCAGCACCGAGATCCAGTGCGCGAGTCCGGCGGAGGCGAGAAGCGCCTCCACATCGCTTATCAATGCCGCTTGCGGGAACGGCTCGTCCTGTCGCACTACCCACTCCGGGCGTCCCACCGACTCGCAGAACGCCCGCCAGAAGACCGGCTCCAGCGCGCCGAGGGCGGCAAAGCGGCCGTCGGCGCAGCGGTAGACCCGATAGGAGGCCGCGCCGCCGTTCAGGATTTCCTCCTCGCGTCGGGGCGGGCGCGCTTGCCTCGCTTGGGTCAGGCTGCCGGCCTGCCATGCGAGCACGGTTTCCATCATGCTGACGTCGAGGAACGCGCCCTGACCCATCCGCTCCCGCCGAAACAGGGCACTGACTGTGGCGAAGGCCGCCTGGATCGCGGCGGCGTAGTCGGCCACCGGCGGAAAGGCCATTACCGGCCGCTCCCCCGGCCCCGAGGCCGCCAGCCCGCCGCCCAGCGCCATGTAGGTCACGTCGTGCCCGGCGGCGCCGGCCATCGGTCCGCTCTGGCCATAGCCGGAAAGCGCACAATGCACCAGCTTCGAGTTGAGGGCCATCAGCGCCGCATGCCCGAAGCCCAGCCGCTCCAGCACGCCCGGGCGATACGATTCCAACAGCACGTCCGCCCGCGCGATGAGATCGCACAGCGCCGCCCGCCCCTCCTCCTGCTTGAGGTCCAGGCGTACCACCGACTTGCCGGCGTTGACGAGGCGGTAGAATGCCGACAGTCCATCATCCCCGAGCGGGGGAAACCGCCGCATCGGGTCGCCGGCCGGCGGCTCGACCTTGATCACCTCGGCACCTAGGTCGGCCAGAAGCTGCGTGGCGTAGGGACCCGGCAGATATTGCGAGAGGTCCAGAACGCGAACGCCGGCGAGGAGGCTATCCTCCCCGCCGGCGCGCTTGTCCCGCGACACTGTGCGCCTTCTACTGCACCAGTTCCGGCGTCTGGCTCTCCTCGCTCTCGGCGGAACCGCCGCCGGAGCCGGAGTCGCCATCCTTGCCGGACTTGCGACGGCCGCCGCCACCACCGCCGCCCGAGCCGCGGCCCTTGCCGGAGCCCTGCTCGTCAAAGGCGAAGGTCGGCTTGTCCGTCTCGGGGTCGATGGAAACCCGCACGACGCCGCCCTTGGTCAGCTTGCCGAACAGCAGTTCCTCGGCCAGCGGCTTCTTGATGTGCTCCTGAATGACGCGGGCTAGCGGCCGGGCGCCGTAGAGCATGTCGTAGCCGTTGTCGGCCAGCCACTTGCGAGCGTCGTCGCCCAACTCGATCGTCACGTTGCGGTCGGCAAGCTGGGCTTCCAGCTCCATGATGAACTTGTCGACGACGCGGCTGATGATCTCCTCGGTCAGGTTGCCGAAGGGGATTACCGCATCCAGGCGATTGCGGAATTCCGGCGTGAACATGCGGTTGATCGCATCCTCGTCATCGCCCGAGCGCGCCTCTCGAACGAAGCCCATCGCGGGCTTGGCCATGTCGGCGGCGCCGGCATTCGTGGTCATGATCACGACCACGTTGCGGAAGTCCACCGTCTTGCCGTTGTGGTCCGTCATCTTGCCGTAGTCCATGACCTGCAGCAGGACGTTGAACAGATCGGGATGCGCCTTCTCGATCTCGTCCAGCAGCAGAACGCAGTGCGGGTGCTGATCGATCGCATCGGTCAACAGACCGCCCTGGTCAAAGCCGACATAGCCTGGCGGCGCGCCGATCAGGCGGCTGACGGAATGCCGCTCCATGTACTCCGACATGTCGAAGCGGGTCAGCGGGATACCCAGCGACCGGGCAAGCTGTCGCGCCACCTCCGTCTTGCCCACACCGGTGGGGCCGGAGAACAGGTAGCTGCCGATCGGCTTCTCGGGGTCGCGCAGGCCGGCGCGGGAGAGCTTGATCGCCGCCGACAGCGCCTCGATGGCCTTGTCCTGCCCGAAGACCATGGTCTTGAGGTCGCGTTCCAGCGTCTGCAGCGCCTCCTTGTCGTCCTTGGACACCGACTTGGGCGGAATGCGGGCGATCTTGGCGACGATGGCCTCCACCTCCTTCACCCCGATGGTCTTGCGGCGCTTGGAGTCGGGAACCAGCATCTGCGCCGCCCCCACCTCGTCGATCACGTCGATGGCCTTGTCGGGCAGCTTGCGGTCCGAGATGTACTTGGAGGACAGCTCCACCGCGCTGCGAATCGCCTCGTTCGTGTAGCGGACGCGATGGTGCTTCTCGTAGTACGGCTTCAGGCCGCGCAGAATCTTAACCGAATCCTCGACGGTCGGCTCGGCCACGTCGATCTTCTGGAAGCGGCGGACCAGCGCACGGTCCTTCTCGAAGTGCTGGCGGTATTCCTTGTAGGTGGTCGAGCCGATGCAGCGCAGCGTGCCCGACTGCAGGGCCGGCTTCAGTAGGTTCGAGGCGTCCATCGCCCCGCCCGACGTCGCGCCGGCGCCGATCACCGTATGGATCTCGTCGATGAACAGAATCGCGTGGTCCTGCTGCTCAAGCTCGCCGAGGACAGCCTTCACCCGCTCCTCGAAGTCGCCGCGGTAGCGCGTGCCGGCGAGCAGCGCCCCCATGTCGAGGGCGAAGATCTGGGCGTCGGAGAGCACTTCCGGTACCTCGCCCATCACCACCCGACGGGCCAGCCCCTCGGCCAGGGCCGTCTTGCCCACGCCGGGATCGCCCACGTAGAGCGGATTGTTCTTGGTGCGCCGACACAGGACCTGGATGGTCCGCTCGATCTCCGAATCGCGGCCGATAAGCGGATCGATCTTGCCCTCTTCCGCCTTGCGGTTGAGGTCAATGCAGTAGGCGTCCAGCGCCTCGTGACCCTTGCGCACCACTTTCTCGCTCTGAGCGTCGTCGTCCGTGCCGTCGACGTTGCGGGTGTCGCCCCGGCCCTGCACCTTGGCAATGCCGTGGCTGATGTAATTGACCGCGTCGAGCCGCGTCATCTCCTGCTCCTGCAGGAAATAGACGGCGTGGCTCTCGCGCTCGGAGAACATGGCGACCAGCACGTTGGCGCCGGTCACCTCCTCGCGCCCGGAGGATTGCACGTGGATCGCCGCCCGCTGCAGCACGCGCTGGAAGCCGGCGGTCGGCTTGGCATCGCCGACCTGGGCGGTGATCAGGTTCGACAGTTCGTTGTCGAGATAGTCGCCCAGATCGCTGCGCAGCCGGTCCAGGTCCACGCCGCAGGCGCGCAAGACCGCGACAGCATCCGGGTCCTCCAGCAACGCCATCGCCAGGTGTTCGAGCGTTGCGTACTCGTGACGGCGCTCGTTGGCGTAGGCGAGGGCTCGGTGGAGCGTCTGTTCCAGGTTTGCCGAGAGCATGCGCGGCCTATTCCTTCTCTAGCGTACACTGAAGAGGGTGCTGGTGTTTGCGCGCATAGTCTATGACCTGCGTCACCTTGGTTTCGGCCACTTCGTAGGTATAGACCCCGCAAACACCCACGCCACGTTGATGGACGTGAAGCATGATACGGGTCGCCTCCTCCCGAGATTTGCCGAAAAAGCTTTCCAGCACGTGAACGACGAACTCCATCGGCGTGTAGTCGTCATTCAACATCAGCACTTTGTACATCGAGGGCTTCTTCGTCTTCGGTCGGGGTTTCACCACCACGCCCGTGGACGATTTGCCGCCCGGGATGTCCGGCTCCTGATTGCCTCGTTCGCTCATAAGTGCTGCTCGCAACGGCTTTGCTTCGGCCTTTGCGACCGTCGTCAGGGATGCCATCGGGTTGATGATATGGGAAATGCCCGCCCATGGGGAAGCCCCCGAGGCGTCATTCGCCGCCTAATCCAACGAACGGGCATCGACGGCCGCCCGGCGCCGCCGTTTCCAGCCGTCATGGGGAGATGGGGATAGCAAGGGCGTTTCGCCAGCCCCGATGGCGGCATGGACATACGCTGAAAAAACAAGAGACCCGGTCGAATGACCGGGCCTCTCGTCATAATGCGACTGCGGGTCGCGGAAGGCGGGATCGGCCGTTACGCGGCCGGCTTCATCACCTTCTCGGCCGCCGCGTTGGTCTGCGCCTGGATCGGCTGCAGCGCGTCGTTGGTCACCTTGACGGACATCTCGGTCACCTTCGCGCTCTCAGCCAGCAGGCGGTCGAAGTTCTGCCGGGCGAAGTCGGCCTGCAGGTCGAAAAACTCCTGCAGGGTCTTGGCGCCGAACAGCTTCTTCGTGGTCTCGACGTTGGTCTCGATCTGCTTCTGGGTAAAGTCCACCAATTCGCGGCTGAGGGACTCGAAGCCCTTCGTGGCGATGGTTGAGGCCTTCACGACGGCGTCGATGTTCGCCTTGTTCAGCATCGTCGCCTCGCCATAGCCCTTGAACATCGCGCTGGAGCCCTTCTCGATCTGCTCCTTCGCCAGGTTCGCGGCCTGCTCGTACTGCTTCGTGGCGGCATCGTTGCCGACCTTGACGACGTTCTCGAACTGCTCCTTGCCGGCCGTCACGGCGTCCTCGACGGGCTTGAGCACGTCCTGGCTCTGCGTGGTCTTCTTCTGCGCGGTGGTCATGATCTCGTTCTCCTTCGCGTCCCTTCGTTTTCGGGGGTAATCGTTGGGTCGCTATGTTCCCCTGGCGGCACACGGGCCGCCGCGTCTCGCTTCGCGCAAGCTATGTTGCGCTGCATCATGTCCGGTTATATTTGTCCAGCTGTCATGCTGTCAAGAGGTTATTGTGCAGTGCACAATAAATAACACCGGCGAGCCGATAACCCGCTCGTCCCTGCGTGTTGCCGCCTTGCGGCCCTGCTGGCAGACTGCTGTAAAGTGTCGATTCGGCGGTGAGGGGCATCTCGGCCGGCACGGGCAGGAACGGGACTACGCAACCTATGACATACTGCCTCGCGATCTGCGTCCGGGAGGGGCTTGTCTGCCTCGCCGATGGCCGCATCACCAGCGGCAGCCAGGTTTCCGTTGCGCGCAAGGCGACGCTGCACGGCCCCGCCGGCGCGGACGTGCTGATCATGACCTCGGGGCTCCGCTCTCTCAGGGACAAGACGGTCGCCTATCTCGACCGTGCGATGCGGCGCGAGCATGTGACCGGATTCACCTGCCTTCTCGACGCGGTCGACGCCTACGCCGCCTGCCTGCGCCGCACGGCGGAAGAGGACCGCGCGGCGCTGGAGTCCTCGCGGCTGAACTTCAACCTGAATACCATCATCGCCGGACAGCTTGCCGAGGATCCGGCGCCGACCGCCTTCCTGGTCTATCCGGAAGGCAACTGGATCGAGGTGAACGAGCGCACGCCCTATCTGTCCATCGGCGCAACCGGCTATGGCAAACCGATACTGGATCGCACGCTTACCTTCGACACGCCGCTCGCGATGGCGCTGAAAAGCGCCTACCTCTCTTTCGACTCCACCCGGGTGAGTTCCGCCGACGTCGGTTTCCCTGTGGACATCCTGACCTACGGCGCGGGTGAGCGGCACTGGCATTCCGCTCATTTCGTGTATGACGACCTGCGCGAACAACGCGAATGGTGGAACCACGAGTTGACCGAACTGGCCGCGCGGCTTCCCGACGAACCCTGGCGCGATCAACTGCTTCCGGCCGACCCGGCAGCGCCCGTCAGCCTGGTACGCAAGGACTGAAACGGGACTGCGCAAGGCTTTCACGCTAGAACAGTTGCGTCGTACCCTTCAGGCCATTTTCACCCACTTGCAAGTTGAAGCGGATTCGAGACCCCTTCTCGTCATACTGGCTGCGCTGGCTTACCCTCGCCTCCGCCGCCGGGATCGGCTTGGTAAAGGCTACGCCGGTGTCATCATATGCCAGCAGGATGTCCCGGAAGTTCTGCTTCTCCCATCGCTTCGACGGATACAACCAAGCGTTGTAGAACACTTGGCCGTCCTTGCATACCGTCGCTGTCCAGTACCACCCCCAGGAAGGCAAGCGTAGCCCGCTCGGTGCCTTCTCGTAGAGACCGCTGTCGCGCAGCTTGGCTTCAAGCGTCGCCCGAGCGTCGGGGGAGATGCGGGTCTGCGACGTCTTCCAGCGAACGGCAGCCAGCGGATCACTCACGGAAAGCACAGTGACGCTGCCATAGTCGTCCGGCGTGGCCTGCGCGGAAACGAAAGCACCGCCGCTCCCGTCACTGACGATATGATAGCTGCGCAACTGCTTTTCATAGTTGCCGTTATAAACCAGCCGCACTTCCCATTCGCTGGCCGATGTCCCGCAGCGCTTGCGGATGTCGTCCCCGTTGAGGAAACTGAACCAAGTAAGCTTTCGGCTGACCGGATCGTCGACACGCCCCGAATAGGTACAGGCGGAAGCCGTGGCAAGAGACGCGAATGCCAGCAAAACCGCAAATCGCGATACCGATTTCTGCCATCCCCTCATTCGGTTTCCCTCTCCATGACAAACGCCCCAAAGAGCGCATGCACCGGGTGTCAAAGGCAATAGGTTAAATCGACGTTAACCATTAACCCCATAGTATGGACACAGATTCCACAATTACTTAGACTTAACGCGATTCGCAGTGCCGCGCGTTTCTCGGGGGGTTAATCAAGTGATGGTAACAGCGCCGCGCGTTCATGCCGTCTGCCGCTGGTTTAGAGGCGCGTTCGCACGTGCACACGGTATCTCGGCTGCGCTTGCCGTGATCGTTGTGGCGCTCGCGGTGCTTGTCACACTCCCCGGCCAGGCGCAGGCACGCTACGCCTCGATCGTCATCGACACCGAAACCGGCCGGGTCCTCCATGAGGTGAATGCGGACACCCGTAATTACCCGGCGTCGTTGACGAAGATGATGACGCTCTACATGACGTTCGAGGCGCTGGAGGAGGGCCGGCTCAGCCTACACCAGCGCCTGCCCGTCTCACGCCGGGCACAGGGCATGACCCCTTCGAAGCTGGGCCTGCGGGTTGGACAGACCATCACGGTCGAACAGGCGATCCTGTCGCTCGTGACGAAATCTGCGAACGACGTGGCCGTGGTGCTGGCCGAATCGATGGCGGAGAGCGAGTTCAAGTTCGCGCTGAAGATGACGGAGAAGGCGCGGGAGCTTGGCATGAACCGCACGCGGTTCCGCAATGCGTCCGGCCTGCCGAACCGGCGGCAGCTTTCGACCGCGCGCGACATGGCCAAGCTGGCGATGGCGCTGATCTACGACTATCCGCAGTACTACGAATATTTCTCGGTCCGCAGCTTCAAGTACGGCAAGCACCGTTACCGCAACCACAACAACCTGCTTGGCCGCTATGACGGCACCGACGGCGTGAAAACCGGCTACACCCGCGCATCCGGCTTCAACCTTGCGGCATCCGTCGTGCGCAACGGCCGCAGGCTGATCGCCGTGGTGTTCGGCGGCAAGACCGCCCGCTCGCGCGACCGGCATATCATGACGCTTTTGGACCGCGGTTTCCGCAAGGCGCGTACGCTTGAGCCGCTGCCCGTCCTGACCCCGCCGCCGCACAAGCCGGTACAGGCGATTCGCGAGGCGATGGCGCGCACCAGTGGCCAGCCCGCCGCGAAGGCGACGCCCGCCGAACCGGTCGTCGCGCAGGGCGATGCAGCGACTCCCGCGGCCAAGCCGCTCGACAAGCTGATCGCCAGGATCAGCGAACCGGCGCCGGAGGCCCCTGTCCCGCCGGCGACGACGCGGCCGCGCGAGGTCAAGCTGGCGGCGCGCGAGCTGGCGCTGGCGCAAGGCGACTGGGCCGTACAGGTTGGTGCTTACAGGGATTCCGATTCAGCACGGCAGGCAGCCACGCGGGCACTCGAACGCGTTCCGCAGATCCTGGGCAGCAGCCGAATCTCGGTGACGCGTATCCGCGGCGACCGAGGGCCGATCTTCCGCGCCCGTCTGGTCGACCTGGCCCGTTCCCGTGCTCAGCAGGCTTGCCGGCTTCTGGAATCCGTGGGCCAGGACTGCCTGCCGATTCAACCCCGCGGCGGTGTGGAGGTTGCCGCCAACACCGAGCGGCGAGGCTGACGCCATTTCACTCCGGCCCGGGGTGGCACCGATACCGGCGAGCCTCATTCGCCCGCTATCGCACGAAGAAGCGTTTCAGCGCTATTCCGCGGCCGCGCCGAGCCCCTCATCGTCGGCGTGGATGGGGCTACACCCTGTAAGGCCCAGGTGCGGATTCGGCCTGGGCTGGTCGTTGCCCAGTCGGACGGCTGCCCAAAGCCGCCGCCGGGACAGCCACGGCGCGTCGAGCGCTAGGGGACGCCCGCCATCGACATGCAGCAGCCAGTTCTGCATCAGGCGGCGCACGGCCGGCTTGTCGTGACGTTGCCAAGCCTGCAAGTCCCACGGCTCACGGCTGGCATCCTGCCGGGTCAGCGGCATGAAGGCCCAGGGACGCAACCGCTGTCCGGCATGGTCCACGGCGCTGACGCGGGCCGGGACATAGCCAGGGCCTTCGTAGTGCGCGATCCACAGCGCAAGATGGGCGTCCACGCCTTCCACGAAGAGACCGCTTAGCCGCCCACCGGGCTGCGGTATGACGACGGGGTAGTTGCCGAAGCGCGCCCTGCACCGCCGGTGGTTCAGCAGCGTGCCCGGCGTGATTCGCAGCGTCGCGTCCTTCGCGCCCGCCAGGGCGCCACGCAACTCGTCGTCCATCAAGGTTCCGTAAAAGAAGAACAGCATGCCGCTTCCCCATCACGACACCTGACAGCCGGTGGTTGTTCTCCCGACAGCCAAGTGAGGCAACTTGGGCTTGCAGCAATGATATGTAAACCCACGAACGCCGGCTTGGGCACACCCCTTGTCACGCACGATGTCCTGTCCGCGACCCGATCGGATACGGTCGCTGCCGAAATCCCTGGTCAAATGCCTCGCGCCCGTCAGGCCTTGTAGGCGAGGCGCACGCCGCCCCAGTGCCGGCCATTGACGAAGACCGGAGCGGAGACGTCCTTCATCATCACGAAGGTGCCGCCCATGTCGCGGCGATAAGCCTGCAGCAGGAAGGGCTGTGTGTTCTGCCCGGCGGCAAGCCCCACCCTGTCGTCGAAAATGCGGCGGTTACGCGAGTTCGCCGCGTTCCAGACCGGATCGTCGCCTTGCGGCTTGGAGAACTTCAAGTTGTGTGTCGGCAGATAGCCGTTACGGTCCACCGTCGCACAGAACACCACCTTGTCGTCGAACGACAGCAACGGCTCCTGGATGTCCGGTAGCAGGCGATCCGTCAACTCGGTATAGGGCGCCATCTTCTGCACCGGATCGGTCCCCGAGATATCGGTGTAGGTCTGGTCGAACAACTGGCGCTCGGTGATCTCGCCATTGGCGAGCGCGGACTCGAATGCGCCGCCGACCTGCACGGCAACCTCTCGAACCTTCTCGATAAATGGTGTGTCGATCGTTTCGACGTTCCCCTGGGCAGTCAGGCCGATCAGGCGTTGGGCCACGGTCGTCAGGTTGTTGATACGATCGCGCGCCTCGGTCAGCGTGTTGCCAGAGACATCGACACCCGTGTGCAGGCTCTGCACCGTATCGACGAAGCCGTCGCAGCGCGCCTCGATCGTCTCTGCCGCCTCCGCGATCTCGCCCGACCGGCTCTGCATGGCACTCATGGCCTGTCCCACGGTGTCGATGACGCCGCCGATGGCTTGCGTACCCTCGCGCACGGCTTCGGCGCGACGGGTGGAGTCCTGGCCCTGGCTGATCAGGCGCTCGGCCTGATCGGTAAGCTGCTGAAGGGTGGAGTCGATCTCGGCTGTCGCGCGGCTTGTCTGACCTGCAAGCTCCTTCACCTCGCCCGCGACCACGGCGAAGCCCTTGCCCGCCTCGCCGGCGCGCGCGGCCTCGATCGTGGCGTTGAGGGCCAGGAGGTTCGTCTGCTTCGCGATGGCGTCGATGCCGGAAGCCACCTCGGCGACCTTGTTCAGCGCTTCCTGCAGGCCGTTCAACTGCTGCTGGATAACGTTTACCGCCTCCACGAGGTCGTGGATATCCTTCAGCGACTCCTCGACGGTCGAGCGGGAGGTTTCCACCTCCTTCGCGGCACCTTCCGCCTCCTCCCGGCTGGAACGGGCCGCCTCGGCGATGCGGCTGTTGTTCGTCGACACTTCGGTGGCGCTGTTCAGTAGGCCGTGCAGCTCCTGCGCCTGCTCGCGGACGCGGCCGCTGATGTCATCGACGTTCCCGGCGACATCGGCGATCTCGATTCCGAGGCCGCCGGTTTCTTCCGCCAGTTTCTGAAGCAGGTCATCCTCGCGCGCCGCGTTCGCCGCGTGCTCTGCCATAAGCGTGTCCCCGTCCCTTGCGTAGGCCTTTGATTATCGTCAAAGACATTACGAAGACAGGGTTAAACACGCGTAAAGAGATAAATTTTCTACCTCAGCTAAACCTTCGAGTTCAAAGCTCTGCAGGCACCTCGACACCGCTTGCTTCCAGTTGGTCGCGCAGCAACGCCTTAAGGCGTGCGAGCCCCTGTTCGTCCCGCGCCTCGCAGCGCGCCACCAGGACATCCTGCGTGTTCGAGGCCCGCAGCAGCCACCAGCCGTCCTCGGTATTGACCCGCACGCCGTCGATGGCCACGACATCGGCCCCGCTATCGGCAAGTCGCTGTTTCACCTCGTTGACGGCGGCGAACTTGCGTTCCTCGGAACAGGGAAAGCGGATCTCAGGCGTATTCACCACGCGCGGCAGCGAGTCCCGGAACGCCGCCAGGCTCTCGCCACTTCTGCCCAGGATGTCGAGAATCCGCACCGCCGCGTAAAGCGCATCGTCGAAGCCGTACCAGCCATCGGCGAAGAACAGATGCGCACTCATCTCGCCGGCGAAGGGGGCGTCCTCCTCCACCATCTTCGACTTAATAAGCGAATGGCCCGTCTTCCACATCAAGGGCCGGCCGCCCGCCGCGGCGATCTCGTCGAACAGCACCTGACTGGCCTTCACATCCGCGATGATCGTGGACCCGGGCTTGCGCTTCAGGATGTCGCGGGCAATCAGGATCATCAGTTGATCGCCCCACAGGATGCGCCCCTGCCCGTCCACCGCGCCGATGCGGTCGCCATCGCCGTCGAAAGCGAAGCCCAGGTCGCAGCCCTTTTCACGCACCGTCCGCTGCAACTGCTCCAGGTTCTCCGGCACCGTGGGGTCGGGATGATGGGCCGGAAATGTCCCGTCCACGGTTTCGTTCAGCATGTAATGCGTACCGGGCAGGCGGCCGACGACGTCCACCATGGCGTCCCCCACGGCACCGTTGCCGGCGTCCCAGGCAACCGTCAGGCCCTTGTCCGTCGAGAGATCGCGCAGGATTCGGGCGACATAGGCATTCATCAGCGGCGCGTCATGGCCCGCACCCTGCCCTTCGGCGTAGCTGCCATTGGCGGCGATTTCACCCAACCTCTGGATATCGCGGCCGAAGAAGGCGCGCTTGCCCAGCATCATCTTGAAGCCGTTGTAGTTCGGCGGGTTGTGCGAGCCGGTAATCTGGATGCCACCGTCGGTTTCCAGGTGGTAGACGGCGAAGTACAGCATCGGAGTCGGGCCGCGCCCGATCCGTGCCACGTCGATGCTGGCCGCGCGCAGGCCCCGCTCCACCGCCGCTGCCAGGTCCGGCGAGGACAGTCGGCCATCGTAACCCACGGCCACTTTCCGCCCGCCGTTCTCCCGCACGATGGTGCCGAAGGCCCGGCCCAGCGCCTCGGCATCGGCCTCGAACAGGGTTTCGCCGACAATGCCGCGGATGTCGTACTCGCGCAGGATCGTCGGATCGAAGCGGTGCGTGAGGAGGGTTTCGCTCATGTCGCGGCCTTCGCAAGGTGACTGGGAATGACGTCGGCCCCGGCGGCCTCGCCACTGCTGGGCCGCCCGATGCTGTCGTAGTGGAAGCCGGCAGCGGCCATCTCGGCGGGATCGTAGATGTTGCGCAGGTCCGCGACGACCGGGGCCCGCAGCAACTGCTTGGCGCGATCCAGATCCAGGTTCCGGAACTCGTTCCACTCGGTCAGGATGACCAGCGCGTCTGCACCCTCCATCGCCTCATAGGCATTGGTGCAATAGACGACATCGGAAAGCGACTTCCGCGCCTCGTCCATGCCCTCGGGATCGAACGCCCGCACCGTGGCGCCGGCCCGCTGTAGCGCCGGCACGAGCGACAGGCTGGGCGCTTCGCGCATGTCGTCGGTATTCGGCTTGAAGGTCAGGCCCAGAACGGCGACCGTCCGGCCGTCCAGCGAACCGCCGCAATGGGCGATCACCTTCTCCGCCATGCGCGCCTTGCGGGCGTCGTTCACGGCCACCACGGTCTCGACGATGCGCAGCGGCGCGGCCGCTTCCTCGGCGGTGCGGACCAGCGCAAGGGTGTCCTTCGGAAAGCAGGACCCGCCATAGCCGGGACCGGCATGCAGGAACTTCCGACCGATTCGTCCGTCCAGGCCGATACCGCGGGCCACGTCGTGGACGTTCGCGCCAACGCTTTCGCAAAGATCGGCGATCTCGTTGATGAAGGTAATCTTGGTCGCCAGGAAGGCGTTGGCCGCGTACTTGGTCAGTTCCGCCGTCTCCAGCTCGGTGAAGATCACCGGTGTCTCGATCAGGTAGAGCGGCCGGTAAAGCGCATGCATGACCTCGCGGGCGTGGTCGCTGTCCGTGCCGATCACCACGCGGTCCGGGCGCATGAAGTCGTTGATCGCCGACCCCTCGCGCAGGAATTCCGGGTTCGAGGCAACATGAAGCGCCTTCTGCGGTGCCACCTCGCGCGCGATCTCGCCGACCTTGCGGCCGGTGCCGACGGGAACCGTCGACTTGGTGACAATCACCGTTCCGCTGCCCGCCGCCGCCGAGATCTCGCGCGCCGCCTGGTAGACATAGGTGAGATCGGCATGTCCGTCGCCGCGCCTTGTCGGCGTGCCGACCGCGATGAAGACCGCGTCCGCGCCCTTGACGCCCTCGCTCAGGCTCGTCGTGAAGCTGAGCCGCCCCGCCTGCACGTTGCTGGCGATCAGGTTGTCCAGGCCCGGTTCGTAAATCGGCACCTCGCCGGCGCGGAGCCGGTCGATCTTGCCCGCGTCGCGGTCGACACAGACGACCTCGGTCCCGAATTCCGAGAAGCAGGCGCCGGAAACCAGACCGACGTACCCCGTGCCGATCATCGCAATACGCATTCGTCAGCTCCTGTTCGGGGTCTTGGCGGCCGCCTCGCGCGTGCTGGCGGCCGTTGGCATGTCGAGATCGTCCGCATAGCGCCGCAGGAGATCGCGGGTCGCTTCTGCCGTCTCCTCGTGCACGAGGGCATGGGCGAGGATCGCCTCGATATAGCCGGCCTTGTTGCCGCAATCGAAGCGCTGGCCCTCAAAGCGCAGGCCGTGGAAGGGCACCTCGCCGATGGTCCGCGCCATGCTGTCGGTCAACTGGATCTCGCCACCCTGCCCCGGCTCCTGCCGGTCCAGTTCGCGCATGACGCTTGGGTCGAGCACGTAGCGGCCAATGATGGACAAAGTGGACGGGGCGCTCTGAGGCTCGGGCTTCTCTACGAGCCCCTTGGCCGCCGCCAACCGGCCGTCGTCCGAGGTAACGTCGAGAATGCCATAACGATCGGTGTGCTCGCGCGGCACGTCGATCACGGCCACGATATTCCCCCCGACCTCGGCGTGAGCGTCCAGAAGCTGTGCCAGACAGGGCCGGTCCGCCATGATGAGATCATCGGGCAGGAGAACGGCGAAAGGCTCGTCCCCGATTACCGTGCGCGCGCACCACACGGCGTGGCCCAGGCCGAGCGGCTGCTGCTGACGGGTGTAGACGACGCGGCCGGGGTCCAGCACCGGATGGCGCACCGCCGACAGCTCCCGCGTCTTACCCTTCGATTCCAGCACGCCTTCCAGGTCGAGCGCGCGGTCGAAGTGGTCCTCCATCGCCGTTTTGTTCCGTCCGGTGACGAAGACGAACTCCTCGATCCCGGCGGCGCGCGCCTCCTCGACGGCGTATTCGATCAGCGGCCGGTCGACAACGGGCAGCATTTCCTTCGGGACGGCCTTGGCGGCGGGAAGTACACGCGTTCCCAGCCCGGCGACGGGAAAAACAGCCTTACGCACGCGTGGCATGGGTAATACCAGGGAGTCCAATAATGATAACGATGCGCTGTCTCATGCCACAGCCCATCCTATCAGACAAGCTAGCGCCCGGTAGTAGTCCAAAATCGACGTGGCTCAACGCCGAAAGCTACGCAGCGGCCGCCGCGGCCGGCCGGGGATGGGTGAACCGCTCCTCGGCCAGCCGGTCAGCGGCCTCGGCCGTGGACACCCCGGCACGGTCGGCGCGGCGGAATATCTCCAGCAAAGTGTCGTGGATCCGGCCGACGTGCCCGAACGCCTTCGACTTGTCGTAGTCCGGCCCTTCGTGGCTGATGTTTATGATGCCGCCGGCGTTGATGACATAGTCCGGCGCGTAGAGGATACCGCGATCCTTGAGGGCCTGGCCGTGCCGCGGTTCGGCAAGCTGGTTGTTGGCGGAGCCGGCGACGATCCCCGCCCGCAGGCGTGCCAGATTGCGGTCGTCGATGATACCGCCCAGGGCGCAAGGGGCGAACACATCGGCCTGCGCGGCAACAATGTCGTCGACGTCAACAAGCCGCGCATCGACGTCATGGGCCACGCGCTTTGCACGGTCGTTATCAATGTCGGCGATCAGTACGTCCGCCCCGTCGTGTGCCAGGTAGCGGCACAGATGCGCGCCGACATGGCCCGCGCCCTGCACGGCGACAGTGACGCCCCTGAGGTCGTCGCGGCCAAGCTTGTGCGCCACCGCAGCGCGGATGCCCATATAGACGCCGTAAGCCGTCGCCGGCGAGGGATCGCCGGCGCCGCCGGAGGAAACGCCGGCGACGTGGCGGGTTTCACGGCCCATCTCCTCGACGTCCTCGACCGAGATGCCGACATCCTCGGCCACTGTGTAGCTGCCGCCAAGCACCTGCACGGCCCGGCCCATGGCCCTGAACAGGGCCGGCGACTTGTCGCGCGCCGGGTCGCCGATGATGACGGACTTCCCGCCACCGTATGGCAGTCCCGCCAGGGCGGACTTGTAGGTCATGCCGCGCGACAGGCGCAACACGTCAGCGAGGGCCGCAGACTCGTCGGCGTAATTCCACATACGGCAGCCGCCGAGTGCCGGTCCTCGGCTAGTGTTGTGGATGGCGATAATGGCCTTCAGACCGCTGTCGGCATCGCATGAAAAAACGACCTCCTCGTGCGCATCGAAAGCGGGATTGTCGAATACGGACATGGCCTTCGCCTCTCGTTTCCGCTCAACAACTTCCAATGTCGGCAAGAAAAACCCGCGACGCAACGCCGCAGTCCAACATGCCGCACAAAAAGACGGAATGTTTATTTTGCGGCTGTCTCGAGAATACCCAAATTCCGAGAACGGTATGCCAGTCGGTAATATCGTTTCGTGGCAGGAGCCGACGGCTACTTCGCCCCTCTGAGCGCCCGAAGCCATTCAAGCGGCGGCTACACCTCGGCGCACAAGCGCCAGCGCGGCGGCGGCCAGAAGGTAAATCGTTCCGCTTGCCCGGTGCACCAGCGCGGGCCGGGCACGCATGACCTGCCAGCCGCCAAGGCGCGCGGCAAGCAGGATGTAGCTGCAGTGGACCGTCACCGAGGCCGCTGCCGCGATCCCACTGAGGAGCGCGAACTGCTGCCAGGCGGTGCCGCCGGGTTCGATAAATGCCGGAAAGATCGCGGCATAGGCCAACGCCGCCTTCGGGTTCGACACCATCACGACGAAGGCCTGCAGGCATACGACGGGCCCCGTCTTCGGCTTGACGGGCGTGGCTGCCAGTCCGCTTCGCCCGGCCGCCTGCCACTGACGCACGCCAAGCCACACGAGGTAGGCGACGCCAACCCATTTCACCACGGCGAACGCCTCGGCCGAGGCCTTGAGGAGCGTGCCCAGCCCCGCCGACACCCCGAGGGCATAGACCAGCCCGCCAAGACCGATCCCCACAGGCGCCAGCAGCGCCCTTGGCAGCGGCGTCGAAAGCCCGGTCGCTATCGTGAACGCCACGTTCGGACCGGGAGCCGCCGCCGCGAGCAGCCAGATGAGGTAGAAGCTTATGCCGGTTTCGAAGGTCATCGGCGCTTTCGCCAGTGCGGGCCTAGCGCACCGGGCCTGCCAGCTTGCGCTCGACGAAGTCCAGCCGGTCCTGGCCCCAGAACGGCTCGCCATCGACGACATACCAGGGAGAGCCGAAAACGCCACGGTCGATGGCTTCGCGAGTCACCCGCTGGAACTCGGCCTGCGTATCCTCCTTTCGCGCCTGCTCGACCAAGGCGGCGCCGTCTAGTCCGACTGCGTCGGCAACCGCACCTACGGTCGCGGCATCGGAGATATCGCGCTCTTCCGCCCAGCAGGCGCGCAGCAAGGCATGCGCCAGCGTCAGCGAATCGCTGCCGTTCCGCCCCGCCGCGATGATGGCGCCCGCGGCAAGCGCATCCAGGACCGGGAAGTGCGCCGGCTCCAGGTTCAGCGGCAAGCCGCGTGCCTCATGCCAGCGGCGCAGCTCGACGAAGCGGTAATCCTGCCGCACCTTCGGCCGCTTTGCGGGCGGGACGCCACCAGTCTCGCCGAAGACCGTCTTCACCTCGATGGGCTTCACGTTCACCTGGACGCCGTGCTCGCGCACGATACGCTCCAGCTCCTGGCTGCCCAGGTAGGCGAAAGGCGAGATGACGAAGAAGTAGTAGTCGATGGTCCGGCTCATTCACTTCCTCCCGGCGCGCAGGCGGCCGCCCCGCGCTCGCGCAGTTCCTTGCGTTTGATCTTGCCCGTCGGGGTCAGCGGCAGTCGGGGAACGAACTCGACATCTCGCGGATATTCATAGGCGGCCAGACGTTCCTTGACGTATTGCTGGATAGACCGGACAAGGTCGCCGTCGGCATTGTAACCGTCGTTCAGGACGACGAAAGCCTTGACCCGTTCCGTGCGCACCGGATCGGGCACGCCCACCGCGGCAGCCATCGCCACAGCCGGATGCTTGATCAGGCAATCCTCGATCTCGCCGGGACCGATGCGATAGCCGCCCGAGGTGATGACATCGTCATCGCGGCCGACGAACCAGAGATAGCCGTCCTCGTCCATGCGCGCCGTGTCGCCGGTCAGCAGCCAATCGCCAACGAACTTCTCCGCCGTCGCCTCGGGTTTGTTCAGATAGGCCAGGAACATCGCCGGATCGGGCCGATGGACGGCGACCGCACCCTCCTGGCCCGCCGGAAGCGGATTGCCTCCAGCGTCCACGATGGCGACCCGGTGGCCGGGAACCGGCCGGCCCATGGAGCCCGGCTTCACCGGCATGATGCCGGCGCAGTTCGCGACGATCAGGTTGCACTCGGTCTGGCCGTAGAACTCGTTGATGGTAACGCCGAAGGTTTCGCGGCCCCATTCCAGAAGGCCGGGGCCCAGCGTTTCCCCGCCGCTGCCGATGGAGCGGACGTTGAGGTTGTAGCGCACCCACGGCTTCGGCACCTGACGCATCATCTTCAGGGCCGTCGGCGGCATGAAGGCGTTGCGCACGCCCAGCTCCGCCATCAAGGCGAAGGCATATTCGGGGTCGAACTTCGGGAAGCGATACGCCAGCACCGGCACGCCGTGCGCCAGACTGGGCAACAGCGCATCCAGAAGACCGCCGATCCACGCCCAGTCCGCCGGCGTCCAGAACAGGTCGCCCGGCTTCGGAAACAACTCCTGCGGCATCTCCACACCCGGCAGATGCCCCAGCAGAACGCGATGGGCGTGCAGCGCCCCCTTGGGACTGCCGGTCGTGCCAGAGGTATAGATGACCAGCGCCGGATCTTCCGCGGCGGTATCCACCGGCATAAAGGAATCGCTCGATCTCTCCAGCAGATCCTCGAAGTCGTGGGAATCCGCCGCGAGGTCGCCGACGCAGATGGTTTCGCTCAGGTCCGGCAGGTTGTCGCGGACCGCCGCCACGCGCGACAATCCATCCGGCGTGGCGATCAGCGCCCGCGCCCCGCTGTCGCCCAGGCGGTAGGCCAGCGCCTCCTCGCCGAACAACGTAAACAGCGGCACGGCAACCGCGCCCAGCTTGTAGACCGCCAGATGGGCAATCGCCGCTTCTGCGCACTGCGGCAACAGGATGCCGACGCGGTCGCCGCGGCCGATGCCAAGCCCGGCAAGGGCATTGGCCAGCCGGTTGGAGCGGGCGCGGAGCGTCGCGAAGGACATCGCCGCACGGCTGCCGTCCTCGTGGATCTGGATAAGGGCAGTCCTTTCGGGCGCCCGCGCCGCCCAGACATCGCAGGCGGCGACCCCGATATTGAAGCGCGCCGGGATATCCCACCGGAACCGGTTGCAGAGTTCCTCGTAGCTGTTCGCCGCGGGCAGCATGCCCCCTCCCGTTTTCTTGAGCCCGTCGATGTTTCGCGGCATAGCATGACCGCGCCGGACGCGTTTAATGTTTCGGCGTCATTCCATGTCACGGGGGCTTAGATGTTCGATTCAAATCTCCTTGCAGGCAAGCGCATCCTGATTACCGGAGGCGGAAGCGGATTGGGAAAGTCGCTTGCGCATCGCTGCCTTGAACTGGGCGCGGACCTCGCCATTTGCGGGCGGCGCGAGGAGGTCCTGCAAGCCACCAAGGCCGAGTTCGACGCCGAATTCCCCGGAAAGACAGAATACCAACGATGCGACATCCGCGACAGTGAGCAGGTCGAGTCGATGCTTTCGGCCTTCTTCGAATCGCAGCCCCTGGACGCCGTGGTGAACAATGCGGCCGGCAACTTCCTGGCCCGCAGCGAAACGCTCAGCCCGCGCGGATTCGACGCCGTCACGCGAATCGTCCTGAACGGCACCGCCTACGTCACGCTGGGCACAGGCCGACGCTGGCTGGAGTCGGGGCGTACGGGATCGATCCTTTCGATCGTGGCGACCTATGCGTGGACCGGCTCGCCCTATGTCGTCCCCTCGGCCTGCGCCAAGGCGGGCGTCAACGCGCTGATGCAGTCGCTGGCCATCGAATGGGGCGGACGCGGCATTCGCTGCAACGCCATCGCGCCAGGGCCGTTCCCGACCGAGGGTGCGTGGTCGCGCCTGGTGCCGGACGACAGGATGGACGCGGCCTGGAAAAAGCGGATTCCGCTGGGACGCTTCGGCAAGCACGAGGAACTCGCCAACCTCGCCTGCTTCCTTCTGTCCGACATGGCCGGCTACATCAACGGCGAGACGGTGACGATCGATGGCGGTGAATGGCACAAGGGCGCCGGCCAGTTCAGCCTGATGGAAGACCTCACCGAAGAGCAATGGGGCGCCATGAACCCCAAGTCGCGTAAGGGGTAAGTCCAGCGCCATGAGCGCCGTCATCGCACCGGTCAGCGCCCTGCTGCTCAGCGTCGCCCTGTTGCTCATGGGGCACGGGCTGCAGGGCACCCTGTTGCCGGTGCGCGCGGAACTGGAGGCTTTCGGGACCTTCAACATCGGCGTCCTCGGCAGCGCCTACTTCATCGGCTTCGCCGGCGGATGCCTTCTGGGGGCGCGGGTGGTCCGGCGGGTCGGCCACATCCGTACCTTCACGGCGCTGACGGCCATCGCGGCCGCGGCAGCCCTGGTCCACGCGCTGGCGGTGGATATCTACGCCTGGTGGGGTCTGCGCGCGGTCACGGGTTTCTGCCTGGCCGGCCTCTACCTCGTCATCGAAAGCTGGCTGAACGAGCGGGCGACGAACGCCACGCGCGGGATGATCCTGTCGATCTACACGATGATCAACCTGACGGTCATGACCCTGGGCCAACTCATGATCGTGCTTTACGATCCGCAAGCTTTCCCTCTGTTCGCGCTGGCCTCGATCCTGGTATCGCTGGCCGCCGTGCCGGTGGCGCTGACGACCTCCGCCGCCCCGACGCCGCCGGAAACCGTGCAACTACGGCCCCAGCGCACCTACAAGGCCTCACCGGTTGGCCTGATGGGCTGCTTCGCCGCAGGTCTCGCGAACGGGCCGTTCTGGGCGCTGGGGCCGGTGTTCGCGGTGGGGGTCGGCCTCGATACGCGTGGCGTGGCCGTCTTCATGGCGCTGGTCGTGATCGCCGGGGCGATCGGACAATGGCCACTGGGCCGGCTGTCCGACCGGATCGACCGCCGCAAGGTCATCGTTGCCGCCTGCGTCCTGGCCGCGATGGCCGGTGCCGGGCAGTTCATCACCAGCGCCTACTGGACGCAGGGCGTTCTGGCGATGGCGTTCGCCTTTGGGCTGTTTGCCATCCCGCTCTATGCGCTCTGCGTGGCGCACGCCAACGACTTCGTGGATCCGCGCGAGTTCGTGGAGGCATCGGGCACGCTGCTGCTGGCCAACGCGCTGGGCTCGATCCTGGGGCCGCTATTGGCCGCGTTGGCGATGGCGCGGCTGGGACCGCCCGGCCTGTTCGCCGTCTCGGCGCTGGCACATACAGGCATGGCCGCCTTTGCCATGCATCGCATGCGTCAACGCGCGGCCCCGGCCCCGGAAGAGCGGACGCCCTTCGTGCCGGTGCCAAGGACCACGCCCGAGCTGGCGGAGCTCGATCCGCGCTCGGAAACGGAACTGCGCGGCGAGTAAGCCGGTCCGCGCGCGGCCTGATAAGCCCGCTTGCCGGGCGCGAATGCGCGGCCTAGGCTTCCGCGCAACAGCTTATCAACCGTTCGTCGAGCCGGAATGCCTTCCACCAAGACAGCGGAGGCGGACACCACCGCCCCGCAGCGTGTCGCCCTGCGCGCCGTCCTGACCGTTTTCCTGCCGTTCGCGGGCGGGTATTACCTGTCCTATGTGTACCGCTCGGTGAACGCGATCATCGCCGGCCGCCTGCAGGCGGATGTTGGGTTGAGCGCCGCCGAGTTGGGCGTCCTGACGAGCGCCTACTTCGTCGCCTTCGCGGCGTTCCAATTACCGCTAGGCCTGCTGCTGGACCGCTACGGGCCGCGGCGGGTCCATGGGGTCCTGCTCGTGATTGCTACCGCCGGGAGCGCGCTGTTCGCCGTTGGCGACACGCTCCTGGAACTGTGGCTGGCGCGCGCCCTGATTGGTCTGGGGGTGGCCGCCGGACTGATGGCGGCCTTGAAGGCGATCACGCAGTGGTTTCCCGAGCGTCGCTGGCCGCTTGTCAACGGCTGCTTCCTGGCGATGGGCGGGCTCGGCGCGATGTCGGCGACAGCACCGGTGGAGGCCGTGCTTCAATTCACCGACTGGCGAGGACTGTTCCTGGGATTGGCGCTGGCGACGCTGGCGGTGGCGCTGGCCGTCTTCCTGGTCGTGCCCGAGCGCCGCCGCACCTCGGCACCGCCGGACCTGAAGACACAGATCTCCGGCCTTAAATCGATCTACGGCGACCCGTTCTTCTGGCGTCTGGCGCCGATGTCGGCGCTGGCGATGGCCACCAGCCTGTCGATCCACGGCCTGTGGGCGGGGCCGTGGTTGCGCGACGTGGCCGGCCTGGACCGGGCCGGAACCGCTTCGACGCTGCTGTTCATGGCGGCCGCCATGACGGTGGGGTTCGTCCTGTGGGGTAGCGTCGCCGACCTGCTGCAGCGGCGCGGCGTGCGCCTGACGCAGACGCTTGGCGTCGGTATCGTCGGCTATCTGTTGGCGCTGGCGGCGATCCTGGGCAAGCTGGCGCCGGAATCGATCGTGCCCTGGTTGACATTCGGCCTGATCTCGAACATCTCGTCGCTGTCGTACACGGTGCTGTCCCGCCACTTCCCGATCCAGTACGCGGGGCGCGCCAATACGGCTTTGAACCTGCTTGTGTTCCTCTTCGCCTTCGGTGTTCAGGCGGCCATCGGCGCCATCGTCGACCGCTGGCCGGCCGAGGCGGACGGCGGATACCCGGACGCCGCCTACCAGACCGCTTTCGGCTGCTTCTGGGGCCTGGTCCTGCTGGCGTTCGTCTGGTTCATGCTCGGCGCCCGCCGCGCCCCGATGGACGGTTCCAAGCGATAAGCAATCACCCCCGAGGCGTATAGCCGTTGTCCGCGTCCTCGTCGCGGGCCTCGAACCAGCCGTTCTCCCAGGCCAGATGCTCCGCCGAATCGAAGGGATAGGGGTTGTCGGCCACACCCGCGCCACGGCGATAGGCCATGTGGCCGGAATCGTACACCGTCATGCGTGCCTCTTGCGCCGGGCCGCCCGACGTGCGCGCGATGAAGTTGCGGAACTCGGGGAAGGCTGCCAGCACGCTGTCGTCGATGCCGCCGGGGTGTTCCCGCAGAACCTGCCGGCCGCGGTCGGTGACACGGTACCGGCCGTCGGCCTGGTCCTCCACAAGGCGCGCCTCGGCGAGATACCGTCTCGCCCGTGCCAGGCGTTCGCGCATTTCCTCGCCCGAGATGGGCGGGTTCTCGCGGGCGAGGCTGAGATCCCTGCGCAGCCGCGCGGCTGCGTCGTTCAGGCTGGCCGGGCCGCTTTCCGCGGTCTTCAACAACGTGTGCATCAGATCCGCGTAGTGCAGGAGAGGGTATTCCTCGAACTCCATCGCCCCCTATACCCCGAGAGCCTTCCTCAGTTCCGCCGGCCGCGCGTCGTATACCCGCCGTTGCAGAAAGTGTCGAAGAACTCGCCCAGCTCCGGATGGCTGATCTGCTCGCCGGAGGCATCCGGCTCCAGATGCCGCTCCGCCACGTAGGTGCGGTGCGTGGCGTCGTGGACCAGCACATGATACCAGGGCTTTTCCTTCGGCGGTCGGCTTTTCGCCATCACCCGGTACCATTCCTCGCTGCCCTGGTACGACGGGTCGACATCGACGATCACGCCACGATAGCCGAACTTCTTGTGGTGGACGAGTTGTCCCACCGAAAACTGCGCTTTCTGCTCGCTCATTCCCGCGCCCATGAGACCTTGGTGAGCCTGGACGTCGATACGGTCATTGCGCGCCGCTCCGACCTCGCCCTCGCTGCGATGGGCACCCTAGCACGTCGCACCCTTCGCGACGAATCGAGTCGAATACACCGAAAACACGAGCGACCGCGTTTCGCGTTTGCCGTATCCCGTGCCGGTCGAGCCTGCTATGCCGGCAAAGGGGTTTGTCCGCACGTCATGGCATGGCATACCCCCGGCTTCGGCTGGAAACTCGGGGAGCGGCGCATGTCCAATCTGTCGGATCACATGAAGGGGCTTTCGATCACCGCGTTCGGCGTCCTGGTACTCTCGCCCGACGCCCTGTTGCTGCGGCTACTGTCGATCGATCCCTTCACAACGGTGTTCTGGCGCGGCGTGCTGATGTTCCTGACGCTGGCGGCCGCGATGGCGGTGGTGTATCGCGGCCGCGTCGACCTGGCCTTCCGCGCCGTCGGTCGTTGGGGACTGCTGTCCTCGCTCATCTATGCTGCCAACCTTGTCGCGTTCATCTACTCCATCGCCAACACGGCCGCGGCGAACACGCTTGTCATCATGGCCGCCGCGCCGCTGCTGGCGGCGATCTGGTCCAGGCTGTTCCTGCGAGAGCCGGTCGCGCTGGAGACCTGGATCGCCACCACGCTGGTCATCATCGGTATCGCCGTCGTGTTCTGGGACGGCCTGGGGCGCGGAACATGGAATGGCGATCTCGCGGGCCTGGCCGTCGCCCTCTGCCTGTCCGCCAATTTCACGGTGCTGCGCCACCGCAAGCACATCAACATGGTGCCAGCAACGGCACTTGGCGGCCTTTGGGGCGCCATCGCCGTGTTCCTGCTTGGCCTGACAATACCGCTGTCGCTGAACGCGCAGGACGTGGTGGTGATCGCGGTGCTGGGCCTCTTCGTGGCACCGGTCGCCTTCGGCCTTATTACCATGGGCCCACGCTACATCACCGCACCAGAGGTCGGGTTATTGATGCTGCTGGAGACCATCCTGGGGCCGCTGTGGGTCTGGCTGGCGCTGGGCCAGCGGGCCAGCGACGTGGCGCTCTCCGGCGGCGCGCTCGTGGTCGGCACGCTGCTTGTCTACTTCACCATCCGCCTGCGCCGGCAGACCGTTGTCACACCGCAGACAAGCGGGTAGCCTCTTGAGCACGCAATATCTAGCGTGACTAGCGAGGGGAACCGACGACATGGATGGGGGCAGCAATCCAGGCGGCAGCGGCGGCGGGCCGCACGTCATCGTCCTGGGCAACGAGAAGGGCGGCTCCGGCAAGTCGACGACGGCGATGCATCTGGTGGTCGCGCTAATGAAGGACGGCCACCGCGTCGGTACCATCGACCTGGACGCCCGCCAGGGCACGCTCTCCCGCCAAATCGAGAACCGGCGCGCCTTTGCCGAGGCGAACGGCCTGAAGCTGGAACTCCCGGAACATTGCCGGGTCCACCGGGCCGAGGCCGATACGCGCGAGGCGGCGGAGGCCGACGAAAGCGCACGCTTGCAGACGGCGCTGGGCGAGCTGTCCGGCTGCGACTTCGTCGTCGTGGATACGCCGGGCAGCGACAATCACCTCTCCCGCCTGGGCCACACGTTGGCGGATACGCTGATCACGCCGCTGAACGACTCCTTCCTCGACCTCGACCTTCTTGCCCGCATCGACCACGACGCGCGCAAGATCCTCTCGCCCAGCGTCTATTCGCAGATGGTCTGGGAGCAACGCCAGTTGCGCGCCGCCAAGGGCGGCCGGCCCATCGACTGGATCGTCATGCGCAACCGGCTGAGCCATATCGACGCCCGCAACAAGCGCGACGTCGGCCGCCTGCTGGAGGATCTGGCAAGCCGCATCCGCTTCCGTCTCGCCCCCGGCTTCGGCGAACGGGTAGTCTTCCGCGAGCTGTTCCCCAAGGGCCTGACCCTGCTCGACCTTCGCGAAAAGGGCGCGGGGGTTGCAATGTCGATGAGCCACGTGGCCGCGCGGCAGGAGGTGCGGGCGCTGCTTGCCGCCATCGGTCTGACGAGCGAGGTGCCTTCCGCGGCGCAGTGACATAGTGGGACGGAGTGAACTGGACGACCGGGGCGCGGACGCCTACCTTTTCCGGTGAAGGTACAACACACGCCCGCAATCGAGCCGTCATGCCCCGCGAGCACAAGCGCGACAACAACGTTCCGACGACCGAAGGTGCCTCCGACCAGCAGGTTCAGAAATTCCTGAACAAGGTCGCGGCCACGCCGGCCGTGCGCCGGCCGGGCGAGGTCGGACGGCTGATCTTCGCCATGGACGCCACCGCCAGCCGGGAGCCGACCTGGGACCAGGCCAGCCACATCCAGGCCGAGATGTTCCAGGAGACGGCGGCGCTGGGCGGCCTGCATATCCAGCTTGCCTACTACCGCGGGTTCGGCGAGTTCGACGCCAGCGAGTGGTATGCCGACAGCCAGAAGCTGCTGCGGCGCATGACCGGGGTGCGCTGCCTTGCAGGGCGGACACAGCTCGCCAAGGTGCTGAAGCATGCCCGCAAGGAGGCGAAGCAGCACAAGGTGAATGCCCTCGTCTTCGTCGGAGACTGCATGGAAGAGGATGTCGACGCGCTGGGCCAGCTTGCCGGTGAATTGGGGCTGTTGGGCGTGCCGTGCTTCATGTTCCACGAGGGGCACGAGGCGCTGGCCCGCCGTGCGTTCGAGCAGATTGCCCAGCTTTCGGGCGGCGCATGCTGCCGCTTCGACGCGAACAGCCCGCAGCAGCTTCGCGACCTGCTCTCCGCCGTCGCCGTCTTCGCCGCCGGGGGACGCAAGGCCCTGGGGGACTACTCGAAGGCCCGGGGCGGCGTGGTGAAACAGCTCACCTATCAGATGAAGTGACCCCGTGATCGCGTATTTCGTTCTCGGCATCGCGCTCCTTGCCGGTCTCTACCTGCTGGCGAAGTGGTTTTCGCAGGCGGAGCCGGGCGATGTCCTGAAGGCGCTGGCCTGGACCTTGGGCATCCTGGGCGTCATGGCCGGCCTGGCGCTTCTGTGGGCGGGACGCTACCAGCTTGCATGGATTGCCCTGCCCGCCCTGTTCGCGCTGGCCAGCCGCTGGCGCGACATCCGCAACGCCATCAAGTCCGCGCGCGGCCCCGGCCAGGGGCAGACCAGCACGGTGGAAACCCGCTTCGTCCGGATGACGCTGGAACATGACACCGGCGTCATGTCCGGCGTCGTGCTGGAGGGCAGCTACGAAGGGGCGCAGCTCGAAGACCTGGAGCTTGAGGACCTGATCGCCTTGTGGCGCGAGGCGCGTGCCGAGGATGCACAATCCGCCGCCGTCCTGGAAGCCTACCTCGACAAGCTGCATGGCGACGCCTGGCGGGAGGCGCCGGGCGATCAGGGTGCTGGCGCACAGGCCGGCGCGGCGGCTGGCGGTGGCCCGATGGGCGAGGAGGAGGCGCTGGAGATCCTGGGCCTGTCGAAAGGCGCATCCAAGGACGAGATCCGCCGGGCCTACCGCGACCTCATGCAGAAACTCCACCCCGACCACGGCGGCTCCAACTGGTTCGCCGCCAAGTTGAACGAGGCGAAGCGGGTACTGACGGGGGAATAAACCCCTAGCCCAGCTTCTTTCGCAAAAGCTCGTTCACCATTTTCGGGTTTGCCTTGCCGCCGGTGGCCTTCATCGCCTGGCCGACGAACCAGCCCATGACCTTCTGGTTACCGTCCTTGACCTGCTGCACCTGCTCCGGGTTCTCGGCGATCACCTTGTCGAGGATGGCTTCCAGCTCGCCGGTGTCGGTGATTTGCTTCAGGCCCTTTTCCTCGACGATGGCGCCGGCCTTCTTGCCGGTTTCCCACATCTCCTCGAAGACGTCCTTTGCGATGCGGCCGGAAATCGTGTTGTCGGCCATCAAGTCCAGAAGCTCGCCCAGCATGGCGGCGTTCACCGGCGCCTCGTCCAGATCGACGCCCGCCTTGTTCATGGCGCCGAAGAACTCCCCCGTCACCCAGTTGGCCGCCGTCTTGGCGTCACGGCCGTTGGCGACATCCTCGTAGAAGTCCGCCGTCTCGCGCTCGGCCACCAGAACGCCGGCGTCGTAGGCGCCAAGGCCGTAATCCTGAATGAAGCGCTGCTTCTTCTCGTCCGGCAGTTCCGGCATGT
This sequence comes from Ferruginivarius sediminum, assembly GCF_003344765.1. Taxonomy (GTDB): domain Bacteria; phylum Pseudomonadota; class Alphaproteobacteria; order Kiloniellales; family Rhodovibrionaceae; genus Ferruginivarius; species Ferruginivarius sediminum. The sequence continues at coordinate 219,562 of NZ_QPMH01000004.1, read as the reverse complement.
CCGCCTTGATGCGCTCCACCCAATCGTTCTCGACGATAAGCGGCAGCAGGTCGGGGTCCGGGAAATAGCGGTAGTCGTGCGCCTCCTCCTTGCCGCGCATGGAGCGGGTCTCGCCCTTGCGCGGGTCGTAGAGGCGGGTTTCCTGGATGACCTCGCCGCCCTCCTCGATCAGCTCGATCTGGCGGGTGGCCTCGGCCTCGATGGCGTGCATCACGAAGCGCACGCTATTGACGTTCTTCACCTCGCAGCGTGTGCCCAACCCCGCGCCCGGCTTGCGCACCGAGACGTTGATGTCGCAGCGCAGCGAGCCCTCGGCCATGTTGCCGTCGCAGGTGCCGAGATAGCGCAGGATCGAGCGCAGCTTCTGGATGTAGGCGCCGGCCTGCTCGGGGCTACGGATATCCGGCTTGGAGACGATCTCCATCAGCGCGACGCCGGAGCGGTTCAGGTCGATATAGGTCTTGCCCGGCTCCTGGTCGTGCAGCGACTTGCCGGCGTCCTGCTCCATGTGCAGGCGCTCGATACCAACGGGGATCACCTCGCCGTCGGGCATGTCGAGGTAGACCGTCCCCTCGCCCACCAGCGGCTCCAGGTACTGGGAGATCTGATAGCCCTGCGGCAAGTCGGCATAGAAGTAGTTCTTGCGCTCGAACACCGAGTGCCGGTTGATCTGCGCGCGCAGGCCCAGGCCGGTCTTGATCGCCTGTTCGACGCAGAAGCGGTTGATGACCGGCAGCATGCCCGGCATGCCGGCATCGACCGGCGAAACCTGCGAATTCGGCTCGCCGCCGAACTCGGTAGCCGCGGCGGAGAACAGTTTCGACTTCGAGATGATCTGCGCGTGAATCTCCAGGCCGCAAACGACCTCCCACTCACCCGTGTTGCCCGCGATGCGATAGCTGGCCATCGTCCTTACCTCCCCGCCACGAACGCCGGCTCGTGGGTGAACTGCGCGGCGTCTTCCAGAACGCCGCCGACGCGCAGCACCGTTTCCTCGTCGAACGCCTTGCCGATGAGCTGCAGGCCCAGCGGCAGGCCGTCGCCGCTCAGTCCCGCCGGGACCGAGATCGCCGGCAGGCCCGCCAGGCTGGCCGGCACGGTGAAGACGTCGTTCAGGTACATCGCGATCGGGTCGTCCACGAGGTCGCCGATAGCGAACGCCGCCGAGGGCGCGGTCGGGGCCAGGATGACGTCGACCTCCTTGTAGGCGTCGTGGAAATCCTGCGCGATCAGCGTACGCACCTTCCGCGCCTTGTTGTAATAAGCATCGTAATAGCCGGCCGAGAGCACATAGGTTCCGATCAGCACGCGGCGCTTCACCTCGCGGCCGAAGCCGGCCTCGCGGGTCAGCTCGTACAGCTCCTCCAGCGACCCCGCGCCTTCCGCGCGCAGGCCGAAGCGCACGCCGTCATAGCGCGCCAGGTTCGACGACGCCTCCGCCGGGGCGATGATGTAGTAGGCCGGCAGCGCGTAGTGGGTGCGCGGCAGGGAGATATCCACCGGCTCGGCGCCCGCGTCCTTCAGCCACTGGATACCCTGCTGCCACAGCGCCTCGATCTCCTGTGGCATGCCCTCGACGCGGTATTCCCTGGGGATGCCGACCTTGAGGCCACGGATATCGCCGGTCAGCGCCTGCTCGTAATCCGGCACCGGCAGGTCGACGCTGGTGCTGTCCTTCTCGTCGTGGCCCGCCATCGCGCGCAGCATGATCGCCGCGTCCCGCACCGAGCGCGTCATCGGCCCGGCCTGGTCCAGCGACGAGGCAAAGGCCACGATGCCCCAGCGCGAGCAGCGGCCATAGGTCGGCTTCATGCCGACGATGCCCGCAAACGAAGCCGGCTGGCGGATCGAGCCGCCAGTATCCGTCCCCGTCGCCGCCAGCGCCGCCCGCGCGGCCACCGCCGCCGCCGAGCCGCCGGAGGAGCCGCCGGGCACCAGCGGCCGGTTGTCGCCCTGGCGGCGCCACGGGTTCTCGACCGGCCCGTGATAGCTGGTCTCGTTCGACGAGCCCATGGCGAACTCGTCCAGGTTCGCCTTGCCCAGCATCACCGCGCCGTTGCGCCAGAGGTTGCCGGTCACCGTCGATTCGTACGGCGGCTTGAAGCCGTCGAGGATGTGCGAGCCGGCGGTGGTCAGCACGCCCTCGGTACAGAACAGGTCCTTGACGGCGAGCGGGATACCCTCGACCACCCCGGCCTCGCCCTTGGCGCGGCGGGCGTCCGAGGCCTCGGCCATCTTCAGCGCCTTGTCCGGCGTCTCGGTGATATAGGCGTTCAGCGAGCGCGCCGCCTCCACCGCCTGCACGTGCGCCTGGGTCAGTTCCTTCGACGAGACCTCGCCCTTGGTGAGCAGGTCGCGCGCCCGGGACAGGGTGATGCCGGTCAGTTCGCTCATCGTCTACTCCACCACCCTGGGCACGACGAAGAAGCCGTGCTTGCTTTCCGGCGCGTTCGCGACGATGTCGTTCTGCCGGCGGCCGTCGGCGACCTCGTCCTCGCGCATCTTCAGGTTCATCTCGACGACACTGGTCATCGGCTCGACGCCGTCGGTGTCGAGTTCGCCCAGATGCTCCACCCAGCGCAGGATGTTCGAAAGCTCCTGCGTCAGGGCCTCCTGCTGCTCCGGCTCGACGCGGATGCGCGCCAGTTTCGCGATCTTGGCGACGGTGTCCTTATCGACCGCCATACGCTCGTCCCCTTCTTGTACGGAAGGCCGCGGCAGCAAACGAAATACGGCGCCACGGCGCGGGCGCGCGGACCCTAGCACCAGGGCATGAGGCTCGCAAGATCGTGGGGCGCCTCCACGACGGTGGTGCGGAAGCGTTGCGGCCAGGCCCGCGGCAGGCTAGCGTCGCGCCGCCATGCCCATCGTCGATATCCGCGACCTGCCCAAGCTGCTGCCCGCCCGCGCCCGTGTCCTGGGCCTGGACCTGGGCAGCAAGACCATCGGCCTTGCCATTTCCGACCGCGACCGCCGCGTGGCCTCGCCGCTGGAGACGATTCGCCGGCGCAAGTTCACGCTCGACGCGCAGGAACTGGCCCGGATCTGCGGTGAGCGCGAGGTCAAGGGGCTGGTGCTGGGCCTGCCCGTCAACATGGACGGGACCGAGGGGCCGCGCTGCCAGTCCACCCGGCAGTTCGCCCGCAACCTTGTCGAGCAGGCGGGCGTCGCCATGCCCATCGCCTACTGGGACGAGCGGCTCTCCACCCAGGCGGTCGAGCGCTTCCTGACCGACGAGGCCGACATGACCCGCAAGCGCCGGGGCGAGGTCGTGGACAAGATGGCCGCCGCCTACATCCTACAGGGTGCGCTGGATGCGTTGGCGCGGGATGCGAATATAAATAGGCCGTAATCTATAGAAGTCATTGAGAGCAATCGGAGAGATAAGGAAGATCAATTAATCTCAATTATTTCTAATTTATCAAGCTAAAGCTCAGTAATTTTCACAATAAACGCCCCAACATATAAACTCCGGGCCAGATCCATTCACCCCCTCCAGTATCTGGAAACTTTAAATATCTCGTCTCAATTGGAAAATATGATGCATAAAAATCTATATTTTCGATATCTTTACCTATTGCAACTCTCTCTTTTATAATTGTATTGATATTTTTATTTTTTAATTCGTATGGTTTTATTTTTACTGTAACAAAAATAAGCGCCATACACTGGTCCGATTCGCCTTCAATTTTTTGTGCATCACATATTGCTTTTTGCCATGCACCTTCGAGACCTTTGTTCACACCTCCTGTTTGCCACACTTGCTTTGCTTCAACGCTGAGCGTCTTTTCACCAAAAGCAATCCATATATCGGCTCGCCCCCATGATGTCTTCCCAGAGTATTTCTTTTCAACCGTATATTCCTCTAAGGCAACTCCATCCTTTTGCTGCCAAGCTGCACCCGCCAATAATGAAATATTTGCTCTCTCAGTACTGGAATATGGGGGATCAATATATCCATATAGATTCTTATGTGCATCTATATAAGAACGTATATTTTCTCTCCAGGTATCTATAATTGGCGTCATCCAAATTAAATCTGAGTGAATGCTAGTTTCAAAAAGATCAGATGTCATTATCCGAGTGCTCCCGCCAAAGGTGATATGGATAAGTCGATATATTACCTACCACTTTCGGTATAAATTCTAAGCAAACAATAGAAGATTGCAAGGGGGCTGCTGCCTGCAATCCAGTCACTAAACCACATCCCCCCGCTTCGCGCCCATCGCCTTGACGAGCGCTTTCAGCCGCTTCTCCATCGCATCGCCCGGCGCCACGGAGCCGTCGGCCGGCAGGCGGACGTTCAGCCGGTCGCCGTCCCAGACCAGGGACGCGCGCCCGAGTAGTTCGCGGGTTCCGCCGCTCACCGTGATGCCGAGGCGCATCGCCAGGCCGAGGATCTCCGCGCGTCGTGCCTGTCGTGCGGACATCAGTTGCAGCGGCGTCTCGGCGTTTGGCCAGTCGGCCTTGCCGCCGTATCGAATGAACGCGGCATAGCCCAGGCACGCCCGCTCGCCATGATCGATGGCCAGAAGCGGCAGGCGCAGGATGCGGTAGAGCGCCTGCACGGCCCGATAGTCCGGATGCTCGCGCCAGGCGATGTCGGCCAAGTGCCCCGCCGCCTTGCGCAGGCGCCGCTCCTCCGCCGTCTCATCGTCGAACAGTGGCGCGGTCCAGGCGAACATCTCCTCGCCAAGGTCGCCGAATCGCCCCTCGCTTTCGGCCAGTTCGGCAGCAGCGACGAGCAGCGGGTCCTTCTCCTGTTCGTCGCGGGGCAGCAGGTCGTAGACATGGCCCTCGCGCAGTCCGAAGGCCGAGAATGTCACCCGTTCCGGCTGCATGCGCCGCAGCACCTGCGCCAGCAGCAGACCGGCATAAGGGAGCGTATCCAGACGGCGCTTCGAGACGCCGCGGATCCTGGCCAGCGAATGCGGGCTGAGCCGGGAGACGATGCGCGCCATGTCGCGGGCTGTCCGGCGGGTCAGACTGTAACCGTGGATCACGTGCAGCGGATAGTCCGTCTGCTCCATGTGGATACGAGCCAGCGCCCGCCACGCGCCGCCAACCGGGTAGAAGTGCTCGCCCGCGCAATCGCCCAGCCAGCTTACCTGATCCAAGTGCCGCTCGATCTCCGTCAGCGCCGCCTCGCGCACACCGTCGGCCACTTCCATCAGCCGCAAGGGGCCCAGGGGAAGCGTTACCGCATCCGACATCGCCCCATCGCGAAGACGCACGAGTTCCAGGCTGCCCCCGCCCAGGTCGCCCATGACCCCTTCCGCCGCCGGATTGCCGGCGATGACGCCAAGCGCGGCCAGGCGCGCCTCCTCCATCCCGGGCAGGACCGTGACGGGTGCGCCGCAAAGCTGCTCTACCTCGGCGACGAAGGCGGGCCCGTTCTCCGCGTCGCGCACGGCGGCCGTCGCCAGCAGGTCGAAGCGCTTCACCCGCATCGCCCGCGCCAGGCGGGCGAAGCGGTCGAGGTTGCGCAGGGCGAGATCAAGGCCTTCCTCGTTCAGTCGCCCGGTGCGGTCCAGCCCCCGGCCAAGGCCGCAGAGCACGCGTTCGTTGAAGACCGGCAGCGGCGCGCGGCATAGCCGGTCGAAGACGACAAGCCGGATGGAGTTCGAGCCGATATCGACAATGGCAATACGGCCGCTCCCGTGCGCTTCGGCATCAGGTGCGTGCGGAACCGTGCGAAGCGCCTCGCCTGGCGGCATGCAGTCGTGCCCTCAGGATTTCTCCAGGACCAGCCGCGGGGCCTTCTTGGCCTTGCGCAATGCGCTGCCACGGCCGGACAGACTGGGATTGGTCATGAAATAGGTGTGCGCGCTGAATGCATCCGGGCCGAGCGAAACGCGGGTCCAGGAGCCGTCGGGCTCCATCACCCAGGATTGCGCCTCGTCCTTCAGGTTGGCGATCATGATCTGGTCAAGCACCTGCTGATGCACCGTCGCATTCTCGATGGGTACCAGGGTTTCCACCCGCCGGTCCAGATTGCGCGGCATCCAGTCGGCGCTCGACATCATGACGCGCGCCTCGGGCGAAGGCAGGCCGTAACCGGCGCCGAAACAGACGATACGGCTGTGCTCCAGGAAGCGACCGACGATGCTCTTGACCTGGATGTTCTCGGACAGCCCCGGCACCCCGGCCCGAAGGCAGCAGATACCGCGCACGACAAGATCTATCTGCACGCCCGCCTGCGAGGCGCGGTAGAGGGCGTCGATCACCTCGGTATCCACCAGCGAGTTCATCTTCGCCCAGATCGCCGCCGGACGGTCGGCCTTGGCGTGGCCGATCTCCTCGTCGATGTATTTCAGCAGCGTCTGCCGCAGGTCCAGTGGCGATATGGCGATCTTGTCGAGCGGCGCCGGCTTGGCATAGCCGGTCATGTAGTTGAACAGCCGTGCGGCATCCAGGCACAACGCCGGGCTGCAGGTGAAGTACGACAGGTCTGTGTAGATCTTGGCGGTGATCGGGTGGTAGTTGCCGGTGCCGTAGTGGCAGTAGCTGCGCAGCCCCTTCCCTTCACGGCGCACCACCAATGACACCTTGGCGTGCGTCTTCAGGGTGATGAAGCCGTAGACGACCTGCACCCCGGCGCGCTCAAGATTACGCGCCCACTGAATGTTGCGCTCCTCGTCGAAGCGGGCCTTCAGCTCCACCAGTGCCGTCACCGACTTGCCGGCTTCGGCCGCTTCGATCAGTGCGGCGACGATGGGGGAGTCCTCGCTGGTGCGATAGAGCGTCTGCTTGATCGCCACCACCGCCGGGTCGTGCGCCGCCTGTCGGACGAATTGCACCACAACGTCGAAGGACTCGTAGGGGTGGTGGACTAGGATGTCCTTCTGCCGGATCGCCGCGAAGCAGTCGCCGCCGAAATCGCGGATACGCTCGGGGAAGCGCGGGTTGAACGGCTTGAACACAAGGTCGGGCCGATCGTTGACGATAAGCTGCCCGGTGTCCGACAGCCCGATGAGGCCGTCAAGTTCGAAGACGTCCTCGGCGTTCACGTTCAGCTCGCGAACGATGAAGGCGCGCAGGTCCTGCGGCATGTCATCGTCGACGCTGAGGCGGATGACCGAGCCGCGGCGCCGGCGCTTGAGGGCGCTTTCAAACACGCGGACCAGATCCTCGGCCTCCTCCTCGATCTCGATATCGCTGTCGCGCAGCACCCGAAAATAGCCCAGGCCAAGCACCTCCATGCCGGGGAACAGCTCGTCCAGATGGCGCTCGATCACCTGCTCGATGCGGATAAAGCGAATCTCGTCGGTGTCGTCGCGCGCGGGCAGGCGGATGAAGCGTTCAAGCTGCGGTGGCATCAGGACGAGGGCGTCGATTTGCTCGTCGTTCTCCTTCCGGCGAAGTTGCAGCACCATCGAGAAGCCGGCGTTCGGGATGAACGGGAAAGGGTGCGCCGGATCGACCGCGATGGGGGTGAGAACCGGAAAGACCTCCTCCCGGAAATAGGTTTCCAGCCAATCTCCCTCGGCCTCGCTCAATTCAGAGCGTTGCAGGACGGCAAGACGGGACTCGCGCAGCAGGTTGCGCAGCGAGTTCCAGCACGTCTGCTGGCCCCGTATCAACTCGATGGCACGGCGGTTGATGGCCTGTAGCTGCTGGGCCGGGGTCAAGCCATCGGGGCTTGGCGTCGTGACGCCGGCGCGCACCTGCCCCTTCAGGCCGGCGACGCGAACCATGTAGAACTCGTCCAGGTTGGAGGCCGAGATCGACAGGAAGCGCAGCCGCTCCAAGAGCGGATGGTTCTGGTTCGTCGCTTCCTCCAGGACACGGGCGTTGAACTCCAGCCACGACAGCTCGCGATTGATGAAGCGGGTGGGCGAGCTGACGTCGATATGCGGGATGGCTTCCTGCCGCTGTTGCCGCCCGTCGGTCGCGCTATCGGCCACGGCTGCCTCACTGCGCTCCCGGGCTGGTTGTTGCGTTTCGTCCACGGTTTCTCGCTCTCTTGGCCAACGCCCGACCATATTCATGTAGGTTAGCATGGGCAGGTCTCAAAACGATGACCTTCGCCTTGCCCATTCACCGTCAAGTGCCAGGTTGTCGCGACCCAGCCGGCCAGGGAGCCTGATTGTGCGAACCGTCTATCTGCTCAGGCACGCCAAGTCGAGCTGGGAAGACCCGACGCTGGCCGACCACGACCGGCCGCTGGCCCCGCGCGGCCGAAAGGCGGCACCGCGAATGGGGGCGTATCTGCGGCGTGAGGGCCTGGTGCCGAACCTCGTCCTCTCCTCCACGGCGCTCCGAGCCCGGCAGACTTGGGAACTTGTCGCGCCGTCGCTGCCGCCGGACATCCGGGTCGAATTCCGCAAGGAGATCTATGGCACGGACCCGGTCGAACTCCTCGGAATTCTGCGCACATCCCCCGACGATGCGGGAACCGTCATGCTGATCGGCCACAATCCCGCCCTGGAGGATTGCGCCGCTCGGCTCGCAGGCGCCGGCGACCCGGCGGCGCTCAAGCGAATGGCCTCGAAGTACCCCACGGCGGCGCTGGCGGAGATCGCTTTCGACGCCGATCGATGGAGCGTCATAGAACCAGGGACTGGGCGTCTCACGCGCTTCGTGCGGCCGAAGGACCTTGACTGAGGCAGGCCGCCTTGCCGGATCGCCTCCGCTTACTTCCAAGGTTTCTTCGCCTTGGAGAAAACGTCCCACGTCGTTTCGAAGGCGGAAAGCTCGCGCTGCACCTGCGCCTCGTGCCAGCCGTGGACGAGTCCCTTGCCATAGGCGATGGTCGCGGCATCCGCATCGCCGGCATCCAGGAGCCGGCGCTCCAGTTCATCCAGAAGACGTTGGCCGGTCGCCGCGTCGTTGACGATTCCAAGGCGCTCCTGAATGCCTTCGACGCTCTTCAAGTAGGTCTTCATCGTCTTCTTCGGGAACAGGCTCGCGAAAAACTCCCCGGCATAGCGAAGCTTCTTTCCGGCGATGCGAAGCTCGTGCAGCTCCGCCTCGTTCAGCTTGCGGTATCGCTTGCCCAGCTTGCCGACCTTGCGGGCGCGCTTTTCGAGGATCGCGCAGGCGAACTCCTCGACCGGCCTATCCGCCGGGTCCGCCTCTCCGCTGACGGGCGGCAGGCGCCAGCTTCCGCTGTCCAGGCAAAGCTCCAGATACAGTAGGAGCCCAGTATAGCGGTCGGAACCAATGGCCGTGCGCGCCACCTCATAGGCTTTGCCACGCGCGTCCTCCGCCGCCGCCTGCAGGTGCTCCAGGCTGTCCTCCGCCGGCAAGCGCTCGCGCAGTGGTGCCAGCGTGTCGGCCAGGAAGACGTCCCAGTCGCGCGCCGGTCCCAGGTTGCCCTGCATCCAGCGCAACTCGTCGCGCAGCATGGTGTAGGCCTGTGCTGCGAAGACCGGCCTGAACGCGGTGACGAGCGCCCGCAGCCTGCGGATGGCGACGCGCATCTGATGCACGCCCTCCGGGTCGCCGCCGTCCAGCACCGCGTCCTCGTTGGCGCGCATATGCAAAAGGCAGGCGCGAGCCTGTGCCTGGAACGCCTGCGCCACTGTCATGCCGGACTTCAGCAGCGGCTTCTCTGCCTTCCGCGGCTTGGGCCGCGCGGCCGTGTAAAGGCCATAGCCGCGCGCCGCCTTGCTGTGCCGCTCCAGACGGAACGGCACTTGGCGGTGCAGTAGCATCGCCAACTCGTAGAGCCGCGAAGGATGTCCATTGCGAAGCTCCAACTCCGCTTCGCAGAGGTCGACACCCTCCCCGCCGGAGACGATCCGCCCCTGATCGAGCGCCAGCTCGATCTCGCTGTCGGCCATGGCAAGCGGGATCACCTGCCGCTCGAATTCGGTGGTGAACACGGACTCCAGCTCGTGCGCCAGGTTTTCGCGCCTGAAAAACGCCTGCAGCCCCTCGTCCTCGATCAGGGCGAGGTCCGGCGCGGTGCCGTTCAATGGCGCCTCGAACTCGCGCAGGTGCTGCAAGCCATTCGCGTTGACGAGGCCGTTGGGCCGGCCCTCGCCGTTCGGCGGCGCCTTCAGCGTCTGCACCCGCTCGCCGCCGTCCTGGCGAACACGCAGCGCCATGCCGTGACGCATCAGCGTCAGGTCGGGCGTATCGTAATAGGTGCTGTCAAGCTGCTTCCGGCGGGCGTGGGCGGTCTTCAAGCTGCGCACGAGCCCATTGCGCGCCAAGCGCTTCAGGTCCCGCGGCGCCATCGCCAGCTTCAGCTCGATCTCGTCTGACATGATGGCGTGAAGATCGGCGCCGCCCCGCCGAAAGTCAACGAAGCCGCAGTCGGGGTTGGAACGCGCCTACAGCGTTCCCGGAAACGACCCGCCATCGAGCAGCAGGTTCTGGCCGGTGATATATCCCGCCTGGGCGCTGCAAAGGTAGGCGCAGGCGTCGCCGAACTCGGCCGGGTCGCCGAAGCGCCGCGCCGGGTTCGTGCTCCGCCGCGCGTCCGCCACCTGTTCCAGCGACTTGCCTTCCTTGCGGGCCTCGGCCTCGATGGTGGAGCGCAGGCGGTCGGTCTCGAACGGGCCCGGCAGCAGGTTGTTGATCGTGACGTTGTGCTTCACCGTCTGCCGCGCCAAGCCGGCGACGAAGCCCGTCAGGCCCGCACGCGCGCCGTTCGAGAGACCCAGGATCGGGATCGGCGCCTTCACGGCCCCCGAGGTAATGTTCACGACCCGGCCGAAGCCGCGTGCGATCATCCCATCCACGGTCGCCTTGATAAGCTCGATCGGGGTCAGCATGTTGGCATCCAGTGCGGCGATCCAGTCGTCGCGCTCCCAGTCGCGGAAATCGCCCGGCGGCGGACCGCCGGCGTTGTTCACCAGAATGTCGGGCTCCGGGCAGGCGGCAAGCGCGGCCTCGCGACCTTCGGCCGTCGTGATATCCGCCGCCACCGGCGTCACGGACGCGCCCGTGTCAGCCGCTATCTCGCGCGCCGCCGCCTCGATGTCCGCCTTGGTCCGCGAGACAATGGTAACGCCCGCACCCTCACGTGCGAGCGCGTGGGCGCAGGCCCGGCCCAGCCCACGGCTGGCCGCGCAAACCAGCGCCGTTCTACCCGCTACCCCCAGATCCATGCTTGTCTTCTCCCATTTCCCTGGCACCGTCATCCGGCGCTTCATCGACATTCGGCGCGAGGCTATCCAGCACACCACGAGCCAGCGGCACGGTGATCTCCCGCCTCGCCTCCAACGAGATGTCGTCAAGCGCCGCAACCAACCGCCGCGCGTGAGCGAAAGACCTTTCGATCCGTGGCATCAGGTAACTCAGAACCTGCGGCCCGACGCGTAGCTGGCGGTCGCTGAACAGCTTCACCAGTACCGCTGCGAAAAGCTGGTCGTCCGGCAGGCCCAACCCGACGGCGGGGGCAGCGGCCAAGCGCGAGCGCAAGTCCGGCAAACGCAACGGCCACTCGGCGGGCCGTCGACGGCCGGTCAGCAGCAAGTGCCCCTGACGCTCACGAAGCATATTATAAGTGTGAAGAAGCTTTCGCTCCATTTCGCATTGCGTCGCCTCGTCACCCAGCACATCTTCGATACCGTCCACGATGGCCGCCGCCGTATCGCCCAGCAGTGCCGGCGGCTCGTGCGCCAACAGCGCATCGTGATCAAGCCGGACAGCGCCCGAACCACGCTGCCAGACACTGGCCAGGTGCGTCTTGCCGCTTCCGGCCGGGCCGTACAGCAACAGGGCAGGCTGCGGCCACTCGGGCCAGCGGTCGATCCAGGCGACAGCCACCTCGTTCGCTTCCGCGACGAGGAAGTCCTCGCGTCCCAGGGCCGGCCGGTGCGGCAAGTCCAGGGCCAGTTGGCGCGCGATATCGCTCACCCCGCCTGCCCTCCCTCGCCGCCAGCCGGCGGCACGCTAGTGACCTTGGCGCGATACTCGTTAACGACGAAACGTACGCCGACACCGACAACCGCCGCAGTCGGCACCGCGATCAGCACGCCGACGAAGCCGAACAGCAACCCACCGGCCAGCAGCGCGAATATGACCCAGACCGGGTGCAGACCGACCCGCTCCCCGACGAGGGTAGGCTGCAGGACATTGCCCTCGATGAACTGGCCCACGAAGAAGATGCCGCCGATGACGCCGATCATGATGTACGAATCGAACTGCAGCAGCGCCATCCCGACCGCGGTAATGAAGCCGAGCACCGCGCCGACGAACGGCACGAAGGACACCAGCCCCGCCGCAAGTCCGATCACCAGTCCGAAGTTCAGCCCGGCGAGCGTCAGCGAAATGGCGTAGAACGCACCCAGCAGCAGGCAGACCGTGCCGACCCCGCGCACGAAACCGGAGAGCGTCCGGTCGACCTCGCGAAGCTGCTCCCGGATCGTCTCGGCATAAGCCGGCGGCAACAGCGAATCCGCCTCTTTCAGCAACCGCTCCCAGTCGCGCAGCAGGTAGAATGTCACGATGGGTGTGATCAGCAGCAGCGACATCAGGTTGAACAGCGCGAAGCCACCAGAAAGCATGTCGCTGGCGATGCTGGCGGCCCAGGAAGACAGCCGCTCTTGCGATCCGGCCAGGCCCTCGCGCACCTTGTCAAGCACGGTTGGATCGACATTCGCCTGAAGGATCTGCCCAAGCACGACGACGCGTTCGCGCAAGATCCTTAAGTATTCAGGAAGGTCTCCAAGGAACTGCGCGATCTCGCTGACCACCAGCGGCACCAGGAGCGCCAGCAACAGGGCAACGGCGAGGATGAATGTCAAAGTGACGATCGCTGTCGCCCAGACGCGGGAAACGCCCAGCCGCTGCAAGCGGTCGCACACGGGATCGAGGAAATAGGCGACTGCCATGCCGATCACGAAAGGCGCCAGGATCGCATTGAAGATCCAGATCAGCGCAAGGAACGCGGCCAGCCCTATTCCCGACCAGAGAAGCTGCCGGCCCGCCGTCATTCGCTGTCCTCAAGCGCGAAAATGCGCCTGCCCCAGGTCCAGACGTAGGCCGCGCCCGAAGCGAAGGTGGTCGCGGCCACGATGTAGGTAGCAACCACCGTCACGTCGGCAATCGCCAATCCGAGCCCGAGCTTGGCCAGCACCAGCCCCACCAGCACGATCTGGGCGGCCGTGTTCGCCTTGCTAATCTTCAACGGCTCCACCCGAAGTGCCTGCGTCAGCGTGTGATAGAGCATCGCCCCCGCGACGATCAGCGCATCGCGGAACACGACCAGGATGACGAGCCAGACTGGTACCTGTCCCATATGGCCGAGACTCAGGAAAACAGCGACGATAAGCGCCTTGTCCGCCATCGGATCCAGATACGAGCCGACGCGCGAAACCGCATTCAACCTCTTCGCCAGGAAGCCGTCCAGCGCATCCGAGATCCCGGCGCCGACGAGCAGCCAAAAAGCCGGCGTATAGCGGGATTCCAGGATCAGGTAGACCATCACGGGCACCGCCAGGATACGGATCAGCGTGACGCCCGTGGGCAGCCAGTAACGCGCCCCGAGACCCGTCACTGCATCCTGTCCTCTTCGGAGTCCGCACCTTCCGATTCCCCTGCCGCTTCCGGGCCCCGCTCGATGGCCGTTTCCGGGTCTCCGCCGTCCACTTCGCCACCATTGCCGGAAACCGGTGCACTGCTGGCAGCCGAGCCGGCGGCGGTCAAGGTCCAGCCGCTGGCACCACCCTCCTTCAGCGTCAGGTCACTCTGCGCGAGGGCAAGACGAAGCTGTTCCGTGTCGCCATAGTATGTCAAGTCCACCTCGGCCAGGTCGCGGGTCATCAGGCGCAGGCTGGCCGCGCCGATCAGCGGGATTGATTCCAGCCGCCGGCGCACGCTCACCCACTCGTCCAGTCCGGCGATGGGAACCTCCACGCTCATGCCCTGCTCGGCCTCGAAGCGCAGCAGGTTGGCGCGCTTCCACGCCTCTTCCACCTCGCGCGCGACCTTTGCGACCGCGCGGCCCAGCATGTCCTCCAAGCTCTCTCCCTCGCGCTGGCGGACGTTGTCGACGAAGGTCCGTTCCTGCGCCGCCGTGCCGATTCGGCTGGTGATGATCTGCGCGCTAGCTTGGCCGGCCTGGGCGTCACCGGCAGGGATCGCCTGGGTCACGAGGACATCCCCGGCGCCGTGACGCTCCTCGATCCGGTCAAGCGCGGCACCGTCGTTGTCCAGCGCCTCGGCGGCCGAGATCGCACGGATGTCCGCCAGATCCCCGAACGGAATCACGAACGGGACCAGCCCCGTCGACGGAGCAGCCGCCGCCCACGCCGCCCGCCAGGGATTCGGTTCTTCCCAGAGAACCGCATCGCCAGCCGCACCATAAAGTGCGAGTACCACGACGGGCTTGCTCTGCGTTTCCGCGAACGTGACCCCACGACCGCGAAGAAATCGGCGTACCGCCTGCGGCTGGAAGCGGATCCTCAACTCCGCCAGATAGCGTACCGACGAGGTCCGCTCGTCGAACACCTCGAAATCCCGGACCATATTGGCAATGCTGTCGTATGACGGCACCGACACGCTCGACGCCCGCTCTTCCGGCACCAGCCGGTCGATCAGCCGCCGGAAGGCTGCCTCGTGCCCGCGCGCAAGCGCCCGTTCGCGCGCGGCGGCCGCGGAATCGGCCGTCACGTCAACGGCGACCCGCTCGATCGTGTAGACATCCGTCTCGGCCCTGACGACGTCCGCATGGAAAACGGCGAATATCAGGGCGAAGAGTGCGAAGAAGCCAATGCGAAAGCGGGGCAGCGGCATTGCAAAGCGTCCCGGAAAAAGTATTGTCGCGCCACCTGGGCGGCTGCCATCGTCGCCATTAAGGCGGCTCTGTTCAAGGCCGCGCAGCGTTAGCCATACGCCAAGCAAGGGAGCGAGGCCATAACCAGCCGCACCTACAAGGCCGCGGGCGTTGATATCGACGCAGGCAACGCCCTCGTGGACGCCATCAAGCCGCTGGCCAAGGCCACCGCGCGGCCCGGCGCCGCCGCCGGCTTGGGCGGTTTCGGCGCGCTGTTCGACCTGAAGGCCGCCGGATTCCGCGACCCCATTCTGGTTGCCGCAACCGATGGCGTCGGCACGAAGCTCAAGCTGGCCATCGAATCGGGCAAGCACGACACCGTTGGCATCGATCTCGTGGCGATGTGCGTCAACGATTTGGTGGTGCAGGGCGCGGAGCCGCTGTTCTTCCTGGACTACTACGCGACGGGCCAGCTCGACGTCCCGGCCGGCAAGGCCATTGTCGGCGGCATCGCAACCGGCTGCCGGCGCGCCGGCTGCGCCCTCGTCGGCGGCGAGACGGCGGAAATGCCGGGCATGTACACCAGGGGGGACTATGACCTCGCGGGCTTTGCCGTCGGAGCGATCGAGCGTGGAAAGGGCCTGGACGGCAGCGGAGTCCAGGAGGGCGACGTCATTCTGGGCCTCGCATCCAACGGCCTGCATTCGAACGGCTTCTCCCTGGTCCGAAAGGTCGTGGCCGACCTTGGCCTTCCCCTTGACGGCCCCGCACCGTTCGAGGCGGGCAGCAGTCTGGGAAGTGCGCTTCTTGCGCCGACGCGGATCTATGTCGGACCGTGCCTTGCCGCGGTCCGCGCCGGCACGGTGAACGCGCTGGCCCACATCACCGGCGGCGGGTTACCGGAGAACCTCCCGCGCGTGCTGCCCGAAGGGCTGGGCGCCGATCTCGATGCATCCGCGTGGCCGCTGCCGCCGGTCTTCGGATGGCTGCTGCGCCAAGGCGGCGTTCCGGCGGACGACCTGCTGCGCACCTTCAACTGCGGCATCGGCATGGCCGTGGTCGTACCACCCGAGGCCGAAACCCGTGCGACGGCATTGTTCGGCGCCAACGGCGAAACGATCTATCGAATCGGCCGCGTCGTCCGGCGGCCCGCGGATGCGCCGCGCGTATCCGTGGCAAACTTGGAGGCGGCATGGCGCGCGTGAAGGTCGGCGCCCTGATTTCCGGGCGCGGCAGCAATCTGCAGGCGCTGATCGATGCGGCGCAGGCACCCGACTATCCGGTGGAGATCGCCTGCGTCATCTCCAACCGCCCGGATGCCGCTGGCCTCGACCGTGCCGAAGCCGCCGGCATTCCCGCCGAGGTGGTGGATCACACGCTGTTTCCCACGCGGGCCGGTTTCGAAGGGGCACTCAGCGAGTCGCTCGTTTCCGCGGGCTGTGAGCTGGTCTGCCTTGCCGGCTTCATGCGCGTGCTGACGGCAAGCTTCGTCGAGCTGTGGCGGGACAGGCTGATCAACATCCATCCCTCGCTGTTGCCGGCGTTCCCCGGCCTGGATACCCACGCGGCCGCGTTGGCGGCGGGGGTGAAGATCGCCGGCTGCACCGTCCACTTCGTGCGTGAAACAGTGGACGCCGGGCCGATCATCGGCCAGGCGGCTGTCCCCGTCCTGCCGGGCGACGACGCGGACAGCCTTGCTGCCCGCGTACTGGGTGCCGAGCACCGGCTTTATCCGCATTGCCTGGGATTGGTTGCCAGCGGCCGCACGCGGATCGTCGGTCAGCGCGTCGAGATTACCGACGCGGCAACGAGAGACGAGATGCTTGTCAATCCGCCGTTGTGACGACCGTCCGCCCAGGCTTGCGAGCGCGGTGCGCTCCGGGTAAGACAGCAACGACGAGAGGGATCACGCCATGTCCGCCGAGACGCCGGAGAACAAGGGAGAGGACGAGAAGATGGCCACCACCAAGCAGGACCCGATGCTGCGCGAGCACGAGAGGAGCTATCAGGGTTTCGTCAAGCTGTTGAGCTACTCGGGAGCCGCAACCGTCGTCGTGCTGATCCTGATGGCGCTGTTCCTGCTCTGACGCAAAGGTCGGGCTGCTATGACAAAAGGCGGGGCCGGCATCGATCCGGCCCCGCTTTTTGGTTCCAATGTCAGCTAGTTAGCCGACGATATCGATGTTCGAGAAGAAGAATTTGATCTCCTCCCGCGCGGTCTCGGGGCTGTCGGATCCGTGCACGGAGTTGGCCTCGATGTTCTTCGCGAAATCGGCGCGGATCGTGCCCTGATCGGCCTTCGACGGATCGGTGGCGCCCATCACCTCGCGGTTCTTCTCAATGGCGTTCTCGCCTTCCAGCACCTGGGCGACGACCGGGCCGGACGTCATGAAGGCGACCAGGTCGTTATAGAACGGCCGCTCCTTGTGCACGGCATAGAACGCCTGGGCCTGCTCGGTGGTCAATTGCAGGCGGCGCTGCGCTACGATGCGCAGGCCGGCATCCTCGAAGCGCTGGTTGATCTTGCCGGTAATGTTGCGCTCGGTCGCATCGGGTTTGATGATCGACAGCGTCCGTTCGACGGCCATTGGCTCGCTCTCCTCAATTCGGTTTCTGATTCCGGTGGCAAACGCTTGGAAAATTTGCGGCCTTATAGACGCACACGCGCGTCCGGGCAACCGCGCGAAGGTGATGCTGGGACGCTTCCCCGTCGGACGCAGGTCATGGTACACGGCGCGGCATCATGTTGAGCATTCAGGATCTGACATACCGCGTCGAGGGACGCCCACTGCTGCAAGGTGCCAGCCTTACCGTCAATGCCGGTGAGCATGTCGGCCTTATCGGCCGGAACGGCAGCGGCAAGTCGACCCTGCTGAAGCTGATCGCGGGCGAATTGCAGCCGGACGGCGGCAACATCCAGCTTGCAGGCGCCAACCGCGTCGGCCGCCTGCGCCAGGAGGCTCCCGCCGGTCCGGACAGCCTGCTCGACACCGTGCTGGCCGCGGATACCGAGCGTACGAGCCTGCTGGCCGAGGCGGAGACAGCGACCGACCCGCACCGGATCGCCGAGATCCACGCGCGCCTGAACGACATCGATGCGCATGCCGCGCCGGCGCGCGCCGCGCGCATCCTGGCCGGCCTGGGCTTCGACGAGGCGGCGCAGCGGCGGGCCTGCGCCGAGTTTTCCGGCGGCTGGCGCATGCGCGTGGCGCTGGCCGCCCTGCTGTTCTCCCAACCCGACGTGCTGCTGCTGGACGAGCCGACCAACCACCTCGACCTGGAAGCGGGCATCTGGCTGGAGGGCTATCTGAAGACCTGGCCGGGCACGATCCTGCTGGTCAGTCACGACCGCACCCTGCTCAACAGCGCGGTTGGCAAGATCTGCCATCTGGAACAGCGCAAGCTGACGCTTTACCAGGGCGGCTACGACACTTTCGAGCGCACGCGGCGGGAACGGCTGGAGCGCCAGCGCGCGCTGGCCGAGCAACAGGAGGCGGAGCGCAAGCGCATTCAGGCCTTCGTCGACCGCTTCCGCGCGAAGGCCAACAAGGCCCGCCAGGCGCAGTCGCGCCTGAAAATGCTGGCGCGCATGCAGCCCATCGCGCCCGTGATCGAAGACAAGTCCATCCACTTCAACTTCCCGCAACCCGAACAGCTTCCCCCGCCACTGGTGGCGATGGACGGGGCAAGCGTCGGCTACGCGGCGGATACGCCGGTGCTGCGAAATCTTAACCAGCGCATCGACCAGGACGACCGGATCGCGCTGCTGGGCCGCAACGGCAACGGCAAGACCACCTTCGCCCGCCTGCTGGCTGACCGGCTGGCGCCAATGGGGGGCAAGATCACCAAGCCGCCGAAGCTGCGGATCGGTTACTTTTCGCAGGATCAGGCGGAGGAACTGGACCTCCAGGCGACGCCACTCGACCACATGGCCAAGGCGCTGCCGAACGCACAACCGACAACATTGCGCAGCCACCTGGGGCGCTTTGGGTTCGGTGAGGACAAGGCGGAGGTCGAGGTCGGCAAGCTGTCGGGCGGCGAGAAGGCGCGGCTGCTGTTCGCGCTGATGACCCGGGACGCCCCGCAGATGCTGATCCTCGACGAGCCGACGAACCATCTGGACATCGAGGCGCGCCAGGCCCTGGTCGAGGCGCTGAACGCCTATGAAGGCGCTGTGATCCTGGTGACCCACGATCCGCACTTGCTGGAATTGGTGGCCGACCGGCTGTGGCTGGTGGCCGACGGCATGGTACGCACCTGGGACGGTGATCTGACGGACTACCGGCGTTATCTCCTCGATCAGCGGCGCGAGGCAAAGGCGGACGCGCGCGACAAGGGTAAGGCCGACGGGGACCAGACGCTCAGCAAGAAGGACCGCCGCCGTCAGGCTGCCGAGAACCGTGCGGCGACCGCGCATCTGCGCAAGCGGGCAAAGGACGCAGAGCGTGATGTCGAACGCCTGAACGCCCGGAAAGCCGAGTTGGAGGCGAAGCTGGCCGATCCGTCGCTCTACGACGGTCCGGCGGAGAAGGCACAGTCACTGCAGATGGACCTCGCCAGGGTTGGCGACGAACTGGCCAAGGCCGAGGATGCGTGGCTGGAGGCGCAGGAAGCGCTGGAAGGCGCGGACTGACACCGGCCCAAGCTCAGGAGCCGGTCAGGCTCATCAGATCGTAGATGGTGCCGCTGGAATTCCCCTCCGCCTCTTCCCAGCGGTCCACGTAGATGCCGACCAGCACCAGATCGATGTCTTTCCCGTTGGACGTCGTGGGTAGCAGCAGGCGGTGCATCCGGTAACCCTCAAGCTCGGGATTGTCGGGCGTGAACACGCTGTACTGCGGCGCCTGCTTGCGCACGCAGGTCAGATAGGGTCTCAGAATCTCGCCCCGTGCATACTCCGGCACGACGTCATCAAGATACTTGCCGGAAAAGTCCGCGCCGTCATACTCGACAAGCCTGCGGCCTGCCAGGCGGACCTTCATGTGCGGTTCCGCTGTCTGCCCACCCTGTATCTCGACAAGGCCTATATGGCCGATCCAGGGCTGAAGGTCGGTGAACCGGAAGTCGCCGTGTGTCGGAAGCCTCCGGGTGCCCCGTCGAAACCGCCAGCGGTCCAGCAGGGACGCAAGCTGCTCGTGATAAAGCATCAGGGATTTAGGGGTTGCCTCATCCTTTTACCGGCCGGCCAAGATCCCCAACAGGCCTTGCAGCCGCCAATGCACCTGCGCATCGCTCAATCCGAGGCGGGCGGACAATTCTTCGATGGAGACACCTTTAACCAACCCTTCGACCAGCGCCCGATCGGTATTCGAGATCTCCACGGATATCACCCGTCGCCGCCAGCGAATCCTACCGGTATAATGGTACAACCAAATAGCCGGCATTTCATTCCCTAAACGCGATACAAATTACCTTTTTCGGGTATTAAAGGCAGATTTCGGGGCAGTGGAGACATATTGTCGCCCGTGAATCGCCCGGAAACAGCGATTACGCGTTGTGCGCCGCGACGAATTTCTCGAAGACGGGGCGCATGCCGGAAAGGTCGTAACCTTCCTTCGCCGCCTGCTTCAGGACCTCGTCGATGTCGCGCCTGTTGTGCGCAGTCTCGACCAGCGCCCAAAGCGCCGCCGAGCGCGCGCCGCTCTTGCAGTGCGCCAGCACGGGACCCGGCCCTTCCTCGACCGCCTTGCGGAACGCTTCCAAAAGCTCCGAATCGAGGTTTTGCGGCGTCATCGGCAGATAATGGTAATCCATGCCGGCGGCTTCCGCGGCCTTGCGGTTCTCGTCCGAAGTGGGCTGTTCCGGCCCGCCCTCGCCGTCCGGGCGATTGTTGATGATGGCCTTGAAGCCGCGCCGCGCCGCTTCCGCGATGTCCTCAGGGGTGAGCTGGCCGGCGGCCGAAAACTTCTTGTCGAGCATCCGAACGTTCAACATCTGAAACCTTCCCGAGATGATAGGGCCTGAAACGACGATTCGCACCAGAGGGTGCCGCCAGTGTCGCTGGCGCGCAATGCGCCGATTACACCAGGGACGAGATGCCCGGCGGCCCGGCGTCAGGCGCCCTTCTGCCAGCGGCCGCTCTCATCCTGCTTCCAATAGGTAAGCTGGTGTCCGGCCTGCTTGTAGTCCTTCCAGCGCCGCCGGGCGGCGGCAACGGCTTCGCCGTCGTTACCGTCGAACATCTCGGCAACCAGATCGAAGTCGCCGACATGGGCGCTCGCGGCCCCATCGGTCAGGAACAGCACATTGGCGTTGTTGGCGTTCGCGTCCTCGGCGGAAAGCCAGATCGGCTGATACTCGGGCCGCCCGTCGCGGGGCGAGCCGTGCGGCAGGAAGGAGCGGTCGTCATAGGTCCAGAGGTGCGCGGTCAAGGCCTCGACCCGGTCATCCGACGAAGCCAGCACCAGGGCCCGCCAGCCGCGCTCCAGCGTCTTCTCCAGAAGCTGCGGCAGGGCGGACTCCAGGCTGGTCCTGGTCAGGTGGTAGAAGCGAATCTCGGTCATGACGGGCCGTTACCATCGCCTGCCGCTGTTGCCGGTCGCCCGGTTATAGCAGACGCTGGCCAGCCGTGCAGATCCAGCGTTCGCGGCTGTTACGCCTTCGCCGCGTGAACTCGCCAATGCCGGCGGTAATAAGGGGCGCGCGACCGCCCTACTCCGCGGCCTCCCGCACGCCCTTGCGCGCGGTGATAAGGCCATAGGCGGCTGGCTGGCGGTGACGGTCGAAGTTGAAGACGCTTTCCTTGTAGGATGTACAGAGGTCGAGGTCGCAGCGCGCGACGGCCAGCTCGTCGTTCGTCGTCGCGCACATCGCCACCGTTTCGCCGGATGGCGCGATGATCTGGGTGCCGCCGATCATCGGCACGCCCGCCTCGTTCCCCGCCTTCGCCACACCCACGACCCAGGTCGCGTTCTGATACGCCCCGGCCTGCATCACCAGCGTATTGTGGTGAAGCGACAGCGCGTCGTGTTCCGGCGCGGGCGGATTGTGGACCGGCGTGTTGTAGCCCAGCATGATCATCTCGACACCCTGCAGGCCCATGACGCGGTAGGTTTCGGGCCAGCGGCGGTCGTTGCAAATGCACATCCCCATCACGCCGCCGAAGGCATCCCACACCGGGAAGCCGAGGTCACCGGTCTCGAAGTACCGCTTCTCCAGATGCTGGAAGGCGCGCCAGGGCTCGTGCTCGGCGTGGCCGGGCAGGTGGATCTTGCGGTACTTGCCGACGATTCGCCCCTGCTTGTCGACCAGAATCGACGTGTTGAACCGACGGGTTCGGCCGCCCTCCTCCGCCAGCTCGGCATAGCCCAGGTAGAAGCCGATCCCCAGGCGCGCGGCCTCGTCGAACAGGGGCTGCGTTTCTGGTCCCGGCATCTCGCGCTCGAAGAAACGGTCGATCTCCGCTTGCTCGGCCATGAACCAGCGCGGGAAGAAGGTGGTGAGCGCGAGTTCAGGGAACACGACGATGTCGCAGGACATGCCCGCCGCCTGGCGCATCAAGGCGAGCAAACGGTCGACCACCTCGGCGCGCGAATGCGCAAGTTCGATGGGTCCAAGCTGCGCCGCGGCGACCGTGACGATGCGTGACATAAGGTTCCTCCGTCCTTGGCGGCGCCTACTCGGCCAGTTCGAGCAGGGTGTGAAGCATCACGTTGGCCCCGGCTTCGCAGTCCTCGGGCTTCGTGTATTCCTGGATGTTGTGGCTGATGCCGTCGACACTGGGCACGAAGATCATGGCGGTGGGGCAGATCCGCGCCATGATCTGCGCATCGTGGCCAGCGCCGCTGGCGATGCGCCGCGTCGAATAGCCAAGCCGCTCCGCGATGCCGTGGATGCGGTCCACCATGCCCGTGTCAAACGGCGTCGGGTCGAAGCGGGCCAGCGTGCGGCGCGCGACCGCCGCGCCTTCGCGCCCGGCGATGTCGTCGACGAAGGCCTCCAGCTTCTGTTCGGCCTGTTTCAAAAGTTCGTTGTCAAAGTTGCGCAGGTCGGCGGTGATCTTCGCCTTCTGCGGGACGACATTGACGAGGTCGGGCTCCACCTCGAACACGCCGACGGTGGAGACATGGCCGTTGCCTGTCTCGGCGGCCAGCCGGCGCACATAGGCCGCTACCTCCGCCGCCACGTACCCGGCATCGCAGCGCCGGCTCATCGGTGTCGTCCCCGCGTGCGCGGAGCGGCCGGTGAAGGTGTACTCGGTCCACGAGATGCCTTGGACGCCCTCGACCGCGCCGATAGTGCGGCCCTCGTCCTCCAGGATCGGGCCCTGCTCGATATGCAGCTCGACGAAGGCGTGAACCTCGTTCCCGCCGACCGGCGCGTCGCCGATGTAGCCGATCCGCTCCAGGTTCTCGCCGACCGTCGAACCGTCGATGCCCTCGATGCCGTAGGCTTCCTCAAGCGGCAAGCCACCCTGATAGACCAGACTGCCCATCATGTCGGGCGAGAAGCGCGCGCCCTCCTCGTTGGAGAATAGCGTGACGGCCACCGGACGGCGCGTCTCTATGCCGGCATCGTTCAGTGTCTCGATCGCCTCAAGCCCGGCCAGAACGCCGAGATTGCCATCGTACTTGCCGCCGGTGGCGACGGTGTCCGTGTGCGAGCCGGCCATCACCGGCGGGCCATCCTCGCGGCCGGGCCGCGTCGCGGTGACGTTGCCGAACCTGTCGATGCGGATGTCCAGACCCGCCGCGCGCATCCAGCCCAATACGATGTCGCGTCCTGCCTTGTCTTCGTCGCTGAACGCCAGCCGGCAATTGCCGCCGCCTTCCAGCGCACCGATCTGGCCCAGTTCGTCCAGCCGCCGCAGAAGCCGCTCTGCGTTGATACGCAGGTTCTCGCGCGTCATGCCGCCGTCCTCGTGTTGTGTCCGGGTTGCCCGACGATTTCGCGATAAAGTTCGGGATCCGTGTCACCCTCGCTGCCGATCAGCAGGACATCGCTCTCCGGTCCCAGACCGAGCTGCCCGGCGACGTCCGGGTCGCGCATCGCCGCGATCAGCCCCAGCAGGCCGGCGACAGCGGACTCCCCGGCCACCAGCGGCGGATCGCCGTCCGCCCCACGGGCCAGCAGGCGCATGCAGGCGGGAACACCGGCGTCCGATACCTCCATGACATCGTCCGCGCCCTGATCCAGGATCTCCCAGGCCAGCAGCGAAACCTCGCCGCACGCCAGACCCGCCATCACGGTATCCAGGTCGCCGGCAACCGCCGTGGGGTGGCCCTGGCGCATGCTTTCGAAGATGCAGGCGGCCTTGTCGGGTTCGACCACGACCGCGCGCGGGCGATCCGTCCCCCAGGTCTCCCAGAACTGGGAAATCACCGCGGCCGGAAAGCCGCCAACGCCGCCTTGTACGAACAGGTGGCTGGGGCCGTCGCCTTCAAGCTGATCGACGATCTCGTCGGCCATGACGGTGTAGCCCTGCATCACGTCGCGGGGCACGTCCATATAGCCTTCGTAGGAGGTGTCGGAGACCACGAACCAGCCGTTCTCCGCCGCTGCGCGGGCCGCGTGCTTGATCGAATCGTCGTAGTTCCCGGCGACCCGCTCGACGCGCGCGCCATAGCGCTCGATCGCCTGCTTGCGGCCCTCGCTAACGGTGGCGTGGATGAAGATCGTGCAGTTGCAGCCGAAGTTCCGCGCGCCCCATGCGACCGAGCGGCCGTGGTTGCCGTCGGTGGCGCAGGTCACCGTGATATCGCCGGTGACGTCGGCGTGCGTACGCGCCAGCAGATCCTTGGAGGTGACGCCGCTGATGCCCTTGCGCCGCTCGATCTCCCCGATCAGCAGGCGCATGACGGCATAGGCCCCGCCCAGCGCCTTGAAACTGTTCAGTTCGAAGCGCCGCGACTCGTCCTTGTAGCGGACCCGTCCCAGCCCCAGCGCCTTCGCAAGACCGGGAAGATCGACCAGCGGCGTGGGCGCGTAGCCGGGCCAGGTCGAAATTTCGGCCCGCGCCGCGCGGCAGCCCTCGGCGCTCAGCACCGCGCGCTGACGCTCGCCATAGGCCACGGCGCCTGCCGCGCGAGGGTTGTGGAAATACCTGTAGTGGAAATCGGGAATGTCGATTGGCATGCGTCTATCCGGTTCCTCCTGCGCCGGCCGGTGGGGCAGGACGCATCCTTCGCCCTGCCCCGCCCGTTCCGGCCGGTTCTAGTTGTTGCTCGCTGTCTCTATGGCGCCGAGGAAGGCTTCCATCATCTCGGTCCCCTCGGCACCGAACTTCTCGGAGATCAGTTCCTTCACGGCGGGCAGCGCCGCGTCCCGGAAGCGCGCCTTCTCCTCCGGGCTCATCGCGTAGACCTCCATGTTCGCTTCCAGCGCCGGCAAGCCGCGCTCCTTCGAGGATTCGATGATCCGGTTCAGCCCGCGCCCGGCGACGATAGCGGAATGTGCGGCATAGTCGATGACGCCGCGCTCATGCTCCGTCAGCGAATCGTAGAAGTCCTTGTTGATCGCCCAGACGTATGGCGTGAAGAGATGGCCGCTGAGCGTCAGGTAGGACTGCACCTCATTGAAGTTGGCGAACGCGATGATCGGTACCGGATTCATCTGACCGTCGGCCACGCCGGTCTGCAACGCGGTGTAGACCTCGGACCAGGCGATTGCCGTGGGCTGGGCACCAAGGGCGTCAACCATGGTCTTGTGGGTGTCGAGACCCATGGTGCGGATCTTCAACCCATCCATGTCCTCCAGCGACTTGATCTGCCGCTTGGAGTTGGTGAAGTGGAAGAAGCCGCCGGAATCGCCGAAGCCCAACACCTTGATGCCGGTCTTCTCCATGATGTCCTTGGACAGCCGTTCGCCGAACGGTCCGTCGAACACCTCGTAGGTGGTCGAGATGTTGGGGAAGGCGAACGGCACGTCGAGGACGCTGATCATCGGGTAGGTGGAGGCGAAGCCGCCGACCGAGTGAATGCCCGACTGGATGACGCCCGACTTCACCTGCTGCACCACCTCGGCGTCCTTGCCAAGCTGGCCGGCGGGAAAGGTCTGCACGTCGATGGAGCCGTTGGTGCCGGATTCCACCAGACTCTCGAACACCGTCGCCATGGCGCCGGTGGCGTTATCGAAGGGATCGTCCTTGTTCAGGTGATGCAGCTTCAGCGTCTTCTCCGCCGCCCCGGCATTGCCAGGAGCGCCGAGTGAAAGCGTCACCGCGGCGGCCGCGGCAAGCAGGGTCCCGGCAAATCGTGTCCGTTTCATTTCCACCTCTCCTTCTTCTGCTTGGAAGCCTCCTCGCCTAGAACCCCAGGAGCCTTGGCACCCAGAGCGTCAGATCCGGCCAGTAGGCGACCAGGACGAGGACGGCCACCTCGGCCAGCAGGAAGGGCCAGAGCGCGGCGCTGATGCGCTCCACGCGCTCGCCCGTGACCGACGAGAGAACGAAAAGGCAGGCCCCGACGGGCGGCGTCATCAACGAGATGTTGAGCGTCAGGATGATCATGATCCCGGCGTGCACCGGGTCCATGCCGATAGCCTGCGTCAGCGGAACCAGCACCGGCGCCAGGATGATCAGCGCCGCGTTGATGTCCATGAACATCCCGATCATCAGCAGGAGGCCGAGGATCAGGCCGATGACGACCGACGGCTCCTGCGAGATCGCCATCATGCCCTGCGCGATCGCCTGCGGGATCTGCATGAAGGTCATCCACCAACTCAGGATCGAGGCTGAGGCGATAATCAGGAACACGACGCCGGTCATCCGGGCCGTGCGCATCAGCATCTGCACCATGTCGTCGAAGCTGAGCGTGCGGCTGACGAGGCCGACGACCAAGGCGTAGAACACCGCGATGGCGGCGGCTTCCGTCGGGGTCACGATGCCGCCAAGAATGCCGCCCAGGATGATCAGGGGCATGAGAAGCGCGACGATGCTTTGGCGGAAGCTTGTCAGGATCAGCCGCAGGCTGGGCCCTTCGGCATTCTTCGGCAGGTTCAGGCGGCGGCCCAGCGCAACGATTACGGCCATGCAGAGCAGCGCGATCAGCAGCCCGGGCAGAATGCCGGCGGCGAAAAGCCCGGCGATGGACACGCCCATCAGCGAGCCGTAAATCACCATCAGGTTCGACGGCGGAATCGTGGGGCCGATGATCGAGCCCGCCGCCGTCACCGCGCAGGCGAATGGCCGCTTGTAGCCCTGCTTCTCCATCGCCGGGACCAGCGTATTGCCGAAGGCCGCCGCATCCGACACCGCCGCCCCCGTCATGCCCGCGAACATCACCGAGGCGATCATGTTCGAGTGCGCCAGCCCGCCGCGCAGATAGCCGACAAGCGCTTCCGCGAATTCGACAAGGCGGCGCGTGATGCCGGTGCGGTTCATGATCTCGCCGGCGAGGATGAAGAACGGCATCGCCATGAAGGTAAAAAGGTTCAGGCCCTCGAAGAACTTCGTGGGCGCCATCGCCAGGAAGTTGGCGCCGCCGATCTGCAGCAGGCCGATCACCCCGGCAATCCCGAGTACGTAGCCGATAGGCAGGCCAAGTAGCAGAAGCCCGAAGAATGCGACGGCGACCGTGACGACCATCAACTCACCCCGATCTCGGCCGGCGCCCGCACGCGGCCGCTCGCGGTGTCCCGGATTGTCGCCAGCAGAATCTGCAGTGCTGCTAGCCCGGCGGACACGGGAACGGCGGCGAACGGCACTACCATGGTCATGCCGAAGATGGTTGCGTACTGCTCCATCCCGTCGACCGTCATGCCGACGCCGTAGTAGACGAGGAAACCGAAGAACCCGAATCCGATGGCGTCCAGGCCCAAACGCAGCGCCACGGCCGCTCTCGCCGGAAGCATGTGATAGAAAAGCTCAAGCCCGATATGTTCGCGTCGGTACACGCCCGCCGAAACGGCCAGCAGCGCCGCCCAGATCATCACATAGCGCGCCAGTTCTTCGTTCCAGGTGATGCCAAGCTCAACCAGATAGCGCGATACGACGCCCAGCCAGACGATCACCACCATTGCGGCGATGAGCGCGGCACAGGTCCG
Source organism: Ferruginivarius sediminum (assembly GCF_003344765.1). Taxonomy (GTDB): domain Bacteria; phylum Pseudomonadota; class Alphaproteobacteria; order Kiloniellales; family Rhodovibrionaceae; genus Ferruginivarius; species Ferruginivarius sediminum. The sequence continues at coordinate 191,907 of NZ_QPMH01000004.1, read as the reverse complement.
CTCGACAAGTCGATTCACCATCCCGCCGACCCGGTGGGCCGTCTCGGCGGTGTTTTCATGAAACGTATGTTTCATATCCGAAACCACAGAGCGTTCCCAGGAGATGCCTTTTCCGCAATGGCAAGATCATCTATGATTCTGCACATGTGTGCATGCTGCGGTCAAGCATTATGAAACGCGTTTTTCATTGCAATGAACGGGATTCCGATGCCCGCTGAGACAGTCGATCAACGCATTCTCGAAAAATACGACGAGCTCTCGCCCCAGCAGCGTCGCCTGGCCGACGTCGTGCTTGAGACCGGCGGGGACCTCGCGCGCTGGACGGCCAGCGAGTTGGCCGAGCGGGCGGGTGTCTCCAAGGCGACCGCCGCCCGTCTGTTTCAGGCGCTCGGCTATTCGGATTTCGAGGAGGCGCGCCGCGTGGCGCGGCAGTCCCTGCCATGGGGCTCGCCGCTGCGCGGGCTTGGCGAGGCCGGCCCGCCCGGCGAGCGGGACCGCGCGCAGACGCATTTCGCCCGCGACATGGAGAACCTGCGCCGAACCGAGGCTGCCCTGGACCGCGAGGCGATGCAGCGCGCGGCGGAATGGCTGGCATCGTCGAATACGATCTGGGTCGTGGGCTTCCGCAACAGCTTCGCACTTGCCCAGTACGCGCGCAGCGTGCTGCATTCGCTGAAGGCCGATGTGCGCTTCGTCCCGACTCCCGCCTTCGAACTGGCGGAGGACCTCTCGGCAATGCGCGGCGGCGACGCGATGCTCGTCATCGGGTTCCGGCGCCGGCCGAATGCTCTTGTCGAAATCCTCAACGTCGCGGCGGAATGTGGTGTGGGCTCCGTCCTGCTGACGGACCTCAGCGCCGCGCTGACGCCAAGGCTTGCCGGCATCACGTTACGCTGCCACACGCGCGGGCCAGGCCCGTTCGACTCCTATGCCGCAGCAATGAGCGTACTAAACCTACTGATGTCACAAGTGTCGGAAGAACTGAAAACCGCTGCCTCTCAGCGCCTGTCCAGGATCGAGGACCTGCACAGTCGGCTCGGTGACCTGCGGGCACCCGGACAGAACGAGGACAAGGATTAGGCGGGACAGGCTACCGGCCCGGCACCAGGCATATAACCGGGCCGGCAACCCGTTTATGGCCCCTACTCAGTCCGACATGCTGGCCCGAACGCCGTTCTCCGCCGCATGCGTGGGAACGAGCGCGCGTACGAGGCTTTGCATGTCCAGCACGCCGACCTGGTTGCCGTCTTTCATGACCCGGTAGCTGGCCGAGGTGTCGCCGCGCGACTTCGCGATCACGTGCTCCAGGGTATCGTCGTGGTCGACCTCACCGGCGATGCAGTCCACCTCACCCTCATTGGCCTCCATGACAGAACGAACGCGGAGCACGCGGGCCCGGTTGATGTCGCTGACGAAGTCCTCGATGTACGGATCGGCGGGGTTCAGGAGGATGCCCTGGGGCTCGCCCTGCTGGATGACTTGGCCATCGTTCAATATGACGAGATGATCCGCCAGCTTCAGCGCCTCGTCGAGGTCGTGGGTGATGAACACGATCGTCTTGTGCAACTCGTTCTGAAGTTCCAGCAGAAGGTTCTGCATGTCCGTCCGGATCAGGGGGTCGAGCGCCGAAAACGCCTCGTCCATCAGCATGATTTCCGAGTTCGACGTCAGCGCCCGGGCGATGCCGACGCGCTGCTGCATGCCGCCGGAAAGCTGGAAGGGATGATGGTCGCCGTAGCCGCCAAGGCCGACCCTGTCGAGCCAGCGGTTCGCTTCCGACTCGTACTCCTCCCGGCTGTAGCCCCGGATCGCCATCGACATGCCCGCGTTTTCGAGCACGGTACGGTGAGGCAGAAGGGCGAACTTCTGGAACACCATCGACATGCGTTCCTGGCGAAGCTGTCGCAGCGCCTCCTCGCCATAGGCCAGGATGTCGGCGCCATCGATCCGGATCTCGCCCGCGGTGGGATCGATCAGGCGGTTCAGGTGGCGGATCAGCGTGGATTTGCCGGATCCGGACAGGCCCATGATAACCGTGATCTCACCGGCGCGGATGTCGATATTGATGTCGCTCAGACCCAGAACGTGCTGACGCTGCTCAAGCAACTGCGGCTTGGTCATGCCCCCGCGCACATCTTCCAGCGCCGCCTGCGGATCGCTCCCGAAGATCTTGTAAAGGTTACGGATGGAAACCTTGACGTCGTTCGTCATCGCTGGCCGTCCTTACTGATTCTGCGTGGCGTTGATCCGGGCGAGCGAGGCCTTGGTCACGCGATCGAGGATCACGGCCAGAAGGACGATACCAAGCCCGGCCACCAGTCCGACGCCGAGTTCGAGATTGCGGATACCGCGCAGCACCAGCACGCCCAGTCCGGGCGCCGACACCAGCGAGGCGATCACCACCATCGCCAGCGACATCATGATGGTCTGGTTCACACCCGCCATGATGTTCGGCAACGCCAGCGGAATCTGCACGCCGAAGAGCTTCTGCCGCTCTGACATGCCAAAGGCGTCCGCGGCCTCGATCACATCCTTGTCGACAAGGCGGATACCCAGGTCCGTAAGGCGGATCACCGGCACGATGGCATAGAGGATAATCGCGATGCCGTAGAGCTTCGATTCGGTCACACTGAACAGGAAGATCAGCGGGATCAGGTAAACGAACGGCGGCAATGTTTGCAGCATGTCGAGTATGGGGATCGTACTGCGCTGCATGGTGTCGCTGCGCGACATCGCGATCCCGATCGGCACGCCGAGTATCACGCACAAAAAGGCGCAAACGAATATGATCGACAGCGTCTTCATCGCATAGTCGTAATGGTCGATGAAGGCGAGTGCGAAAACGCAGATCGCAACAAAGCCGACCAGCTTCGAGGACTTCGTCACGGCAAAGACGACGCCAAGCAAAATCGGAATAACGATCCACCAGGGCGCCGAGAGCGAGACGTAGAGCGCTCCGTCAAGCAACCAGCTCAGCGGCTGGGTCAGTGGATCCAGAATGAACTTCAAGCTGTCCTTGACGGCCAGGAAACCCTCTTCGAGGCCCTTCGTCATATTGCGGGTCTGCGGCATTGCCGAACAGGCCTCGTTAAGCGCGTCGAGGGACGGGAACGGCAATTCCCAGATCGACGCGCCCTGGTCCGCATCCTGGCCAGCCGCCTGGCCGAGGAGCTGATCCATGGTCATCGGGCCTGACTTGGACTCTCCGTCGCACCATTCGCGCAGACCGAGAGAATCGAAAATAAAATCGTAGCTCGCCATGTCTTGGATTTCCCCTGCAGGCCTTCGAGCCCCCGCACCTGCAATTGTCGCATAGAGATGGGGCGGGACCGCTTATCGGCCCCGCCCCGGAAAGGCGCCTTAGTTGAGGACCTTGGACAGTCGCTCGCGCGCGTCGTCGCTAAGCCAGCCCGACCAGACGTCCTTGTTGTGGGTCAGAAAATAGACCGCGGCCTCCTCGGCAGAGGCGTTGTTCTCGTCCTTCCAGGCGAGCAGCGAGCTCATGGTCGAGGTCTTGAACGTGACATTGCTCATCAGCTCGGCGATCTCCGGCTCGCGCTCCTTGAAGTCCGTGGTGATGCTGGTGAGCACCGGGGCCGCCGGGAAGTCCGAGACGCCGGGGTTCTCGTTATCCTGGCTCCCATTGGCCTTGTGGATGTCCTCTTTGTACTCGCCAAGGTCGACGCGCGTCATGTCGAACTTGCCGAGCGGCACCGTCGGCGCCCAGTAGTAACCGAACCACGGATTGCCGTCCTGATAGGCCGATGCCATGGACGTCGCCAGCGTTTCGCCCGAACCGTGGTTGAACACCTCGATCCCGCTCTCTTCAAGGTCGAGGGCCTCGATCAGGTTGTCGCTGACGACGCGGCAGCCCCAGCCGCTCGGGCAGTTGTTGAAACGCGCGCCGACCAGTTCGGGGTTGGCCATGACACCCTCGATGGTCTTCAGCTCGGGGTGCTCCTCGGCGAGGTAGGTCGGGATCCACCAGCCTTCGACGCCCCCCGGATCCAGGACCTGCGCCACGCGCTCGACCTTGCCCTGCTCCTCAAGCTGCAGATATGCCTCGCCGGTGGAGTTCAGCCACAGCTCGGTCACGATGTCCGGCTCGCCATTCTCCGCGAGCGACGTCACGGCCGGCACCGTATCCGAAGGAACCACGGTAACATCGCAGCCGTAGCCCTGTTCCATGATGAAGGAAGCCACAGTAGTCACGACCTGGGCCGATGCCCAGTTCATCTCGGTGATCGAAACCTCGCCGCACTCCGCCTGCGCCGCGGCCGGCGCGGCCAGCAGGCCCAGTGTCAGCCCGATGACGGATTTCCTCATACCTATCCCTCTCTCTCTTCTCTTTTGATTTGTCCGGCAATGCCGAACAACGACGCGCAAGCCCCGCTCGCGCACGGCTGAAAGCCGGCGTGGTTCAAGAACCGCAAGCGTCCGGAATTCGCACCCCGGCCTGGCGACAAGCCCGCATCGCCACGCATTCGCCCCCTACTAGGCCTGCGGCAGCAAAATCATCACCTCGATTGTGCAGCGACGCTTCGGGTGCGGAACTCCAAACACACCGATACTCGCGCTGCCATTCGATTAGACACCCCGCCTCCCCCCGAAGGAGACAAACCTACCGCGCCCGATTAGACCAGAAGATGTTCGAATTGCAAGAACGTCAAATGCCGGGCATGCGAACCGCAGGCCGACGCCTATACGTATCGCCAGATCCAGGCGCCCTCAAGGACGCGAGAACGCGGCCTCGCCCTGTCTTTCGTATGCATCGCCCATGAACCTCCCGGACACGTGTTTTGATCTTGAAGCGATCATTATAATTTGCGTTTTCATTCCTGCGGGCGCCCGCCCTGTAAATTTAACAACGGCGGATTCCGACGTCCGCCGACTTCCCGCCAAGCTCCACCACCGCCCGGACGATACGCTCCGCCGGCCGCATACCGGCAAGCGCCCTGCTGTCGACGCAGCGCCGCGCTCACGGCCCGGTCAATGTCCTCGCCCTCCGCGCGGGCGATCTCGGCGATCTGCTCAGCGGATGCCGGATCCAGGATGCCGTCACGCGGCGCGAGGAACGTTATTTGGCCGAGCACTTCGGCGGCGCATACAGAACCTATACGGCCGCCACGCCGCGCTGGCTGGCCCTGCAGCCTGCCTGGCGGGACACGTAGCAGTTGGAGGTCAAGCCAAAACTCGTGCTCACGACGTTCCGTGACACCTGCGTGATGCTGCTGGCGATCCCAGCACTGGAGGTGATCGAGATGCTTCACGACCTGGGCTATCTTCCCGTGGTGATGCACCTGCCTTGATCAAGAGGCCTTTCGCGCGCCTGGATCTTGCCGCCAAGCCGGTGAGATAGAGTCTCGGCAGCTCATCGGGCCGAAGTTTCCGCGACGCTGAGCGGCGAGTTCCAGCGCAAAAAGACATTATTAGGCTGCTGTCGCGTTCGGCTGGCCGGTTCAGGGTCAGCCCGCAGCCGGCAGGCTCAGCACGGCGCGCACGCCGCCGAGCGGCGAGTCCTCCAAATGCACGGTGCCGCCGTATAGCTCAGCCAGCTCCGCGACGACTGCAAGACCGAGACCGGAGCCGGCGACGCCTTCGTCCAACCGCCGTCCTCGGCTGAACACTTCCGCACGCCGGACCTCCGGTAAGCCAGGGCCGTCGTCGTCGATCCACACCGCCAAGTGACCGTCACTGGTTGCATCCGCGTGAACCCGGACTTCACCAGTCGCCCATTTGCAGGCGTTGTCCAGCAGATTGCCCGCCATTTCGTCGAAATCCTGGCGCTCGCCGCGAAATGCCGGGGCGTACTCCAGCTCGGAATCGATATTGATGCCGCGCGCCTCGTAGATCTTACGCATGGTGCGCACCAAACCTTCCAGGGCTTCCCGTACATCGGTGCGCACGCCTGGCACCCTGACGGACGCGGCTGCCCGGGCCCGCACGAGATGGTAATCGACCCGTCGCTGCATGAGCTGCACCTGCTCGCCGATCCGTCGGGCCAGTTCGTCCTTATCGCCGTCATGAAGCGCCACGGCCTCGTTCGACAGCACGGCAAGCGGGGTTTTGAGGCTGTGCGCGAGGTTGCCTGCCTGGGTACGGGCGCGAGCGACCACCTCCTCGTTCTGATCGAGCACCGCGTTCAGGTTATCCACAAGCGGCTGGATCTCGTCGGGATAGCGTCCCTCCAGCCGCCTCGCGCGGCCACTACGCACTCTGCCGAGCGCGTTCCGCAGACGGCGGAGGGGACGCAGGCCGCCAGCGACCTGCACCCCGGCCGCGCCGGCCAGACCCAGGCCGAGAACGCCGAGCGACAGCGCCAGCGTGCGCCGGAACCCGGCAAGAGCACCTTCAAGGACGGTGGCATTTTCGCCAACCGCAAGACGAAGTCGGCCCTGCCGGCGGGGTAGTGTCACCGACCGCTCGTAGACCCTCAGCGGCATGTTATCGGGTCCCGTCAGTCGATGTCGGTGTATTTCGCCGTCCAGCAGCGTGTCCCGCGGCAGCGCGAGAACGCGGTCCCAGAGCGAGCGGGAGCGCAACAGAATCTCCCCGCGAGCCGTTTCGACTTGCCAGTAGAGTCCGGAATAAGGCCTCTGGAATTGCGGCTCGCTGAGCCGTGCGGTCAGTTCGATGCCGCCTTTGTCGCCGACCGCGAGGTTGGCGGCAAGCTGGTTCAGTGTCACCTCGAACCGCCGGGCCTCTTGATCTTCCAGGTGGTTCTCAAAGAGCCGCGACAACGCCACGCCGGCAACGACAAGTGCAATAGTGACCCAGACCACGGCACCGGCAAGCAGCCGGAAGCTCAGGGAACGCGGGAAGATCACGGCGCCTCCAGTCGATAGCCAAGGCCGCGCTCCGTCTTGATAATCTCGCGGCCCAGCTTCTTCCGCAGCCGCCCAACAAATACCTCGATGGTGTTTGAATCCCGGTCCATGTCGTAGGCGTAAACATGCTCGCTCAATTCACTGCGCGAAACTGTCTCACCGACGTGGTGCATCAGGTAAGCGAGCACGCGATACTCATGCGCCGTCAGCGTGACCGGCGCACCGTCGACCGTGACCCGGTTTGCGCGCGTGTCCAGGACGAGAGGGCCGCAGCGCAACTCGGCGGCACCGTGTCCGCTCGCGCGCCGAATCAGCGCGCGGACGCGGGCCAGCAGCTCCTCCATCCGGAACGGTTTTGGCAGATAGTCATCGGCGCCGGCGTCGATCCCTTCGACCCGCTCGGTCCACGCGCCGCGCGCGGTGAGGATCAGGACCGGCACATCGTTTTCGGCCTCGCGCCAGCTTCGAAGCACACTGAGACCCCCGACACCGGGGAGGCCAAGATCCAGGACGACCGTGTCATACGTTTCTGTGGCGCCGAGGAATTCGGCCTCCTTGCCGTCGACCGTGGCGTCAACGGCATAGCCCGCCTGCTCGAATGCCCGGACAAGCTGCTGGCGGAGCTGGTCATCGTCCTCCACCACCAGGACCCGCATCAGTCGTCGCCCTCCTCCTCGCGCTCATGGCGTCCCGCGTGTTCGAGGTCGTGGCCCCGCGCCAACAGGAGTTCGCCCGTTCGGGCGTCGTAGTACAGCTCGGTTACGTCGCCGCCAGGCGCCAGCATCGTCACTTCGTAGATCAGTTGCCCATCGAATGGTGCGTCGTCCGCCCGTTCCAGTTCCACCTCCAGGATCTGGCCGCTGAAGTCGCGCTGCACTCTCGTCAGGATACTTCCAAGTGGAAGGATCTCACCGCGCTCCACTGCCCTGCGCGCGAAGTCGTGGTCATCGGCAACAAGCGGGGCCGCGCCAAGAAGCGCGACCGTCAATATGAAGGGAACGAGCGTCCGAGCAAGCCATGCCATGCAGCGATTTATAGCCTACGACGACCTGAACGTGAACTGAACATGCCGTTCAGAGCCGGTTCAGGTCGTCTATCGCAGGATCCAAGCCGTGCGATCGGACGATCCGACGCCCAGCACGGGAAAAGGAGTAAACCATGATGAATTTCGGCAAGGTCATCGCCTTTGCGCTGATAGCCGGCGCGGTCGCCGTGGGTGGAACAGCCTTGGCCCAGCAGACGGGGAAGGTGAACGTCACCGGCATACGATTGGCCGCGTCCGGTGAGAGTGACGGCAACGGGCCCGAAGCCGGCAAAGGCGAACGCTTCTCCGTGCCGCAAGTCGCCCAGCGGGTGAGCGAGCAGGGCTATACCGATATCACCGAGGTCGAACTCGAGGACGGTAACTATGAGATCAAGGCTCGCGACAAGGAAGGCCGCTGGGTGGAAATCTACGTCGACGGCAGGACCGGCAAGGTCATGCATTCGGAGGTCGACTGATGGCGACGGCGGACGTCGGTCCCCGCGCGGACACGGCGGCGGCCGGCTCGGTGAAGGTGTGGGACCCGCTCGTGCGGGTCCTTCATTGGAGCCTGGCCGGGTGCTTCGCCCTCGCCTACGTCACTGGCGAGGAGATCCTGAGCCTGCACCAGGTGGCTGGCTACGGGATCGTCGCCATCGTCGGCGCGCGCGCTCTCTGGGGCCTCGTCGGACCGCGCTATGCCCGTTTCGACGATTTCGTGCCGGGGCCGGGCCGTCTGATCGGCTACCTCCGCGACCTGCTGGCCGGGCGCCCCAGGCGCTATCTGGGACACAACCCAGCCGGCGGCGCCATGATCGTCGCGCTGCTGGCCGGCCTGCTGGGGACCGGCGCGAGCGGTATACTGACGCTGTATGGCGGCGATGCCTTTGAGGAGTTGCACGAGGTCGCAGCAAATATAACCCTCACGCTGGTGTTACTGCATATCGCCGGCGTGATCCTGTCGAGCCTGCTGCACCACGAGAACCTGGTCCGCGCCATGATCACGGGTTTCAAGCGTGTCTAAGTCGCAATCCTCCGCCAGCGGCGGCCTGACCACCCGCCGCTGGCGCTCGCCACAAGTTGTACGTTCCTTCGTCCATCCAAGAAGCATCACACCGCCAGATGGCCTGCCAATCTCTCGGCCTCTTCCAGGTCTTCGGGGCGGTTGGTGTTGAAGAAGGGATCGATGGTCCCCTGCCCGGTTTCCGCAGGCGGAAACGGCACCGTGGCCAGGCGGTATCGCGCGGTCCAGACGTCCACCTTGCGGATGTCCTCTTCCACCATCGCGTGGTGCAGGTCGTCGCGAAGGTCGACGGGCCAGAGGCCGAACACCGGATGGCTGCGCCCCTCGCTGGCGGCACAGGCCATGTCGGCCTCTTCCGTCTTTACCGCGTCCAGGAAGCGGGCGACGAGATCGGCCGGCAGGAACGGCGCATCACAGGCGAAGGTCGCGATCCAGCGGCACGCGGGCGCATTCTCCGCCGCCCAGGTCATGCCGGTCAGCACCCCCGCAAGCGGCCCGGCAAAGCCCTCCACCACATCGGGCGCCACCGGCAGGTCGAAACCGGCTTCGCGGAAGCGGGCCGGATCGCCGTTGGCGTTCAACACCAGGGCATCCACCTGGGGACGCGCGCGCTCGACGATATGCGCCAGCAAGGGCCTGCCGCCCAGCGGGCGAAGCGCCTTGTCGCCACCGCCCATGCGCCGCGACTGACCGCCGGCCAGCAGGACGCCACAGACCCGGTCGTCCGCGGAGGTCCGCTCAGTCATTGCCGCGGCTGCTCTTGCGCTGATGCTTGGGGTCCTCTTCGCCGGCCTCTGCGGGATCGACGTCGTGCACGATGCGCTGTTCGCCGGCCAGCACGATGAAGCGCCGGCCCTTGGCCCGGCCGATCAGCGTCAGGCCCGCCTGCCGTGCCAGATCGACACCCCAGGCCGTAAAGCCGGAGCGCGACGCCAGGATCGGAATGCCCATCTGCACCGTCTTGATCACCATCTCAGAGGTCAGACGCCCGGTGGTGTAGAAGATCTTGTCGGCGGGCGAGATGTCGTGCAGGTACATGTAGCCGGCGATCTTGTCGACTGCGTTATGGCGGCCGACGTCCTCCATGTAGAGCAGCGGCCTGTCCTCCTGGCACAGCACACAGCCGTGGATCGCGCCGGCCTCCAGGTACAGGCTGGGGGTGGCGTTGATCTTCCTCGTCAGCGCATAGAGCCAGGACGTCTTGATAACGGCGTCCTTCGGCAGATCGATCTCGTCGAACTTCTCCATCAGGTCGCCGAAGACGGTTCCTTGCGCACAGCCGCTTGTGCGCGTCTTCTTCTTCAGCTTCTCCTCGTAGTTCGTCTCGCGCGCGGTGCGCACGACGACGACTTCGAGTTCATCGTCGTAATCGACACCCTCGATCCGGTCGTCGGGCCGAAGCATGTTCTGGTTCAGGAGGAAACCGACGGCCAGATACTCCGGGTAGTCGTTCACGGTCATCGCGGTGACGATCTCCTGGCCGTTCAGGTAGATCGTCAGCGGCCGCTCCATCACCACCCGCGTTTCGATGGCGTTGCCGTCCTGGTCCTGGCCCTGCACCCGCTCGGTCAAGCGCGGGTCGGAAGGGTCGGGGCGAATCAGGAACTCCGCCAGGGTGCGCGCGTCCGCCGCCTTGGGCCGGGCGCGCTTGACGGTCCTGACCTCCGTGTCCGGCGGCGCTCCGGCATCGCTGGCCATGTGAACCTCCCTGGCAGTTGCCGCTAAAAAAGCGCATCTCTTCGGAATATGCTGGCATCGGCGGTTCCGCACAAGCCACCGGTGGCGCGGCGTGCTTGACCGGGGCAACGGCCCTGACGCAATCTCCGCCGCACTTCAACCTGCAGGGCCTTGGGATCATGCAGCTTCGACGTTTTGCCGGCACCATCGCCGTTACCGCTTTCGCCACCGCGGGCGCATTCCTATTCGATGGCACCGCCATTGCGGAAGAGCGGGAGGCGTCCGTTGCCGTGACGGCGATCGTGGAGCACCCCGCCCTCGACGCGGTGCGCGACGGCGTGCGCGACGAGTTGGCGGCGCAAGGCTACAAACAGGGCGAGAACCTGCGCTTCGTGTACGAGACGGCGCAGGGGAACCCGACAACGGCGGCACAGATCGCCCGCCGCTTCGCCGGCGAGGATCATGACGTGATCGTGCCGATCTCCACGCCCTCGGCGCAGACGGTCATCGCCGCGACCGAGAGCGTTCCCGTCATTTTCGGCGCCGTGACCGATCCCGTCAGCGCGCGCCTCGTGGCCTCGCTCAGTGAGCCCGGCGGCCGCGTGACCGGCGTCAGCGACCTCTCGCCCGTCGCCAAGCAGCTCGACCTGATCCGCGAGGTCTTGCCAGAGGCAAAGGCGGTGGGTGTGCTGTACAACCCGGGCGAGGCGAACTCGGTGAAGATCCTGGAACTCCTGCGCGAGCACGGTCCGCAGCGCGGTCTCCAAATCGTCGAGTCCGCCGCGCCGAAGTCGGCGGAAGTGCTGGCCGCCGCGCGCAACCTCGTCGGCAAGGTCGATGCCATCTATGTGCCCACCGACAACACCATCGTCTCGGCCATCGAGTCCGTCGTGAAGGTCGGCATGGATAACGACCTGCCGGTGTTCGCGGCCGATACCGCGTCGGTGCCTCGCGGGGCCGCCGTGGCGCTGGGCTTCGATTACTACGATCTGGGCCGGCAGGTCGGGACCATTGTCGTGCGTGTGCTGGAGGGTGCCAACGCCGGCGACATTCCGGTGCAGGGCGTGGCTACCACACAGCTTTCCCTGAATCCGAAGATGGCTGCCGAGATGGGCCTGGATTTCCCGCAGGCCGTTCTGGACCGCGCGGACGAGATCGTCGAGTGATGAGCGGGGGTCCCGCGCGGCGATGAGTACGGTCGCCTTCCTGGGCGCGATTGAAATCGGGCTGGTCTACGGGCTGGTCGCCATCGGCGTGTTCCTGTCGTTCCGCGTGCTGAACTTCCCCGACCTGACGGTGGACGGCAGCTTCCCGCTCGGCGCGGCCACGGCGGCGACGCTGATCGTGACGGGATACGACCCGCATCTTGCGACGGCCATCGCCCTCGTCGCTGGTGGCCTTGCGGGCTTGGTGACGGCGTTCCTGAACCTGCGCTTCGGCATCCTGCACCTGCTGGCCAGCATCCTCACCATGACGGCGCTCTACTCGATCAACCTGCGCATCATGGGTAAGCCCAATCTCGCGATCATCATGGAGCCCACGGTGCTGTCGCCGTTCGAAGGCGTGGCGCTCTCGGCCAGCATCCTGAAGCCGATCTATGGCGCCGCCGTAGTGGCGGCCGTCGTCATACTGATCGCGTGGTATCTGCTCACCGACAGCGGCCTTGCCATGCGCGCTGCGGGCGCCAATCCGCGCATGGCGCGCGCGCACGGAATCGCCACCGCCCGCATGACCTATGCCGGAATGGCGCTGTCGAATGCCCTGGTCGCGCTGGGCGGCGCGCTGTTCGCGCAGATGAACGGCTTCGCCGACATCACCATGGGCACCGGCACCATCGTCGTCGGCCTGGCGGCCGTGATCGCGGGCGAGGCCATCCTGCGGCCGAAGGGGGTCGTCATGGCCATTGTCGCCTGCATCGTCGGCTCGGTGATCTACCGCCTTGCCGTCGCGCTGGCGCTCAATGCCGAGGTGCTGGGGCTGGCACCCTCGGACCTGAACCTGCTGACGGCCGTACTGGTGACCGTGGCCCTGGTGCTTCCGGGCGCCCGCAACCCGGTGAAAAGCCTGCTGCAACGCACTGGCCGGCGGGGTGCGGCGCCATGATCAGCCTGAGCGGCATAGAGGTCGTCTTCGGTGCCGGCACGCCGTTGGAGAACCGGGCGATACGCGGTATCGACCTGGACATTCCGGAGGGCACATTCGTCTCGGTCATCGGATCGAACGGCGCCGGCAAGTCCACGCTCCTCAATACCCTCTCCGGCGAGGTGCGTCCCAGCGCCGGCCGCGTGCGCATCGACGAGCTGGACGTCACCGGCTGGCCGGCGGCCCGTCGCGCGGGGCTGGTGGCGCGCGTGTTCCAGGATCCGATGGCGGGAAGCTGCGCCGACCTGACAATCGAGGAGAATCTCGCGCTGGCCGCCAGCCGTGGTGAGCGGCGCGGGTTCGGCCTCGCCCTGGGCAGGCAGCGGCGCGAGACGTTCCGCGCGCAGTTGAGCCGCCTTGGCCTTGGCCTGGAAGACCGGCTCAGCGACCGCATGGGCCTGCTGTCCGGCGGGCAAAGGCAGGCGGTCAGTCTGTTGATGGCCACGCTGCAACCCGCAAAGATCCTGCTCCTCGACGAGCACACGGCGGCGCTGGACCCACGCATGTCGGACTTCGTCCTGCGCCTGACGCACGAGCTGGTGGAGCAGCAGGCGCTCACCACCCTGATGGTCACGCACTCCATGCGCCAGGCCCTGGATTTCGGCACCCGCACCGTGATGCTGCACGAAGGCCGCATCGCCCTGGACGTCGCCGGGGACGAGCGGCACCGCCTCGGCGTCGACGACCTCGTCGCCCGCTTCGCCCAGGTGCGCGGCGAGGAACTGGACAGCGACGCCCTGCTTCTGGGGTGAAGGCTTTACCGACAGCGGGCCCGGGATGCGGATAACCGCCCCTTTTGCCGATCCTACTCAGGCGGATTGCGCGGTGGCGCCGGGGCGAAGACGCCTCCCGGTCGGCCCCGTAAGCGCGTAGCGTTCATCGCGCTGGATCAGGCCGCGGGTGGTTTCGCTGGCACCAGGGACCAGATCCAGCACCTGAAAGCGACGGGGTTCGACCGGGCCGGGCAGGACGAGCCCGGCCGGGGTCGCCGGCATGAAGCCGAATGGACCATAGTACTCCGGCTCGCCAACCACGACGCACATCCGGTCGCCACGGCGTAGCGCGGTATCCAGGCCATGGCGCACCAGCGCGCGGCCGATACCGCACCCCCGCATCTTCGGGTCGACGGCAAGCGGCCCCAGCAGGATCGCCGGATCGTCCTCGATCAGGATCGGCCAGAAACGCAGGGAGGCCAGCATGCGGCCATCGTCGTCGGTAGCGACGAAACAAAGGTCCGGCAGCGGGGCGATTCCCTCGCGCAGCCGATAGACGGTCTTCTGCTGCCGGTCATCGCCAAAGCTGGCGTCAAGCAGGGGTTCGATGGAAACGGCATCCTCGGGCCGTTCCTGCAGAATATGGAAATGGATCATCCGGGGCAGTCCATGGTCGGCGCCGGCATTCCGGCGCTGGCTCGTCGGCGGCGCGGCGGTTCCGCACCCTGTGACGTCCCCCGTGCCGTCGCTGCCCCCGGGCATGATCAGGTCGCCTATGCGCCTGCCAAGGTGGCCGCCAACACACGACGGGGCCGCGCCGCACCCGCGAAGGTGTGCGCATCGCCTCTTCGTCGTCGCTGTCTCAAGCGGTTCACCGTCATTCCAGTAACCTCAATGTTCAGCCGCGATACACTAACCGTTCGATTGAGAGCGTACCACAACCATAACGCGAATCAACCTTATAGGTATCTCGCGCGGACCTCTGATCCTATTCCAGCCCTTCGTCCCAGTACGGCTCGGCGCCAAAGCGTTCGGCCAGGAAATCGACAAAAACCCTGACTTTCGGTGACAGGTTCCGGCTGGCCGGAAACACGGCATAGATAGCACCTCGCCGGGCCCGGCACCAGTCGGGAAGCACTTGCTCCAGCCTTCCCGCGCGCAGATCGTCGGCGATCAGGAATGTCGGCTGCATCACCACGCCGGCCCCGCCGCGTGCCGCAGCCAGCAAGGCATCGCCGTTATTGATCTCCAATCGGCCGGTAACGGGCACCCGGACCTCCCCGTCCGGGCCGTCGAAGCGCCACTCCCGACCCCAGGCAAGGTAGCTGTAAATCAGACACTGGTGGTTCGCCAGATCGTGCGGGTACTGCGGCCGGCCATGCTTTTCCAGATAGCTCGGCGCGGCGGCCGGCGCGCGACGCATCGGCGCCAGACGCTTGGCGATCAGGCTGGAGTCCGGCAGTTCACCGATACGAACCGCCATATCGAAGCCTTCCTCGACCAGATCGACGGTGCGGTCGTTCAATTGCAGATCGACCGAGAGTTCCGGATAGCGTAGCAGGAATTCGGGCAACGCCGGTGCCACGTGAAGCTGCCCGAACGACATCGGCGCGTTGATTCGCAGGGTCCCGCGCGGCGCCGAGGCCAGATGGCTCACCGCCGCCTGCGCTGCTTCCGCATCGGACACGAGCTGCCGGCAGCCCTCGTAGAAAGCGGCCCCCGCCTCGGTCAGCGACAGGCGGCGCGTGGTCCTGTTCAACAGCCGCACGCCCAGGCGATCCTCAAGCCGGCTGACCTGCTTCGACACCGCCGACTTCGACAGCCCCAGCGCCTGCGCCGCACGGGAAAAGCCGCCCTCTTCGACGACATGGGCGAAAATGGCCATTCCGGTCAGGTGTTCCAGCATTGAGGCACTCTCCGTCGTTTCTCTACGGAAACAATTATGTGCATTTATCCCATATTATCCGTACAGAAAAAACCGATTATCTTCGCGGCATGGGTACGAACACGGATAAGCAAGGAGCCGGACGACGATGGCCAACATCCTGATTCTCTACTATTCCAGCTACGGTCACATCGAGACGATGGCGAACGCCGTGGCCGAGGGCGCGCGCGGCGTCGCCGGCAGCGAGGTGACGATCAAGCGCGTGCCGGAGCTTGTCCCTGAAGAGGTGCAGCGGAAGTCGGGCTTCAAGACCGACCAGGCCGCCCCGGTACTGAACGACGTGAACGAACTGGCCGACTACGACGCAATCGTCGTCGGCACGCCGACGCGCTTCGGCAACATGGCCAGCCAGATGCGCAACATCTGGGACCAGACCGGCGGCCTGTGGGCCAGCGGCAAGCTGATCGGCAAGATCGGCAGCGCCTTCACCTCCACCGCCTCGCAGCACGGCGGGCAGGAAACCACGCTGACCTCGATCCACACGACGCTGCTGCACCACGGCATGGTGATTGCCGGCGTCCCCTATTCCTGCCCGGAATTGACGAACATGGAGGAGATCACTGGCGGCAGCCCCTATGGCGCTACCACACTGGCCGGAGCCGACGGCAGCCGCCAACCCAGCGACAACGAACTGACGATTGCCCGATTCCAGGGCCGTCACGTCGCCGAGTTGGCGGCAAAGTTGCACGGCTAAACGCAAAAGGCGCGGACAACGCGGGAGACACGGCAATGATCGAGCTTCGTCCCTTCGCCGAACTGGGCCGCTTCGACACCGACTGGCTGGAAGCGCATCATCACTTCAGTTTCGGCCACTACGTTGATCCAGAGCGCATGGGCCTGGGGACGCTGCGGGTCTGGAACGACGACACGATCCAGCCCGGCACCGGCTTCGATCGGCACGGTCACCGGGACATGGAAATCATCACCTATGTCCGCGAGGGCGCGATCACCCACGAGGACCACCTGGGCAACCAGGGGCGGACCGAAGCCGGGGACGTGCAGGTTATGAGCGCGGGCAAGGGCATCATCCACGCCGAGTACAACCGCGAGCAAAGCGTCACCCGGATCTTCCAGATCTGGATCGAGCCGGCTGAGCGGCGCCTGCGGCCACGCTGGGAGCAGCGCCGCTTTCCCCAGTATGACCGGGCCGGCGAGCTCGTCCCCCTGGCCTCGGGCAGGCCGGGCGACGACGAGGCTCTCCCGATCCACCAGGATGCGGCCATCCTCGGCGCCACGCTGATGTCCGGCCAGCGCATCACCCATCGCCTGGGCCGGGATCGCAAGGGCTATCTGGTGCCGGCAACCGGGCGCATCCTCGTCAACGGCAAGCCGGTCGACGCGCGCGACGGCGTGGCCGTGTGGGATGAAGATGCCTTGGAGGTCACGGCGGAAGCCGATAGTGAGATCCTTTTGGCGGACGTTCCCTGAGATCGGAAGCGGCGCTGACGCCTGCTGTCACCGGGAATGTGGCCACGCGGTCCCTGAAAAGATCAACCCCTCTGCCCGCGCATGGGCAGAGGGGTTTCATCATGTCCATCGGCTTGTCAGCCGCCCGGAAAGATCTAGGCCGCCTGTTCGTCCCGTTCGCGGGAGCGGGTGATGTACGCGCGCGCCGCGTGCTCGGCACAATACGGCTTGCCCGGGACGGAATCGGCGCCGCAGAAGTGGAAATCCGCATCACCAGGATCGCCGATCGGCCACAGGCAGCCGGAGCCGCGCCCGACCGGCTGCTTGGGTTCGACCGGCGCGGCGCGGCGCTTGCCGTTGGATGCGACGGCACGCACCTTGGCCCGCTGGGGCTGAGAGGGCTTCGCCTCGGCAGCGGGCTGCGGCTTCGCCGCCTTCGGGCTCGACGGCGCCGGCTGCGTCTTGGCCTCGCTATTCTGCTTGATCGGCGAAGGCCGGGAAGGCAATTTGAGGCGGTGCGCCTTGCCTACCACGGCATTCTTCGAGATCCCCAGCCTCTTGCCGATATCCGAGGCGCTATGACCCGCTTGCCATAGGCGGGTAAGCTCTCCAATCCGTTCTTCGGTCCAACTCATGCCTTGCGCAGCCCTCTTACGTTTTGCAACGCGCCACCCGTATTTAGACGCTAGATATAGGGTACCACCAAGTGCGACATACGATATAGGGGATGCATTCGCGTGTCGAGTCGAGAATCGGCCTGGATGGCGAATTCTCGCCGCCAAAACCGTTGCCATCGCCGCACCGGACGAAGCGCGCCTTCTATCGGAGGATTATGACATGATCCTGACCGTCACCGATTTTGGCCTGGAAGGGCCTTACCTCACTCAGATGAAAGCGGTTCTAGCGCGCGAAGCGCCTGGCGTCACGGTCTACGATCTATTCGCCGAGGCCCCGGCGTTCAATGCCCGGGCCACGGCCTATCTGCTTGCGGCCTATGCAAGGGAGTTCCCGCCTGGAACCGTGTTTCTCTGCGTCGTCGATCCGGGCGTGGGCGGCGCACGCGAGGCCGTGGCCATCCAGGCTGGTGGGCAGTGGTTCGTCGGCCCGGACAACGGGCTGATGGCGATTGCGGCGCGGCAGGCTGGCGGTGGCGAGGCCTGGCGGATCGACTGGCGGCCATCCGGCCTTTCGGCCTCGTTCCATGGCCGGGATCTCTTCGCGCCGGTCGCCGGCCGACTGGCGCGCGGCGACACGCCGCCCGGCGAAGCAGTCGATCCGGCCAAGCTCGTTGGAAGCGACTGGCCGGACGATCTAGCCGAGGTGGTCTATATCGATCACTACGGAAATGCCATGACCGGGCTGCGGACGTCGTCGCTGTCCGCCGAAGCCGCCACGGTCGAGGTGGTGGGGCGGCGGCTCGGGCGCGCACGGACGTTCTCCGATGTTCCCGTCGGGACAGCGTTCTGGTACGAAAACGCCAATGGCCTGCTGGAGATCTCGGTCAATCAGGGCCGGGCCGAACAGGCACTGGGCCTGGGTCCCGGCACGCCCGTGACCATTCACCAATCGACTTGAGAGCGCGGGACAGACAATGCCGATCCGAAGCGCCATGACACGCATTCCGCACGGGTTGGCGATCTCGTTCGCGGCGATGGTAGCCGTCATCACCGTTTCCAACATCGCCGTGCGCTTTCCGATCAACGACTGGTTGACGTACGGCGCCCTCACCTATCCGATCGCCTTCCTTGTCAGCGACCTGACGAACAGGGCCGTCGGTCCTGCGCGCACCCGCCGTGTCATCTATGCCGGCTTCGCGGTCGCCGTCATCCTCTCCGCCCTGCTATCGACGCCCCGCATCGCCGCCGCCTCGGGAACGGCCTTCCTGCTGGCGCAACTTGCGGACATCGCCATCTTCGACCGGTTGCGCCGTCGGGCATGGTGGGTGGCGCCGCTGGCCTCCTCGCTTCTCGCCTCGGCCTTCGACACCGCCCTGTTCTTCACGCTGGCGTTCGCCGGGACCGGCCTGCCCTGGGTGACCTGGGGCATTGGGGATTACGGGGTGAAGGCAGGGATGGCCCTTGTCATGCTGATCCCCTTCCGCGTGCTGATGCGGGCGGTGGGGGCTGGCCGTGGATTACCTGCCCGCAATTAAACACCCAGCGGGTCAACGACAGCCTTGAGCGAACTGTTGATCCCGTCGCAAAATCAAGAGAGTTCGTCGCGGTCCGGAGAGTGACCGGCGCACCAACGCGCTTGTGTCCGAACTAATGGTTCACTCGTATGCCGGAGCCGGGATTTGCTCCGAACTGGGGAGGATGCTTAGATGCGCCTGGTAATCGAGAAATCGGACTTTCAGCGTCTTTCCACGACGACACAGGACGAGCTGCTGCGCACTCTTTCCGGCCGGGCCGGCACGGCCGGCGCCGCTGCGAACGGGGCCGGCGCCGCGGTCGCTGGCGCCGCAAAGAAACCCCGCTTCCGCTGGCGCAAGCCGGTCGACCTTACGCCGGATCTCACGGCGCGGCTGATGCACGGCCTTTCCGACAGCCATAAGGAGCGGCTGAAGCTGTTCGCGGAAAACGGCGGGCGTGTCAGCATGAAAGAGTTGCTGGAGTTGACGGGCGATAGCGATGTGCGCGCCCTGTCCCATTTCGAGGGCGCGCTGACGCGCCGCCTTCGGCGCCTCGTAAACGACACCGAAAAAGCCGCCTACCTGATCGGCTGGGACTACGATTCCACAAAGTGGAGCGAGGACCGCACGCAGATCGTTGACGGCATTTACTACGTTTCGGATGCTACGGTTCGCTGCCTGCGGGAGTACTTCGAACTGGATTGAGAGGACAGCGCCCGGCCAACACGGTCGGGTGTCCGCGCTTGCGGCTAGTTGGCCAGCAGCCGTCCGATCCAGGTCGGCAGGGCAAAGGCCGCGCCGTGGATGCGGGGATTGTAATAATCCGCGCGCACCCCGCTTTTCGCAAAGCGCGCCGCAATGGCATTCGTATCGGCGGAGCCAAGTTCCAGCCCATTCGAGCCCCATGTCAGCGCCATGAATCCGCCGGAATACGTGGGCACCACCGTCAGATAGGCGCCGGCATTCGCGAACGCGGCTGCGATCCGCTCATAGCTGTCGCGCAACTCCTCGGCCTGCAGGAACGGGCAGCCTGTCTGGCAGACCAGCACACCCCTCTCGGCCAGCGCGCGCTGGACAAGCTGGTAAAAATCCTGGGCAAACAGGCTTTGCGCCGGCCCGACCGGGTCCGGCCTGTCGGCGATTACAAGGTCATAGCTGCCGGGTTCCGCGCGCTTCAGGAACTCGAACGCATCCTCGGCATGGAAATCCAGTCGTGGATCGTCGAAGGCGCCGTTGTTCACGTGCGCGAAATGGACCCTGCAATGCTCCACCACGCGGGCGTCGATATCGACCAGGTCGATGTGCTCGATGCCCTTGTGCTTCAATATCTCTTCCGCAACGGCGCCGTCTCCGCCCCCGACAATCAAGGCACGCGACATACTATCGTGTTCAAGAATCGGCAGATGCGTCAGCATCTCCGAATAAGCGGATTCGTCCTTGTCGGTGATCTGCACGATGCCGTCCAGCGCCATGACACGACCATTGGCAACAGTATCGAAAATCTGGATATGCTGGAATTCGGACCGTTCATCCACGAGCGGCTCTCCGGACAGGTGCATTACCTGTTCGAATCCCTCGTGGAGGGTCTCGCGAAAAGTTGCCATGACACACTCCCGGCTGCTGGGGCCGCGTTATTTAGCGGCGCCCTCATTGCCGGTCAAGTACGCCACGCGGCGGCGCGGTCGTGTGGTACAATTTCATATTTCTAGAATTAACTTGCGCGATAAGTCGGCACGCGCCATATTGCCATTTATGAACGTCGATGATCTTTCAACATGCCTTGAAAAGCTGGGCAATCCCACGCGCCTGCGCATCTACCGCCTGCTTGTGCGCGCGGGCCCCGATGGGCTTCCAGTCGGTCGCATTCAGCAGCACCTCGGCATCCCGGCATCGACGCTGTCGCACCACATCTTCCACCTCGTCACCGCCGGGCTGATCCGCCAGGATCGCGAAGGCCGCGTACTGCGCTGCCGCGCCAACTTCGAGCGGATGGACGAGGTCGTGCGCAGCCTGACCGAGGAATGCTGCGCGGACGTGACCGACCAGACGGGCTGATCCCGACCCGCACGGCCTTACGCTTCCAACCATAGAATCCGCCGACGTCACAGTTGGAATATGCCATACTGAAAGCTACAGGGCTTGCCCGAACGGCACGCTCCGCCTGGAACCGATGCGCTGTCTACAGCGTTCGTTCGTGGGAGCAAAGGCCAAATGGGATGCCGCGGGACAGATTGAGTTCCAGCGCCGCAGGCGCGCTGCTCGGCTGTGCGCTGGGCGATGCGATCGGCGAACTCGCCTTCAGCCATGCCGCGGAGGAAGAACTGGCAAACGCCATCTCCGCGCAGCCCAAGCTCATCTACACCGACGACACGGCGATGACCATCGCGCTCGCTGAATCGCTGATCGAGGAGGGCGGTATCGATCAGCAACGTCTGGGCCAGCGCCTCGCGGACCATTTCGCCGAGGAACCCTGGCGCGGTTACGGGCCCGGCCCACCGAAGATCTTTCGCAAGGCACGCAATTCCAATCTGACCTTCACGCAGGTCGCTCGCGATCTCTATAACGGCGAAGGTTCGCTCGGCAACGGCGCCGCGATGCGGGTAGGGCCGGTCGGCGTCGCCTACCGCGATAGGCCGGAACTGTGGGACGCGGCCCATGCCAGCGCCGAGGTCACCCATGCCCACCCGATTGGCCGTGACGGTGCCGCCGTCCAGGCGTTAGCCGTTGGTGTCGCCACCGCGCACGCCCTGCACGGCAGGCGGCTGGACCCGCTGGTAACCGCGGAAAGCCTGGCGAGTGCGGCCGAAACCAACCTCATCCGCGAAAAGATGGAGGCAGTCGCGCGCCTGCTTGCCGAGGGCGCACCGCCGCCCAAGGTCGCCGATACGGTCGGCCGCAGCATCGCGGTGCACGAGTCCATGCCGTTCGCAATCTATGCATTCTTGAAGACGCCGCAGAGCTTCCAGGAAAGCCTTCATTGCGCCATCCTCAACGGTGGCGACGTCGATACGCTGGGCGCCATGACCGGCGCCATATCGGGCGCTTATCTCGGAATTGACGCGCTGCCTATCGGCTGCCGGATCAAGGTGGAGAACGGCGCATACCTGGAAACGCTGGGAAAACGCCTCGCCGAAGCATTTCCAGCATAACGCCCGGCTTCAGCGGGCCCTGAAAGCAACCACCCGCCGCGCCTCCCGCTCGGCTACGACGAGCGGCAGGCCGCCCGCATAGCCGCGCTTGGCCGTGCAGATGAGATAGCAATGCTTGCCGGGCTGGCGCAGGATACAGGCCACCGTTTCGCCCGCACGCGGGTCGGGCTCACCGACATTGCTGCGATAGTGCGTGCCATCGTGCTCGTACTCCAGTGCGGCGTAGGCTTGCGGCTCGATCTCGCCCTTGAGCGCGGAGGCGAGCCGCTGGCGCACCTCGTCCATCCGCCGTGCCGCCGCTTCCGGCGATTCGACGCCGGGCAGGAAGAACGGCGGTCCGGTCTCCACGGCAGGTGACGCCTCGGTCTCGGACTTCGTGCCATCCCTGTCGCGGCGCTTGCGGAAGAAGCTGAACATGGCCTCAAGTTGCCACGAACACGCCAGGGCGGAAAGTCCACGCGCGTAACGCGTCAGCCTTCCTGATCCAGCATCCGCTCGGCGCGGACGCTATCGCCCTCGTCCATGCGCTCGCGCACGGCCTCGGCAAGCTCTTCCGCCGCCGAAACGCCGTGCCGGGCGGCAAGCGACAGCCAGGCCAGCGCCAGCGCATCGTCACGATCAATACCGCGCCCCTCGAAGAACAGCGCGCCGACATGGAACTGGGCACGGGGATAACCTGCCTGCGCCAGGGGCAACCACCGCCGGAAGGCGCCGCGATAATCGGTGCACTCGTAGGCCAGCACGCCTTCGGCCAGGGTCTTCGTCTGCTCGGAAACCGGATCCGTCTCGGTGAAGGCGGACGCTTGCGGGGACAATGCAGGTAAGTCCTCCGTTGCCGGCAGCGCCTCGGCCAGCGCGCGGCAGGCGCTTTCGCTCACGCTGCGCTGGGCGACGCGCGTTGCCTCCACCTGTTCGGCGGAGGCCTTGGCGCGCGCCTCGGCCGCATCGAGTTTCGCTTCCAGTTCGCGAACCTCGCCGGCAAGCTCGGCTCGCTCGCGTTCCGCGGTTTCCGCCCGGCCAACCGCCTGCTTCAGGCGCTCCCGCAAGGCCTGCAGCTCCGGCCGCGCCACCTCCCCGTCCTGGCCATTCTCGGATTCGGCTTCGAGCGCGGCCAAGTCGGCCTTCAGAGCGGCCGCGCGCTTGCGCGCGGCATCACGCTCCTTCAAATGCAGGTCGCGGGCGTCGCGCAATCGCTCAAGCTCGCCCGCGAGGCCGTCGTCCGATTCCGTGAAGACGATCCTGGCTTCGGGTCGTGCGCCACCGCCTCCGATCACGAAGCCCGTGGCAAAAGCCGCGGCCACGAAGAGCAGCGCCGTCAGGGTCCAGGGCAGCCAGCCACGCAGCATAACTTCGATCCAACCCTATCCATCAGCACAAAAACCCCCGACCGATCGTGGTCCCTGCCCCACCATCGCCATTGTAGGGAGCTATTGGCCGCCTGGCGACCACCCAGTGGTTAAAAAGCACCACGCCAAACCGCCGTTTTGGCGAATACGCACACGCCCCGCCGGCGCGACGTTACGGCGTCTTCGCGAACAGTTTCTTTTTCGGAGAGATTGGTGGGCCAGGAAGGACTCAAACCTTCAACCTGCCGATTAAGGGTCGGGAGGAGCGCTCTATGATCGGAACGTGCGGCGCCGCATCTTTCGGGAAGGTGCCGACGAGCCTGGGATCGTCAACCACCTCCACCTGGCGGCGGAAAGGGAGGAAACCCGACCTGATGTAGAAGCCGAGAGCGCCGGGATGGTCCATCGTACATGTGTGCAGCCAAAGCTGACTGATCGGCCGCGACCATGCCCGCTCGATCGCGTGGTTCATCAGCCAGCGCCCCGCGCCCCGTCCAAGCATCTGCGGCGTGACGCCGAAGAAGCTCAATTCGCAACAGTCCCCATCGCGAAAATCCAACTCCAGCAAGCCCTCGTCCGCGCCATCACAGTCCAGCGCATAAACCTCAACGCGGGGATCCTTGATCGTTTCCGCCAGCTCGGCATCGGAAAGGTCCAGCCGCGAGAACCAAAGCCACGCTTCGCCGATCCGCCGATAGAGATCGCGGTACCAGTCGATGTCCGGCTCGGCGACGTAACGCAGGCTCCACGACGGTTCCGAAATGGCGGGCCTGAGTTCCGCGCGCTCGCGCATCTCCAGCGATGTCACCACCGCTGCGATCTTGCCGGCGGGAATGTCCGTCAAGCTGTCGCACAACGCCATCGAAGCTCCCTTTCCAGCGCCTGTTGAACACTGCCCGAGGTATAAGGTTGCGCATACGAAGCGGCAAGCGCTTGGCGCCAATATCCCCTAGCGCTGCTGTGTTTGCCACTCCGGATGGATCCAGACCGGCGCGTCGTCGGGGGGTAGCGGTTCATTGCCGTGGATGGCATCGGCGATCTTCTCAGCCAGCATGATCGTCGGCGCGTTCAGGTTGCCGGAAACGATGGTCGGCATGATCGAGGCATCCACAACGCGCAGCTTGTCGACTCCGTGCACGCGGCCGGTATCGTCGACAACCGCCATGCCGTCGAAGCCCATGGCGCAGGTGCAGGACGGGTGGTAGGCGCTTTCGCTTTTCCGGCGGACGAAAGCCTCGATATCGGCGTCTGTCTTGCAGTCGGGCCCGGGAGCAATCTCCTCCCCGCGCAGGTCGTCGAAGGCGTGCTGCGCCATCACCTCGCGGGTCAGCTTGACGGCATCCCGCATCTCGCGGCGATCACGCTCGCTCATGTTGTAGTTGAACAGGATTTCCGGCGGCACGCGCGGGTCAGTCGAGCGTGCACGCACATGGCCGCGAGCATCCGGGCGCATCGGCCCGACGTGCGCCTGATAGCCGTGGTAAGGCGCGGCCTCCGAACCGTCGTAACTGACCGCCACGGGCAGGAAGTGGTACTGCAGGTTCGGATGCTCCACCCCGGCCTCGGAGCGGATGAAGCCGCCAGCCTCGAACTGGCTGCTGGCGCCTGGGCCACTGCGGAACAGCAGCCATTGCAGCCCGACGAAAGCCTTTCGCGGGTAGCGGGTCGCGGAATAGAGGCTAACGGGCCGCTTGGCCTTGTGCTGGACATAGACCTCGATGTGGTCCTGCAGGTTCTCGCCCACACCCGGCAGGTCGGCCACGACGGGCACGCCCAGCTTCTGCACCAGGTCGGCGGGGCCGACGCCCGACATCTGCAAGAGCTGCGGCGACTGGATGGCACCGGCGCACAGGATGACCTCCCGCTCTGCCAGCACCCGCGTTTCGCGGCCCTTGCGGACATAATCCACGCCCGTCGCCTTCGTGCCCTCGAACGCCACGCGGGTGGTCAGCGCGCGGGTGCGGATCGTCAGGTTCGGGCGCTTACTGGCCGGCCGGAGATAGGCATTCGCCGTGGACCAGCGCAAGCCGTCGCGCGTCGTACGGTCCATCGGGCCGAAGCCTTCGTTCTTGTAGCCGTTCATGTCCGGCGTGTAGGGATAGCCCGCTTCCTGGCCTGCCTGGATGAATGCCTTGAAAAGCGGGTTCTCGCACTTCCCGCGCGTCACGTGGAGCGGTCCGTCGCCGCCGTGGTAGTCGTCGGGACCAAGCTCGTGGGTCTCGGCCTTCTTGAAGTACGGCAGGCAGTGGCGATAGGCCCAGCGCTCCATCCCGTTGGTGCGCGCCCAGCGGTCATAGTCCCGCCCATGACCGCGGATATAGGCCATGCCGTTGATGGAGCTGGAACCGCCGAGCGTACGCCCGCGCGGGCAGTACATGCGGCGGTTGTCCATGTAGGGTTCCGGCTCGGTCTCGAACGCCCAGTTGAAGCGCGTGCCCTTCAGCGGCTCGGCGAACGCCGCCGGCATGTGGATGAACAAGGACCAGTCCGGCGGTCCCGCCTCCAGCAGCAGCACCGAGACATCCGGATCCTCGCTGAGCCGATGGGCCAGCACCCCGCCGGCCGAGCCGGCCCCGACAATGACGTAGTCGAAGACTTCGCGCTCGCTCATCAGAATGGCGCCTCGCAATCGCCGGTGGCCACGTAAACGCTCTTGAGCTGGCTGTAGTATTCGATGGCCTGCCGGCCGTTCTCGCGGCCCAGGCCGGAACGCTTGACGCCGCCGAAGGTCATCTCGATGGGCGTGACATTGTAGTGGTTCACCCAGCACACGCCGGCCTGCAGCCGGGCCGCGACCCGGTGGCCGCGATCCAGATCGCTGGTGAACACCCCGCCGGCCAGGCCGTACTCGGTGTCGTTCGCGCGCTGAATCGCCTCGTCCTCGTCATTAAAGGTCAGCACCGACATAACGGGGCCGAAGATCTCCTCGCGCACGATCTTCATCTGGTCGTTGCAGCGGTCGAAGATTGTCGGCTGCACGTAGTAGCCGCGTGCCAGCGCCGGGTCGTGCGGGATGCCGCCGCCGGCGACCAGTTCCGCCTTGTCGGTGTCGCGCCCGTGCTTGATGTAACCCAGGACAAGATCGCGGTGCGCCGCCGAGATCAGCGGGCCCATCTGCGTTTCCGGGTCCGCCGGATCGCCCAGGCGGATCTTCTTCGTCCGTTCGACCAGCTTCTCCATGAATGCGTCGTGCACCCGCTCGTGCAGGAAGACACGCGTGCAGTTCGTGCAGACCTCGCCCTGGGTGTAGAAGTTGCCCAGCATGGCGCCGGACACCGCGTTGTCGAGATCGGCGTCGTCGAACACCAGCAGCGGGGACTTACCGCCCAACTCCATGGTGACGTGCTTGAGGCTGGAGCCCGTGGCCTCGGAGGCGACGGTCCGGCCGGTGCCCGCCTCCCCCGTCAGCGAGACCTTCGCGATGCGCGGATGGCGTACAAGAAGCTGGCCGGTCTCG
The DNA here is from genome assembly GCF_003344765.1 of Ferruginivarius sediminum. GTDB lineage: Bacteria > Pseudomonadota > Alphaproteobacteria > Kiloniellales > Rhodovibrionaceae > Ferruginivarius > Ferruginivarius sediminum. The sequence continues at coordinate 165,068 of NZ_QPMH01000004.1, read as the reverse complement.
GCAAAACCGTGAACGACGTTGAAGACGCCCGCGGGCAGGCCCGCCTCGGTGAATATCTCGGCAAGGCGCAGCGCCGACAGCGGCGTAAGTTCCGCCGGCTTGAAGATCATGGCGTTGCCGCAGGCCAGCGCCGGGGCCGACTTCCAGCACGCGATCTGCAGGGGGTAGTTCCAGGCGCCGATGCCCGCGCAGACGCCCAGCGGCTCCCGCCGGGTGTAGACGAAGGCGTCGTCCACCTCCAGGTACTCGCCGTGCAGCGTCGCCGCCAGCCCGCCGAAATACTCCAGGCAGTCGGCGCCGGAATCGACGTCGGCTTCCGGCGTCTCCGACAGCGGCTTCCCGGCGTCGAGCGTTTCCAGCGCCGCAAGCTCGTCACGGTTCCGGCGCAGCAACTCGGCGGCACGCTTCAGCACCCGGCCACGCGCCGTTCCGCTCATCGCGGACCATTCGCGAAAGCCCTGCTCGGCAGATGCGACAGCGCGTTCGACATCCTCCGCGCCGGCCTGCTGGACCGTGGCGATGACCTCGCCGTTGGCCGGGTTGATCGTCTCGAAACGATCCGCCGACACCGCATTGGTGAACTTGCCGGCGATGTAGAGTGTCTGTTCAGGCAAGCTCGGCATGCTTCGCATCCCTCTTGATTCGCGCACAATTGGCGAGTTGCGTTTCCAGAAAATCACGGGCGAAGCCGTGGGCCCGGTGCCGGTCGAGTTGCGATTCGCCCAATGCGTGGCGCAGCGACAGGCCATCGACGAAGATCGACAGGCCCGTGGCGATCCGGTCCGCATCATCGTCCGGCACGATGTCGCGCAGCGCGTACATCAAATTGCTTTTCAGGCGGGTGCGCAGCACCGTCTGCATCCGGCCAAGCTGCGGCTCCCCGTGTGCCTGCCCCCAGAAGGCGACCCAGGCCGACACCTTCGCCGGGGAGAAACACCGCTCGGAGAAGTTCGCCGCCAGAATAGCCTGGAGCCGCTCTTCCGGCGTACTGACACCGTCGAGACGTCCAGCCAACTCCAGCCGCAGTTCCTCGGCGATGAAGCGCATGGTCGCTTCCAGCAGGCCCGCCTTGTCGCGGAAGTAGTGTGCGACCAATCCCGGCGAGATCCCGGCGCGCCGCGCGACGCGGCCAAGCGTCGTCTTCGGAAAGCCGACCTCGTGGATGGTCGCGATCGTCGCCTTGATGAGCTGGCGCTGGCGGATCGGCTCCATCCCGACCTTCGGCATATCGAATTCTCCACCCTATTGCAGGCCGGCACCGCGCCCCGCTGCATCCGTCTGGGGATATAGCCGTTTTTGATTGAACGTTCAATCAAGAATCGTATACTGGCTTCCGCATTCCTCAAGCACATTTTTGCGGATGAGCGTGCTGTAATACTGGACGAGAAGGGCCAAAACCCTGACCGTGGCCGCGTGACCAAACAGAACAGGGGCATGGCAGCCGCTCATCATGACGACGCGGCCCGCCGTGCAAACATGGAAAATATAGGGAGGAGGTTGCTGATCATGTCGCTGAAACGCTGCCTTGCCACCTGTGCGGTGGCGCTGATGGCTGCGCCCGCCGCGTCCCAGGCCGCGGGCGACCCGGAGGCGTGCAAGACCGTCCGGCTGGAGCAGGTGAACTGGACCGGCGTCACCGCCAAAACCGAGACGCTTGCCTGGATGCTGGAGCAGCTTGGCTACGAGACGGAGAACGTCACCGCCTCGGTGCCGATCATGTTCCAGTCGCTGGCCAACAACGACCGCGATGCCTTCCTGGGCCTGTGGCTGCCCACGCAGCACTCCATGGTCGAGGCGTTCATGAAGAAGGGCCAGATCGACATCGTTGCCAAGAACCTGGAGAACGCGAAGTATACCCTCGCGGTGCAGGACTATGTCTACGAGGCCGGCGTGCGGCACTTCTCCGATCTGGACAAGTACAAGGAAAAATTCGAGGGCAAGATCCACGGCATCGAGGCCGGCAATGACGGCAACCAGTTGATCCTCGACATGATCGCCGACGATGCCTACGGCTTGGCTGACTGGGAACTGGTGCCCTCGTCCGAGGCCGGGATGCTGACACACGTGCGCCGCTCGCTACCGAAGAAGGGCTGGGACGTCTGGCTCGGCTGGGAGCCGCATCCGATGAACCTGAACATCGACATGAAATTCCTCGATGGCGGCGAGGACTACTTCGGCCCCAACAAGGGCGGCGCGACAGTCTATACTCTGACGCGCACCGGCTATGCCTGGGAGTGCCCGAACGTCGGCCAGCTTCTGGAGAACTATCAGTTCACGCTGGACGAGCAGAACATGATGGGCGACTTCGTGATCAACCAGGACATGACCTATCTTGAGGCCGGCCAGAAGCTGATCCGCGAGAAGCCCGAGCTTCTCGACCGCTGGTTCTCGCGTGGTGGCACCTACGCTTCCACCGGCGTGAGCACCTTCGACGGCGGCTCCAAGGCAAAAGCCGTGGTCGCCGAAGCGCTGGGCATCGAGTAGCGGCCGGTAAAAGCGTAAACCGATCGGGCCCTTCCCAGCCATGAGGAAGGGCCCGATTTCCGCGCGTCACTGGCCATTCCACACCGGCCCTGCTACGACAGCGAAATGGTGAGAATTTCGAAGGCCAGGCCCTCCTCGGCCTATCCGGTAACTATCGTTCAGCCATGCTGCAGATCATCGCCGCCATCCTGCCTGTCTTCCTGCTGATCTTCCTGGGCGTCTGGTTGCGTGCACGCGGCTTTCCAGGCGACGGCTTCTGGGGCCCGGCGGAGCGCCTGACGTACTTCGTGCTGTTCCCCGTGCTGATCGTCACCACGCTGGCAAAGGCGGACCTGGCGGGTCTCTCCGTCCTGCCGATGGCGGCGGGGATCGTCACGACCCTTGTTACCATGACGGTCCTGCTGGTCGCGCTGCGCCATTACCTGGGCGTGGACGGGCCGGGGTTTACCAGCCTCGTCCAGGGCGCGATCCGCATGAACACCTACATCTGCCTCGCCATCGCGGCGGCGCTTTGGGGCCACGCCGGGGTGAGCGTCGCGGCCATTGTCGTGGCCGTGATGGTGCCCACCGTGAACGTGCTGTCGGTCACGGTCCTGGCGCGGTTCGGCACGCAAGGCCAACCAAGCCCGGGCCGTGTGCTGAAGCAGCTTGTAACGAACCCGCTGATCGTGGCGGCGGTGGGGGGCGTCCTGCTGAACGTCAGCGGCCTGCGCCTGCCGCCGGTCATCGGCCCCATGCTCGAAATCCTGGGCCGTGCCGCCCTCCCGTTGGGCCTGCTGGCGGTTGGCGCGGCGCTGGATTTCAGGGCAGCACGGGCGAATGCGCGGCTGATCGCGCAGAACACGCTGACCAAGCTTGCCCTGACGCCGGCCATCGCGGCGGTCATCCTGTGGGCCTTCGGGGTCGAGGGGCTGACGGCCTCGGTCGCGCTGTTGTTCCTGGCCTCGCCCACCGCCACCTCCTCCTACATTCTGGCGCGGCAGCTCGGCGGCGACGCCGTGCTGATGGCGGGGATCCTGACCGCGCAGACGGGTGCGGCGATGATTACGCTGCCGGTGGTCTTGACCCTGGCCGGCTAGGCAGCGACAAGAGCGCGGCTTCCTGCGGACGATCAAGGACTTGGGCAATGACTGCACCGCTTGCCGGGCTACGCGTATTCGACCTGACTCGCATTCTCGCCGGGCCGACGTGCACACAGCTTCTGGGCGATCTCGGCGCCGAGGTCATCAAGATCGAACGGCCTGGCGAAGGCGACGACACCCGCAAATGGGGACCGCCCTACCTGAAGAACGCCGACGGCAGCGACAGTTCCACCAGCGCCTATTACCTCTCCAGCAACCGCAACAAGCGCTCGCTGACGCTCGACATCTCCAAGCAGGAGGGGCAGGAACTGGCGCGCCGCATGATCCGCGAGAGCGACATCCTGGTGGAGAACTTCAAAGCTGGCGGGTTGAAGAAGTATGGCCTCGCCTACGACGACGTGAAGGACATCGCCCCACGGCTGATCTACTGCTCCATCACCGGGTTCGGGCAGACCGGGCCATACAGCGATCGCGCCGGCTACGACTATCTGGCGCAAGGCATGGGCGGCATCATGAGCCTGACCGGCGAGCCCGACGACGAGCCGATCAAGGTGGGCGTGGGCATCGCCGACATCATGTGCGGGATGTACGCATCTTCCGCCATCCTGGCCGCGCTGCACAGCCGCGCGCAAAGCGGGGAAGGCCAACACATCGACTTGGCGCTCCTGGACACCCAGGTGGCGTGGCTGACCTACGAGGGGCTAAATTACCTGACCAGCGGCGAGGTGCCGAAGCGTCGCGGCAACGAGCACCCGAACATCGTGCCCTACAAGACGATGCCGTGCACCGACGGCTACGTCATCCTGGCCGTGGGCAATGATGGGCAGTTCCGCCGGTTCTGCGAGTTCGCCGGCCGCCCGGAACTGGCGGACGATCCACGCTTTGCCACGAACGCCAGCCGGGTGCGCAACCGGGAAGAGCTGTATCCCATTCTGGACGAGTTGACCCGCCGCAAGAGCCAGAAGGAGTGGGTGGATGGCCTTTCCGCACTTGGCGTGCCGTCGGGGCCGGTAAATACATTGGATCAGGTGTTCGCCGACCCGCAGGTGCGCCACCGCGAGATGCAGGTCCAGATGCCCTACGACGGCAGCCAGGGCGGCAAGGTCGATCTGATCGGCAACCCCATCAAGTATTCGGGCACGCCCGTCACCTACCGCCGGCCGCCGCCGAAGATGGGTGAGCACACGGAGCCGGTGCTGGAAGAATTGCTCGGCCTCGACGCGGCCGAGATCCGCCGGCTGCGCGAACAGGGCGTGATCTAGACCGTATGCACGCCAGATCGCGTGCGTAGGCGCTTGCGACTCGCCCCGGCCGGTGACATAGTGCCGCTTTAATGAACGCGCCCAGCCGATCCCTCGACAACGCCAGCGGACATCGCCGCCACCTTCTCGGAATCGCCGGGATGGCGCGCGCGGAAATCGTGGCGCTGCTGGACCTCGCCGACGGCTATGTCGAGGTCAACCGCGCCGCCACCAAGAAGTCCAATCTTCTCTCTGGCCGCACGGTCATCAACGTCTTCTTCGAAACTTCGACGCGCACCCGCACGTCGTTCGAACTGGCGGGAAAGCGCCTTGGCGCCGACGTCATCAACATGGAAATCGCCTGGTCGTCGATCAAAAAGGGCGAAACCCTGATCGACACCGCGATGACGCTGAATGCCATGCATCCCGACGTGTTGGTGGTCCGCGCGCCCGATTCGGGCGCCGTCAAGCTGCTGTCGGAGAAGGTGAACTGCGCCGTCGTCAACGCCGGCGACGGCAGCCACGAGCATCCCACGCAGGCCCTTTTGGACGCGCTGACGATCCGCCGCCGCAAGCGCCGGCTGGAGGGGCTGCGCGTGGCGATCTGCGGCGACGTCGCGCATTCAAGGGTGGCGCGCTCCAACATTCATCTGCTGAACACCTTGGGAGCGGAGGTCCGGGTGATCGCACCGCCGACGCTACTGCCCGGGGGAATCGAAAAAATGGGCGTGCGGGCGTTCACCGACATGCCGAAGGGACTGGAGGGCTGCGACATCGTCATGATGCTGCGCCTGCAGACAGAGCGGATGCAGGGCTCCTATGTACCCTCGATCCGGGAGTATTTCCGCTTCTACGGGCTTGATTACGAAAAGCTGGCGAACGCCAAACCGGATGCGCTCATCATGCATCCGGGCCCGATGAACCGGGGCGTGGAGATCGACACCGTCGTCGCGGACGACATTGACCGCTCCGTCATCCGAGAGCAGGTGGAGATGGGCGTGGCCGTGCGTATGGCGGTGCTGGACAGCCTGACGCGGGCTTTCGACTCCTCCCTGAAGGCGGGTGGATCCGCATGAAGGTCAACGGTTCCACCCCGCCGCGCATCGCCTATATCAACGCCCGTCTGCTCGATCCCGACAGCGGGCTGGACGCCCCTGGCGCCCTGCTGACCGAGAATGGCCGCATTGCCGACGTCGGCGCCGGTCTGTTCGACGCGGGTGTACCGGAGAACGCCGAGGTCGTGGACTGCGGAGGCGCCTGCCTTGCTCCCGGCCTGGTCGATATGCGCGCCCAGCTTGGCGAGCCAGGCCAGGAGCACAAAGAGACGATCCACTCCGCCGGGCGTGCGGCCGCGTCCGGCGGCATCACCTCGATTGCCGCGCTGCCGAACACCAACCCGGTCATCGACGATGAGGCCGGGCTGGAGTTCGTGGCCCGCAGGGCCCGGGAATCCAAGCTGGTCAAGGTGTACGCGTACGGCGCCCTCACTCGCGGCTGCAACAGCGAGGAGATTACAGAGATCGGCCTGTTGAGCGAGGCCGGTGCCGTTGGCTTTACCGATGGCGTGCGCGCCATCGCGAATGCCCAGGTGATGCGCCGCGCGCTCAGCTATGCCAGCGTCTTCGACACCGTCCTGCTGCAGCATCCGATCGAACCGTCGCTCGCGACGGGCGTCATGAACGGCGGGGAACTCGCCACCTACCTTGGTCTGGCGGGCAGCCCCGCAATGGCCGAGGTTATCATGGTGGAGCGCGACCTGCGCCTCGTGGAGATGACGGGCGGCCGTTATCACGCCAGCCACGTGACGACAGCGGCGGCGCTGGACGTCATCCGCAAGGCGAAACAGCGCGGCCTTCCCGTGACCTGCGATACGGCCCCGCACTACTTCACTCTCAACGAGTCGGCGGTCGGCGACTACCGCACCTTCGCCAAGGTTTCGCCGCCGCTGCGCAGCGAGTCCGACCGTCAGGCCGTGGTCGAGGCCATCGCCGACGGCACCATCGACGCCATCGCTTCCGACCACAACCCGCAGGACCAGGACTCCAAGCGCCTACCCTTCGCAGCCGCCGCCGACGGCATCGCCGGCCTGGAGACGCTGTTCGCGCTGTCGCTTGTACTGGTGCACGAAAGCCGTTTGGACATGCTCGGCCTGCTCCGGCGGCTCACCAGCGGGCCGGCGGCCATCCTTGGTCTGGAGGCCGGTCGCCTGCGGCCCGGCGCGCCGGCCGATTTCATCGTCTTCGACCCCGATACCCCCTGGACGATCGATCCCGACAGCTTTCTCGGCAAGTGCAAGAACTCGCCATTCGAGGATCATCCGGTGAAGGGCAAGGTCTTCCGGACCGTGGTCGACGGGCGGCCAATCCATGTGGCGGATACGGGCAACGAAGCCTACACCTGAACGTCCCGGCCTCCTCGCCCGCTTGACACCGATCCGCCAGCGCGCGAAGCAGGGCGCATGCCCGATCCGATTTCCTGGGGCCTTGCCGGCCCGTACCTCTTTGCCGCTTTCGTGCTCGGCTATCTGCTGGGCTCGGTGCCATTCGGCCTTGTGCTGACCCGGCTTGCCGGCTTGGGCGACCTGCGTCAGAGCGGCTCGGGCAATATCGGCGCCACGAACGTGTTGCGCACCGGACGCAAGGACTTGGCGCTCGCCACCCTTATCCTGGACGCCGGCAAGGGCGCGGCGGCGGTGCTGATTGCCTACACCTTCGGGCCGGATGTGGCGCTGATGGCCGCTTACGGCGCGGTACTGGGCCACCTGTTCCCGGTGTGGCTGAAGTTCGCCGGCGGCAAGGGCGTGGCCACGACACTGGGCGTGCATCTTGCGATGGCCTGGCCGATGGGTGCCGCCTGCTGCGGGGTCTGGCTGCTGGTTGCCGTCGTGACGCGCTATTCGTCGCTGGCCGCGCTGGTTTCGGTGGCCAGCGCCCCGGCCTTCGCATGGTGGCTGATGGGCGATCTGCAGCTTGTTCAGTATGCCGCCGTCATCGCCGTCGTGGTCTGGCTGCGCCACCATGCCAACATTCGCCGCCTGCTGTCCGGCACCGAGTCGAAGATCGGCCAGAAGTCGAAACGTTAGCTGCACTTCTCGATTGACGCCCGTCAATTGCCCCATACAATCGCGTGTATGTCGAATCGGATCCGCCCTTCGCTTTCCCGCGCCGAAACCATCGACTGGCTGCGGCTTCTGCGCACTCAGAACGTTGGTCCGGTAACATTCCGCCAGCTTATCGGCCGCTTCGGGACCGCCGATGCCGCGCTGGACGCCCTGCCTGAGCTTGCCCGCCGGGGCGGGCGCCGGGGCAACATCCGCATATGCTCGCGCGCGGCCGCGGAGCGGGAGCTGCGGCGCCTGCAGGATCTGGGCGCCGACATCCTGGCCATCGGGACAGAGGGATATCCACCCCGTCTTGCGGCCATCGACGACGCGCCGCCGCTGCTCTTCATCCGCGGCCATGCCCAGCTTCTGGAGCGTCCGGCGGTCGCCATCGTGGGCGCGCGGAATGCCTCGGCGAACGGCCGGCGAATGGCGCGGGAGCTTGCCCACAAGCTCTCGGAACAAGGCCTCACCGTAACATCGGGGCTGGCACGGGGAATCGACGCGGCCGCGCATGCGGGCAGCTTGAACCATGGCACCTGCGCGGTGATGGCCGGCGGCATCGACGTCGTCTACCCGCCGGAACACCAACCTCTCTACGACTCGATCATCGAACAGGGTATCGCCGTCTCCGAAACCGCCGCGGGGACAGAGCCGCAGGCTCGTCATTTCCCGCGCCGCAACCGGCTGATTTCGGGCCTCGTCGTCGGCGTCGTGGTGGTGGAGGCGGCGCTACGCTCCGGCTCGCTGATCACCGCCCGCCTCGCTTCCGAGCAGGGGCGCGAGGTTCTGGCCGTGCCCGGCAGTCCGCAGGACCCGCGTTCGGCGGGCTGCAATCACCTTCTCAAGCAGGGCGCGGCTATCGTGGAAAGCGCTGTCGATGTGTTGGATGCGCTTGGCCCTCAGCTTCGCGCCGACCCGGCGGAACCCGCCGGACTGGAGTTCGGGATGAGCGGAGTGGCACTCGAGGATCTGGACGAGAACGAGCTTGCCAGGGCACGCGCCGAAGTGCAGGAGTTGCTGGCTTTCACGCCTGTGCCGGTTGACGAAGTGATCCGGGAGTGCCAATTGTCGCCGTCAGTCGTGACGACGGTGCTGCTGGAGCTGGAACTCGCCGGACGCTGCGAGCGCCACCCAGGCAACCGCGTTGCACTCTTGCAGGAAGACAGGCTCGAAGCTTCCTGAGTCCTCCCGCCGTTGAATGGCAACGGGCGGGTCACCACCCTGGTGTGCGAATGAACGTCGTCGTTGTCGAATCTCCGGCGAAAGCCCGGACCATCAACAAGTACCTCGGTCGGGACTTCCAGGTCCTGGCTTCCTACGGCCATGTCCGTGATCTGCCCTCCAAGGACGGTTCCGTCCGTCCCGACGCCGACTTCGAAATGGACTGGGAAGTCGACAGCCAGTCGGACAAGCGGCTGAAGGATATCGTCAACGCGGTGAAGCAGGCCGACGCGCTCTACCTCGCGACCGACCCGGACCGCGAGGGCGAGGCGATCTCCTGGCACATCCTGGAAGAGCTGCGCCGCCGTCGCGCGCTTTCGGGTGTGACCGTCAGGCGGGTGGCGTTCAACGCCATCACCAAGGATGCAATCAAGGATGCGTTCGAGCATCCGCGCGAGCTGAACCAGGAGCTTATCGAGGCTTATCTGGCGCGGCGCGCGCTGGATTATCTGGTCGGTTTCAACCTGTCGCCCGTGCTGTGGCGGAAGCTGCCGGGCAGCAAGTCGGCGGGCCGGGTTCAGTCGGTCGCGCTCCGCCTCGTCTGCGAGCGCGAGGCCGAGATTGAAGCCTTCCGCCCGCAGGAATACTGGACCATCCAGGCACAGCTACGCACACCTGAAAAGGCGCCCTTCACGGCCCGGCTGACACACCTGGACGGCAAGCGGCTGGACAAGTTCGACCTGCCGAACCAGCAGGCCGCGGACACCGCGAAGGAGAAGCTGGAGCAGGCGGGCCAATTCCGCGTCGCCTCGGTCGAGCGCAAGCAGACCCGGCGCAACCCGCAACCGCCGTTCACCACCTCCACCCTACAGCAGGAGGCGTCGCGCAAGCTGGGTTTCGGCGCCAGCCGCACCATGCGCGTCGCCCAGCGGCTGTACGAGGGCGTGGAGACCAGCGGCGAGAGTGTCGGTCTCATCACCTATATGCGAACGGACGGGGTGCAGATCTCCAACGAGGCGCTGGAGGCCACGCGCGACCTGATCGGACGGCGCTACGGCAGCGATTACCTGCCGGGCAAGCCGCGCGCCTACTCCACACGCGCCAAGAACGCCCAGGAGGCTCACGAGGCCATTCGGCCGACAGACCTTTTCCGCACCCCGGACGAGGTCGGCCAATACCTGGATGACGATGGCCGGCGGCTTTATGACCTGGTCTGGAAGCGCACGGTCGCCAGCCAGATGGAAAGCGCGCGCCTGGACCAGGTGACCGCCGAGATTGCGGTGGACTACGACCTGGCGAAGCTGCGCGCGACCGGCTCCACCGTCGTCTTCGACGGCTTCTACAAGCTCTATCGGGAAGGCCGCGACGACGCCGGGGAAGGCGAGGACGACGAGCGCCGCCTGCCACCGCTGACGGAAAATCAGGACGTATCGCGCGAAAAGGTGGAAGCGGAGCAGCACTTCACCCAGCCGCCGCCGCGCTATTCCGAGGCGAGCCTGGTGAAGCGCCTGGAAGAGCTGGGCATTGGCCGGCCGTCCACCTACGCGACCATCTTGCAAGTGCTGCAGGACCGGGACTATGTGCGGCTGGAGAAGCGGCGCTTCGTGCCGGAGGACCGTGGGCGTCTGGTGACCGCGTTCCTGACCAGCTTCTTCGACCGCTATGTCGAGTACGACTTCACCGCCAAGCTGGAGGAGCAGCTCGACGACATCTCCGGCGGCCGCGCCAACTGGAAGCAGGTGCTGCGCGACTTTTGGGAACAGTTCCACAAGGGCGTGGAGAGTACGCGCGGCCTCAAGATGGCCGACGTGATCTCCGCGCTGGACCAGGAACTTGGCCCGCACTTCTTCCCGGTCGATCCGGACAACCCGGAGAAGGACCCGCGCGCGTGTCCGCAGTGCGGCGGGCGCCTTGGCCTCAAGATCGGCCGTACCGGCGGCTTCATCGGCTGCGGCAACTATCCGGAGTGTACTTACACGCGCCCGCTGGTTGCTCCCGCGCCCGGCGAGGCGCCGCCGGAAGGCGACACCGGCCCGCGCGAACTTGGGACGGAGCCGGAAACCGGCGATTCGGTGGTGCTGAAGAAAGGCCCGTTCGGCCCTTACATCCAGCTTGGCGAGGGCGACAAGAAGAACAAGCCGAAGCGGGTATCGCTGCCCAAGGGGCTCGACCCCACCGCCGTCGACCTGCAAACCGCGCTGGCCCTGCTCAGCTTGCCGCGCGAAATCTGCAAGCACCCGGAGGATGGGGAGCCGGTGCAGGCCGGTATCGGGCGCTACGGCCCCTATATCAAGCATGGCAGCGCGTATGTGTCCCTTCCGGACGATGACGACGTACTCACGGTCGGGCAGAACCGCGCCCTCACCATCCTGGCCGAATCGCCGAAGAAACGCCGCGCCCGCCAGCAGACAGAGATCGGCGAGCACCCGCGCGAGGGCGGTCCGATTACTGCAAGCGTCGGTCGCTATGGCCCCTACGTAAAGCACGGCCGGACGTTTGCCTCGCTGCCCAAGGGCACGGAGCCGGAGTCGGTGACCTTGCAGCAGGCCGTGGACCTGCTGGACGAGCAAGCGAAGAAGAAGGGCAACGGCAAGACCAAAAGCGCCGCCGCCGGCAAGACCACGAAGGCGAAGAGCACGAAGGGCAAGACCGCCGCCTCAGCCTCGTCGAGCAAGACCAAGACGAGTGCAAAGACCAAGGCGGCGGGCAAGTCGGGCGCGGCGCCGAAGGGCGGCAAGAAGACAGCGGCGAACGCATCGTCGGACAGCAGTTCCTGAATGCGCCCGCGCGAAGCGACCCGGCGGAGATAGGCCTTGGCCAGGGCGACACGGAAAGCCGGCCCCCTGCCCTCGCGTGACGAGTTGCTGCGCTATATTGAGGAGAGCGCGCAGCCGGTGGACAAGCGCGATATCGCCCGTGCCTTCCACCTGAAGGGGGCGCAGCGCGTGCAGCTCAAGGAAATGCTGCGCGAGCTGCTTGCAGCGGGCGATATCGAACAGGGCGAGAAGAAGCGCCTTCGGCCTGTCAACGCGCTGCCAGAGATCTCCGTTCTCGACATCGCCGACCGCGACCCGGATGGGGAGTTGCTGGCCCGTCCGGCACAGTGGAAGGGCGAAACCTCGCCGCCGCGCATCTATGTCGTGCCCGAGCGGGGCTGGGCGGCGACCTTGCATACTGGCGCCCGCATCCTGGCCAAGCTGAGCAGGATCGAACCCGGCGTTTACGAGGCAAGACCGATCCGTGTCCTGGCGGGCTCTCCGAAGCGGGTGCTCGGCATCTACGAGCGCGGTGAAAGGGCCGGCCGGCTGCGTCCCACCGACAAGCGGGTGAAGCAGGAATACATCCTGCGCAAGGAAGATGCCGCCGGAGCCGAGCCCGGCGAGTTCGTCCTTTGCGAGGTCAAGCCCCACCATCCGCGACTGGGTCAGCGTGAGGTGCGCGTGGTGGAGCGCCTGGGCGACACCGCCTCCCCCAAGGCCATCAGCCTGATCGCGATCCACGAGAACGATATCCCCGTCGAGTTCCCCGAGAAGGCGCTGGAGGCCGCGAACGAGGCGCTGCCTGTCCGCCTGGGCGACCGCGAGGATCTGCGGGAGCTTCCGCTCGTCACCATTGACGGGACCGATGCCAGGGACTTCGACGATGCCGTCATGGCGGCACCCGACGACGGGGACGATAATCCGGGCGGTTTCCGGATCATGGTCGCAATCGCCGACGTCGCCCACTACGTACGCCCGGACGGCGCCCTCGACCGCGCCGCGAGGGACCGCGGCAACTCGGTCTATTTCCCGGACCGCGTCGTGCCGATGCTGCCGGAGGGACTGTCGAACGGCTGGTGCTCCCTGCGTCCCGACGAGGATCGGGGTTGCATGGCGGTCGAAATCCGCATCGGCCGCGACGGCAAGGCGCTGGAGCACCGCTTCATGCGCGGGCTGATGCGCTCCAGCGCGCGGCTGACCTACGAGCAGGTGCAGGCCGCCAGGGACGGCAATCCCGACGCATTGACAGCGCCATTGCTGGAGCCGGTGATCGAGCCGCTGTACGGCGCCTTCGAGGCCTTGCTGCGGGCGCGCGAGGCACGCGGAACCCTGGATATCGACATCGCCGAGAAGCAGGTGATCGTCGACGAGACCGGCAACGTGAAGGCCATCGAACCGCGCGAGCGGCTGGATTCGCACCGGCTGATCGAGGAGTTCATGATCGCCGCCAACGTCGCGGCGGCCGAGACGCTGGAGAGCCGCGGTCAGCCCTGCATGTACCGCGTGCACGAGCCGCCGGATCCCGACAAGGTGGACGCCTTGCGGGAAACGCTGCGCAGCTTCGACCTGACGCTGGCGTCCGATCAGGCGGCGCGGCCCGAGGCCTTCAAGCGGATCCTGGCAAAAGTCGCGGGCCACCCGGAAGCGGCGATGGTGAACCAGCTTGTGCTGCGCTGCCAGAGCCAGGCCTACTACAGCCCGGACAACCAGGGGCACTTCGGCCTGGCGCTGCAGCGCTACGCCCACTTCACCTCGCCGATCCGCCGCTATGCCGACCTGCTCGTCCACCGTGCCCTGATCGACGGCCTGAAACTGGGCGAAGGCGGGCTGGGCCCCGGCGAGGCGGAGGCCTTCGCGGAAATCGGGGAGCACATCTCGTTCACCGAGCGCCGCGCGCAGGGGGCGGAGTACGATGCGATCGATCGTTTCACGGCCGCCTACCTGAAGGACCGCGTTGGGACGGAGCTACTGGGGCGCGTCGGTGGAGTCACCCGTTTCGGTCTGTTCGTGACGCTTCAGGAAACTGGCGCCGATGGCCTAATTCCCATCGGCACCCTGCCGAACGACTTCTACCGCCACGACGAGAAGGCCCATTGCCTGGTGGGCAATCGCTGGGGACGTGTGTATCGCCTGGGCGACAAGGTGAAGGTGCGCCTTGCGGAAGCCGATCCGGTCACCGGCGGCATCGTCCTGGAGATGATCGAGGTCATCGAATCCGCTGGCGGCGAATCGATCGAGACCGAGCCGGTGAGTCCGGGCGGTCCCGGCAAGGGCCGCCGCCGGCAGGCCGCGCGGACATCGAAGACGGCCCGCAAATCCGCGCGGAAGGCCAAGCAGGCGAAAAAGGCGGCAAAGGCCGGGAAGTCCACGAAACCCGCCGGAAAAGCCAGTTCGCGCAATGGTCACGCATCGAAACAGAAGCAAGGCGAATAGCGGCGACACCGCTGCCTTCATGCCGCGTTAACGGGTCTTTGACCGGCGGTCCGTCATGCTCGCGCCATATTTGCCTCCCTAATACAAAAATGCGTTGGAAGAATGGCCAAAGAGATTTAATTATTAAGAGACGGGTGAGCGGCCGAAAGTAGTGCGGATGGCGACACCAAAGGGGAAGCCGAACCGGTTGGGGCGGACCGGTATGGCGCCGCGGAAATTGCCGGCGCGCGCAGTCCGGATTGCGGCGTTCTCCATGCTGGTTCTGGCGGTTGCCTGTGCCGGCAAGGAACAGAATACCGTATCTGGCGAGTACAATTCGTTCGAGGCGACACGTCTGTTTTCCGTCGGCTATCACGACATCGCCGACATCTATATCGAGGAAGTGGCGATGGCGGACCTCGCCGTCGCCGGACTACGCGAAGTCGCCGAGATGGACCCCACCGTGGCGGTCGAGCGGCACGGCGACGATCTTTCCATGCGCGTCAAGGGCCGCGAGACGCATGTCTTCCCGCTGCCCAAGAGCGAGGATCCGGACCGCTGGGGCAGCATGACGGCATCGGCGCTCGAAGCCGGCCAAAGCTATTCGCCCACCCTGCGGAACAAATCCGCGGAAGAGCTATACGAGTCGATGTTCGAGGGGATGTTGGTACACCTCGACCCCTATTCCCGCTATGCTGGCGCGGACCGGGCGCGGGAGAACCGCGCGAACCGCGATGGCTTCGGCGGCATCGGTGTCCGGATCGGGATGGTTGACGCAGGTATCGAGATCCTCTCGGTAATGCAAGACAGCCCCGCAAAGTCAGCGGGCCTCGCAGAGGGCGATGTGATCGTCGCCATCGACGGCGAGCCGGCAGCCATGCTGGGGCGTGCGGAGGCTGTCGAGAAGCTGCGCGGGCGCATCGACAGCCGCGTGGCGCTCACGGTGCGCCGCGAGGACTTGGAGTATCCTGTTCAGATCGCCGTTCGCCGCGGCCACATCGTACCGCAGACGGTAGAGTACCGGCGCGAGGGCGATACCGCCTACATCCGCGTCAGCGGCTTCAACCAGAATACGGCCGAGTCGATGCGCCGGGTCATCGGGAAAGCGCGCCGAGATATCGGCCCGGACCTTGCCGGCTTCGTCCTCGATCTGCGGGACAACCCCGGCGGGCTACTGGATCAGGCGGTCGATGTCTCGGACCTCTTCGTGCGCGAAGGCCGGATCGTCTCCACCCATGGCCGGCATCCGGACAGTCATCAGTACTTCGACGCGGATCCAGATGACCTTGGCGAAGGGCGGCCAGTGGTGGTTCTCGTGAACGCCGCGTCCGCATCCGCCTCCGAGATCGTGGCGGCTGCCCTGCAAGACTCCGGCCGCGCCGTGGTGATCGGCAGCACGTCCTTCGGCAAGGGAACAGTGCAGACCGTCCTGCGCCTGCCGAACCGCGGGGAACTCACCCTGACCTGGGCCCGCTTCCATGCGCCATCAGGATACGCTCTCAGCCGGCGCGGCGTGCTGCCCGATGTCTGCACAAGCGGCAAGGCGGAAGACTTCGATGACGTTCTTGCCGACCTGCGGCACAGCCGGATGACGCGGCAAACCCGGACACACTCGGCGGCTTACGGCGACGGTCAGGCGGGCGAAGAAGCGCTTGAAGCACTGCGGGCAAGCTGCCCGGGCCGGCGTGCGTCACCATCTCTCGATCTGGATGTCGCGCTGCGGCTGATCCATGATCGCGAGCTTTACCGCACCGCTGCCGGTACGGTTCCCGCTAAACTGGCGCAGGTCCACCACTGAGTTCCCTACCCGCGCAAGCCGACCTCAAGCCCCGGCCCACCGTTCGCCCGAAGGATGCGGCCGGGCTCATCCTGCTGCGCGGAGACCTCACAGAACCGGAGGTTCTGCTGGGACGCCGGCAGCGGAACGCGAAGTTCATGCCCGGCGTGTTCGTCCCGCCCGGCGGCCGCCTGGACCATGCGGATCTTCGGCCGAGCGGCTACACGGAAACCATGCCTGCCCAGCCACCCGGCATCGACCGGGCCACCAGCCTGAAACTGAAGGCCTTCGCCCGGTGCGCGCTTCGCGAGACGTTCGAGGAAACGGGCCTGCTGATCGGCGAAGGCATGACCGAGGACGTGCGCTTTCGCATGCCGAGGTCAGCTACAACCACTCCCTGGAGAAGCTACCTCCGAGCCGGCCGACATCCGGCATTCGACCGGATGTATCTCCTGGCTAGGGCGATCACCCCGACCGCTTCGCCGATCCGCTTCCATACCCGCTTTTTCCTCTGCAACGGCGACGCAGCCACCCAAGTCGGTACGGGCGACGGCGAAATCGAAGCGGTCGACTGGATCGCGTGGCGAGAGTGGGAGGCGTTGCCGATGGCGGAGGTGACACAGCTTGTCCTCACGCTGGCACGCGATCTGCGCATCGCCTTGGCGCAAGGAGGCACACGGCCCGTGGAACGCCTTCTCTGGCGCGGCGACCGGCGGGTCTCCTGCAAACCGCTTGGCCGTGCTTGACAGCGTGCAGCCACTCAGTATGTTCGCGCAGCAGAACAGCCTCGATTCAAGGACGCAGAGTTATGGCCAAGCCAACGACGCAGCAGATCAAACTGGTGAGCACCGCCGACACCGGCTATTTCTACGTGACGAAGAAGAACACGCGTGCCACCACCGAGAAGCTGCAGCTCCGCAAGTACGACCCGAAGGCGCGCAAGCACGTCATCTTCAAGGAATCGAAGATGAAGTAAGCCGGTGCGGCACACGGACTGCGTGATGGGGCCGCCGTTTTCGGCGGCCTTTTCGTGTTCACGTCGCCGGCTTGCGGGCTATCAGATCGATCAGGGCGGACAGCCCGTCGTGCCCGCTACCCTCGTGGATGACGTCGTCGTGACTTTCGAGACGCTCTATCTCGAAGTCGCCGAAGGCATCGCGTAGCAGTTCCTCGGTGTACATGTTCTCGGCGAACGGCGGTCCGCCGGTGCCGTACTCTATCTGCTCCGGCCGGTAGCCCTGGAGGATCAGGAGGCCGCCCGGCCTCAGCGCACGCTTTATTCCCGCGAAAAGGCGCGCGCGAAGGTCCGGCCCGGCGAACTGGATGAAGATGGCGACGACAACGTCGAAGGCCGCCTCTCCCATTTCCCAAGTGGACAGGTCGCCGTGGCGGATATCCAGATCGACGCCGTGGGCCGCTCCCAGTGCCTTCGCCTTCGCGATCCCGCGCCGGGAAATATCGACCGAAACCACCTCCAGCCCCTGCCGCGCCAGCCAGACGCCATTCCGGCCCTCCCCATCGGCAAGCGCAAGTGCCCGAAGACCGGGCTTCAAGCGTGCGGCTTGAGCAGCCAGGAAGGCATTGGGAGACACGCCGAAGCGATATTGCTCGCCGGCATACTTCTCGTCCCAGAATTCGCCAGCATCGGGAAAACTCATCGGGATGCGACCTCGCCGTACGATGGGTAACGAGTGTGCCGGGTGGGAAGGCCCCTCGCAAGCGGCCGCGTCATGCCGCCGCACCGGGGCTCGCGACAGGCGTTTCGGAAGGGCGCGGCCAGGGCCAATCAGAGCCCGGTCTTCACCGCCTCGGGCGAGAGCACCTCAGTTCCATCGGCCGAGACGACACGATTGCGTCCCTCCGACTTCGCGCGATAGAGCGCTTGATCCGCGCGGTCCAGCACGTCCTCGGCCATTTCCTCGGCATTGGTGGTCGCCGCGACGCCGATGGAAACGGTCACGGGCAGGCTGGTCTCGCCGCCCGCGACCCTGAATTCGTTCTCGACGACGCGGCCGCGCACGCGCTCAGCCACGCACTGGGCCGCGTCGCTTCCGGTATCCGGCATGACAATGACGAATTCTTCACCGCCATAACGCGCCACCAGATCGACGCTGCGCAGGTTGTCCTGCAGCGCGGTCGCAAGCTGTTGCAGCACCTCGTCACCCGCGTTATGGCCGTAGGTGTCGTTGATCTGCTTGAAGTGATCGACGTCCAGGATCGCCACCGCTACCGGCTTTCCCGTCGCGCCGATCCCCATCAGCTTGCGGTCCAGGTGCGTCGTTAGGTAACGCCGGTTGTAAAGCCCGGTCAGCGCGTCCGTGAACGCCATCGAGACGCTTTTCTGGATTCGCGCGCGCAAGCGGTCGTGATAGCGGCGGCGGCGCACCTGCGTGCGGGCCCGCGCCAACAGCTCGCCGCGATCCAGAGGCTTCACCAGATAGTCCGTGACGCCAAGGTCGAGACCCTTGGCAAGGCGTGGAAGATCCATGTCGTCCAACAACAGCAGCAGCGGGACGTGCCGCGTCTCTTCCTGCGAGCGGAACTGCGAGCAAAGCCGCAGGCCGTCCTCACCCTTCAGGTCGATACCGACGATGATGAGGTCGTAGCCGCCCTCGCGCCCTTGCTCCAGCCCGGCACGCCCGGTGTCCACATGATCCACCGTATGCCCGGCTTCGCGCAGGTACTTGCACGTCCGCTCAGCAGTATATTCGCTGCTTTCGACGGTCAGAATTCGGGCAGGGGCGTCGTCCAGGTCGTCGCCGGCGTCGGCAACGCCAAGCTGGCCGGACGTCTCCTGGCGCACCCGCAACTCGTCCATCATCATCTTCAGGCGGACGAGCGAGCGGACGCGCGCGAACAGCGCAGTGTCGTTGACCGGCTTGGAGAGGAAATCGTCGGCCCCCGCCTCCAGCCCGCGCACGCGGTCGGAGATCTCCGACAATGCCGTCACCATGACGACGGGGATGTGGGCGGTGCCGGCATCCGCCTTCAGCCGCTCGCAAACCTCGAAGCCGTCCATCCCCGGCATCATCACGTCCAGCAGAATGATGTCGGGCGCTTGCTCGCGCGCCACTTCCAGCGCCTGCGGCCCGTCCGCAGCCGGGATTACGTCGTAATACTCGGCCGAGAGCTTGGCTTCGAGCAGCTTGACGTTTGCGGGGATATCGTCGACGACAAGGATGCGTGCTGTCATGCGGGTTGCGGCGATCCGGTCCGATCCGAGTTACTGAGAAAACGCTCGACGGTCGCGAGGAAGTCTGCCACCGAGATCGGCTTGGCGATATAGGCCTCGCACCCACCTTCACGGATCTTATCCTCGTCGCCCTTCATGGCGAACGCCGTGACGGCGATGACGGGGATCGACTTCAGGTTGTCGTCCTCCTTGATCCACTTGGTGACCTCCAGGCCGGAGACTTCCGGAAGCTGGATGTCCATCAGGATCAGGTCGGGGTGGTGTTCGCGGGCGATCTTCAGCGCCTCCATGCCGTCCTTCGTCTGCAGGATGGCATAGCCGTGCGCTTCGAGCAGGTCGTGGAAGAGTTTCATGTTCAACTCGTTGTCCTCGACCACGAGCACCGTTTTGGTATTCCCGTTGTTCATGCAGGCATTCCGATCTCTGGTCCCGATGCACCGCCTGTGTAGCAAGCCGCGCGCGCGTTTGTCATGATCACAATCATGCCGGTGCCGCGCGCCTATGCCCCTGGCACAGCCTATTTGATACAACCTGCAGGGTTAATGCTTGGTATATCCAATAATGTTAATCGGTATCGACCTTGGTGGAACGAAGATAGAGGGCGTCGCCCTGGACCACGACGGCGCGTGCCGCGCTCGCCGCAGAGTGCCGACTCGGCGAGGTGATTACAATGCCACCATCGCCGACGTCCGCGGCCTTGTCGATGCCATCGAAAGCGACCTGGACGCACGGGCAAGCGTCGGGGTCGGTATTCCGGGCGCGATTTCCCCAGCCACGGGCCTCGTCAAGAACGCCAATTCGACCTGGTTGATCGGTAAGCCCCTCGAGCGCGATCTGGCCCGCGCACTGGACCGGCCCGTACGCCTTGCTAACGACGCTGACTGTTTCGCCCTGTCGGAAGCCACCGACGGTGCGGCCGCAAACGAATCGCCAGTTTTCGGCGCCATCCTAGGCACGGGTGTCGGGGGTGGCATCGTGGTTCGCGGACAACTCATTTCCGGCCCTAACGCGATCGCGGGCGAGTGGGGGCACAATCCCCTGCCCGCGCCACGGGACGACGAGCGCCCCGGCCCACCCTGCTACTGCGGGCGCAGCGGGTGCATCGAGACCTTCCTCTCCGGTCCGGGGCTGGTCGCCGACTACCTTGCGAACAGCGGCCGCGAGGGGGATGCAAGGATGGTCGCCATGCGCGCCGGGGCGGGTGAAGCGGCAGCCAAGGCAGCCCTGGATCGCTACTGCGACCGTCTCGCCCGCGCGCTGGCGGGCGTCATCAATATCCTGGACCCGGCCGTCATCGTCCTGGGCGGCGGCCTCTCGAACCTGGCACACCTCTATGAGGAGTTGCCGGAACGCCTGCAGCCCCATGTCTTCTCCGACCGCGTCGACACGCGTATCGTGCCGCCGGTGCACGGCGATTCCAGCGGCGTGCGCGGCGCTGCCCGACTATGGCGGGCGGATGAACGGGCAGAGGCTGTGCGCACGCTCTCGGAGGTGGATCAATGACCGAGGCGACGCCGGCCCTGTGCCGGGATTGCCTGACATTGTTCGAGGACACGCCGGCCGAGCGCTGTCCCGAATGCGCCTCGCCCCGCCTGTTCGCCCACGGTGAATTGCCGACGTTGTCGCTGGCGCATCTCGACTGCGATGCGTTCTTTGCCAGCATCGAGAAGCGCGACAACCCCGAATTGGCAGACAAACCGGTCATTGTCGGCGGCGGCCGACGCGGCGTCGTGGCCGCCTGCTGCTATGTGGCGCGCATCTACGGCGTCCGCTCCGCGATGCCGATGTTCAAGGCGCTGGAGCGCTGTCCCGACGCCGTCGTTATCCGCCCGGACATGGACCGCTACCGCGCCGCCGGGCGGCGCGTGCGCGAACTGATGCAGGACATCACACCGCTGGTCGAGCCGCTGTCCATCGACGAGGCCTTCCTGGATCTCTCGGGGATCGAGACGCTGCACGGCGGCCGGCCCGCGCGGAGCCTGGCCCGGCTGGTGCTGGACATCGAGCGCGAGCTTGGCGTCACCGCCTCCATCGGCCTCAGCTACAACAAATTCCTCGCCAAGATCGCCTCGGACCTGGACAAGCCGCGCGGCTTCGCCGCCATTGGCCGGGCCGAGGCGCTGGATTTCCTGGCAGAGAAGCCCGTGGGCATCATCTCCGGCGTCGGAAAGGCGATGCAGGCCTCCCTCTCCCGCGACGGGATCACCCGTATCAGCCACCTCCGCCGCTACGAGGAAATCGACCTGATTGCCCGCTATGGGGCGATGGGGCGGCGCCTGTACAGCTTCGCGCGCGGCGTGGACAAGCGGCAGGTAGAGCCGAACGCACCGACCAAGAGCATCTCGGCGGAAACGACGTTCGACACCGATGTCGCCGACGCGGACGAATTGCTTTCGCGCCTGTGGCCGTTGTGCGAAACCGTGGCCGCGCGGCTGAAGAAATCGGGACTGGCCGGGCATGGCGTCACACTGAAGCTGAAGACACGCGATTTCCAGACGCTGACCCGCTCGCAGCGCCTGCAGGACCCGACCAGGCTTGCCGACCGGCTGTACCGGGCGGCGGAACCTTTGCTCCGCAAGGCGGCGGACGGGCGCAGGTTCCGGCTCATTGGCATCGGCGCCCACGATTTGGTGGACGCGGCGCTGGCCGATCCGCCGAGTCTCCTGGACCCCGACATCGGCCGGCATGCCAAGGTGGAAGCCGCGATGGACCGGGTTCGCGGGAAGCTGGGCGCCGATGCAATCGTGAAGGGTCGCGGTTTCAAGACGTGAAGAAAAATGCCGGGCCGCCCTTGTGGCGACCCGGCGACGCAGGAGATGTTGCGACGTTTTCGCCGCTCTTACAGGGAGAGGCGAGCAGGATGACGCCACGGGCCACGTGGCTTGGGGGATCAGCCCGAGGCGATCCTGCCCTAAGCGGCCCGCAGCGTCGCAGCCACGGTCGAGCCGATTTCCGAGGGGTTCGGCGCGATACTGACTCCGGCGTCTTCCAGCAGGGCGGACTTTTCGGCCGCACCCTCGCCTGCGGCGCTGATGATGGCGCCCGCATGGCCCATACGCCGCCCCTTCGGCGCGCTGAGCCCCGCAATATAGGCGACGACCGGCTTGGTAACGTGCTCGCGAATGTAATCCGCCGCCTCCGCTTCCTGCGGACCGCCGATCTCGCCGATCATGACGATGGCTTCCGTCTCGGGATCGTTCTGGAACATTTCCAGCACGTCCTTGAACGAGCTGCCGTTGATCGGATCGCCACCGATACCGACACTGGAGGACACGCCGATGCCAAGCTCCTTCATCTGCGCCGCCGCCTCGTAGCCCAGCGTACCGGAACGGCCGACGATACCGACATTGCCCGGCAGGTAGATGTGATCTGGCATCAAACCCAGAAGAGCCTTGCCGGGACTGATGATACCGGCACAGTTCGGGCCGATAAGGCGCAGCCTGCGCTCCCACTTGTAGCGGCGCAGGTAGCGCTTCACCCGCATCATGTCCTGGGCCGGAATGCCGTCGGTGATGGCAACGCACATCCGCAGGCCGGCCTCCGCCGCCTCCATCATCGCATCGGCCGCGAACGGCGGCGGCACGAAGATGATCGAGGCTTCCGCGCCGGTCTCAGCCACGGCCTCGGCCACGGTGTCGAAGACTGGGCGATCCAGATGCCGGTCGCCACCTCGACCGGGCGTGACACCGCCCACCAGGTTGGTGCCGTAGTCGATCATCTCCTTGGCGTGGAAGGTGCCAATGCGGCCCGTAAAGCCCTGGATGAGGACCGGGGTCGTTTCGTCGAGCAGCACGCTCATCTCACACCGCCTCCGCGTATGCGGCCGTCTTGGCCGTGGTAGCGACGGCGGCGACGGCCTTCTCCGCCGCGTCCGCCAAGGTCGTCGCCGTGATGATCGGCAGGCCGCTATCGGCGAGAATCCGCCGGCCCTCCTCGACGTTGGTGCCGGCGAGGCGAACCACCAGGGGCAGGTCCAGGCCAGTCTTCTCCAACGCCTGCACGAGGCCCTGGGCAACCCAGTCGCAGTGATTGATGCCGGCGAAGATATTGACCAGGATCGCGCGCACATTCTCGTCGGCGCGAACGATCTGAAACGCCTCGGCCACGCGGTCCGGCGTGGCCCCGCCGCCGATGTCGAGGAAGTTGGCCGGCTCGCCGCCCGCCAGCTTGATCATGTCCATCGTGGCCATGGCCAAGCCCGCGCCGTTGATCATGCAGCCAATGTTGCCGTCCAGGCCGACATAGCTGAGACCCCGGTCGGCTGCCGCCGATTCGCGCGGGTCCTCCTGCGAGCGGTCCCGCATGTCGGCGATCTCCGGCCGGCGGAACAGCGCGTTGTCGTCGAAGGACATCTTGCAGTCGAGGGCAAGCAACTCGTCGTCGCGGGTGACGGCCAGCGGGTTCACCTCCACCATCGTCGCGTCAAGGTCACGGAACGCGCGGTAGCAGCCCATGACGGTCTTCACCACCTGCTGCACCTCGACGCCCTTGAAGCCCAGCCGGAAAGCCAGATCGCGCGCCTGGAACGGCTGCAGGCCGACGGCAGGCTCGACGACGATGCGGTGGACGCTGCCCGGACGGCGCTCGGCGATCTCCTCGATCTCCATGCCGCCGGCGGCGGAAGCGACGATCATGACCCTCTCCGAGGCACGGTCGAGAACGAGGCCCAGATAGTATTCGCGGGCAATGGCCTGCGCCGCCTCGACGTAGAGACGATAGACCACCTTGCCCTGCGGGCCCGTTTGCTCCGTCACCAGGGTCTTGCCAAGAAGCGAATCGGCCGCCTCCCAGAGGTCATGACGGTCGTTGCACAGCTTGATGCCACCGGCCTTGCCACGGGCGCCGGAGTGGATCTGCGCCTTCACGACCCAGCTCTCGCCGCCGATCTCCCGGGCGCGGTAGGCGGCCTGCTCGGGGCTGTAGGCAAGCCCGCCGCGCGGGACCGGAACGCCGAAGCGGACCAGGAGCTCCTTGGCCTGATACTCGTGGATATCCATCGTGCTGCCCTCGTTTTCCGGCGCTTACTGGGCCGCCGCGGCGATGCTCTGCTCGCCCGTCGCGGTGGCGCGGAAATGCTCCTGGGCGGCGGCCACGCCCGAGCCCGCCTCCACCGGGATGCCGACGTCGCGCAGTACCATCTCGGTGCCGGCGAGTGCACTCAGCACCATGACCTCGTTGATGGCGCCAAGGTGGCCGATGCGGAACACCTTGCCGGCGACCTTGGTGAGGCCGGCGCCGAGCGACAGGTTGTAGCGGTAGTAGGCGTGGCGCACGACGGCGGCACTGTCGATGCCCTCCGGCACGTAGATTGCGCTGACAGTGTCGGAGTACCAATGCGGGGTCGCGGCGCAAAGCTTGAGGCCCCAGGCGTTCACCGCCTGGCGTACGCCCTCGGCCATGCGGTGGTGCCGGGCAAAGACATTATCCAGGCCCTCGCCCAGCAGGTAGTCCACCGATGCCCGCAGTCCGCGCAGCAGCGTGGTCGCAGGCGTGTACGGGAAGTAGCCGCTGGCGTTCGTGCGGATCATGTCCTCGAAGTCGAAGTAGCAGCGGTTCAGCTTCGCCGACTTGCGCGCTTCCAGCGCCTTCTGGCTGACGCACACGATGGCCAGGCCGGTGGGCAGCATGAAGCCCTTCTGCGAGCCGCTGACGGCGACGTCGACGCCCCACTCGTCCATGCGGAAGTCAATGCTGGCGATCGAACTGACGCCGTCGACATAAAGCATGGCCGGGTGGCCGACGCTGTCGAGGGCGGCGCGCACCGCCGCGACATCGCTGGTGACGCCGGTCGCGGTCTCGTTATGGCAGACCAGCACCGCCTTGATGCGATGCTCCGTATCGGCGGCCAGCGCCTCGGCGTAGCGAGTCACCGGCACGCCTTCGCCCCAGGGTACGTCGATGGCCTCGACCTCCAGGCCGTGACGCTGGCACAGGTCCACCCACAGGTTGGAGAACTGGCCGAAGCGAGAGGCAAGCACCTTGTCGCCAGGTGACAGCGTGTTGGTGATCGCCGCTTCCCAGCCGCCGGTGCCCGAGCCGGGAAACAGGAAAACCTGGCCCGTTTCAGTCTGGAAGACCTTCTTCAGGTCCTCGAACAGCGGCAGCGTGAACTCCGGGAAGTCCGGCGCGCGCATGTCCTCCATCGGAAGATCGACGGCACGGCGCAGACTGTCCGGCACGTTCGTGGGACCGGGAATGAAAAGGTGGTTATAGCCGGGCATGGCGTTGCGACCCCTGCTTTTGCTTGTGGCGTTCGTTTCGAATGTTTTCCGTGAGGTTCCGGCGCGCACGGCGCGTCAGACTGCGTCGTAGACGCTGGCCTCGACCTCGCGCATCGCGCTGGCATAGCTTGCGGCGCTTGCGGGGAGAGCAGCGCGGCCACGGCCGGGCTCGCCGCCGATCACGACGGTCACCCGCGTTCCGGGGTGAAGCCCGGACAGCAGTTCCGCAAAGCGCAGGCGCCCGTGCTGCTCGCCCAGATCGAGGCGGATCGCGGTGGCGGCCTTATCGGTCAGCGTCGTCATGGCATCTCCTCCCAACCCCGCCTTCGGGACATCCGGCGGTAGTGGAGGAGATTGCGCAGGGCACGGGAAAATGACCACACACCACGCGTCAGGGTCCGAAAATCCTTCGGGTGGCAGACAACCTACCCGCATGGGTGGCCGGCTTACCATGCTCTTCGGTAACGGCCTCCCACCAGCCCGAAACCCGCGGTTTGCCGGGCGTAGCGAAGGGATTTCCACGTTGTCGGAATCTGATGGAAACCCGCCGTGGCCAGTCAACCATGCCTGATGAAATAGGGGAGAATTATTACCTTCACCGGAATTCGGGGATGGGAAGGCCCGTACCGCGCGGGCCGGGGCAACGCTCATGAATCGACCGATCGACATCGTCATCGCCGACAAGAGCAACCTCGTGCTCGCGGGGTTGCGCCAGCTGTTCAGCGAGGACGGCCGGTTCCGCGTGGTCGCCACGGTCAGCGACGGCGAGCAGTTCCTGCAGGTGAGCGAGGACGAATCGTTCGATGTGGGTGTGGTCGGCTGGGTAATGCCGCATCTCGACGGCCGCGACGTGCTCGCCCGCCTGCGCGACCGGCAGTCCACGGCTGCGATCGTGGTCTATACAGGGATTCTCGATGCCGACGTTCCGCGCCAGGTGATGGCCCTTGGCGGCGCGGCCTTCTGCTCCAAGCGGGAGTCACCGGAGCGGCTGATCGAGATCGTTGCGGCCGTGGCACAGGGCCAGATGGTGTTCCCGCGCCTGGACGTGCGCGCGCTTTACAATGACCCCTTCGATCAGCTCACCGAACGCGAGATGCAGCTTCTATCGGCGCTGGCCCAGGGTTCGACCAACGGCCAGATCGCCAAGCATCTGGGGATTTCGCTGAACACGGTGAAGTTCCACCTCAAGAACCTTTACGAGAAGCTGCGCGTGCAAAACCGCACCGGCGCCGTCGCACTCTACGTCGGCAATCAGGTGCGGATGCGCTGAACTGTCTCTGCCATTGCGCGCCACCTTCAGGAAAGCCGAGCGTATCTTGGCCGTAGCGCGCTTCTCCGCTAGGCTGCTTAAGCCATGAAATTCCCGCGAGTAATCCGCCTTGACGCCTCCGACCCGCGCGTGTTCGAGCATGCGGCACAGCCGGGCGAGCCGGCCGTGCCCGGTGGCTTTGCGTTCGCCGACGTCGATCCAGACACGCTGGAACGGAAGCAGGCCCTGGCCTTCGCCAGTGGCTGGCTGGGCACGGAAAGCTTCGGCCGTGCGACCTTCGTCGAGGTTGCCGAGATCGACGAGGCGACGTTTTTCCAGGTCATCGAACGGCTGGCCCGGCATTTCGTCGAACACTACGGCGCGCCCGATCTCGCTGCCGCCCTGCCTGTTGCGCGGGAAGAGGCGGATTATGCCGCCGAACTCTGCGAGCACAAGCTGCACACGCTGCTGGCCGTGGAACGCGAGCCCGGTCCCGACGGCGTGCGCGAAAGCTTCAAGGTGATCCAGCCACACCGTGCCCAGGATCACGCCAGGATTTGGGGCATCGCCGAGGACGGCGAGCCGTCCGACTGAGGCGCTCCCGCGCCGCGCGCCACTGCGCTAACCGGTCTCCACGACGCCGCTTGGCTGCTGCTGCGTAATGCAGTGCAAGCCGCCGCCACCGTGGATGATGTCCAGGGCCGGCATCTGCAGCAGCTTCCGGTTCGGGAACGCCTTGCCGATTGCCTGTGCGGCCGGGTCGTCCTTCGGATCCTCGAACGACGGGACGATGACGGCGCCGTTGGCAAGGTAGAAGTTGATATAGGACAGCGCGAGCCTCTGACCGTCGTCGCCTTTGCGGGCCGCCGGCTGCTCGATCTGGATCACCTCAAGCTTGCGGCCCCGTGCGTCCGTCGCCGCGCGAAGGCGGTCGAGATTGTCCTGCAGGACCGCATAGTTACCATCATCCGGGTCCTTGCTGGTCAGCGCCAGCACCACGCCAGGCCGGGCAAAGCAGGCCAGGTTGTCCACATGCCCGCCGGTATCGTCGTCCTGCAGGCCCTCGCCAAGCCATATAACGGTCTCGATTCCCAGCAACTCGCGCAGTTCCGCCTCGACCTCGTCGCGCTGGCGGCCGCCGTTTCGATTGGGGTCGAAGATCACCGATTCCGTGGTCAGCAGCGTCCCGTCGCCGTCCGTGTGGATCGCGCCGCCCTCCAGCACCAGCGTGCTTTCGTAGGCGGGTATATCCAGGCGCTCCAGCAGGGCGGAGGCCATCGCCGCGTCGCGGTCGTAGGGCGTATAGCGCTCACCCCAGCCGTTGAAGACCCAGTTCACGCCGGCGACGTTGCCCGCCCCGTCGGCGACGAACGTCGGGCCGGTATCGCGCAGCCACGAGTCGTCGTGGTCCATTGGCAGGCAGCCGATACCGTCGCCGCACAGCAAGCTGACATCGGCAACGTGTTCCGGATCGGCGATGACGGTGACAGGCTCAAACTGGGAGATGGCTCGCGCCGCTTCCGCATAAGCCTCGCGCGCGGCGTCGATCCGCTCGCCCCAGAGGTCTTCGCGCACCGGCCACGCAATCCAGCAGCGGCTGTGCGACTCCCACTCCGCCGGCATGAAGAAGCCGTCCTGACGCGGCGTTCGCGGCTTTGCCACGTCTCCTCCCCTTGGCTGCATGCAGACGGCACTGTAGGGGCGCGGCAACGCCTTGGCAACGCGCACGATTTTTTCCGACAAGCATGCCGGATACCCGGCCGTCGCATGCGGGGGGACAACCCTGGATCGCTTGAAACTCTAACCCTCGATCGGTTCCGGGAGGCCAGAGCCGAGGTAGGGCGTCCGCATCAGGTCGTCGCCGCCGGCCACGCTCCCAGGACGTCCGGTGAAGCCGCGCGCGGCCCGCATCGGCGCGAAAGCGGCAACGTCAGCCGGCTCCGGCTTAGTGTCACGCGGCGCGGCGGTTGCCAAGCCCCGCCCCTCCAGCGCGGACGCCAAGTATTCAAGTCGCCCGGGGAGAACCATCGGATCGCTGCTTGCCGACGGGTGGGCGGCAACGCGCGTTCCGGTTTCCGGCAGCGGCTTCAGCGTTGCGACCACCGCGGGTTCGTAGTCGGGCCGGTCCTTGCAGACCTCTCCTTCCTCCACGATGCCGATCAGCCGGCAGTCCTGTCCGGCCACCTCGGAAATCGCGTGATCGGTCATCGTCTTGCCGCTGGCCAGCCAGCTTACGCCGTCGATCGCGGTGGTCGCGATCGTGACCGCCGGCGGGATGCCCGCGCAGCCGGTCAGCAGCAGCCCGGTTGTCGCGGCCAAAAGAGCTTTCGCCAAGCCCTGCTCCTCGCGTTGTCCCCGGTTTCGAGAATAAACCGAGGGGTAAACGTCATTCAACAGGGCAAGAACTTAAAATCAATTAAGATCCGGCAGCCGTCTTCTTCTCACCCTCACCGGACTGCGATTGCCGCTTCGGCGGTAGTGCGACTTTGAGATGAAGTTCTTTCAACCTCTCTTCCGGTATTTCCGCCGGAGCACCCATCATCAGGTCTTCCGCCCGCTGGGTCATCGGGAAAGCGACGATTTCGCGGATATTCGGCTCGTCCGCCAGCAGCATGACGATCCGGTCGATGCCCGGCGCGCAGCCACCATGCGGCGGCGCACCGTACTTCAGAGCGCTCAGGAGGCCGGAGAAGCGCTCCTCCACCTGCTCGGGCGTGTAACCGACGATGCCGAAGGCGCGGTACATCACCTCCGGCAAGTGGTTCCGGATGGCACCGGACGACAGCTCAATCCCGTTGCAGACAATGTCGTACTGCGTGGCCTTGATGGCCAGCGGATCCTCGTGTTCCAGCGCGTCGAGGCCGCCCTGCGGCATGGAGAACGGGTTGTGCGAGAACTCGATCCGGCCGGTTTCCTCGTCCAGCTCGTACATCGGGAAGTCGACCACCCAGCAGAACTTGTAGGTATCCTTCTCGATGAGGTCGAGTTCCTGGCCCACCCGCGTGCGGACGACGCCGGCGAAATCCTCGGCATCCGCCTTCTTGTCGCAGACGAAGAACACCGCATCGCCGTCGCCGACGTCAGCGGCCTCCTTGATCATGTGCAGGCGGTGCTCGTCCAGGTTCTTCGCGATGGGCCCCTTGGCCTCGCCGCCCTCGGCGAAGACGATATAGCCGAGGCCCGGCTTGCCCTCGTTCTGCGCCCAGGCGTTCAGTTTGTCGAAGAAGCTGCGCGGACGCGCCGCCGCGCCGGGCGCGGGGATGGCCCGGATCTCGGCGCCCTTCTCGATGGCCTTGGCGAAGATGCCGAAGCCCGAGTTGCGGAACGGCTCCGTCGCTTCCGCGATTTCGATCGGGTTGCGCAGGTCCGGCTTGTCGGTGCCGTACTTCAGCATCGCCTCTTCATAGGGGATGCGCGGGTACGGCGGCTTCGTTACCGAGCGATTGCCGGCGAATTCCTCGAAGACGTCGGTCAGCACCGGCTCGATCGCATTGAAAACGTCGTCCTGGGTGACAAAGCTCATCTCGAAGTCGAGCTGGTAGAACTCGCCCGGTGAACGGTCGGCGCGGCTGGCCTCGTCGCGGAAGCAGGGCGCGATCTGGAAGTACTTGTCGAAGCCCGCCATCATCAGGAGCTGCTTGAACATTTGCGGCGCCTGGGGCAGCGCGTAGAACTTGCCCGCGTGCAGCCGGCTGGGCACCAGGAAATCGCGCGCGCCCTCGGGGCTGGAGGCCGTCAGGATCGGCGTCTGGAACTCGCGGAAGCCCTGCTCCGTCATGCGCCGACGGATGGACGAGATGACGTCCGAGCGCAGCTTGATGTTGCGGTGCATGCGCTCACGTCGCAGATCCAGGAAACGATAGCGCAGGCGCACCTCCTCGCCGGCGTCCTCGTCCGAGTTGACCTGCAGGGGCACCTGCGCGGCCGTCGAGAGAACCTCGAACGCTTCCATCCGCAGTTCCACCTCGCCGGTGGGCAGGCGCGGGTTGATGGTCTCGTCCGAGCGCTTGACGACCGTGCCGGTCACCTTGATCACGCTTTCCACGCGCACCCGCTCGATCTCGGGGAAAAGCTCGCTGGAGACGTCGGTGACCACCTGCGTGACGCCGAAGTCGTCGCGCAGGTCCACGAACAGAAGCTGGCCGTGGTCGCGCTTGCGATGAACCCAGCCGGAGAGGCGGACGGTCTCGCCGACGTTGCCGGCGCGCAGTTCGCCGCAGGTGTGCGTGCGGTAAGGATGCATGTCCTTCGCCTTGATTCTCGGTCGTTCCTGATGATCTTGAGCCGCTCGGGCGCGGGCAAGAGACAGCGCGGCCGCCGCGATGTCAAGGGCGCGGGACAACCCTCGCCATATAGCAACTTCGGGTTTCGCCGCGGCGATTATCGACATATATATACGATAATGACGCTAATCACCGACAACGACTCACTGGCCACGTTCTGCGCCCGACAGTCCGAGGCGCCCTATGTGGCCGTCGACACCGAGTTCCTGCGCGACAGCACCTACTGGCCGAAGCTGTGCCTGATCCAGCTTGGCGGTCCGGACGAGGTAGCCGCGGTGGACGCGCTGGCCGAGGGCATCGACCTGACGCCGGTGCTGCGCCTGCTGGCCGACACCGGCATCGTCAAGGTGTTCCATTCCGCCCGCCAGGACATGGAGATCTTCCACCAGCAGATGGACGGCGCGCTGCCGGCGCCGATCTTCGATACCCAGGTCGCCGCCATGGTCTGCGGCTTCGGGGAGCAGGTCGGCTACGACACGTTGGCGCGCAAGGTGACGGGCGCCAGGATCGACAAGTCCTCGCGCTTCGCCGACTGGTCCCAGCGCCCGCTGACCGAGCGGCAACTCGACTACGCGCTGGCCGATGTGACGCACCTGCGGGAGATCTACCGGACGCTGCGTAAGCAACTCGACGAATCTGGCCGCGCGGCCTGGCTCGACGAGGAGATGGCGCAGCTTACCAATCCGGCAACATATGACATGGATCCAGAGACAGCATGGCGCCGGCTGAAGCCGCGATCCTCCGACCGGAAATACCTGGCCGTGCTGCGCGAGATGGCGGCCTGGCGCGAGCGGGAGGCGCAGCGCCGCGACGTGCCTCGCAACCGCGTCCTGCGCGACGAGCAGATCCAGGATATTGCCGCGCACACCCCGCGCACGCCACAGCAACTGGCCCGCACCCGCGGTCTCAGCGGCGATTTCGCCCGCGGCAGGGTCGGCACGGGCGTCTTGGAAGCGGTCGAACGCGCGCTGGCTCTGCCACGGGACGAGCGTCCCTTGCCGCCGCGCAAACCGGACATGCCGAACGGCCTGGGGCCGACGGTGGAACTCCTGAAGGTGTTGCTGAAGGCGCGCTGCGAGGCGAACGGCGTGGCCCAGAAGCTGGTCGCGACCTCCGCCGACCTGGAACAGATCGCCGCCGATGACAGCGCCGACGTCCCGGCCCTGCACGGCTGGCGCTACGAGATATTCGGCGCCGACGCGCTGGCCTTGAAACGCGGCCAGATTGCCCTCGCCGCCGACAGCGGCGCGGTGCGCATCATTTCACTGATGACTCCAGAGGCAAAGCAGGCCGCATCGTCCTGATACGGCTGCACGGGCCCGTCCCAGAATCGCCTAGGGGTGGATAAGCACGCCGTAGTCGCTTGCGGCCGGTGGGACACGACGGGGCTGCTCGGTCTTCGCCCGATAAAGCGCCTTGTCGGCCATCGAGATCAGCAGGTCGCAATCGCTGTTCGGGCCGTACTTCGCATGGCCGACACTTGCACTGAGCGGCACATGCACGTCGCCGCAGTCCACCATCAGGCCGGATAGCTTGTCCTTGATGGAGTCGATCCTGGGCTTGACTGCCTCGGTGCAAGCGTCGGCCAGTAGCACCGCGAACTCATCCCCGCCAAGCCGGGCCACGGAATCGGTTCCACGCACGTTGTTCTGCAGCAATTGCGCCACGACGATCAGCGCCGCGTCACCGGCCGGGTGCCCGTAGGTGTCGTTGATCGCCTTGAAGCGATCCAGGTCGCACAACAGAACCATGCCGGTTTCGCCGCTACGCCTGGACCGCGCCAGCGCCCGTCGCAGCTCCGCCAGGAAGCCTCGGCGGTTCAACAGTCCCGTCAACTCGTCGGTGACGGACAGGTCCAAGAGCTGCTGGATACGGGCATCCTGTTCGGCCAGCCGCCGCTGCGCCTCTTCGGCGGCCGAGAGAAGCGCGTCCATGGCTTGACGGATAGGCTCATCGACGTCGCGATTGTCGGCCAGAGTGCGCAGGGATGCCGCCGCCTCGGCAAGATCCGGCGCCGCCTCGTCCTCCGTTCCGACCAGAGCCAAGGATGCATCCTGTGGCACTGTCGTCCTCCCCTCACAATCGTCCCCCGCCGGATCGACAAGCAAAGGTCGTGCCACAAAACTGTCACAGCTTGTGTCGGGCGTGCGGCATCGAGTCGATACAAGGGGTTGACGCGCCCTCGCCCATGCTCAGACAAACATGCCCGCTATGGAAAAAGTAGCTCGGCAAATTTTTCCTTACATTAGGTTGAATTTGCCTAGAAAACTTCGCCTAGTCAGATTCTCAGGCGACGCGATCGGGCGGTTCCTGTCCGGCGAAGAAGGCATCCAGGTTATCCAGCACCTTGAAGCCCATTGCGTTGCGTGTCTCGACCGTCGCGCTGCCGAGGTGCGGCAGCAGATAGGCGTTGTCCAGCTTGCGATAATCCGGGTGGATATTCGGCTCGCCGACGAAGACGTCCAGCCCGGCGGCGAACAGGCGTCCGCTGCGCAGCGCCGCGATGAGTGCGTCGTCATCGACGACATCGCCGCGCGAGGTGTTGATCACCACGGCGTCCGTCGGCAATCGCTCTATCCGTTCCGCGTTCAGGAAGCCTTGCGTCTCAGGGGTGGCCGGACAGTGCAGCGACAGGATATCGGACACCGCCAGCAGGCTTTCCGGCGTGTCGTGATAGGTCGCGCCGCGCGCTTCATCGGGCGAAAGGCGCCGACGGTTGTGGTAGTGGACCTTGAGGCCGAAGCCCTCGGCCCGACGGGCGACGGCCTGGCCGATCCGGCCCATGCCGAGGATGCCGAGGCGCTTACCCGACAGCTCCACCCCCATAAGCTGGGTGGGCGTCCATCCGTGCCAGTCGTCGCCGCGCAGCATTGCCTGGCCTTCCCAGGCGCGGCGGGTCGCGCCGAGGATGAGCAGCATGGCGATGTCGGCCGTCGCCTCCGTCAGGACGCCAGGGGTGTTGGTCACGACAAGGCCGCGGGCCTTCGCCGCATCCAGGTCGACGTGATTGGTGCCGACGGAGAAGCAGCCGATCGCCTTTACCGACCCGGGCAAGCGGTCGATAACCTCGGCCGTGACCTTGTCCGGCGGGGTCACCACCAGCGCATCCGCGCCTTCCGCACCCGCAACGATGTCGTCCGCCGACAGCGCGCGATCGGAATCGTTGATGCGCGGCGTATAGCCACGCCGCAGCCGCGCCTCCACGGCGTCGGGGACGTTGCGTGTAACAAAGACGACTGGCGTATCGGCCATGGCCCAGGCTCCCCCAAATCAATTCGTTGCGAATTCAACGCCATTTGCGCAGTTCATACGGACTGCTAGGCTTGATCGCGAATAACACGCCAGCACCGCCTATGAAGCGCATGCCCGCTTGCGGCGTTGGGCAGCACGGGAGCGACGATGAGCCGGATTCCACCACGATATAGCGGGCGGATTCGCCTGGTGGCCGTTGCGCTAACGACTGGCCTCACGGCGGTGGCCGGACAGGCGTCGGCAGGCACAGCCGAACTGCTGGCGCATCGTGCGGTCTACGACGTGGAGCTTGCCGCCGCCCGCGCGCAGAGCGTCTCAAGCGTGGACGGCACGATGGAGTTCATCTGGAAGGACGTCTGCAACGGCTGGGCGATGGAGTATCGTGCTCATTTGTCCGTGAGCTTCGCAGAGCGTGGAGGTAGCGACCTTTCATGGGCGTTCAGCGCATGGGAATCAGACGACGGCCAGCGTTTCCGCTACTTCCTCCGCCGCTTTCGCAACGGCGAGGAAACCGAGCTTGTGCGTGGCAAGGTAACCCTGAAGCCCGAGGGTGGCGGAACCGTGCACCAGCGCGAACCGGAGGAGCGCACCTTCGATCTGCCGAAGGACACAATGCTGCCGAAGGCGCACACGGAGGCGGTCCTGGCCGCCGCACGAAGCGGCGATCAGTTCATGTTCCGGCATGTTTTCGATGGAACCGGGGAGGACGGCGGCCTGTTCGCCGTCAACGCGGTGGTTCTCGAGGATATGAGCGAGCAGCCGAGCGAATTGGATACGTCGCTGTTGCGCGATGTCCCCTCATGGCGCGTACAGCTTGCTTTCTATCCGCCCGACGAACGGAACGGCACGCCAGAGAGCGAACAAACCATTCGCCTGTACGACAACGGTGTCGTCGGTAATCTCAAGATCGACTACGGCGATTTCACCGTGGATGGGACCTTGAGCGAACTGGAGCGGCTGGAAACCCCAGATTGCGGCTAACCGGCCGACGCCGGAAAATCCGCTGTAACGGTCCAACCGCCCCGGTAAGTTCGGTTCTCAGGTGTCCAGGAAGCTGCGCAGTTTGCGGCTGCGGCTGGGGTGCTTCAGCTTGCGCAGGGCCTTCGCCTCGATCTGGCGGATACGCTCGCGGGTGACCGAGAACTGCTGGCCGACCTCCTCAAGCGTATGGTCGGTGTTCATGCCGATGCCGAAGCGCATACGCAGAACACGCTCTTCGCGCGGCGTGAGCGAAGCCAAAACGCGCGTCGTCGTCTCGCGCAGGTTCGACTGGATCGCCGCATCCAGCGGAATCACCGCGTTCTTGTCCTCGATGAAGTCGCCGAGATGGCTGTCCTCCTCGTCGCCGATCGGGGTTTCCAGGCTGACCGGCTCCTTGGCGATCTTGAGAACCTTGCGAACCTTCTCCAGCG
Source organism: Ferruginivarius sediminum (assembly GCF_003344765.1). Classification (GTDB taxonomy): domain Bacteria; phylum Pseudomonadota; class Alphaproteobacteria; order Kiloniellales; family Rhodovibrionaceae; genus Ferruginivarius; species Ferruginivarius sediminum. The sequence continues at coordinate 129,439 of NZ_QPMH01000004.1, read as the reverse complement.
GCATCTGCAGGCGCTCGGCAAGCTCCTCCGGCGTCGGCTCGCGACCGATCTCGTGCAGCATCATCCGGCTGGTGCGCACCAGCTTGTTGATCGTTTCGATCATGTGCACAGGAATGCGGATGGTACGCGCCTGATCGGCGATGGAGCGGGTGATCGCCTGCCGGATCCACCAAGTTGCGTAGGTGGAGAACTTGTAGCCGCGGCGGTACTCGAACTTGTCGACGGCCTTCATCAGGCCGATGTTGCCCTCCTGAATCAGGTCCAGGAACTGAAGGCCCCGGTTCGTGTACTTCTTGGCGATGGAGATCACCAGGCGCAGGTTGGCCTCGACCATCTCGGTTTTGGCGCGGCTGGCCTCTTTCTCGCCGCTCTGCACCGTCTTGACAATGCGCCGGAACTCGCCGATGGGCACGCCGGTCTCGTCGGCAACCTCGACGATCTGGCCACGCAGGCGGGTAATATCGTTGCTGTGCCGCTCGTTGAAGCGCTGCCAGCCCTTCTTCGGAAGCTGCGAGACGTCCTCCAGCCACGTGGGGTCGAGTTCGCGGCCATAGTGCTGGTTCAGGAAGTCCTGACGCTGGACGCCGCTGCGCTCGGCCATGCGAAGCAGCTTGCCTTCCAGGGTGATCAGTGACTTGTTCAGCGTATAGAGCTGCTCGACAAGCTGCTCCAGACGGGCGTTGTTGAAGCGCACCGTCTTGACGTGCTCGACAAGTTCCGCCTTCAGCTTTTCATAGCGCTTCTCGGTCTGCTGCGGCACATCCTCGCCGGCCTGCAGATGGGCCAGACGCTTGTTCTGGACCTTGGCAAGCTTCTTGTAGGTCTCGGCGATCTGCTCGAAGGTTTCAAGCACCTGCGGCAGGAGGGCTTCCTCCATTGCCGCCAGCGACATCGAGCTTTCTTCGTCCTCGTCCTCGTCGTCGTCATCGAGGCCGGAAATCACCTGAGAGTTGCCCTCGCCTTCGGACTCCTCTTCTTCCTCGTCGTCGCTCTCGCCGGCGGCGCGCTGCTCGCCGTCCGCGGCGCCTTTCTCGTTGGACTGCTCGGCCGAGCCGTTGCCCACGGGGGCACGGCGGGCCCGTTCCGCCACGGGGTCGCGGGAAATGTCGCCGCTGCTCATGCGCTCCTCGGTCGTGCCGCGCGCCATGGCGCCCTCAGGCGCCGCGCCGCTGGCAACCGATCCGTCCGGACCGCCGCCGTACATCGCTTCCAGATCGACGATGTCGCGCAGTAGAATCTGGCCTTCCTTCAGCGCGTCGTACCACGACATCAGCGCCTTGATGGTCAGCGGGCTTTCGCAGATGCCGCCGATCATCTTCTCGCGGCCGGCCTCGATCCGCTTGGCGATGGCGATCTCGCCCTCGCGCGACAGCAATTCGACCGAGCCCATCTCGCGCAGGTACATCCGCACGGGGTCGTCGGTGCGGCCGATATCCTCTTCGTCGATGTTGCCGACCGCGCGGGAGCCGCTCTCTTCCTCTTCCTCGTCCTCGGCGTTCGCCGGCGCGGCGGCCGCTTCGCCGTCGTCCTGCTCCTCGCCCTCGATCACGGTGATGCCCATTTCCGAGAGCATCGACATCGTGTCCTCGATCTGTTCCGAGGAAACCTGTTCGGGCGGGAGAATTTGGTTCAACTCGTCATACGTGACGAAACCACGCTCCTTGGCACGCTGCAGCAGCTTCTTGACGGCCGCATTGGTTGTATCCATCAGCGGTCCGTCGCCGGACTCCTCGCGCGTTTCGGTCGCCTCTGTCTCGGTCGCCTTACTCGCCATCGAAATCCTCTGCCCCCAAGGAACCCACAATCGTCATATCATCAGCCTTCGCCCCGGGAATCGACACCGCCCATCGCCTGTCGGGTAACGTGCCGGCCCCGTAACAGGACCTCGTTCACGTGTCCTTCGCACCACCCAGTCGGTCGAAATCGACGCGACGGCTTGGGCCGTCATGAACCGCCTTTTGTTTTGCTTCCAGTCGCGCCAGACTTTCCCGGTCCATCGCCTCCGCCAACCGCCGGCCTTCCTCTCGCGTCTCATCAAGCGCGGAGCGCTCTCGATAGAGGTCGAGTATGTGCCGAATGCCCTCTCGTGCGTCCTGCACCGTGGCGCCCGGCTCGGCGAACGGCCAAAGCCGATAGAGATCGCGATTGAGCAGCGCGTCAACCGCCGCGTCCTCCGTTAATTGGCGCAAGTGGCGACGGATTTCAACGGTGTCAAGGTCTTGCCGCTCGGCGGCGAGGTCCAGTAACGCCCGCCTGTAACGGTCGAGGTCGCGACCGCTCAATTCGACTTCGGCAAGTTCCTCGGCGAAATCGGCGAGCAGACCCGGATGATTGATCAGCGTCGCCAGCAGGGCCTGTTCCTGCCTGCGCTGCAGCATCGACACCGGCTGCCGTGCCGCGGGCCCTGCCAACGCACCGCCCATGTCGCGATGCCCGCCGCCCGAGCCGCGGCCATCGCGGGGCCCCGCCCGTCCGCCCCGGCGGCCCTTTCGCACGAAGCCGAAGGCAGCCTCGAAGCGCTGCTCCATCTCATCGCGATAGGCCCGCTGCACGCCGGCGTCCGCGATTCCGCGCACACTCTGCAAAAGCGCGTGGCGCAGGCCGGCGCGGCGCTCCGGCGTGTCAACGCGGCGGCCTTCCGTCTCCTTCATCCACAGCAGGTCGGCCAGCGGGCGCGCCGTCTCCAGAACCTGCCGGAACGCCTTCGCCCCCTGCCCGTTCACCAGGCTGTCCGGATCCTCGCCCTGCGGCAGAAGCGCGAAGCGAAGCGAGAAGCCCGGTTTCAACTCGGGCAAGGCGCGCTCCACCAAGCGGTAACCCGCACGCCGGCCGGCGGTGTCGCCGTCCAGGCAGATATTGGGCTCCGCCGACAGGCGCCAGAGTTCACGAATCTGCTCGGGCGTGATCGCCGTGCCCAGCGGTGCAACCGCCGCCTGGAACCCGGCCTGCGCCAGGGCGATCACATCCATATAGCCCTCGCAGACGATCAGCTCGCCGCTGTCCCGCGCGGCTTGGCGAGCGCGGGCGAGATTGTAGAGCACCCGGCCCTTGTGGAACAACTCGCCGTCAGGCGAATTCAGATACTTCGCCGGCGAATCTCCTAGTGCCCGTCCACCGAAGGCGATCACCTTTCCCCGGCGGTCGGTAATCGGGAAGATCACGCGATTGAAGAAATAATCGCGCACCGCCCCGCCGTCCTCGGGCTGCTTCACCAGTCCGGCGGCGGCAAGCTGATCGTCGCCGATGCCGCGTGCATTCAGCGCCTGGCGCAGGGCACCGCGACGATCCGGCGCATAGCCCAAACGGAAGGCCTGGCGCATTTCCGAACTCACGCCTCGCCTTTCCAGGTAGGCGCGCGCCTCCGCGCCAGAGCGGCTTTCCGCAAGCTGCTCCTCGAACCAGGCGCAGGCGGCTTCGACCACATCGTAAAGGCTGCCCCGCCGCTGCTCGCGTTCGCGCTCCTCCGGGGACGAGCGCGGCATCTCCAGGCCAGCCTCGACCGAGAGCTTCTCCACCGCCTCGGGAAAGCTCAAGCCTTCGGTGCGCATGACGAAACCGACGACATCGCCGTGCTCGCCGCAGCCAAAGCAATGGAAAAAGCCTTTGTCGTCGTTCACCGTGAACGAGGGCGTACGCTCGTTATGGAAGGGACAGAGGCCGGTGTACTCGCGACCGCGCTTCGTGAGCCGCACCTTGCGCCCGACGACGTCGGACAGCACCACGAGCTGGCGCAGGCGCTCCAGGAATTCGGACGGTACGGCCATAAAGTGAACTGCCCATCGAAAGCACGCACTCTAACAGATGTGCCGGTTTTGCGTCAGTGACAACTCTTCCGTCAGTGACAACGTCGGAGCGGGCTCAGGCGAGGCGATCCTTGGCGACGGCGCTGGCCTTCGAGAAATCCATGCGCCCGGCGTACTGCTCGCGCAGGCGCGTCATCACCCGGCCCATGTCCTTGATCGATTCCGCGCCCAGTTCGTTGATTGTCGCCTCCACGGCCTTGCGGGTCTCGGCCTCGCCAAGCTGCTTTGGCAGGAACCGCTCGATGACGGCGATTTCCTGGCGTTCCTTCTGGGCAAGGTCGTCGCGGCCGGCCTTGTCGTAGGTCTCGGCCGCCTCGCGGGACTGGCGCACCATTTTCTGCAGCATCTGCTGGATCTGTTCCTCGCCGATCCCTTCGGCGTTGCCCTCGCCGCGCGCGGCGATGTCGCGGTCCTTGAGCGCCGCCAGCACCAGCCGGAGGGTGGCCGCCGCCCCATGGTCGCGGCTCTTCAGCGCCTGCTTCAGCGCGTCGTTCAATTCCGTGCGCAGCATTCCGACGTCCTTCCCGCGAGGTGACATGATGCAACGCTGGCATGCAGCGTTTGACCGTGCCTCGCGTTTGCCCTAAACGAAAGCTGCCCGGGCGCGGGGTGACTCCCGCCTCGCGGACAGCCTTGGAGTGCCCTATATATCTTTAAGGGCCGCGCGCACAAGCCCTGCCGGCCAGCCCCGCGCGCGGCGCGCCAGTATAGACGGGAGACTGTTTGTCCATGAGCGATGCCGCCAACCGGCCGGCCGATGCGACGGCCGCCCTTGTCCTCGCGGACGGTACGGTGTTCTGGGGCCACGGCGTCGGGGCGCGCGGGCGCTCCGTTGGGGAGGTCTGCTTCAACACCTCGATGACCGGGTATCAGGAAATCGTGACCGACCCGTCCTATGCGGGCGAGATCATCACCTTCACCTTCCCGCACATCGGTAACGTCGGTGCCAACCTGGAAGATCTGGAAGCCACGACGCCTGCCTGCCGGGGTGTGGTCCTGCGCGCCGACATCACCGAGCCGTCGAACTGGCGCGCGGCGCAACATCTCGACACCTGGCTCAGGAACCAGGACATCGTTGGGATCAGCGGCCTCGATACCCGGCGTCTGGCACGCCGCATCCGCGATCTTGGCGCGCCCCACGGCGTCGTCCTGCACGATCCCGAAGGCAAGCTCGATATCGACCGGGCCGCGCGGGAAGCGTTGGACTGGCCTGGGCTGGAAGGTATGGACCTCGCCAAGGAGGTGACCTGCCAGCAGCTCTACACCTGGACGCAGACGCCCTGGACGCTGGAGGGCGGCTACGGCCACGCCGACAGTCCGAAATATCGGGTCGTCGCTGTCGACTATGGGGCCAAACGAAATATCCTGCGCGACCTCGCCGGTCTCGGCTGCCATGTCACTGTGGTGCCGGCCAGCGCCAGCGCGGAGGACATCCTGCGCCACGAGCCCGACGGCATCTTCCTGTCCAACGGTCCCGGCGATCCGGCCGCCACCGGTGAGTACGCCGTCCCGACAGTGCGCAAGCTGCTGGAGACCGGGAAGCCGACCTTTGGTATCTGCCTGGGTCATCAGATCATGGCGCTGGCTCTCGGCGCGACGACGGAGAAGATGCACCTGGGTCACCGCGGCGCCAACCACCCGGTCAAGGACCTGGCGACGGGCCGCGTGGAGATCACCAGCCAGAACCACGGCTTCAAGGTGATCCCGGAGTCGCTGCCCGCGAACGTCGAAGTGAGCCACATCAGCCTGTTCGACGGCTCCAACGAGGGCATTCGGGTCAAGGATGCGCCGGCGTTCTCGGTGCAATACCACCCGGAAGCGAGCCCCGGACCGCATGACAGCCATTACCTGTTCGAACGCTTCATCGGCATGATCGAGGAGGCCCGCGCCTGAACCTCCCTCGAATGATTTTGGATCCGAAGGCCGCTCCCCGGCGTATCAAGGGTACCAAATCACAACGACGGGAGGTTCCTAATGCAGTTCAAGGCATTATTTGCGGCGTTGATGCTGGCCGTCGCAACGTCGGCTCTCGCCACACAGGCCAAGGCGGCCGATATCGTCGATACGGCCGTGGAGGCGGGCAATTTCACGACCCTCACCAAGGCGCTCGAAGCCGCCGGCCTTGTCGAGACGCTGCGCGGCGAGGGCCCGTTCACGGTGTTCGCACCGACGGACAGGGCTTTCGAGGGCGTTGGAAGCGATACCCTGAACTCACTGCTACAGCCCGAGAACCGGGACAAGCTGCGTCAGGTGCTTACCTATCACGTGGTTCCGGGCAGGGTCATGGCCGCCGACGTGATGGGCAACCAGCAGCACGTCGAGACGGTCGAAGGATCCAATGTCTACATTCAAGGCGTAGCGGGAACCGTTCTGATCGGCAACGCCGTCTTCGAGGATCGGACGAAGTATGCCGAGGTCACCCAGGCGGACATCGAAGCCGACAACGGTGTCATCCACGTGATCGACAAGGTCCTGATGCCGCCGCAAATGTGACAACTGTCGCCTGGATGTGGGATATCGGGCCGGGAGCACCCGCTTCCGGCCCCCTCCTTGTCCGACAGGCACCGGGAACTCTCGAATTACGTTTATATTTTTTATATAACGCAACTAATGATAGAGGGGTTTCCTTTGGCTCTTGACCGTGGCATATAGCGGCTCCAGCCCGCAGCCCCAGTGGAAACCCAGCGCCGTGCCGTCGGGCCGCTCGGCGCGTCCTGGTTACGAGTGTCCATGCCCAAACGCACCGACATCAAGTCCGTCCTGATCATCGGCGCCGGCCCGATCATTATCGGCCAGGCCTGTGAATTCGACTATTCCGGCGCTCAGGCGTGCAAGGCGCTGAAGGAGGAGGGTTACCGGGTCGTCCTGGTGAACTCCAATCCCGCGACCATCATGACCGATCCCGGTCTCGCGCACGCCACCTACATCGAGCCGATCGAACCGGCGGTCGTCGCCCGAATCCTGGAGCAGGAGCGTCCCGATGCCCTGCTGCCAACAATGGGTGGCCAGACCGGCCTCAACACGGCGATGGAGCTTTGGCACGACGGCACGCTCCAGCGCCTCGGCGTCGAAGTCATCGGTGCCCGTCCCGACGTCATCGAAAAGGCCGAGGATCGCTGGCGCTTTCGCGATGCCATGGACAAGGTCGGCCTGGAAAGCCCGCGGGCCCGGATCGTCCGCGCCTACGAGGACGCGATGGCGGCGCGCGAATACGTCGGCGTCCCGGCGATCATCCGCCCCTCGTATACGCTCGGCGGCACCGGCGGCGGCATCGCCTACAATGACGATGAGTACGAGGAGATCGTGCGCAGCGGCCTGCGCGCCTCGCCGGTACACGAGATCCTGATCGAGCAATCGGTCCTGGGCTGGAAGGAATACGAGATGGAGGTGGTCCGCGATAGCGCGGACAACTGCATCATCATTTGCTCGATCGAGAACGTCGATCCTATGGGCGTTCATACTGGCGACAGCGTAACCGTCGCGCCGGCGCTGACGCTCACGGACAAGGAATACCAGATCATGCGCGACGCCTCGATCGCCTGCTTGCGGGAGATCGGGGTGGATACCGGCGGATCGAACGTTCAGTTCGCGGTCGACCCAGAGACCGGTAAGCTCGTCGTGATCGAGATGAACCCGCGCGTATCGCGTTCCAGCGCCCTGGCCTCCAAGGCGACCGGCTTCCCGATTGCCAAGATCGCCGCGAAGCTGGCCATCGGTTACACGCTGGACGAACTGGACAACGATATAACGCGGGTGACACCGGCGTCTTTCGAGCCGACGATCGACTACGTCGTCACCAAGATGCCGCGCTTCACCTTCGAGAAGTTTCCCGGCACGCAACCGCTACTGACCACGGCAATGAAATCCGTCGGCGAGGCGATGTCGATTGGCCGCTCGTTCCAGGAGTCCCTCCAGAAAGCCTTCCGCTCGATGGAGACCGGGCTTTCCGGGCTGAACGAGATAGAGATTCCGGGCGCGGTCGATGCGAACGGCTCGGTGGATCGCGATGCCATCATGACGGCATTGGCGCGGCCCGTGCCGGATCGGCTGCTGGTGATCGCACAGGCTTTCCGGCATGGCCTCGGCGTCGAGGAAATCCGCCGGGCGTGCCATTTCGATCCCTGGTTCCTTCGCCAGGTCGAGGAGATCGTCGCGGCAGAAACGCGCGTGCGTACGGATGGCCTTCCCGCCGACCTCGTCGGCTTCCTTCGGCTGAAGCGGATGGGTTTCTCCGACGCACGGCTAGGCGAAATCTGCGGGCTTGCGGAGTCGGAGGTTTCCGACCGCCGGCGGGCACTGGAACTGCGGCCCGTGTACAAGCGCGTCGACACCTGCGCGGCCGAGTTCCCCTCACCCACGCCGTACATGTATTCGTGTTACGAGGGCGACGGCGTGAACGAGCCCGAGTGCGAGGCCGACCCGTCCGATAAGCAGAAGGTGATGATCCTTGGCGGCGGCCCGAACCGCATCGGTCAGGGCATCGAGTTCGACTACTGCTGCGTTCACGCCGCCTACGCGCTGGACGAGGCCGGATTCGAGACCATCATGGTCAACTGCAACCCGGAAACCGTCTCGACCGACTACGACACCTCGGACCGCCTCTATTTCGAGCCGCTGACGGCAGAGGACGTCATCGAAATCGCACAGGTCGAGCGTTCGCGCGGCACGCTGAAGGGCGCCATCGTGCAGTTCGGCGGCCAGACGCCGCTGAAGCTCGCCGCCGACCTGGAGGCCGCCGGCATTCCCATCCTGGGCACGCCGACCGATGCCATCGACCGGGCGGAGGACCGACGCCGCTTCCAGGAACTGCTGAATACCCTGAACCTCAAACAGCCCGACAACGGCCTTGCCACAAGCGAGGCGGAGGCCGCTCGCGAGGCGGAGCGGATCGGCTATCCGGTGCTGCTGCGCCCGTCCTACGTGCTGGGCGGCCGCGCCATGGAGATCGTGCACGAGCCGGAGGACCTGCATCGCTATATCCGCTCGGCCGTGCAGGTTTCGGGCAAGAACCCGGTGCTGATCGACAGCTATCTGGCCGATGCGATCGAGGTGGACGTCGATGCGTTGAGCGACGGCGAATCGGTCTTCGTCGCCGGCATCATGGAGCACATCGAGGAAGCGGGCATCCACTCCGGCGACTCGGCCTGCGCGCTGCCGCCGCACTCCCTGCCGCCCGACATTATCGAGGAGCTGGAGCGGCAGACCGAGAAGCTTGCCCTGGAACTGGGCGTGGTCGGCTTGATGAACGTGCAGTTCGCCGTTCACCGCAATGACATCTACATCCTGGAGGTCAATCCGCGGGCGAGCCGCACGGTACCCTTCGTCGCCAAGGCCATCGGCACGCCGATCGCCAAGGTGGCCGCGCGGCTGATGGCCGGCGCCAAGCTGTCCGAGTTCAAGCTGCAGCGCATCAAACGCAAGCATGTGGCTGTCAAGGAAGCCGTTTTCCCCTTCGCCCGCTTCCCCGGCGTCGACGTGATCCTGGGTCCGGAGATGAAGTCCACCGGCGAGGTCATGGGCTTGGGCGGCGACTTCCCGCGGGCCTTTGCGAAGTCGCAGATCGGTGCCGGCGTGAAGCTCCCGCAGGAAGGCACGGTCTTCATCTCCGTGCGGGACCAGGACAAGCCGGCGATGGTGGATCTGGCGCGTCAGCTCGTTTCGATGGGCTTCGACATCGTCGCCACCAGCAACACCGCGCACTACCTCGAAGCCGAGGGCCTGGCGGTCGAGAGGGTGAAAAAGGTCCGCGAGGGCCGGCCGCACATCGTCGACGCCATGAAGTCCGAGCGCGTGCAGCTTGTCTTCAATACGACCGAGGGACCAAAGGCGATTGCGGACTCCTTCGATCTTCGGCGCACAGCCTTGACGAACGCCATTCCCTATTACACCACCGTTGCGGGGTGCGTGGCAGCAACAAAGGCGATCCAGGCACTCAAAGCGGGCCAGCTTGAAGTCGCGCCGCTACAGTCCTATTTTGAGGGATCGTTCTGACGAAGTCGGCGCGGGTCTTTGGCTCGTCCGGCTTTCACCGAAAACTCGACCCGACAACGGACCTTGGCTTCGATTGTGTGCCAATGAGCAAAAAGATTCCGATGACTGCCCAGGGCTATGCCCAGATCGAGGAAGAGCTTCGTCATTTGCGCAGCAATGCGCGGCCTGAGGTTATCAAGGCCATCGCGGAGGCGCGCGAGCACGGCGACCTTTCGGAAAACGCCGAGTACCACGCCGCGCGCGACCGGCAGAGCTTCATCGAGGGCCGCGTGGCCGAGCTTGAGGACCAGATGGCCCGGGCGGAGGTGATCGACGTCAGCAAACTGTCGGGTAACACCGTGAAGTTCGGCGCGACCGTAACGCTTGCGGACGAGGACACGGACGAGGAGACCACCTATCAGATCGTCGGCGAGATCGAGGCGGACGTGAAGGGCGGTCGAATTGCCGTGACCTCGCCAATCGCGCGGGCCATTATCGGCAAGTCCGTTGGCGACTCGGTCGAGGTGGAAACGCCGAAGGGGCAGAAATTCTTCGAGATCGTCGACGTCGACTACAAATAGGTCGGTTTCGGATCGGCGGGTAATGCCGAACGGCGAGTGGGGCGCTATCGGACACCGGGTGTTGAAGAAGTGAGGATCGGATCGTGATACGCGTGCTTGCACTTCTCATGACAGCGCTTCTGGCGGCGGGATCGCTCGCCGCCTGCAATACGGCCGAAGGTATCGGCAAGGATCTCGAGTCGGCCGGCCAAGCCTTGCAGGAAGACGCCGAAGACGCCAAGGACTAAAACCGCGCCCTCCACCTTTTCGTGTCGCGCCTTTGGCGAGCGGACTGTTAGGATTGCCGTGATGCTGCCTCGCTGAGCACCGGAGGTGCCATGATGCGAAGAACGGCAATACTCGTTCCCGCCTTCGCCGCGACGATCGCGTTGGCTGCCTGTAACACAGTGGAGGGTTTCGGCGAGGACGTCGAGGCCACCGGGCGCACGCTCCAGAAGTGGGCCGGCGGCGGAAGCAGTGCGCCGGCCGCGCCGGCGCCGGAGACAGCCGAAGAGACGGACGGTCGGGAGTAACCGTCTTACGCCCCGTCCGCTTGGCAACCAAGCCTTGTCCGGACCCGTCGGCGGCAGCTAGCATTCGTTGATCATGCCAAGTCTCGAAACGCTCGATAGCGCGGCCGAACTGGTCCACCGCTATCTCCCCCCGACGCCGCAATACGTCTGGCCTCTGCTGGCCGAGCAGGCCGGCTGCGAGCTGTGGGTCAAGCACGAGAATCACACCCCCATCGGCGCCTTCAAGGTGCGCGGCGGCCTTGTCTACATGAGCGATCTGAAAGCCGCGCAACCGAACTGTCCGGGCGTCATTACCGCGACGCGCGGCAATCACGGCCAGTCCATCGGTTATGCCTGCCGCGCGCTGGGCCTGAAAGCGACGATCCTGGTGCCGCACGGCAACTCGGTCGAAAAGAACGCCGCCATGCGTGCCCTTGGCGTGGAACTGATCGAGCACGGGCACGACTTCCAGGCGGCGCGCGAGGAGGCCGACCGTCTGGCGGAGGAGCGCGGCCTACATTTCCTTGGCCCCTACAATGACCTGTTGGTGCGTGGAGTTGCCAGCTATCCGCTGGAACTCCTGCGGGCGGCACCCGACCTCGACCGGGTCTACGTGCCCATCGGCATGGGCAGCGGCATCTGCGCCACCATTGCCGCGCGCGACGCCCTGGGCAGCCGGACGGAGGTCGTCGGCGTGGTGGCGGAAAACGCACCCGCTTATGCCTTGTCGTTCCAGTCGGCCGCCCCGGTCAACACGAACACCGCCGACACCATCGCCGACGGCCTTGCCTGCCGCACGCCGGATCCAGAGGCCGTCGCGGTGATCCTGAACGGCGCCGCCGACGTCGTGACAGTCAGCGAGGCGGAAATCCGCGAGGCCATGCGCCTTTACTTCACCAGCACGCACAACGTCGCCGAAGGTGCGGGTGCCGCCGCCCTCGCCGCTGTCCTGAAAGACCGGGAGAGCGTGCGCGGCAAGAAGGTGGGTGTCATGCTCTCCGGCGGCAACGTTGATTCGAAGGTGTTCCGCGAGGTGCTGCTGGGGCTCTGAGGGCCGAGGCTACCACCCACCGGTTTCCAGCCACTTGTCGATATGGTCCAGACGGTCGTGCCCCCAGAACGGCTCGCCGTCGACCAGGATGTAGGGCGAGCCGAAGGCGCCCGCCTGGATCGCGTCGTCGACTTCCCGCCGCAGCCGCTCCTTGACGGCGGGATCCTTCAGGGCCGTGCGCACGTCGTCCTTGTCATGGCCCAGTTCGGCGGCAACGGTTGCCACGGCCTCGGGTCCGGCGATGTCCCGCCCCTCACCGAAGGCCGCCCGGTAGAGCTTCCTGGCAAGAGCCTTGGCCGCCCCTTCGTCGCGCTCGGCCAGCCAGTAGTACGCGCGGCTGGCGGAAACGCCGGAGAATGGGAAGGCCTGCGGCCAGACCAGCGGCACGCCGATCTGACGGGCAGAGCGTTCGATATCGTGGCGGGCGTAATCGCCCTTGACCGGAATCTCCAAAAGCGGCTGGCCCCCCGTTTCCTTGAAGGCGACACCCAGAAGGTAAGGCTTCCAGACCACGTTGCGCCCGTGCCGGGCGGCGATCTCGTCGATTCGCTGGGCCGCCAGATAACCGTAAGGACTGGAGAAATCGAAATAGAAGGTCAGCGGTTCCGCCATAGCCGAGGCCCCTCTCATTGCTTGCAGTGGGCGCGTCACCTGGCGCGCGCCAGAATCCAATCCACTGCCGCCGGTAGATCGTCAAGCACTGCCGTCGGTGGCGGCGCAATGCCGGCCTCGTCGCCCGCACGGTACTTACCCTGGCGCAGCAGGATGCCCTGCAGGCCGGCAGCCTGCGCGCCGGCGACGTCGGATTCGGCATCATCCCCGACCATTACCGCCGTTTCCGGCGCAACGCCAAGGCTGTCGACGGCCGCGCGGAAGAAATCCCCGGACGGTTTACCCAGCACCGTTGCCGTGCGGCCGCTGGCGTATTCCAGCGCGGCGACGAACGGCCCTGCATCAAGGCTAAGCTCGCCATCCGCATCCTGGAAGGTCCTGTTCCGGGCCAACGCCAGGAAGTCGTCCGCCCCGTTCAATGCCCGGAACGCGGCGTTCAGGCTGTCATAGTCGAAGTAGCGGCCGGCGTCGCCGATCACCACGGCCGTGCCACGCGTCCCCGTCAGTCCCTGGAACTCCCCCTGCAACGCCGGATGCACCAGAAGATGAGGGCGCAGTCGCTCGGCCTGCAGGCGTATGCGCGCGGCCACGGCCGGCATGAACATCTCCTCCGCCGCAATCTCCAAGCCCATCGCGGCCAGCTTGTCCCGCATGCCGGGCAGCGGTGTACGCGTGGTATTGGTGATGAAGCGCAACGGCAGACGGCGCTCGCGCAGCCGTGCGACGGCATCGACGGCACCCGGCAGGGCCTTGTCGCCGACGAAAATCACTCCTCCCAAATCCAGCAGCACTCCGTGAATCAAAACCGACTCCCTTCCACTTCGGCACGACAAAGTTGTGGTACTACTTTCACATCGCCTAAATGAAACACCAGTCTTTTCAATAAGATCATATCGCCTTTCAGCATTTGAAGTACAAAATCATCGGGTTTACACTCGATACAAATTTACCTTGTGCAATTTTGCGCTTCCGAGGTATGCCTAATCTATCTTATGTTCGTCCTGAAGCGCGGCCTTTATGGCTTTATCGTGCTAAAAGGAGTGTTTCCGTCGAGTGGCCTCGAACGGGAGGCCGAAGTCGTCAGCTCGGCGCGAGGCAGAGCCCGCAGCTGAGGCATTGTAGGGTGGAGATCGTCGCCATGATTCCCGCCGGCAAAACGGACCATGACGAAGCCGCGTTCGCGAGCGGCCGGGAGGGCCGATACGAAGACCTCCTGCGCGCGACCGCCGACTTCGTCTGGGACACTGACGACGAGCTTCGCCTGACCCATGTCTCCACGCCGATTGCCCGGCATCTCGGGCTGCCGCCTCAATACTTTATCGGACGGCCCTTAACCGAGCTTGGTCGGTTCGAGGATAGCCAGGGCGACGACAGTGGCGCCGGGCTTCGCGCCCGACGCGCTTTCCGAGGCGCCCGCTTCGTCATGCGGGACGCGATGGGACGCGATGTTGCCTTCCACCTCAACGGCGTCCCCTTCTACAACCCGGATACGGGCGCCTATGCCGGCTATCGCGGGACTGCCGTGCGCGATGCACAACGCGAGGTGGGGGGCGGAGAAGACAGCCCCAAGCCATCGGACGACGTCACCCGCGAACTGCTGCAGACGTTGGAAGAGGTCCTGCTTCGCCATAACGACCTGCGCTGGCGCTTGCAGCGTTCGCACGACGCCGACCAGACCAGTCAGGAGCGTCTGGCCCGTCTGTTGCACGAGCTGCGCACACCTCTCAACGCGGTCGCCGGCTATGCGCAGCTCGCGCGCCAGCATGTCGAAGCCACCGGCGGCGACGAGACGCTGCGCAGCTATCTCGGCAATGTGGCCGAGGCGGCACAGCACATGATCCGCCTGATCTCCGGGATCGAGGACGACAACGGCAGTAAGGCACCTCAGTCTCCAGCCGGATCCGCCACCAAGGCAACCGCCGCATCGCCGGTGCGGCACGTCGCCGATCTGGCCCAGGTGGTGCGCGATGCCAAGGCAATGACGGAACTCTCCGCCCGCCGCGCCGGCGTGCGGTTCGTCGCGATGGAGCCGCATGATTCCGTCACGGTTTATGGCGAGCGCAAGGCGCTGACGCAGATCCTGGTCAATCTGTTGGGCAATGCCGTGAAGTTCACACCCTCGGGCGGCGAAGTCGGCGTCTCGATGGACGGAAGCGGCGGCGACACCGTGCGCCTCGCCGTAACGGACACCGGCCCGGGGATTCCCGCCGAGGAGCAGGAGCGCATCTTCGAAAGCCAGTACCGGATGCCGTGCCACAACGGTAACGACGGACCCAAGGGTGACGGCCTTGGGCTGACGATCGCGCGCAAGCTGGCACGCGAGAGCGGCGGTGACCTGACGGTGTACAGCACCCCCGGCGAAGGAACCGTGTTCTACCTGGATCTGAAGGTCGCGGAAGCGTCGAACGTAGCCTGAGGCAGCAACCTGCCCTGGGACTGACACCGGCCCCTACACTGCCAGATAAGCCCGCTTCAGGGTTTCGTCCGCCTCCAGCTCTTGGATGGAACCGGCGAAACGCACCCGGCCCTTTTCGATGACCACCGCCTCGTCGGCCACGGCGTGAGCGAAGCGGAGGTTCTGTTCGGAGAGCAGGACGGTGAGGCCCTGCCGCTTCAAGCGCTGAATGGCGCGGGCCATCTGCTGCACGATGACCGGCGCCAGCCCTTCCGAGGGCTCGTCGAGAAGCAGCAGGCGCGGGTTCCCCATCAATGTGCGGGCCAGTGCCAGCATCTGCTGCTCGCCGCCGCTGGTCTGCCCGGCACCGCGCGCACGCAGCTCCCGAAGGTTGGGAAACAACGTATAGATCGCCTCGCGGTCCCAAGCTGGTGCGTCCAGGCCTGCGCCCTCCGGCAGTGGGCGGCGGCCGACCTCCAGGTTCTCGTCCACCGTCATGTCTGGAAACACCCGCCGGTCCTCCGGCACATAGCCGATGCCAAGACGCGCAATCCGGTACGGGTCGAGGCCGGTGATCTCCCGGCCCTCGAAGGCCACCCTTCCGGCCGCCACCGGCAACAGGCCCATGATAGCCTTCATCGTCGTGGATTTGCCGGCGCCGTTGCGGCCCATCAGTGCCACCACGCGGCCGCGCGGCACCTCGGCATTCAGGTCGAACAATACCTGCGCCCGGCCGTAGAACACGCACAGCCCGCTGACGCTCAGCATGCCGCCCATCCCGGCGCATCGGCCTCCGCCTCATCCGCCGCGAGGGTTTCCGGGCCCAGATAGACCTCCCGCACACGCGGATCGTTGCGAACAGTATCCGCCTCGCCCGCCGCGATCAGGTGGCCCCGGTCCAGAACGAGGACGCGGTCGGCATGGCCGAAAACCACGTCCATGTCGTGTTCGGTGAACAGCACGGCGATACGCCCTTCCCGCGCGATCGCCGCCGTCAGCGCCATCAACTCGGCCCGCTCGCCCGGCGCCATGCCGGCAGTCGGCTCGTCCATCAATAGCAGAGCGGGTTCGTTCGCCAGGGCAATCGCAAGCTCGATCCGCTTGACATCGCCATAGGCCAGTTGCCCGCACGGGCGGTCGGCCAGGTCCGCCGCGCCCACCCGCTCAAGCAGCTCAAGCGCCTCGCCGCGATAGAGCCGCGTCGCGCGCGGCCACAGCGAGAGCAGCCGCCGGCGGCGGGACAACAATGCCATCTGCACGTTTTCCATCACCGTCATCGAGGCGAAGGTCGCGGCCACCTGAAAGGTCCGGCCTACGCCAAGCCGCCAGATTTTCCGGGCCGGCAGTCCGGTAATCGCCCGGCCGTGCAATGCCACGTGCCCCTCGTCGGGCCGCAGTTGGCCGTTGACGACATTGAAGCAGGTGGACTTCCCCGCCCCGTTCGGCCCGATGAGCGCCACCATTTCGCCGGCGGCGACGGCGAACGATACCTCCTCCAGCGCCACAACCCCGCCGAACACCTTGCGAATGCGTGAGACTTCCAGCACCGGCGAGGTCATCCCTCGACCCCCCGCCGGCTTTGCCACAGGGCTTTCAGGTTACCCACCAGGCCGCGCGGAAAGGCCACGCAAAGGAGGACAATGACGCAGCCGACGATGATGCGCCAGAATTCGGTGCGGGTGACGAGCTCCGCCTTCAGCCCGTCGTAGACCGCCGCACCCACGAGCGGCCCGGCCAGGGTCTGCACGCCGCCCAGCAGCACCATCACCAGCCCATCCACCGACATCGGAATCGCCATCACGTCGGGAAATACGCTGCCTTTCAGGAAGGCGTAAAGTCCGCCCGCGAGGCCGGCAAAAACTCCCGCCAGCGTGAACCCCAGCCATTGCTGGCGGCGGACGGCGATCCCGACCGCCTGCGCCCGGCGCGGCGAGTCCCGGCCCGCGCGCAGCGCATAGCCGAAGGGCGCGAACACCGCGCGGCGAAGCAGCGCGACGGCGGCCGCCACCAGCGCCAGCGTCAGCCAGTAGAACCTCGCCGCGCTGTCGGCCCAGTGCGACGGCCAGACACCCAGGATGCCATTGTCGCCGCCCGTTACCTCTGTCCACTGGAAGGCGACGGACCAGGCGATCTGCGCGAACGCCAGCGTCAACATGGCCAGGTAGACACCGGACAGCCTGACGCAGAACCAGCCGAACGCCAGCGCGCCCAGCCCGCCCGCCAGCGGCGCCGCCAGCAACGCGCCCTCCATCGGCGCGCCCAGCTCCCGGGTCAGGATCGCCGCCGCATAGGCGCCAAGGCCAAGATAGGCCGCGTGGCCGAAGGAGATCATGCCGCCGACGCCCATGATAAACTGCAGCGACGCGGCGAACAGCGCCAGGATCAGGATCTCGCTCGCCACGCCAAGCAGATAGCCGCCGGCAAGGGTGGGCAGCGCCGCCAACGCCGCGACAAGCAGCAAGCCCGCCGCCGTCATTGCTCGGCCGCCGGGTGCCAGCGTCGGCTCCGCCTCGCCGTGAGTAGCGTGCTGCGCCTGCTCGGCCTTGCCAAGCAGCCCCTGCGGGCGCAGCACCAGCACAACCGCCATCACCAGGAACAGCAGGACGATGGAGATCTCGGGAAAGACCAGGATGCCGAAGGCGTTGAGTTCGGCTACCAACAGCGCCGCCAGGAACGCCCCGCCGATCGAGCCCATGCCGCCGACGACCGTGACCACGAAGGCCTCGGCGATGATGTTCAGGTCCATACCGAGGTTCGCGGCCTCGCGCGGCAACTGCATCGCGCCGCCCAGGCCGGCCAGGAAGGCGCCCAGGAACACGACCGCGGTGAACAGCTTCTTCTGATCGACGCCCAGGGCACCCGCCATCTCCCGATCCTGCGTCGCCGCGCGCACCAGGGTCCCCCAGCGGGTGCGGCGGAACAGCAGCCAGAGTAGGCCTAGGACCAGCGGCCCGAGGACAATCAGGACAAGGTCATACTCCGGTATCTTCGAGCCGAGTATGGCGATGGACCCATCGAATCCGGGGGCCCTCGGACCCAGCAGATCCGCCGGCCCCCAAATCGCCAGCGCGATGTCGTCGACGATCAGCACGACACCGAAGGTGGCGAGAAGCTGGAACAGCTCGTGCGAGCGATAGAGCCGGCGGAGTACCGTCACTTCCATCGCCGCGCCAATCAGCCCGACCAGGAGAGCGGCCGCCGGCAAGGCGAGCCAGAAACCGGCGCCGCCCAGCAGCGGCATCAGCCGCTCCGCCGTCGAGTAGGCCACGTAGATGCCAAGCATGTAGAGCGAACCGTGGGCGAAATTCACGATCCGCGTCACGCCGAAGATGATCGATAGCCCACATGCCACCAGAAACAGCGAGGAGGCGCTGGCGAGACCGGTCAGGAACTGGACAACGACGAGACTCATGGCCGCCCGAGACTACCTTTCCCAGCGGCTTTGCATAGTGGCCTGTCGACCTAAGCGCGCATCAATTGCAATTCTTACCAAAATTTAACCTTGAAGTACCAACATCGATGGATACGGTTGAAGGCTTGGGGTCGAGGAGCAAGAAGCAACAATATGCAGCTTGTAGCCGGGTATCACGAGACGGTCCTCGTGATCCTTTCGATCATTATCGCCATTTTCGCGTCATACACGGCCCTGGACCTGGCAAGCCGGATCGCGGCGGCGCGACGCAAGACCCGCTGCCTGTGGACGTCGGCCGGGGCGGTGGCGATGGGCGGCGGCATCTGGGCGATGCATTTCGTGGGAATCCTGGCGTTCCGCCTGCCGGTCGAGGTCGCCTACGACATTCCAATGACCGCCCTCTCCGCAGTCGTGGCGATGCTGGTGACCGGCGTGGGCCTGCATCTGATCCACGAGATGCGCTACCGACAGTGGCTGCCTTTCGCCGGCGGTCTTTTCATGGGCGGCGGCATCGCGTCCATGCACTACATCGGCATGGCGGCGATGCGGATACCCGGCTGCGATATCCACTACATCCCCAGTATCGTGACGCTGTCCGTTCTGATCGCCGTGGTGGCCGCGACGGCGGCCCTGTGGCTTGTGATGACGCTGAAGCATACCTGGGAGCGTCTGGCAAGCGCCGGCGTCATGGGCCTTGCCATCGCGGGCATGCACTATACCGGAATGGCGGCCGCCCAGTTCTATCGCTTCAGTGGTGTCGGCCAAATTCCCGGCGGCAATAGTCTGTCGCCCACCCTTCTGGCCGTCGCCGTGGCGTCGGTCACCATACTGCTGCTGTGTCTGGCGCTGATCTCGACGATGGTGGACCGCCGGCTCGCGATCAGTGCGCGGCGCGAGGCGGACGCCCTGCGCGCGGCGAAGGAACACGCGGAGTCCGCCAACCGCACCAAGGACTTCTTCATGGCGGCAACGAGCCACGAGCTGCGCACGCCGCTGAACGCGATCATCGGCTTTTCCGAGCTGATCAAGGACCGCCGGCTCGGCGACGACCTGGACCGCTACGTCGCCTACGCCAACGACATCCATACCAGCGGCCAGCACCTGCTGGCGCTTATCGAGGACGTGCTGGACATTACTCGGCTGGAAACCGGCGGCCTGCGACTGAGCGAAGCCGTGTTCGATCTTGGCGAGCTGGCGCACGCCTGCCGGGAGGAGGTCGTTGAGAAAGCGGAAGCAGCCGGCGTCACGGTCGGGATCGAATTGCCATCGCAGCCCGTGCAGGTCGACGCCGACAGGCGTCGCCTGCGTCAGATACTCTTGAACCTGCTGGATAACGCCGTGAAGTTCACGCCGCGCGGCGGCCGCGCAACAGTGACTATCAAGGTAGGCAAGGATTCAGGCGTCACGCTCAGCGTCAGCGATACCGGCCCCGGAATTCCGCAAGAAGAGCGCACCCGCATCTTCCACGCTTTTGTCCAGGGCGACCCGCGGTTGGAGCGACGCCACGAGGGATTGGGGCTCGGGCTGCCGCTGGCGCGTGCCTTCGCCGAACTGCACGACGGTCACCTCGAAGTGGAGAGCACGCCGGGCGAAGGCAGCATCTTCTCGCTGTGGCTGCCGCCGAAACGCCTGCACACGCCGAGGAACCTCCGAACAGCCGCGGAGGATCCCGGCGCGGCGGAGGAGAGCGGTCCGCTTAGCTCTCTTCGCGCGTCAGCTTGAAGACGGCGTCCGTCGCCTGCGGCTCGTGCGCCTGCAGCGCGGTACGGTTCTCGTCCGTCCAGCTTGCCACCTGCACCGCGGTCGCGTGCGTCTGCTGATCGTCGTCCGCGGCCGTTTCGAGGACATAGAGGCCACGGTCGTCGACGTAGAAGGTGTGCTCGCCGAAGTTTTGCTTGAGCTGTGCCATCGCCGGATTGTCCTCCGGGATCGGTTGCAAGCCAGTATGCTCCTCGACAGCCTTCACCTGTTCGTCGTTCAGCTTCATAAGACGCTCCGGTCGTTCAACGTGATTTGAACCGCCGTATCGACGATACGCGGTTAGAGGCCACATGAACATGAATGGCCGGTAACGCAACCGTGCAGGGCAGAAAAAATTACCAATCCGGGTGAATCACCCTTCCGGCCGCCAGGACTCCACCTCATCCTCCGGCGGCAGGTATTCGGCGCCGTCGCGGTAGGACCAGTTTTCGATAGCACCGTGGCCGTCGCGGAACGTCGTCTCGCCGACGAAAGTCCCCATCGTCGATTGCTGGTCGGCCGCGCGGAAACGGATCTCGCCGAAAGGCGTGGCCAGCTCCATCCCTCGAAGCGCCGCGGCCACGGCGTCGGTCTCGGTGCTGCCCGCCGCCTCCATCGCCTTCGCCAGGGCATGGAGCGAGGTGTAGCCGACGACCGAGCCCATGCGCGGATGCTCATCGAAGCGCGCCGTGTAGGCCTCGCGGAACGCTGCATGTTCCGGCGTATCCAATGTGTCCCAGGGATAGCCGGTAACGATCCAGCCGTCCGGGACCTCGTCGCCAAGGGGGTTCATCCATTCCGGCTCGCCCGTAAGCACCGAGACCACGTCCCGTCCCTCGAACAGGCCGCGAAGCTGCCCCTCGCGCACGAACTTCACGAGATCGGTGCCGAATGTCACGTTGAAGATCGCCTCCGGTTCGGCCGCGTCCAGCGCCTGGGAAACCGCGCCGGCGTCGATCTTGAACAACGGTGGCCATTGCTCGGCAACGAAAGTGACATCGGGCCGCCGCGCCTTGAGCAGCTTCTTGAAAGCCTCCACCGCGGACTGGCCGTACTCATAGTTCGGCGCCACGATGGCCCAACGTGTGGCGTCCAGTTTCGCCGCCCGCTCCGCCAGCATTGCCGCCTGAACGTAGGTGCCCGGGCGCAGACGGAAGGTGTAGCGGTTGCCCTTCGACCAGGCGAGCGCGTCGGTCAGCGGCTCGGAGGCAAGGAACAGCGTCTCGCGCTGGGCGGCATAATCCGAGACGGCGAGGCCGACATGGCTCAGCAGCGTGCCCATCAGCATCGAGACGCCTTCCCGACGCACAAGCTCGTTCGCGACGGTGATGGCATCGCCCGGATTGCCGCCGTCGTCGCGGCTGATGACCTCAAGCTTGCGGCCCAGCACGCCACCATCCGCGTTGATCTCGTCCAGCGCCAGCTTCCAGCCCTGTCGATAGGGCACGGTGAAGGCCGGCAGCGAGGTGTAGCTGTTCAGGTCGCCGATCCGGATCGGCTCTTCCGCCAGCGTGTTCCGGGGCATGGCCACGGCGGCGATACCCAGGGCGGCCAGGGCGAGGAAAGTTCTGCGGGCGATCATTGCACTCCTCCGACACGAACTCGAACTTGCGCGGGATTCGCGCCCGCATCCTGCCGGCACGACCGTTCGGCGCGCCAAGAGGGCCACCGTAGCGCCGTGGCGTCAAGCCGCTTGCCACACACCATGGGAACGCTACACTCTGTTCCCAGTCATGACCCTGTCCGTCGCCATCGTCGGATCCGGCCCCGCCGGATTCTACGCCGCCGAATCCCTCCTCAAGTCCGGCCTGGACGTCCGCATCGACCTTATCGAGCGTCTGCCCACGCCATTCGGCCTGGTGCGCAGTGGCGTCGCACCGGATCACCAGCACACGAAGCGCGTGGAGCGTGCTTACGCACGCACGGCCGAGCATGCGGACGTACGCTTCTACGGGCATGTGGAGCTTGGCGGCGATCTGACGCTCAATGAGCTGTGCGGACTGTATGACGCCGTCGTCCTGGCGACGGGCGCGCCGTTGGACCGGCGCCTGGGCATTCCCGGCGAGGACAAGGCGAATGTCTTCGGCTCCGGCGCATTCGTCGGCTGGTACAACGGCCACCCGGACTATGGCGACCTCGCCCCGGATCTGGACGTGAAGGCGGCGGCGGTCGTCGGCAACGGCAATGTCGCGCTGGATATCGCCCGCGTCCTGGTGAAAACGCGCGAGGAGATGCAGCACGGCGACATGCCCGTCCACGCCGCCCGCGCCATCGAGGCTTCACCGTTGACCGATGTCCATGTTCTCGGCCGCCGGGGTCCTGCGCACGCGAAGTTCTCCAACGCCGAGCTGTCGGAGATGGGTAAGCTGACTGATGCCCTGCCGATCCTGGAGCCGCCGCACCTTCCCGACCACGCTCCGGCCGGACTGGACGAACGGACGCGGCGCGTGGTGGAGAAAAACCTTGTGACCTTCGCCGGATTCCTCGATCGAGCCCCCGCTGGAGAGGGCCACCGCGTACATTTCCACTTCTGGGCGAAGCCGGTCGAGGTGTTGGGTGCGGCGCGTGTCGAAGGAGTGCGGTTGGCCGAAACCACGCTCGATGAAAACGGTCAGCTTGTCGAAACGGGACGCCAGCACGACATAGCATGTGGGTTGCTGGTGACCGCCATCGGCTATGCCGCGCCGCCGCTCGCCGAACTTCCATTCGACAAGCGTGGTGGGCATTTCCGGCACGAAGACGGGCGTATCGACCAGGGCCTTTACTGTGTCGGCTGGTGCCGGCGCGGCCCGACGGGCACCATCGGCACCAACAAGGCCGATGGCGATGCCGTGGCGCGGCACATCGTCGCGGAAGTTGAGGAAACGGGAAAACCCGGCGGTGCCGGGCTGGAGCGGCTGTTGCGAGAGCGGGGTTTGCGGTGGGTCAATGCGCAAGACTGGCATCGGATCGATGAAGCCGAACGCGAAGCCGCGCCCGAGGGCGCACCGCGCCGCAAGTTCGTTCGGGTGAAGGACATGCTTGCCGTGCTCGACCGCTCCGGCGGTGCGGCAAGCAAGGGTTGATATGATATACGCACACGCAAATTTTCTGCCCGGCAGAGCGCAGTTTAGCTCAATGATTTGGAAATAACTATAGCTTAGTGTGAATTTAAAAAATTCACATTGCCATTTGCTGGTTTCGGATGCTAGAGGTGGGCCTCCTCCCGGCGAGGACGCCCCTGCTGAATGACGAGTGACGAAAGGACGTATCCGTGATGGAGGGATCAGCCGCCCTCAGGACCGCTCACAAGCGGATCGAGCTGGAGCACGCTGTGGTGCGCTTCGCCGGGGACTCCGGCGACGGCATGCAGCTCACCGGCAGCCAGTTCACCCTGGCGACCGCGCTGGCCGGCAACGACCTGTCGACCTTCCCCGACTTCCCGGCCGAGATCCGCGCGCCGGCGGGCACGACCTATGGCGTGTCGGCTTTCCAGATCCATTTCGGCGCGCGCGAGATCAAGACGTCGGGCGACGAGTTGGACGTGTTGGTTGCGATGAACCCGGCGGCCTTGAAGGTGAACCTGGACGAGGTGAAGCCCGGCGGCCTGATTCTGGTCGACGTGGGTGCCTTCGGCGACAAGAACGTGCAGAAGGCCGGCTACGAGGCCAGCCCCCTTGCCGACGACAGCCTCAAGGCTTACCGCGTGGTCGAGATCGACATGTCGCGTCACACGCAGGAAGCGGTGAAGCCCTTCGGCCTGTCGAAGAAAGAGGCGCTGCGCTGCAAGAACATGTGGGCGCTGGGCTTGGTCTACTGGATGTTCGGCCGCGACCGCAGCGCGACCGAGGCCTGGCTCAAGGGGAAGTTCGCCGGGCGCGAGGAGATCGCAGACGCGAATATCGCGGCCTTGCGCGCCGGCGAAGCCTTCGGCGAGACGGCGGAGATGCCGACGGGCGTTCACACCTATGCCGTACCTCCAGCGCATATCGACGCCGGCCTTTACCGCAACGTCACCGGGACCGAGGCGATGGCCTGGGGATTGCTGGCGGGCATGCGGCTGGCCGGGCTGGAGATGACCTTCTGCTCCTACCCGATCACGCCGGCTTCCCAGCTTCTGCATGCCCTGGCCGGATTGAAGCAGTTCGAGGTGACGACCTTCCAGGCGGAGGACGAGATTGCGGCCTGCGCGGCGGCCATTGGCGCATCCTATGCCGGAAAGGTGGGCGTAACGTCCAGTTCCGGACCGGGCGTGGCCCTGAAGACGGAAGCGATCGGCCTCGCCATCGCGACCGAGCTGCCGCTTATCGTGGTGAACTCGCAGCGTGCCGGCCCCTCGACCGGGATGCCGACCAAGACCGAGCAGTCCGACCTGTACCAGGCGGTCTACGGCCGCAATGGCGACAGCCCGCTGATCGTCCTCGCCGCGCGCTCGCCCGGCGACTGCTTCGAGGTCGGGATCGAGGCGGTGCGCCTGGCGACACGCTACATGACGCCGGTGATCGTGCTGACCGACGGCTACATCGTGAACGCATCGCAGCCGTGGCGGATTCCGGACTTCAACGACTACGAGCCCTTCCCCGCCAAATTTGCCACCGATCCCGAGGGCTTCCACCCCTATACGCGCGATGCGGAGACGCTGGCGCGGCCCTGGGCGATCCCCGGTACGCCAGGGCTAGAGCACCGGATCGGCGGGCTGGAGAAGCAGGATGTCACCGGCAACGTCAGCTATGACCCGGCCAACCACCAGAAGATGACCGACCTGCGCGCCGAGAAGGTGCGGCATGCCGCCGACGATATTCCCGAGCAGACGGTCGAGCAGGGCGAAACCAGCGGCCGGCTGGCCGTCGTGGGTTGGGGCTCCACCTACGGTCCGATCAGCCGGGCGGTGCATAACCTGCGCGCGCAAGGCCACGGCGTCAGCCACATCCACCTGCGGCACATCTGGCCCCTGCCCCGCAACCTGGGTGAGCTGCTGGGCGGCTTCGACAAGGTTATCGTGCCGGAGATGAACAACGGACAGCTTGTGACCCTGCTGCGCGCCGAACTGATGATCCCCGCGCACCGGGTCGACAAGGTGACCGGCAAGCCGTTCAAGATCAGTGAAATCGAAGCCGCCATGCGGGCGGAGCTGGAGGACTGACGATGACCGTCGTCGACACACCGGAAAAGTTGCAGGCGAAGGACTACGCCTCGGACCAGGAAGTTCGCTGGTGCCCGGGCTGCGGCGATTACGCCATTCTCAAGGCGGTTCAGCGCACGCTCGCCGATCTGCAGGCTCCGCGCGAGAAGACGGTGTTCGTCTCCGGCATCGGCTGTGCCGCGCGGTTCCCCTACTACGTCTCGACCTACGGCTTTCACACCATCCACGGCCGCGCGCCGGCGCTGGCGACAGGGGTGAAACTGGCGAACCCCGAGCTGGACGTCTGGGTGGTGACGGGCGACGGCGACGCGCTGTCGATTGGCGGCAATCACCTGCTGCACGTCCTGCGCCGCAACGTCAACTTGCAGATCCTGCTGTTCAACAACGAGATCTATGGGCTGACGAAGGGGCAGTACTCGCCGACCTCGCATGCCGGCACCCGTTCTCCCTCGACACCGACCGGTTCGGTCGAGGCGCCGGTCAATGCCTGCGCCTTCGCGCTGGGCTCGGGCGCGCGCTTCGTCGCGCGCTCGGTGGACACCCTGCAGAAGCAGCTTCCGGATGTGCTGAAACGCGCGCAGGCGTACGAAGGGGCGTCCTTCGTAGAAATCCTGCAGAACTGCATCGTCTACAACGACGGCGTTTTCGGCCACTTCACCGACAAGGCGACCCAGGCCGACGCGCAAGTGCATGTCGTACACGGCGAGCCGCTGATCTTCGGCAAGAACCGGGACAAGGGCCTGCGGCTCAATCCCAAGACCATCGAGCTTGAGGTCGTGACCGTCGGCGAGGGCGGTGTCGGCGAGGACGAGGTCCTGGTCCACGACGAGACTAACCTGCGTCTCGCACAGATGCTGGCGGCGATGGAGCCGCCGCACCTGCCCGTCGCGATGGGCGTGATCTACAACGACCCCGCCCCGTCCTACGAAACGCTGGTGCACCAGCAGCGCCGCGAGGTCCGAGAGAAAAACGGCCTGAAAGACGGCCAACTGCCGGACATCAACGAGCTGCTGCGCGGCGGATATACCTGGACGGTCGAGTAGTCGCACGGCCAACTCATACCGTCCGCCTCACCTGCCAAAAGCGGCGTTCGAGGCGGACGGCATACGTCCTGACAAACGAACTCTTTTCCATGGCCCGGGCTAATCGGCCTTTACCATCAGCGGCTCCCCTTTCTTGCCAACCTGGAAGACAATGAGTTCGACTTCCTCGTCGGCACTCATGTTTTCCGCATGCATGGTTTGGCCGGGGATTTCATAGAACGCCTCTCCAGCCTTGACCGTCTTCTCACCGCTTTCCAGGAAGACAGTGAGTTCACCCTTCTCCACATACACGAAAAGGTCGCCGGTGTGGTAGTGACGCCCGCCCTTGTGGTCAGCCGGAAGCGTGAACTTGATGACCCTGGCCTCAAGATCAGCGCCACTGGCTAGGTCGGTCCGGCTTTCAAGCACGGTCTTCTCCGCTTCTGGAGCGGTGTACTCTTCCATTTCTTCCGCTGCCTGGGCGAATTGAGCCAGCCCGAAAGCAGCAGTAAATGCCACTATCGTCAGCGTGCACTTCATGGATTTCTCTCTGGATCTCCGGCCCTTATGCCGGTCTAAAAATTAGACCGGAGTCTTCGGAGCAAATCAACGGAATTCAGCAGCCAAGCTTAGTTCCATCCAAGGGGGCCCGATCACGGCAAGACGCGTGTGCCGTCCTCGATATCGTCCTGCAGCGACGGAATGCGGCAAAAGCCCTGCGGCGGGACGTCGAGGGCGCTATTGAACTTGCTCGACATATTCTGGAAAGCAATCAGCCCGGTCAGTTCGACCAGCGAGTCATCGTCGAAGTGGCTCTTGACCTCGGCCATCAGCGCGTCGGTGACCCTCTCGTCGGTGCGCGTTACCGCTTCGGCATAGGCGAGGGCAGCACGCTCCCGGTCGTCGAACAGCGTGCTGTCGCGCCAGTCGGGTAGCGCCTCGATCTTCTCCCAACTTGCGCCGCGCTTGTGCAGGGTCGCGGCGTTGACGTCGACGCAGAATGGACAGTGGTTGATCTGTGAAACGCGTACGGTGATCAAGGAACGCAGCGGGGGCGGCAGTGGGCTCTTGCGGCGCTCCAGCACGCCGAACAGCAGTGCCACCGCCGCAAAAAGTCTCGGCACCCTGCCCCACAGCAATCCAGGCTCAAGGACCTGACCGTACTTCCGCCGCTGGTTCCAGAAGAACGGCCTGAGAAACCAGGGGTATGCACTGAGCGGCTTCGGCAAGACGCGCACGGGCTGTACCTCCCGGCTTTTGAGATGGGCGCGACCCGGCCGGGATCAACACATGCCGTGGCTTGAGAGCCGCCCTCAGCTGTGCGTGCTTT
This sequence comes from Ferruginivarius sediminum, assembly GCF_003344765.1. GTDB lineage: Bacteria > Pseudomonadota > Alphaproteobacteria > Kiloniellales > Rhodovibrionaceae > Ferruginivarius > Ferruginivarius sediminum. Next base: position 101,910 of record NZ_QPMH01000004.1, on the reverse strand, counting down.
TGTCCTTTTCCAGCAAGTCGATGCGGTGCTGGATGGATTCCAGCATGTTCGACAGGTTTTGCGCCAGATCGCGGGCCTGGCCCAACTGCTCGCGCAAGGCGGCCGTGTCGTTCGTCGGCTGCGGGTTGGGGCCGCAACCGGCATCACCCTCCAACAGCCAGCTAACGTTCGTGCCCAGAACACCGGCCAGCATCTGCAGCTTGTTGGCGCGGGGTTCGCTACTTCCGATCTCCCATGCGGCGAGCGTGTCGCGCTGCACCCCCAGACGGCGCGCCAGCGCGGACGTCGAGAGTCCGACCTGCTCGCGACGCATCTTTATCCGTTGACCCAGTTGCTTGGGCGAGGCCTGGTACATGGCGTCGCTGATTCCTTCTATTCGAACGGTGTTTTCTCTGCTTCGCCCATTTACCAAAGCCGGGGCGCCCGCGCGAGAGAAAGCTTTATTGGATGAAATCTTCGCCGCGATAGCCCTGCAGGTAAAGCAGGGCCGTCAAATCGCCGTGGTCGACGCGCACATGCGCCTCGGCACGCACGGAAGGCTTGGCGCGGAACGCCACGCCCAGCCCGGCGGCGAGGAGCATCGGCAGGTCGTTGGCGCCGTCGCCCACGGCGCAGACGCCTGCCGTATCAACCCCGCCGGCGGCCGCGACATCGTGGAGCGTTGCCAGCTTCGCCTCCTTGCCCAGGATCGGCTCGCCGACATTCCCCGTCAGCCGCCCATCCTCGATCAGGAGGCGGTTGGCGACCACGCGATCGAAACCGCAGCGCTGGCCCACTGGCTCTGCAATGGCGGTGAAGCCGCCGGAGACAAGGGCAGTCGTCGCGCCATACGCCTTCATCGTGCGCACCAGCGTGCGCGCGCCTTCGTTCAGCGCCACCTGCTCCAAGGTCGCCGCGACGGCGGATTCCGGCAGGCCGGCCAGCATGCGCACACGCTCCCGCAGTGCATCGGCGAAGTCGAGCTCGCCATTCATCGCCCGGGCCGTGATCTCGGCGATCACGTCCTTCAGGCCAACGGCCTCGGCCATGTCGTCGAGGGTTTCCGAGGTGACGATGGTGGAATCCATGTCGGCCACCAGCGCGCCCTTCCGCCTGCCGCTTGCCGGTTGCGCGGCGAGGTCGTAAGGAGCATCGGCCAGCGCCTCGCGCACCACCGTTTCCGCAACGGCGGGGTCGACACCTGTGAAGGGGACATCCCCGGCAACCCCCTGATCGAGCCAGACAGGCGCGCCCGGCTTCCCACCGGCCCGAAGCAGCGCATCGCATGCTGCCTCCAGCGCGCTCCGGTCGAGGTTCCTTGCACGGGGATTGGCGATAAGCGTAAGGATTTGGTCGATCTTGGGGTCGGCCATGACGGCCCTGGTCTTAGTGGCCGACGGCCAGCGGGGCAAGAGCATTCGTGTCTATGAGTGAACATGACGCAGCCGGACAACGTCCGCCGGTCTTGGCGATCACCGGCCCCACCGCCTGTGGCAAGTCCGGCCTGGCCGTCGCGATCGCCGAGGAATTCGCTGGCACCGTCATCAACGCCGACTCAATGCAAATCTACCGGGAACTGCCGATTCTGACGGCGCGTCCCACACCCGCCGACGAAGCCCGTGTCCCACACCGACTCTATGGCGTACTCTCGGCGGCCGAGGCGTGCTCGGCAGAACGCTGGCGCGCCATGGCGATCGCGGAAATCGACGCGGCATTGGCGGCCGCCCGCCTCCCCATCCTGGTGGGTGGTACCGGTCTCTACCTGCGCGCGCTGCTTCGCGGCATGGCGCCGGTCCCGGACATTCCGCCCGAGGTGCGCGAGAGCGTGCGCCGGCGTCAGGCCAGCCTGACCGCGCCGGCGCTGCACGCCGAACTGGCCGCAAAGGACGCGCGAATGGCCGCCCGGCTACGCCCCGCCGACAGCCAGCGGATCGCCCGCGCGCTGGAGGTCATGGAGGCAACGGGGCGTTCGCTCGCCGACTATCAGTCGCAGGCGGATGCGGGCGCCGGCGCCTACGATGCCCTTGTAATCGCCACGCTGCCGCCACGCCGGCCCCTCTACGAGAAAATCGACCGGCGGCTGGCCGAGATGGTGGCGACGGGCGCATTGGACGAGGTGCGGCACCTGATGGATATGCATCTTGACCCCAGCCTGCCGGCGATGAAGGCCGTCGGCGTGCCGGACCTGATGGCGCACCTGCGCGGCGAAACGTCGCTGGACCAGGCGCTCGCCGCCGCCCAGCAGGCGACGCGACGCTACGCCAAACGTCAGATGACCTGGCTGCGGCATCAGACGCCGAAGGACGCCGATAAGGTGATTTTCCATCACGCGCAACTTTCGGAAAGGCTAACGCCTATAATCTTTAATGAAATTCGCCAGTTTATGTTGACGGCGCAACCTTGACCCAATAGGTTATGCCGCCGAACCGCTGGAAAGAAGGCGGAAAACCTGGATTTTTCGGAAGTGCGGTCGACCCGGCCCAAGGGTCGGGCGTACACTTTCGTCAAAAGTGTGAATGGGGCGGCAGCGCTGGAGGACGGCAACCGGAAGAGCGCAACCGCGGAAGCGAAGGATAGAGTTATGTCGACCGAGCAATTGTCCGGTGCGGAGATCGTCATCAAGGCCCTGGTGGACCAAGGTGTCGACACGGTTTTCGGGTATCCGGGCGGCGCGGTCCTTCCGATCTACGACGCGCTCTTTCAGCAGAACTCGCTCCGCCACATCCTGGTGCGCCACGAACAGGCTGCGGTCCACGCGGCGGAGGGCTATGCCCGCTCCACCGGCAAGGTCGGGGTGACGCTCGTGACCTCGGGTCCCGGTGCCACCAACGCCGTCACCGGCCTGACCGATGCGCTGATGGACTCGATCCCGGTGGTTTGCCTGACCGGACAGGTGCCCACGCACCTGATCGGGAACGACGCGTTCCAGGAGGCGGACACCACCGGCATCACCCGGCCTTGCACCAAGCACAACTACCTGGTGAAGTCGGTCGAGGACCTGCCCCGGATCATGCACGAGGCGTTCTATGTCGCGCGCTCCGGCCGGCCGGGGCCGGTCGTGGTCGACCTGCCCAAGGACGTGTTGCAGGCCCTCGGCGCCTACCTGCCGAAGGAAGAAGTGCAGCACCGCAGCTACAACCCGCAGACCAAGGGCGAGCGCCCGCAGATCGAGGCGGCGGTCGAGGCACTGGCCCGCGCGCGCAAGCCGATCATCTATGCCGGCGGCGGCGTCATCAATTCCGGCCCCCGCGCGGCGGAGTTGCTGGCCCACCTGACCCACGCGACGGGCGTGCCGATAACCAACACGCTGATGGGTCTGGGCGCGTTCCCGGGCGACGACCCGCACTTCCTGGGCATGCTGGGCATGCACGGGACGTACGAGGCGAACATGGCGATGCACGGCTGCGACGTCATGATTGCCGTCGGCGCGCGCTTCGACGACCGGGTGACGGGCAGACTCTCGGCATTCTCGCCCAACTCGACGAAGATCCAGATCGACATCGACCCCAGTTCGATCAACAAGAACGTGGTGGTCGACATCCCGATCGTCGGCGACGTGGCCGAGGTGCTGGAAGAGATCATCGCCGTCTGGAACGAGCGTATGCACAAGTTGGACGCGGACGCGCTGGCGGAGTGGTGGAAGCAGATCGACCAGTGGCGCGCCCGCGACTGCCTGCGCTTCGAGCAGACCGGCGACGTGATCAAGCCACAGCACGCGATCAAGCGCCTGTACGAGCTCACCAAGGAATACGAAGACCTCTACATCACCACCGAGGTCGGGCAGCACCAGATGTGGGCCGCGCAGTTCTTCAAGTTCAACCGCCCCAATCGCTGGATGACCTCCGGCGGGCTCGGCACCATGGGCTATGGCCTGCCCGCCGCCATGGGCGTGCAGGTGGCGCATCCGGGTGCGCTGGTGATCGACGTGGCCGGCGAGGCGTCGATTCTGATGAACATGCAGGAGATGTCGACGCTCGCGCAGTACCGGCTGCCGGTGAAGGTATTCATCGTCAACAACCAGTGGATGGGCATGGTCCGGCAGTGGCAGGAACTGCTGCATGGCGAACGCTATTCCGAAAGCTACACCGACAGCCTGCCCGACTTCGTCAAGTTGGCGGAGGCTTACGGTGCCGTCGGCATCCGCGCGACCAAGCCGGGCGAGCTGGACGACAAGATCCGGGAGATGCTGGCGACGCCGAAGCCGGTGATCTTCGACTGCTGCGTCGACCAGGTCGAGAACTGCTTCCCGATGATTCCCTCGGGCGCGGCACACAACGAGATGCTGCTCGGCCCCGGCGACCGGACGGAGAAGCCTGTCTCCGAGGAGGGCATGGTCCTGGTCTGAGGCCGGCGGATCATGCCGGGCGGCGCCGCGTTTGCGCGAAAGCGCTTTTTTGCGTTGACGCGGCCGTCCCGGCCCCTTTTCTCTCCCTTTCAACACTGGCCGGCCGCACCCCGCATGCCGGCCTGGCCATGACAGCGGGCATCGACTATGGCGAACTCACCGGAAGAACTGCGCGCCCAGACGCATACCGAGAAACGCACCATCGCCGTCCTGGTGGATAACGAACCGGGCGTCCTGGCGCGCGTCATCGGCCTGTTTTCCGGGCGCGGCTATAACATCGAAAGCCTGACCGTGACCGAGGTCGATCCGGAGAACCGGCTGTCGCGGATCACCGTGGTCACAAGCGGCACGCCGATGATCCTGGAGCAGATCAAGGCGCAGCTCGGCCGCCTTGTGCCGGTGCACAAGGTCTCCGACCTCACCCGGATCGGCCCGTACGTCGAGCGAGAGCTGGCGCTGGTGAAGGTCTTCGGCGCCGGGGAGAAGCGTGTCGAATCGCTGCGCATCGCCGATATCTTCAAGGCCAAGGTGGTCGATGCCAGCCACGAGCACTTCGTCTTCGAGATGACCGGCAAGACCGACAAGCTCGACGCCTTCATCCAGCTCATGCGCCCGCTAGGCCTCGTGGATGTCTCCCGCACCGGCGTGGTGGCAATACAGCGCGGGGCGAAGGGGCTCTAGAACTGGAGCGGAAAAGCCGCCGCGGCTGCCAGCGGCCGACGGCGCAGGGACAAACAAAGCCAATAGGGGAACCACCTGATGCGAGTCTATTACGATCGCGACGCCGACGTGAACCTGATCAAGGGCAAGAAGGTCGCCGTCGTCGGCTATGGCAGCCAGGGCCATGCCCATGCCAACAATCTGAAGGAAAGCGGCGCCGACCAGGTGCGTGTCGCCCTGCGGCCCGGCTCCAAGACGGCCGAGAAGGTGAAGAACGCCGGCCTGGAGGTCGCCACCCCCGACGACGCCGCCAAGTGGGCCGACGTGGTCATGGTGCTGACCCCGGATGAGTTGCAGGCCGACCTGTACCGCGACCATCTGGCGCCGAACATGCGCGAGAACGCCGCGCTGGCCTTCGCACACGGCTTCAACATCCACTTCAAGCTGATCGAGCCGCGCCCGGACCTGGACGTCTTCATGGTGGCGCCGAAGGGCCCCGGCCATCTGGTGCGTAGCGAGTACAGCCGCGGCGCGGGCGTGCCCTCGCTGCTGGCCATTGAGCAGAACGCCAGCGGCAACGCGCACGAGATCGGCCTCAGCTATGCCTGTGCCATCGGCTCCGGCCGGGCGGGCGTCATCGAGACGACCTTCCGCGAGGAGTGCGAGACCGACCTCTTCGGTGAGCAGGCGGTGCTTTGCGGCGGCCTGTCGGCGCTGGTCGCCGCCGGCTACGAGACGCTGGTCGAGGCCGGCTACGCGCCCGAGATGGCCTACTTCGAGTGCCTGCACGAGGTGAAGCTGATCGTCGACCTGATGTACGAGGGCGGCCTTCAGAACGTGCGCTACTCGATCTCCAACACGGCCGAATACGGCGACTACCAGAGCGGCAAGCGCATCGTCTCCCCGCAAGTGAAGGCGGAGATGAAGAAGGTGCTGGAGGAGATCCAGTCCGGCGAATTCGCCCGCAACTGGGTGCTGGAGTGCCAGGCCGGGCAGCCGAACTTCAAGGCCGAGCGCCGCCGCTGGGCCGAGCACGACATCGAGCAGGTCGGCGAGAAGCTGCGCGGCATGATGCCGTGGCTGGCCGAGGGCAAGCTGGTCGACAAGACGAAGAACTAAGGCTTTGGCGAGCCCCCTTCCCGCCCGGCGGCGAAGGGGGCTCCCGCCGGCCGCGGCAAACGCGCGTTCGGCCTCCGATTCGCGGGCCGTTCAACGCCCGGCACGAACCTGTAGCCGGGTGGGCTTCCTTCCCGCGGTTCCCCCGCTTTGCCGCGCTAGACGCGTTTTCTTGTCTCGGCCACTCTTCACGCCGAATTTGCACAAGCGCATATAAAGGCTTGCGTTTTCCGGCAACGACCGGCAAAACTTAAGCAGTCGGCAACTCATCCTGACTCCAATCCAAGAACACGACATTCCCGGCCCCCGACGCCGGCCGTCCGTTTTGTTTCCCACGGCAATCTGCGACAGCGACAGTCCATGAACCTGCAAGACCTGAAGGCCAAATCGCCGGCAGACCTCCTCGCGTATGCGGAAGAGCTGGATATCGAGAACGCAAGCGCCCTGCGCAAGCAGGAGATGATGTTCGCGATCCTGGAAAAGCTCGCGCAACAGGACATCTCGATCTACGGCTCCGGCGTGCTCGAGATCATGCAGGACGGCTTCGGCTTCCTGCGCTCGCCGGAGAGTAACTACCTTCCGGGCCCCGACGACATCTATGTCAGCCCCTCGCAGATTCGCCGCTTCGGCCTGAGGACCGGCGACACCGTCGAAGGGGAGATCAGGTCGCCGAACAAGGGCGAGCGGTATTTCGCGCTGCTGAAAGTCAACGCCGTCAACTTCGACCAGCCGGAGCAGCTTCGCCATCGCATCAACTTCGACAACCTGACGCCGCTTTACCCGCAGGAGAAGCTGCACCTGGAGATGTCCGGCCAGAAGGACGTCACCAACCGGGTGATCGACCTGGTGGCCCCACTGGGCAAGGGACAGCGCGCGCTGATCGTGTCGCCGCCGCGCGCCGGCAAGACCATGATCCTACAGAACCTGGCGCGCGCTATCGAGACCAACCACCCGGAATGCTACCTGATCGTCCTGCTGATCGACGAGCGGCCGGAGGAGGTCACCGACATGGCCCGCTCGGTGAAGGGCGAGGTTGTCTCCTCCACCTTCGACGAGCCGGCGCAGCGTCACGTGCAGGTGACCGAGATGGTGCTGCAAAAGGCGCGCCGGCTTGTCGAGGCGAAGAAGGATGTCGTCATCCTGCTGGACTCGATCACGCGCCTGGGCCGGGCCTACAACACCGTCGTCCCGTCTTCCGGCAAGGTGCTTACCGGTGGCGTGGACGCGAACGCCCTGCAGCGGCCCAAGCGTTTCTTCGGCGCCGCGCGTAACATCGAGGAAGGCGGCTCCCTCACCATTATCGGCACCGCGCTGGTCGACACCGGCAGCCGAATGGACGAGGTCATATTCGAGGAGTTCAAGGGCACCGGCAACTCCGAGATCGTCCTCGACCGCAAGCTCGCTGACAAGCGCACATTCCCGGCAATCAACGTCGGCCCGTCCGGCACCCGCCGCGAGGAACTGCTGATCAGCGACAACCGGCTGAACAAGATGGTTGTGCTGCGCCGTATCCTGCAGCCGATGGGCTCGATGGACGCGATGGAGTTCCTGCTGGATAAGCTGCGGAAAACGAAGAACAACGACGAGTTCTTCGAGATGATGAACCAGTAACCCTAACCGGACTGGATCGGAAACGGCGGCGATTCAGGCTCCGCGCACCGGGATTCGAACCACCTTGGCCTTGCCGCTTCCCGTTTTGGGCAGGCGAACCCGTAGTTCACCTTCCACGAACACCGCATCAATACCGTTTTCATCGATCTGCTGGGCGAACGTCAGGGCCCGCTGGAATGTGCCCCACGCCCGTTCCCGATGGTAGACGTCGTCGGGCTCGTCCGGATGTGGTTTCTTTTCCCCCGATATGATCAGTGTGTTGCCAGAGAAGTCGATCGCCAGATCCTCGGCGCGCACCCCCGGCAACTCGGCGGTCACGTGATAGCAGCCGCCGTCCTCCGCGATATCGACCTTGGGGCGGAATTCGCCAAAGGTGTACTGGCGCGGCGTCGGCCCCCTCATCTTCCTCCCCTCCCCCTCGATGCTCGCGAGCCGGTGGTCCGGTCGGGCGCCCCGTAAAAAGGCCCCCGCGAACCTGATGAGGTCATCGCGGGGGCCGGGTATGGCGGTCACCGGGTGTCGCAGCGTCGTGATCCGCCGGCTCCGCACACTTGGGGGCGCAAGGGGGGACTGCGGAGCCAAAACTATTTAAACGCACAGTCCCCCCCGACGCTAGAGCAAGAATGGCTTACCCCTTCCGGGTAAGTCCTCCTCCAGTCTTTAGGGGCGGGATCGGATAACTTATTGTCGATTGTATAACATTCCGTGCTTATTTCGGATACTACAATCAATTCATTGTTGTGAAACATGCGAGAACCCGTAGAGTACCTATTACGCACAGTTGGCGGAACGAAAACAACGCGAATATAGGCGTGCTGAGGGGGAATACGAAATGGCATACGCGGAGCGGGCATACGCTTTCGACACCCTGGACCTTGAACAGGCGCCACAAAGCGATTGCGAGGCGCTGAATCGACTTGCCAGCGACCAGCGCGAGACGGTTGCCCAGCACTGTCCGGCCTGCGGCGGCGAAGGAGGCCGTTGTCTGGTGGAGATGATGGAAGAACTTGTGGTGGCCGAATCCGTACCCGACAAGGGTACCGACCGGCTTATGTGATCCCAGCCCCCTCCTGCCTGGAGCTGTGCGGCTGTCACGACCACCGCAGCGATAAGCGGTGGCCGTCCCCTTCGTCCACACCAACGCCAAACCGCGCGCATTCCCGACGAAGCGTTTCCCGAAGCCATTCGAAATCCGTTTCGTCCGGGTACCCGAGTCGAAACCGGCGCATCCTGAGCGGAGTCAGCTTGCACGTCGCAAGCCCCCCGCCGTCACGACGCATGACCGGGAAGTACATGCATGTCAGGTCGTCGCGGAATGTCGCCCCGATGCCCTCGATGCCCTCGTAGTCGTTCAGGAAATCGCCGCAGCCATAGAAGATCGGGCGGTTACGATACACCTCGATGCCCTTGACGTGATGGGAGGAGTGGCCGTGAACCACGTCCGTGCCGACTTCGTCTATGAGGGCATGGGCGAAGCCTCGCTGCGCGTCCGGAATATCGAAGTCGAAGTTGCCACCCCAGTGCAGCGAGACGACGACAAAATCTTCCGGCCGCCTGGAAGCACGCACGTCCGCCCTGACCCGGCCAAGAGCGGCATCGTCCAGGGCCGGCAGGAAGTTCATGCCCGGCCGATCCGCCCGGGCCGCCCACCAGCCCGGAACCCCGCTGCTCGGCAGGGCATAGGCGAACGTCAGCACACGGCCACCTCCTGCAAGGGGGATCTCCGCCGGCTTCGACGCCTGGCCGCTGTCCATGCCGGCCCCCGCCGCCCTCAGTCCGGCCCCCCGCAGCGTGCTCAAGGTTTCCTCAAGCCCGCAGCGCCCCCAATCCAGCACGTGATTATTCGCCAGCACGCAGCAGTCCAGCCGCGCGGCCGTCAGCACGCCGACATTCGCCGGGTTCATGCGATAGTTGATACCCTTGTCGTCCCAGTCCTCGCAGCGGGTTACAGCGGTTTCCAGGTTGACGATCCTGGCATCGGGGTCGACACGGACCAGTTCATCCAGCGCCATACCCCAGACGTAGGCGAAGCCGACCGGGCGCTCGATAGGCCCGCAATGCGCTTCCGCGAGGCGCAGATAATCGAGGGCGGAATGGACGTACGGCTCGTGCAGATCGGGCCGGGCCGGATGCGGCAGAATCTGGTCGATTCCCCGCCCCGTCATAATGTCGCCGCACAGGAACAGCGTGATCGTATCGCGATGAGCCATCCAAGGCCCTCCGTCCAGGGTTGGGGGCAAGAGTGCCCCTTCACCGCTTAAACGCACGCCACGCCACTTGGGTCTGTCGGGCGGCGGTTTGGGCGGCGCAGACATCCTCAAGCACTCGTGATATTTTCCGCCGGCCGCCTCACGCGCCGGCTAGTGTGACGTGAAAATAATTGATTGGATTGCATCTTGACTTGCACCGTGCGGCGCCCGGTGCTAGGGGTATTACAACGTTAGATCGCAGCCAGGTTGAGGTGGTCTAGCAAAATGTAACTTCCGGCCTTCGGGCCAAATATCCTTGTGGGGAGGATATTTGATGTTTTGCCTTAGCCATCCGCTGGCAGCCGGTGTGTTGTCGAGTCGCTGTCTGTATGGTTTTTCCCGGTCCGGGAGTTCTATGACGTTCTAAACAGCCGGAATTGCGCGGCTTGCAAGAGAGTCCGGCCGTTATTGCGCCGGCTATTGTTGCAGGACGTGCGATCAGCCCGGTGCCGCACCCGACATTCACGAAACCCACCCGCAGGCCCCCAAGGGCGCGACCCACAATCCTTCCTTGAGTTGCCTGCCACAAAGGTGAAAATTTCGTGTATCAAGGTGCGGCACCGGTGTCTGGCTGCCGCAATGGCGGAAAGCCGACCCCGCTACAATCGGACAGCGATTTTAACCTACTACGCATCAACTGCGAATGACAAGGACTGGTCCTTCCAGCACGTCCAACAGGGCGTCAAGGTCCGTCCCGCCTTCGCCGCCGCCCGCGGGCACCACGGACAGTCCAGGCGAGCGACCGCTCAGAGCCAGGTTCAGCGCGTGTCGATCGTTCGGATTGACGACCTGCATCGCCGCGTTGAGCTTCCGCTCCTGAAGCCACGCCATGGCCTGTTTCTTGAGACGGTCGGCCGTTTCCGTGTCGTCCGCCAGAACGGCGACCGCCAACGGCCGCGCGAACACCGCCGAAAGCTCCCGCGCCGCCTCAAGCACGTCCTCACCACCGGCATAGAACGCCGTCACCCGAACCGGCAGCTCCGCGTCCGGGCCCAAGACCAGGACGGGCACATGGCACTCGGCCACCGCCCGGCGCGCAGTGCGCCCCAGACGCGCCGGTCCACCGCGATTGCTGCGGCCCAGCACGACAAGCTCGGCGCCACCGGCGGCGGCGATGACATGCTCGCCAGGCCCGCCGCGCTCGGTCCGGAAGCTCCAGGGAAGCTCCCAGCGCACCGCGAGCCTTTCCAACTCCTGCTGCAATTCGCTGGCGCGGCTGCGCAAGGCACGCTCCATCGCATGGGGTTCGAGCGCCTGCCAGCCGCCGCCGCTGGGCGAGAACACCTTGGTGAACGGCAGATTGGCAGCGTTCAGGAACTCGGTTTCCTCGACGTAAAGGCCGATAAGTTCCGCCTTTCGCCCTGCGGCCAGCCGCGCCGCCACATCCAGCAAGCGCGCGCCCAGCTCTCGGCTGTCGATCGCAACCAGGATACGTCGTGCCATTTCAGGCGCCCTCCATTCAATCCTGGCCCTGCTGGCCCCGCCCGCCGGTTATCGGCAGGCCGAAATCGCGGCGCTTGTCGGCCAGCGCATCGAGCCGCGCCTGCACCCGGCCGTTAACCGTATCGGTCGGAAACCGGCCTTCGCTGTCCGCCTCGCCCGCCGGTTCGCCGGTGAACAGCTCCAACGCTTCGTCCACGCTGGCGACGGCGTAGATATGGAACTTCCCCTGTGCGACCGCATCCAGAACGCGCTTGTGCAGCATCAGGTGCTTGACGTTGGATTGAGGCACCACGACGCCCTGACGCCCGGTCAACCCGCGCGCCTCGCAGGTATCGAAAAAGCCCTCGATCTTCTCGTTGACACCGCCAATCGGCTGCACGCGTCCGTGCTGGTTGACCGAGCCGGTCACGGCCAGATCCTGGCGCAGCGGCTGCCCGCCGACGGCCGAGAGCAGCGTGAGAAGCTCCGCGAGCGAGGCGCTGTCGCCCTCAACCCCGGAATATGACTGCTCGAACACCAGGCTGGCCGACAGCGACAGCGGCCGCTCCCGCGCGAAACGTTCCGAGAGGAAGCCGCTGAGGATCAGCACGCCTTTCGAGTGGATCGGCCCGCCAAGCTCGACCTCGCGCTCGATATCGACGACGTTGCCCCGGCCCAGCCCGGCGCGCGCCGTCACCCGCGTCGGCCGACCGAACGAGAAGCCGCCCAGGATGAGCACGGTCAGCGCGTTGATCTGCCCCACGGCGGTCGCGTCGGTGTCGATCAGTATGGTACCGCGAGTAATCTCCTCCTGCATACGCTCGCGCACCCGGCCTAGGCGGCGCTCCCTGGCGGCGATGGCGGCCTCGACCTCACCCGCCCCGATTGGATTGCTGCCGTTGACACGAGCCTGGTAGTCGGCTTCGCGCAAGAGGTCGGCGATACCCTCCACGTGCATCGACAGCTTGGCGCGGTCACCCGCCAGCCGTGCGGCGTGCGCCAGCACCCGGGCCACACCGTCGGCCGAGAACGGGGCAAGCTCGTTCTTGCGCACCAGCGTCGCGATCATGCGCGCATAGAGCGCGCGGCTCTCTTCCGTCAGATCGGTGTGCTCGTCGAAGTCGGCCGCGACCTTGAACAGGTCCTGGAATTCGGGATCCAATTCGCTGAGCAGGTAGTAGAGCCTGCGCTCGCCCACGACCACGACCTTGAGGTCGAGGGGAATCGGCTCGGGCTCCAGCGATACCGTGGCGAACAGGCCCAGCGCCTGATACGGCGATTCGATGCGGATCTCCCGCGCCCGCAACGCGCGCTTCAGGCCTTCCCAGGCCATCGGCTTGGTCAGCAGCTTCAGCGCGTCCACCACCAGGTAGCCGCCGTTCGCGCGATGCAGCGCGCCTGGCCGAATCAGGTGGAAGTCCGTGGTCAACGCGCCCATCTCCGAGCGGTGCTCGATGCGGCCGATCAGCCGCTCGAAAGCCGGGTCGTCCTCGTAGACGACGGGCGCCTGCTCGAGTGCCGAATTATCGACCAGCAGGTTCACCTGATAACGCCGCATAAGCTGCTCGGCCTGCTGACCGATGACGGCCGCCGGCCCCATCTGCGGCCCGCCCTGCTGTTGCTGCTGCGCGGCGGCGAGAATGGTGCCGACGTTGTCGATGATGTCGCTTCGAACCCGCTCAAGATGGGACTGCACGCTTTCCAGGGGGTCGTACTTGCGCTTCAGTGCCTCAATCAGATGGCCCACCGCGTAAGACGCCGTGTGCTCGTTCAGCTCGCGCACCTTTTCGCGCGTTTGCTTCACCCAGTCCGGCGTGTGGCGTAGCGCCTCCTGCAGGCGCTCCTGCAGCCGCTCGATCTCTTCGCGGATGCGGTTCTGCTCGTCCTCGGGAAGCTCGTGGAAGTCCTCGCCGGACATCACCTGGTTATTGCGCGCCGGCGCGAAGGCGAAGCCCATCGGCGTGCGCTGCAAGGCAATGCCTCTTTCGCTGGCTTCCTCCTCCACCTCCGAGATGGCTTGCTCGTGCTTCTCCTTCAGCTCCTGCTCGATCATCTGGCGGCGCGTGCGGTACTCGTCGGTCTCGAAGGCGGCGCGCAACGCATCGGAGAGTTCATGGACAAGCTGCTCGGTATCCTCTTTGAACGCGCTTCCACGGCCCGCCGGCAGCTTGATGACGTAAGGTTTGTAGGGTTCGTCGAAGTTATTGACGTAGCAGAGGTCCGGAGGCACGTCGTGCTTTGCAGCCTCGGCCTCCAGATGATGGCGGACGATGCTGTGCTTGTGCAGGCCCTCCGGCCCCAGGGCGTAGATGTTGTAACCCGCGCGCGGCATGCCGATGCCGAAGTGGAGCGCCTCGATGGCGCGGTCCTGGCCAATCATGCCGGTCAGGTCGTCCAGTTCATCCGTGGTGGTAAAGCCCATCTCGCCGGGCTCGCAGCGCCAGTGCAGATCCTTGGGCTTCAGCGGCTCCCCGCCCATGCTTGGTCTCCTTTATCGTTCCTCGCACACCTTCATTAAGACGACGCGGCAGCTATTCGCGTTGCCCCGGCTTGCCAGGCGCCCGGAAATCTGCCACAGCCCCCGGCATGTCCAAACCCCGCGCCAAGGCAAAGGCCGCCACCGCCCGCAAGACCGCCCCGACCCGTCAAGCCCGCAAGGCAACGGCCGTCCAGGGCGAATCCTGGGTGCTGCGCTGCGCCCCCGGCCTGGCCCGCGTGCTGCAGGCGGAACTGCGCTTCGACAAGCTATTACGCCACGGCGACAGGGCCGATGCATTGTGGCAACGCAATCATGACCTGCTGTTTCTGCCGCGTCTGCAGCGGGCGCCTAAGCCGGATGATCTGCGCATCGCGGAAGAGGTCCATCGCTGCCTGATCTATGGCCGGTACAAGATCTCGGACAGCCAGATCGACCGTCTGGCGCAGCAGCTTCGCAACGAGGGCATACGCCGGCGTATCGTGGTGACAGCCGAGGGACGCCACTTCAATCGCCATGACCTTGGCCGCTGGCTCGGCAAGGAACTCACCCGCCGGGGCGTGCGCCTTGACGAGGCCGCGGAGAAGCCGCTCTTCGTCTTCTGCATAGAGCAGGTGTACTACGTCTGCCGGCCGGCGCGGCTTGCCGCCGAAGCCAGCGGCCGCGCCGAGCGGAAGGAAGAGCGCGAGGGCAGCCTGCCGCCCACGATCGCCGCCGCCATGGCCTTCCTGGCGAGACCGGACCCAGGCGACGTCATCCTCGACCCCGTCTGCGGCAGCGGCACGTTGCTGGCCGAGACGGCGGCCTATGCACCCCACGCCACCTTCCACGGCGTCGACATGGATCCGAAGGCGGTGAAGACGGCCAGGCGGAACCTTGCGCAGATCGACCAGGCACATATCGCCCAAGGTGATGGGCGGACCTGCGAGCTGCCGGACGACGACATCAGCCTCGTACTGGCCAACTTGCCGTTCGGCAAGCAGTTCGGCGACCCGGTCGAAAACCGCGCGCTCTATCGAGACCTGCTGTCCGAGATGCGGCGACTGGCCAAGCCCGACGGCTTTCGCGCGGTGCTCCTGGCCGGTGACGCCGAAATGCTGGCAGATGCCGCCAAGGCCGCCGGCTTCAGGGAGGAGCGCCGCGTTCCCGTTCGTGTCAGGGGTGAGCCAGCGACGATCTTCGTCCTGTTGGCCAGTTGATCCGACCGGCTAGAACCCGCTCATGGCGTCGCCGACATCGAGGATGGCCGAGCCTATGAGAACGATGAAAAGCGCCGGCAGGATGAACATGATCAGCGGCACGGTCATGATCGCCGGCAGCCGAGCGGCCTTCTCTTCGGCCCGTAGCATACGCTCGCTGCGCATCTCGGCGGAGAGCACACGCAGCGCCTGGGCCAGTGGCGTACCGAACTTCTCGGTCTGGAACAGTGTGTTGACCAGGGCCTGAATGGCCTTGAGGTCCACACGCTTGGCAAGATTCTCCAGGGCCTGCCGGCGGTCCGGCATGAACCGCAGCTCCAGGATCGTGAGGCCCAATTCGTCGGCAAGCTGGCGGCTGGCGGGCGCGATCTCGCGCGCCACGCGGCTCAGCGCGGCATCCAGGCTGAGCCCCGCCTCCGCGCAAATGACCAGAAGGTCCAAAGCGTCGGGCAGCGCCTTGCGCATGCTGTTGTTGCGCTTTTGTGTCTGGTTCCTGACAACCAGCTCGGGCAGGTAACTCCCGATCAGGCCGGCCGCGATGACGATGCCAAGACGCATTATCATCGGCAGTCCGTAATCTTTCACGCCAAAGAGAAACGCCAGCGCAACGAGAGCCAGTAGAAGCGGTAGCGAAAGCTTGGCGAACAGATAGAGCGTCACCGCATCGCGCGAGCGCCAGCCCGCGCGGGCCATCTTCTCGGCCAACGCCTGCCCCTGCCGGTCCTTGACGACATTGAACTTCTGTACGACGCGCCTGATCAGCGCCATCACGTCGTCGTTGGAGCCCGCGCCGCCACGACGCGGCCGCCCCTGCTGGCTGCGCGCGGCGACCGAGCGGATACGCGCCAGACGCTCCTGCCGTCCCGCGGCACCGACCGTGGCGGCAAATACGACACCGAAAATGCTGAAGCCGACTGCGAACGAGATCAGCGCAATGGGGCTCTGCGCGAATGCGATCAACTCGGTCATATCTCGAACCGCACCATTTTGAACATGACGAAGGCGCCGAACATCTCACTGGCAAGCGCACCGCCCAGCATCCAGTGGCCGCGCGGATCCTCGAACAGCCGTCCGATGTATTCGGCGTTCAGAAGGAACATCAGGCCCAGCATGATGAATGGCAGGGCGCCGACGATATAGGCACTGGCCCGCGCCTCCGAGGACAGGGCCTTCACCTTGAGCCGCATCTGCTGACGCTGGCGCAGCAGGCTTGAGAGGTTGCGCAGGGTTTCCGTCAGATTACCGCCGCTTTCCCGCTGCACGCCGACGCTGATAGCCAGGAAGTTGAACTCCGGAATGTCGAGGCGCTCGGCAACGCTCCATAGGGCTTCCTCGATCGCGCGGCCGAAGCGGATATTATCGGCAATATTGCGGAACTCCTGCCCGACCGGTCCCTCGAAGTCCTGACCGACGTTGTCGATCATCTCAGTGACCGGCAAACCCGATTTCAGACCGCGCACCATGACATCGATCGCGTCCGGCAATTCCAGAAGGAAGCGGTTCACGCGCCGGGCCGCCAGAATGCCGATGGTGATCCTGGGCAGCAGCCAGCCGATGAACAGACCGCCCGCCACCACCAGCCAGATCGGCCCCTTCAGCACGATGAAGAGCGCCAGGGCGGCAACCGCCGCAACGGCGGCGGAAAGTGTGAGATAGCGCGATATCGAGATGTCGTATCCGGTCCGGCTGAGCTTGGCGCTGAGCGATCGATGGCCTGGGATGGCCTTGCGCAGCAACTGTACAAACAGCCCGCCGCCGTCCTCATCGCGCCGCAGGCTCGCCTGCGCCTTGTTCATGGCACCCGCGGGCGCTTTGTGTCCGGCCGCCCGTTCCAGGCGTCGCTTGCGCTGGCGGTCGCCGCCGAACAGGACCATCAGCAGGCCGGTCAGGCCGAAGACCACAAGCACGCCCATGAAGACGGCGACCATCGCCAGTTCGGGTGTTACCGGCATCCCATTGCCTCCAGGAGCTGATCGCCGAGGCCGAAGTACTCGGCCCTCGGCGAGAAGTTCGGGCGCAGGCCGGTCGAATGGAACGTACCGATCAGCTTGCCGTCGCTGCCCTCCCCTTCAAATTCGAAGTGGAACAGATCCTGCGTTGTGATGACATCGCCTTCCATGCCGATCACCTCGCTGACCTTGCCGACGCGGCGCATACCATCGCGCATCCGGCTGATCTGCACGATGAGATTGATGGCATCCGAGATCTGCGTTCGCACGGCCGCCGGCGGCAGCTTGAAGCCCGACATCGCCACCATGTTCTCCAGGCGGGTCAGCGCCTCGCGCGGGGAGTTGGCGTGCAGCGTACACATCGAGCCGTCGTGGCCGGTGTTCATGGCCTGCAGCATGTCCAGCGCCTCGGCGCCGCGCACCTCGCCCAGGATGATCCGGTCGGGGCGCATGCGCAGCGCGTTCTTGACGAGATCGCGCATGGTGATCTCACCCAGGCCTTCCAGGCTGGGCGGACGGGTCTCCAGGCGCACCACGTGCGGCTGCTGGAGTTGCAGCTCGGCGGCGTCCTCGATGGTCACGATGCGCTCGCCATGATCGATCAATCGCGACATGGCGTTCAGCAAAGTCGTCTTACCGGAACCGGTGCCGCCCGAGATCAGGATGTTAAGGCGGCAGCGCGAGGCGATCTTGAGGACGGAGGCGACGGCTTCGGAGATGTTGTTCTGCCGCGCCATCACGTCGAGCGTGATCTTCTTCTTCGCGAACTTGCGGATGGAGATCGAGGTGCCGTCGATCGCCAGCGGCGGTGCGATGATGTTGACGCGACTGCCGTCCTCCAGGCGCGCGTCGACGAGCGGCGTGGATTCGTCGATACGCCGGCCGACGCGGGTCACGATCCGCGTGGCGATGTTCATGACATGCGCATTGTCGCGGAACTCGACGTCGGTCAGGTCCAGCTTGCCCGCGCGCTCGACATACACCTGCTTGGGGCCGTTCACCATGATGTCGGTGACGCTCTCGTCCGCCAGCAGCGGCTCCAGCGGGCCGAGACCCAGCATGTCGTTGACCAGCAGCCGCACGAGCTGCTTGTGCTCGGAGCGGTTCAGCTGGATACGCTGCTCCACCAGGACCTCGGCGACGATCTCGCCGATCTGGCGCTCCAGCTCGTCCGGCTCCAGGCTGGCGGCCACGGAGACGTCGATACGCTCCATGATGATCGGCTGCACCGTGGTCTTGGCGGTAACGATGCGGTTCCGCCGGCCGCGACCGCCATCGGCCTCGCCCGCAACCGGCTGGTTCTCGCCGTCGTCCGGCGCCGATCCGTCCGACGGCGCCTGCACCCCATTCGCACCGCCCGTGCCGTTCGTCGCTCCCTGCTGCGGCGGGGCCGTGGCTCTCCGCGCCTCCATCGCAAGTTGGTTGAGCACGGACGTGACGAGATTGCGCTGGGACAGCATGTCCAGCGCCCGGCCCTCGGCAACGAGCACCTCGTCCAGGCATCCACCCACGGTCTGCGCCAGCGCGCGCCTGGACATCCGGGCGATATCCTCGATGGCGATACGCTCGCGCACCTTGGCCACGACGCGCTCATCGAGCGTATCGCCAGTGCCGGAGGGGATCGGCGCCTCCTGGTCGCCCGACGCTGCCTCGGCGGGCGCATCCACGGCACCGTCAGGCGCCTGGGAGGCGTCCTCCAGCGGTTCCTGAGCGTGGTACCCGTCGTCCACCGGCAAACTCCGTTAAGCCTTCTTCTTCGCCTTGCGGGAGAAGCTGAACAGGCTCTTCCTGCGCCGCCTTGGCTCGCCGACGAGGTCGACGGTCAGCGCGCGCATGTCTTTCAGCAACTTGCCGTTCTTCACGCTTTCGCCCAGCGGCTTGCCCTGCATCGCGGCCTTGGCCATGGAATCGGAATCCAGGGTGATCTGGCGGCCCATGTCGCCTTCCAGTTCGCGCGCGAACTCGGACGCCTCGATCTGGCCCTTGAGGGCCTTGCCGACCCGGTTGGTGACGACGTGCGTGCGAACCTTCCCGCCCTGCGCCTTCAGGAAGCGCAGCAGCCGGTTGCTGTCTCGCAGGCCGGCAAGCGTCAGGTCGCTGACCACGACGACATCCGTCACCTGTTCCAGCACATCGGGATGGCTTGCCAACAGGCTTCGCGGCACGTCGAGGATCAGAAGGTCGGAGCGCTCCCGCAAACTCTCCAGCAGCTTGGGAACGGCCTGCCCCACGACGTGCGGCGCGTCGTCCACCGGCTCTTCGCTGGCCAGCACGCTGAGCCGCTCGCCGATGCTGGTCATCGCGCGCGAGAGAAACAGCTCGTCGACCCGGTCCGGATCCTCCAAAGCCTCACGCAGGCCCGGGCCTGCCTCGACATCGAAGCTGAGCGCGAGCGTGCCGAACTGTAGATCCAGATCGATCAACCCGACGCGGCGTTCGCGTTCCTCGGCGATCATCCACGCGATGTTGGCGGCCAGGGTGGTCGCGCCGACCCCGCCGCGCGCACCGACAAAGGCGATGCAGCGCCCGCGCCTGGCCGGCGTCGGCGCCTGTCCGGTCGCGCCCGCCTGCTCGATCCGCTTGACCGCCTCGTCCAGTGCCTCCGCCGTCACGGGCTTGACCAGGTAGTCGGCCGCGCCGGCTTCCAGCATCTGGCGGAACAGGCCGACGTCGTTCTGCGTGCCGACCGCCAGTACCCGCGCCTCGCCCGCCAGTTCGGACAGGCCGTCAAGGGCCTGCGCGGGCTCGGAGGCGTCGGAGACATCGATCAGCATGATCTCCGGCGCGGCCACGACGCCGAGCTGGCGCAGTGCCGCGGCCATGCCGCCATGCTGCACCTCGCCCTTGGGCCAGCCGCGGCGCCCGGCAAGAGCGACGGCGGCTGAATGGGTTTCATCGTCGCAGACGAAGGCGGCGAATGCCTCGCGCGGCTCTTCGTCCAGCTCCGAATACAGTGTCTGATCCTCTGCGACGCTCATGGCCGATCACTCCTCGTGACCCCAGGGTTTACGCTCCTCGAATTCGATTTCGCCCTCTTTTCCGAACCAGATCTCGTCCGGCTCCACGCCACTGCGATACCTTTCGACGGTCCACGCATGACGCTCGGCATCCGCCGGTGCCAGGTCGCGGCCGCGAAGAAGGTCGCGGGGGTTTGCGACCATCAGACCCAGATTGCGGGTCGTCGCGCAGCCGAAATTGCTTGTCGGCAGGTTGTAGTAATCGCCGATCCGCGTTCGGGAGTGGTCCGGGCAGTCCGGGGGGATCGCATGATAGCTCGCCACGCGGACCAGCACATCGCCGCCCGTCTCCGGCCGGGGATCGAGAAGTGGATCCTCCGGACGCGGGCGGAAGCCCATGCCACGCAGCAGGCGCAGGATGACCCGGCGACGCTGCTGTGCCAGGGGACCGTCAGTCGCGGTGACCACCACGGTGGCATCCCGGTCGGCGCCTGTTTCCTGCAGGAAGCGGCGTAGGGCCTCGCGCTCGCCCGCAGTCGGTTCGCTGGAATTGCCGGCGAAATCGACCAGGTGGCGATACAGCATCCGTTCGACCTGCACGCGGTTCTTTTGCGGCGCCACCTCGGTCGGCGGCGGTTTGTCGAGGCCGCAGCCGGCGACCGCGATGGCGATGGCCGCACTGAGAATCCCGGTGGGAATGCGTTTCATGGCGACGGCTCTCCTCTATTCCAGCATGAACCCGACGGGACCCGCGAGCTTACGCCCGCCCAGCTTCTCCTCGGCCGCCAGGCGCTTGGCCGAGCTCTCGCCGTACATCCGGCCGAACAGGATCCGCTCCATGTCGTTCGGCGGCGTCAGGCCGTCCGTCGGCAACGCCATTTCCTTCGAGGACGTCGGCTCGACGATGTAAGGGGTGACAATGATTGCCAGTTCCGTCTCGCCCTGCTGGAAGGAATCCGAGCGGAACAGCGCACCCAGGACAGGGAGGTCTCCCAGGCCGGGCAGCCTGTCGATGTCGTGGCTGCTCGTCTTCTGCAGAAGGCCGGCGATGGCAAAGCTTTGGCCGCTTGCCAGTTCCACAGTCGTCGAGACCCGGCGGGTGTTGAGCGCCGGGATACGGATGCCGCTGGTGCCCAGCGCAACGCCGTCGGTGAAATTGAGCTCACTGACCTCAGGCGCGACAGCAAGGCTGATCCGGCCATCGCCCAGGATGACCGGCGTAATCGCCAGACGTACGCCGAATTCTTTGAATTCGACCGTGATCCCGTCGTCGTCCTGGTCCACGGGGATTGGAAACTCGCCACCGGCGAGGAACGCCGCTTGCTCACCCGACATGGCGGTCAGGTTCGGCTCGGCCAGGATCGAGACCAAGCCCTCTTGCGAAAGCACGTCCAGGATCGTCTCGGTCGAGAAGTCGCCGTTATTGATATCGAACAGCGTTGCATACGAACCAATTTGCCCGGTCAGGCTGCCACCGGCGAAAGACAGGATATCGCCTCCGCCAAGGTCCGCCGTAAGATTCTGCCAGCGCACACCGAAATCCTTGCTGAGGGTGCGCGAGACCTCGGCGACGCGGACGCGGATATTGACCTGGGTCGGCCCCGTCACCTGCAGCCGGTTGATGATGTTGCCTTCTTCGGCAAACTGCAGCGCGATGCGGCGTGCGTTCTCCGCGGCCTCGGCCGAGGGAACGGTCCCGCGCAGCACGAGCGCGCCGTTCACCGCTTCCACCTCGATGGGCTGCGCCGGATCGATGGAACTGAGCGCGTCGCGCAGACCAGTCAGGTTATGGCGCACACGCACACGCTCGCTGACTACGACGTTGTCATTGCCGTCGACAGCGAACAACGTGGTCTCGCCCACCTTCTTGCCGAACACATAGACAAGCTTGGGCGATTTCACCTGGACGTCCGCAACTTCCGGATCGGCCACGAATACACTGGCAAGATTGCGCTGCAGGCGAACCAGAACGCCCTTGTTCCGCTCCAGCTCGACGGTCTGATCGCCGGTGCCGACGACATCCAGCGCCCGCGCCGCGGGAGCCGCGACGAGAACCGCCAGGACCGTCAGGCAGATGAGGCTGATTCGGCGCATCATCCATGTCTCCTAGAAGCTGAGCTCTTCGGTCTCGCCGCCGCGCACCACCTTCACCTTCGGACCGGTGGCCCGGCGGCGCGGCGTGCCGACGACGGCGCTGATCTCGCTGTCGACCGTGAAAGTCAGGCCCTTCGTGTCGGGCTCGCCGTCGCGCGCCACGGGGCGAAGGACGAGCGAGAGGTTGCCAAGTTGCTTGGCGAGCGACACCTTCTCGGCCTGCTTGGGCGTCACCTCGACCGTGGCGGTCTTGGCCACGATCCGCTTACCGTCCTGATCGTCGGTGCGCTGGTCGAGTGCGAGAACGCGGATGTCGTGCAGCACCGTTTCGCTGGCCTGACGCTTCGATCCGGTGGTGCTTTGCTCTTTGTCGACGGTGTGCGTCAGGACGATGTCGACGCGGTCGCCGGGAAACACCAGCCCCGAAATCCCGGACGTCGCGTTCACCGGGACGGAGATCGCCCGCTTGCCGGGCGTTAGCATCGCCGCCAGGAAACCGCGGTCGCCTGGACGGACGATGCGCATCTCGGTCAAGGGCTCGCCACGCGCGAGGGATTGCCGGACCACGGCACCCTCGACCTTATGGTCGGGGTTCGCCTGCTTGACGATGTAGGTGTCGGTGACACCCTCCTCAGGCCACGGCTGCCAGCGCAAGTGGCTCTTGTTCAGGATGGTTCCGGCCGCGAGGTCGCTGGCGGCAACCAGGACCTTGGTGCTCAGTTCCCTTGGCTCCGGCTCGGGCGTTGGCTTCGCCATGGCCTCCCGCTCGGAGCGCAGGTAGGTCTGCGTCATGTACGCCGCGCCGCCGGCAACCACCAGCGAAAGCACGATCAGTACGAGGAAACGTAGGCGCATTTCATAACCTCCCGCCCGCTGCGATCACCCGGCTAACAGGCGATGTGCGACCCACAGGCCGCCGGCGGCGAAAGCAACCCCGTAAGGGACGCTGTCCGCCTCGCCGCCGGTCTGCAGGCCAGGTACTGTCAGTGCGACATAGGGGCGAACGATGTACACCAGCGCCAGCGCCCCACCGGCCAGCGCCGAGATCAGAAGGAATGACAGGCCGTAAGCCGATCCCGCCCACAACATGCTGGCCGTGGCGAGTTTGACGTCGCCGCCGCCGACCCAGCCCCGGGCGAAAAGCACCGTCCCGACGGCCAGCACGGCAAAAGCCAGCGTGGGAACCTCCCACCAAGCCCCCGGCATGCCGCCGGTGAGCCAACCCAATGGTGCAAGCAACGCAATGGCGCCGGTGACGTAGTTCGGTATGCGCCGCGCCCACACATCCTGCCCCGCCGCCCAGACAAGAGCGACTGCGAACAGGATGATTGGAAGTGCAAGCTGCGGGTCGACGCTCATGCCTTCGTTCCTTCGAAGGGCCCGACGCGGGCGGGGCACGGTTGGCGGTGTAACCACCGGCCAACCGCACCCGCCCCCGCGCTAGGCACTTAGGCCACCGCAGGTACGGTGGCTTGAGGATGCCCTTAGATATTCCCGGCCTCAGTACTGAGTTTGGTACCAACGCCCGAGAAGATGCTGCTCAGGCCGCCTTCAAGGGTCGACAGAGCGCCGATGATGGCCACAGCGATCAACGCGGCAATCAGGCCGTACTCGATGGCCGTCGCACCGCTCTCGTCGCGATAAAGGTTCTGGATAACGTTCGTGAACTTCATGATTGCTCTCCTCATTCCACGGGGGTGGATGCGAGAAGTTCAACCTGTTCATGTAAATAAAAAGTTAAACGCGCAAATTCTTTTTCCCATAAACAAAATAAAAAATGTCTGGCAACTCCAATCTTTGACAATGAAACATTTGCTAAAATATCACCAAACTAGGCACACCCGATGTGGCGAGATTCACGTACCGGAGGCTTCCCGCTCAGTGAGCCCGCCAGATATGTCATTCATGTCAGTATGTTAAGCTTGTATTTCCTAACATAACAATGGATTGCCAGCTTCGGCGAACGCAGCGCCCCCTGCATACCTCTTTTGGATTAAGGGCTGAATTCATAAAGTATTGAATGCAATTTATTTTAAATTTTAGATTTAATTATTTGTTATCCATGATTTTCAGACAGCGCCACGAACTCGCGCCCCGCCGCCAGCAGCCGGTCCACCTCGTCCTGGGTGAAAGTGCGCTCGTAGACGTTCCCGATTCCCAGCGCGCCCACCACGCGCTCGCCATCGAAGACCGGGACCACGATCGCCCCCTTGAGGCCCGTCAGGCGCGCGCCCGGGCGGACATCGCCGCTGTCGTCGGTTTGGATGTTGCAGGCATCCACCGGCGCGGCACGCTCGACGGCGAGGCCGGCCATTCCCTTGCCGACGGGGATGATGCGGATGGTTTCAAGCACCGATGCGGGCATCTCGGGTGCATAGGCCGTCAGATGCAGCATGCCGTCGCTACCCAGAACATGCAGCGTGCCGCCGTCGGCGCCGAATTCCGCGACGATCGATTTCAGCCGGCCGGTGGCGTCGTCCTCGCTCATCCTTCGTCTCCATCGAAAATGTGGCGCAGGATCAGATCCTTGACGCCGGTGGCGGCGACATGTCCCTCGGGAACCAGGTCGGGCCGGGAGGACAGGAAGAGCGGCCCTGCCTGCGGGTCGTCCGTAATGCGGCCGTGCGAGCCCTTTACCAGCGTGGCGTCCAGCGGGATCACGTCCATCAGGGTGCGCAAGCCCAGCTTCTTCTTCAGCAGGCGCCAGCCGACGCTCAGCTTCGCGGACGGCAGCTTCGGATCGAAGAACAACTCCACCGGATCGAACCCGGGCTTGCGGTGGATGTCCACCGTCGGCGCAAAGTCCGGACAGCGGTTGTCATCCAGCCAGTAGTAGTAAGTGAACCACGCGTCCTGCCGCGCCAGCGCCACGAGATTGCCCGAGCGTGCATGGTCGAGCCCGTGATCGCGCTTCCCGGCCTCGTCCAGCACGTGCTCCACGCCGTCCAGCGACTGCAACAGGTCGCGCACCGCCGGCACGTCGCCGGCATGCTTCACGTAGACATGCGCGATCTGGTGGTCCGCGACGGCAAAGGCTCGTGAGGCGCCGGGGTCGAGAAGCTCGCGCCCCAATTCCTCGCGGACTCGGATGAAGCCGGCCTCGCGCAGTGCGCGGTTGATGTGCACCGGCTTGTCGACCGGCGTGATGCCGTATTCCGAGAGGACGACGACCTGCATGTCCTCGCGCTCGGCCCGCTCCAGAAGCGGCGCGACGGCGTCGTCGACTTCCTTCAGGTCCCTGGCGAGGTCCGGGTGGTCGGGCCCAAGTCGTTGCAGGTTATAGTCCAGATGCGGAATGTAGACGAGCGACAGCGTGGGCGAGTAATTGTCGAGTACATCCAGTGCGCAATTGACGATCCACTCGCTCGCCGCGATGTCGGTCGCCGGCCCCCAGAAGCGGAACAGCGGGAACAGGCCGAACTTGCGGGTCAGCGCGTCGCGCAACTCCGGCGGTTCGGCATAGCAGTCAGGAATCTTTCGGCCGTCGGCCGGGTACATCGGCCGCGGCGTCACGCCGATGTCCGCACCCGAGTACATGTTGTACCACCAGAACAGGTTGGCGCAGGTGAAAGACGGGTCGCGCCGGCGCGCCGCGTCCCAAAGCTTCTCACCCTGGACCAGATGGTTCGACTGCCGCCAGAACCAGATCTGTGCAAGGTCGTGAAAGTACCAGCCGTTGGCGACGATGCCGTGACCGCCGGGCGCCTCTCCGGTCAGGAAGGTGGACTGCACGGTCGTGGTCACCGCCGGCGTCACGGTGTCCAGCGGCCGCAGCGCCCCCTTGCGCGCCAAGGCGGACAGGTTGGGCGTGTTCTCCCCAAGCAGGGACGGCGTCAGGCCGACGATGTCGATGACGATGGTGCGGCGCATGGACAGCCGCTCACTCGACGCCGGCCTGCGCGCGGAGTTCCTCGATATAGGCCAGCACCTTCAGGATCTCGTCCTGGCCGAGCCGCCCATTGAAGGCTTGCATCGCGCCGGCCCCGCCCGCGTAGACGATCGCGAACCGCCCGCGCATGCTGGCCGTCGACTCGTACCGCCAATCCTTGTCCAGGAAGCTGGGGCCGATGCGGCCTGACCCGTCGGGCATATGGCAGGCCTGGCAGTACTGGCTGTAGACTTTCTTGCCCTCCTTGAGCGCCTCGGCATCGTCGACGAAGGGGTTCTCGCCCGTGCGGTGAAAGGCCTTCACCGCGTCGCTGAGCCCTTCGCCGGACGTCGGGATATCCAGCGGCGATCCGTCGAGGACGTGGCGGTAGGTGTAATCGCCGGCATTGGCGGCGGTCGTTATGCTGCCGGCAAGCACGGCGGCGGCAAGCGCATGCGCGAGCTTCATCGCGGTTGCGACTCCATGTTCTTTTCGGGGTGCCACATTGGCGTTGGCGGACGGCAGGTGGCAAGGGCTCTGCGCGCCCAGGCCGTCGATTCCAGAGCGGGTTGCGGGAAAGCCGGCCGGCCGCAGGCGGCGCAAGAGCACAGCCCGGCCGGCCGGTCCTCTCCTACTGCTTCGTGCGGGCGACCTCGGCGCCTTCCGGCACCTCGTCGCGCGGCATGACGCGCCAGAGCGTGCCTGGCGGGTTCGCCTCCGGGCCCTGGTCGGCGAGGTAGAAGTTGTTGGCGGTCACGGCCATCACATAGCCGTCCTCGTCCAGGCCGCCGGCGGTGAACTGCAGACCGGTCTGCAGCAGTTCCTGGAACTGCCACGTCTCGTTGTCGCCGTCCCAGCCGAGGCCCCACAGACGGCCGGAGCACCAGTCGCCGACGAGATAGGCACCGTCCATCCCGCCATAACGCGCAACACCCAGGCCCTGCGCGGAGCAGCCCCAGTTTTCGTCAAGCTGGTCGGCGCCGGGGTACGGGGTCTGGTGCGGATACTGCGCGACCGGCAGCACGCCGACCGTCGGACACTCGGTATCGGGTCCGGTCAGCGGATGGCACTGACCGGCGCCCATGTCCGGCCAGCCATAGTACTCCCCGCCCTTGCTGTCGGCGGGCTGCCAGATGATCTCTTCCCAGTGGTTCTGGCCGACATCGGCGATGAACAGGTCGCCGGTCTCGGGGTCGAAGGCAAACTCATAGGGATTACGCACGCCATAGGCCCAGATCGCCGGGTCCGCCTTGGTGCGGATCTCGGCGAACTGCTCCTCGGTGATGCCGAAGAGATTCATCAGCCGCTCGTCCGAAGCGTGGGCGAAAGGGTTGCTCTCCGGGATGGCGTAGGCGCCATTCTCGGTATCGACATCGATGCGAAGCATCTTCGCCAGCTTCGTCGACAGGTCCTTGCCGGCCTGCAGCGGGTCGCCTTCCCAGCCGCCGTCGCCACTGCCGATATAGAGGTAGCCGTCGGGACCGAACTCGATCTGGCCGCCGTTGTGGTTATACCACGGCTGTTCGATACGCATGATGACCTTGGAGGTCTCGTTCGCACGTTCTGCGCTCACGACGTCCGGACTGTCCGGGTCGACGGTGAAGCGGACGATCATGCCGTCGCCGTTGAATGGCAGCGAGGCATAGTGGACGAAGAAGTGGCCGTTCTCCTCGAAGTTGGGGTGGAAGGCCACGGCATAGAGCCCCTGCTCCACGAACCCGGTCTGAACGATGCTGCCCAGCGGGTTCAGCTTCGTGAGGTCGAGGAAGGGGTCCTCGTTCACGCTGCCGTCCTCGTTGACGATCTTGATGCGGCCGACGCGCTCGACGACGAACAGACGCCCGCTGCCGTCGCCGGCGTTCGCCACGTTCACCGGGTCGGCAAAGCCATCGGCGACCTTGACGAGCGCGACCTTGGGGTTGCCGGGCAGCGTGCCGCCCGGTTGCGCGACTTCATCGACGGTTTGCGGCACCTGCTGCGCCGCCACGGGCAACGCAAGAAGCGTCGCCACCGCGAAAGCGGCGATCGGTCGTCCTAGTCTCATGATCATGACCTCCCCATTCAGGCTGCCTTTGCAAAAGGCGTTGCCGTGGTTCTTCGCGAGTCTTTCCCACCGCTTGCCCCACGGCGGACGCCGCCTATTTCAACACTCAACGCCCCTATGAGGAAGGGCCCATTTGGCGAGCGTTGACCTCAATCGTGCGAAAGTTTGTTATACATATAGCGTTTATTTGTCTGTCGGCGGTTTCGACCATGGGTAGTCTTACAGCCGCCGCTGGCGGTGGTGCCGCGTATGCGGCCGTACCCGAGAGCGAAACGCCTGACCGCCTGTGCGGGTTCCAGGATTGCGGAACGCTGTGCCGATGCCGCTTCGACCAGTGGTACGCGGACATTCGCCTTCGCTATGGCTATGGCATGACGGCGGACCCTGAAGCCGCGCTATATTGGTACAGGAAGGCGGCCGAAGCCGGCGACCGGCGGGCCGCCTTCAACCTGGGACTGATGCTCCGCGACGGCACGGCTGGCAAGCCGCAGCCGGAAACATCCCTCACCCTGCTACGCCAGGCCGCGGAGGCCGGCATTCCTGAAGCCGATCTGGCTCTGGGCAACGGCTATCGCCTTGGTCTTTTCGGAGCGGTCGACACCTCGGTCGCGCTGGCCCACTACCGGGCGGCGGCGGAAGCCGGTCTCGTTCCCGCCCAGCATGCGCTCGCGAACATGCTGGCCGATGGACTTGGCATCCGGCGCGACCTGGAAAGCGCTTATACCTGGTGGCGGATCGCCGCATGGAAGGGTGCCACGCTTTCCGCCGATGCGCTCAGCCGTGTGGACTGGTTGATCGCCCCAAAGGTTCGCCGACGGGCCATCCTGCGCGCCGAAGCTTGGCTGGCGCGCCACTGAGATCTACCTGAACCTTCCTGCCCGGGTGGCAAGAAAAGGTTCTACACGTCTTTCGCATACAATTTTTGATTGATATGAAAGCGTTTGATATAGCGTTTGGCTAGATTTTCGTTTACAGAATCTAGTGATAGTAATCCGCTGCTCGCCTGATTTTCTAGCATGAAGAGAGGGTTTTTTCATCCGCCATCGGCGATGAAGCCCTGTAAAGGGAGATTGTTCGACATGGCGCGAATACGCTTTGCCGGAATCGCCACCGGCCTTGCAGTCGCAGGTGTGCTGGGCATCCACGCTGCCGGCCCGGCGGCGGCGCAGAACCTGCCGAAACTCGATCACCTCAAGTACATCACACAGGACGCCAAGGCCTCCAAGGCCAAGGCGCTGAAGCGGCCCATCGAATACGCCTGGGACGTGTTCTTCCTGGCCAATTGGCCGGCGCTGCCGGGCGCCAAAGGCCGCGGCAAGCCGGACCCTTCGAAGAAGATCGGCGATACCGGCGGCCCCATGCTTTGGCAGTCCTGGAAGGGCGACGACGAGACCTACCCCCCAAACGGGGTCATTCCTGGCCCCTGGGCAACGCCTTACCCGGTCCCGCCCGGCGGCGCCGCCAAACTGCCGCCCGCCGACACCGGCGATCTCTGGACGCCGCTGACGGGCAATGTCCAGGCCGACGGCTTCGACCTCAAGGGCCCGGATGGGCAGCCAATCCGCTATCATATCCGCCTGAACAGGCCCGCGTTCGAGTATGTCCGCAGGAACAAGCTTTATTCGATCGACGGTCAGATCTCGTTTGCCAAGGCCAACGGCGCATTGGATTTCCGCTGGGATGCCATCGAGGCAAAGGCGGCGTGGCGCGAACTGGATCCCGTCAAGGACAAGGACGAGATCCCGAAGTACTTCACCAGCCACGCCTTTTACCCGCAGCGTGACGACGACGGGAACATCACTGGCTGGAAGAAGGTGCTGGTCGGCCTGACCGGCCTGCACTTTGCCACGAAGGCGATCGACAACTGGGTCTGGATCACCTTCGAGCAGGTGGACAACGAGGAATGGACCGGCGTCCACCGGGTCAATCCGATCCCCGACAAGGTCAAGCAGTACAATGCCAAGGTACAAAGGCTGCTTGCCGGCACGCCGTGGGAGAACTACGAGCTTGTCGGCGTGCAGACCGATTTCGGCACCGAGGACGATCCCACGATCCTGGCCAACACGCAGATCGAATC
The DNA here is from genome assembly GCF_003344765.1 of Ferruginivarius sediminum. GTDB lineage: Bacteria > Pseudomonadota > Alphaproteobacteria > Kiloniellales > Rhodovibrionaceae > Ferruginivarius > Ferruginivarius sediminum. The sequence continues at coordinate 71,864 of NZ_QPMH01000004.1, read as the reverse complement.
GCATTTCCAGTCGCGCTCGTCGTGCATGTCCTGTCACGGCATGGCAAACGTGAAGCAGAGCGAGCCCACACCGGAGAACCCGGTGCGCGCAAGCTATGTGGACCCCAATCACGGCTCACCACCGTATTACGTCGGCCCGATCCCCGACCTGCCCGAGGGCTACAGCCACACGGACTTCGTGTTCTCGCTCTACCGGGCGCAGTACGAGAAAAACTGAGGAAACAGGGGAAGCGAGATGAGCGTACTTCAACTGCCTCGGGCGAACTTCCACGGCACAACGACGTGGGATCCGAATACGGCCAACAACTCCAACAAGATTTATAACGAGGACAAGGCGCTGCCGATAAAGCCGCCGGGGGTGGCATGGGACGGCTTCGTCGACTGGCTGACCGATACCGTCGACGTCCGTGGCGGCGGCAAGACGGTTCGCGGTGGATGGAACGTCTATGGCGACCATAACGTCATATTCGACCAGTTGACCTTCGTCAGCGCCGAGGCCGCCGACGGCCCCGCCACGAACGACCCGCTGATCGGCAAGCCGATCACCATCGTCAGCGAGGGTTTCACGGACAGGAAGCCGGGTGGGCGTCTGGTCGACGTCGACCCCTATGGCTCCACCTCCTCGCAGCTTTTCTTCGACCGGATCGTGATCGGCGACGACGATGTCGGCGTCACCGGCCACCGGGTAACCCGCATGTACTCGCGCTGGATCGGAAGCCGGAACCTTGACGAGAACGGCGAACTGATGATCGCCGGCCCGGTCGGGGTAATCTGGCAGTGCGGTCTGGACAAGGACCGCCTGGAGTGGTCGGCCAACGCCGATTCCTCCCCCACGCTGAAAGCGCTGCGCCAGGCCATCGAGGCGGATCCCGGCAGCCAGGGCATCGTCCTCACCTTCGCCACCTACCGCACGCTCTATTACCAGACCGCGTCCTACAAGGGTCAGCGACTGGACGATGCGGTGAAGTTGTCGGCCGCCTACAAGGATGGCTTCACCGGCGGCAACCCGGCGGTGAGCGTCACCACCGGCAGCCTGGGGCTCTGGGGCGCGGACGAGCTGTCGACCGGTCCGACCGACCGTTTCCTCGTTCCGGCGCAACGAGGCTCGCGCGAGGCCGCGCTAAAGGCCGTCGGGCCCGCCAACGCGCGGCTGGACGAAAGCGCGGGGACCGTCACCCTCGACATGGTGGCGACGGTGCCGGAAACCGACGCGGAGCTGACCAAGGCGGACCTGGGCGATCTGAGCCTGCAGGTTATCCCGGCGGGCGGCGGCGCCCCTGTGACGATCGGAACGCCGCTTGCCTATAGCGGCTACGAGCGCGACGCCTATCAGCGCTCTGGCGGGACCGTGACCTTCGACCTTGGCGGTGCCGATCCGGAAACGGTGGAGGCCGGAACGCTTCAGGTGGTTTCCGCCAAGTACAACGTGGCTATCCTATCCGAGCAGGTGCTGCTGGCCGACACCGACCAGCGAGGCTGCTACGTCGACCAGGACGAGGAGCGCGAGATCACCGTTCGGGTCTACGACCGCGGCGCCCCGGTCGCCGACGGGAAGGCCAAGGTCCTGATCTCCCAGTTCGACAGCAACTGGAGCCGGATGACCATGAGCGCGGTCACGCCCGACGGCAAACCGCTCAACAAGGTCGTCCTCGACGTCGAGAACGGTGCGGTCAGCTTCAAGGTGAAGGTGACACAGCCCGGCATCGTCTATCTCGTCTACACGGCCTTCCCGGCCGACCAGACGGCGCCGGTCGTACGTCCCGACCCGCAGATCCAGGGCTACACCGCGTTGCGCGGAATGCCCTTCGACAACCAGCTCGAACAGAACACCGGCGACGATGAGCTGAGCTGGAAGTTCCTGTACGAGAACGTGCTTCGGACCTGGGACAAGGTCTATCCGATCATGTCGGAGGTCCGCAGCCTGCACACCAAGAGCGTCTTCGCCGACATGGCGGAGCAGGTGCGCTTCGCGGTCGATCCCCAGCAGTTCGAAACGGGCTGGTACATGCCGATCACCCGCGATCTCTCGGCAGGCAAGCGCAAGCTGATCCTACGCTATCTGAACCTGCTGCCGAACCGGGTTCCGCCTGACGACGACAGCGATACGCAGCCATTCGAAATGCCCGCGGAACGGGCGGAAGTCTAACCCGCTCCGCCTGCCGGACCGCCGGCCGCGCCGCGCGCGTGGCCGGCGGCTTTCTGTATCAGCCACGCCAGCGCCGGCAACGCCATGGCGCCGGCCATCGCAAGGCCCATGCTTCCCGCCTCCACCCCGAACGCGCCGATCTGCGCGTAGACAAGCGCGACGCCCAGGTTGGACAGCGCCATCACGGCCAGGAACGCACCGAACCGCATCGCACCCGCACCCGCCAGGATCACCGACGCCTCCGCCATCACCGGTACGGCGCGCAAAAACGCCAGCGCCCAGAGCCCGTGGCGCGCCACCAGCCGGTCCAGCCCCGCAAGATCGCGTCCGCCTACGCTTGCCCGCACCAGGGGGCGCCCCAGCCTGCGCCCGGCGGCATAGCCGATCAGCGTTCCACCGGTGAGGCCGAGCCAGACCAGCAACGTCCCACCCACGCTTCCGAAGGTCGCGCCCAACGCCACGCCGACCAGGCTGGACGGCACCGGCGCCAGGATGTCGGCCACCAGAAGCCCGACGAAAGCCAAGGCCACGGCCGCCGCTGCGTATCCGCCGTCCCGCAGGGCCGCAACCCACGACAGCATCGTCTCTTCGAATACCAAAAACGGCACCACGATGATCGCCAGCAGCGCGGCGAACAAGGCCGCCTCGCGAATGCGGCGAAGCCGGTTTGAGTTCATTCGGACCTTACCCTTCGGCGCGTTCATCCATGGCGCAGAGTCTGCGACGCCCGTCCCATGTCGGCAAGACCGCAGCCTCGGCAGTGATCCGGATGGTCCGTTCCTGCGAACAACGATAGCCACATTGGAACGGGAACAATGCCGTGCGGATCGTCACGCTTCTTGCTGCCTTGCTGGTCATGTCCGCGCCGAGCGTGATGCAGGCGGCGGAGACCACCGGACGCATGGTCTTCGATGTGTATCGTGGCGATTCCAGGATCGGCACGCATCGCTTCGATTTCCGGCGCACCGGCAATGAGGGCATCGAGGTCGACATCGCCATCGACCTCAAGGTCGGCTTTGGACCCATCACCCTCTACCGCTACCGCCACCGCAACGAGACGGTCTGGCTGGACGGACGTCTGCAGCGGATGGACGCACGAACCTATGACGACGGCGACAAATACTTCGTCGAGGCGCGCGCGGTCGACGAAGGTTTGCAGGTTATCTCCTCCGATGTCGGTACATATACCGCCCAGGCCGACACGCTGCCGAGTACGTACTGGATGCGCGAGACCGTCGCGCAAACCCGGCTTGTCAATACGCAGAACGGTAAAATGGCGCGCATCGAAGTCGTCGAGGAGGCGACCGACAACCTGGCAACGCCCATCAGTGTGCCGCCCTCCCGCCAATACCGGCTGACAGGGGATGTGAGCCTCTCCCTCTGGTACGACAGCGGCGAGCGGCTGGCCAAGCTCAGCTTCGAGAAGGGGGGCGAGCAAGTGACATACAAGCTGGTGGAGCGGTCCGGCTTCGTACCCTCTTCCGTCCACCTGCCAGATGAACGCGTTCAGGGCTGATCGCTAACATGGCATTGACCAGGGCTTCGCCGCCGGCGACAGGCGCCTCTGCGAGCAATAGACGGGCGCTCACGAACCTGCAGGTGCTGCTCTACGGCCTGCCCGGATTACCGATCGCGGCGCTCATGCTGCCGCTTTATGTCAGTCTTCCGACATACTATGCCCAGGACCTCGGCATCGGCTTCACGGCCGTGGGCGCCATGTTGTTCCTCGCGCGCATATGGGACGTGGTGAGCGATCCGCTGATCGGCACCCTGTCCGACCGTACCAGCGCACGGATGGGGCGGCGGAAGCCGTGGATGCTCGCGGGCGTACCAATCCTACTGGCGGGGGCCTGGCTGACGTTCGACCCGCCGGTGCAGCCCGACGCGCTCCATCTTCTGCTGTTCACGATGCTGCTTTACCTCGGCGGCACGATGATCCTGCTGCCCTACACGGCCTGGGCGGCGGAATTGTCGCCGCACTATCACGAGCGCAGCCGCATCGCCGCCGCGCGCGAGGTCGCGATCGTGATCGGCACGCTGGCCGCAATCGGCGTGCCCGCGGCGTTCGGCTGGGACCGGGCGACCGCCCTGCAGGCGACAGCGGTGGCGTTGAGCGTGCTGGTGCCGCTGACCGTGCTTGGCGCGGTCCGAACGCTTCCGGACAAGCAAACGCGACACCGGCCCAGCCAAGCCTGGCGCGGTGCCCTTTCGATCCTGTGGCGGAACCGGCCGTTCCGGCTGCTCATCGCAGCCTACTTCCTGAACGGCATCGCCTACGGCCTGCCGGCAACCCTGTTCCTTTTGTACGTGGAACACGTTATCTCCCGGCCGGAAGCCGCATGGCCGCTACTGGCGCTCTACTTCGTGTGCGCGATCGCCGCCGTGCCGCTATGGCTTCGGCTTAGCCGCAGGATTGGGAAACACCGCGCCTGGATGGCGGCCATGGGCCTGGCTGCCGCCGGCTTCTGGCCGGCAATGCTGCTTGGCGCGGGCGATGTCTGGTGGTTCGCGCTCGTCTGCGTGTTGACCGGCTTGCCGCTGGGCGGTGAGCTGGTGCTGCCGCCATCCATGCAGGCGGACGTGATCGATCTCGACACCCTGTACTCGGGCAGTCGCCGCGCCGGACTCTTCTTTGCGCTGTGGGGCGTGGCGACCAAGGTGCCGCTGGCCCTGGCCGTCGGGATCGCCTTCCCCATTCTGGACCTTTCGGGCTTCGCCGGCGGAACGCCGGCAGAAGACACGAGCGGCCTCCTCACCCTGGCCGCCCTCTACAGCCTGTTGCCGGTTGCCATCAAACTGCTGGCGATCTGGCTGGCACGCGGCTACGACCTGGACGAAACCCGGCACGGGGACGTGCTGAACCGGCTTGGCACCTCCTGAATCCGGGCTGCTCCCCGGGCGGACCAGGCGGACCGGCCGGACCTACACCGCCGGCAGCAGTTCCAGGACCGGGTTCGGCGGCGGCAGGCCGGCAAGCTCGCTCAAGGTTGAAAGGTCGCAAAGCTCGATCTCGCTGCCGCGTATGGCGATGAGACGTTCCCGACGGAATTGCGTCAACGTCCGGCTCACCGTCTCCATCGTCAGCCCCAGGTGATCACCGATCAGCGTCCGGCTGAGCGGGAGCCACAGCACTGTTGCAGGCTCGCCACGCCGCACGGCGGCGGCCGACATGCGCATGAGAAAGTGGGCGACGCGCTCCCGGGCGGACATGCTGGCCAGCATTAGCATCTGGTCGCGCGCGGTACTCAAATTTTCGTGAGCGCGCTTGAGGACCTGCCGTCCCAGGCCCGGATCCGCCTCGACGAGTGCCAGCAGCCCGTCATGCGGATACATGCAGACGGTCGCGTCGGCCGCGGCCTCGGCGCTGTAGGAATGCACGTCCGGGCAGTCCTCGCCCATCGCATCGCCGGGGAACAGGAACCCCGTCACAAGGCGACGGCCATCCGTCATCACCTTGTAGGCCATGACGACGCCGCTTGCGATGACGTAGGCATAGCGGGCGGTATCGCCTTCGCAGAAAAGGGTATCTCCACGGCGCAGGGCGCTGTGGGTGGGCTGGACGCCTCGGCAGCCAACCCGGGGCTTCAGGAAGTCCTGGCAAAGACTTCCATTACGCACGCGGCAACGGGCGCACGCTTGCGGCATCGTCGCCAGTCCTGCAGCTCCACGCTCACGCATAGAAGTACCAGACTGTCTTTGGTGCGGCGGGAATTTTCCGACACTGCCGCACGGGGTAAATCACACTCGCGAAACAAGTATGCCAACCCGGCATCACTCATTCAACGTAACGAATGTTACGGCGCCAAGCGTGTTACGATACTGGGGTATGGCTGCGAGCAGTGGGTGACATCACTGTCGCAACTTCATACCGGCCGAACTCGCCCACATAACGGCATCCTCGACCGGCAATGCCTCCGGCTGATCGGCGCTAGGCCAGGTTTCGTCCGCCAGGAATGTGATCGTGAGGGAATCGCAGTCCAGATCCTCGGCAAGCGCCTCGGCATGGGACGTCAGCCGCTGGGCGGCGGCGCGCTCTCCGGTCAACGGCGTGACGCAAAGATCGCCCACTTCCAGGAAAAGCTCCTCATCCTCCTCAGCACTCACCGCGCGATAGGTGAAGAGGCCATAAATGTAATCGTTCGGCCCTGCCAGGACACAGGCGCCCTGCCGGGGCGCACGCCCCGGATCGGTGGGAAGCAGAGCCATAATGTGCTTACGCCAAAATTCGACCGGAATGTCCGGCCTGATGTTGTAAACTAGCGTGTATGCGCGCGTCACGTCCTCCGCGCGCAGCGGACGCACATCATATGTTTCGAACACGAGCTTTACCCCAATGCCAGGATAGTAATTTTACAGTCATGAAACACGCAGGCAAGCAGAAATGCAAAAATCTAGATATATGTTAGCCTAGGTTAAATTCAGGGGGGTTGAATGCCTCAGCGCACAATAACATTATATACCAAATAGGTCGCCCGTATGAGCAACATTCATCAATCAATGGCGTGCGGGAGGTACTGATTCTGGCCCATAACGCCGCCTTCCTTGAAGATCGGATCAAGGCGCTGCCGTGGAGTGCCGCGCTGACACCGGCGGCCGCGCAGGCCCACCTGGACATCGGAGAGGTCAGATCGGTCGATCGCGGTGAGCCGGTGCTTCGCGAGGGTGCGTCGGCCGATTTCGTCTACAGCATCGCGGATGGCGCCTTGACCGTTGAGAAAGGCCGCAGCGCCGGCGATACACAGATCGTCGGCTTCCTTTTCCAGGGCGATATGTTCGGCGTCGTGCACGACGAGCGTTACAGCTACAGCGTGCGGGCCACTGTGCCTTGCGAGTTGCTTGCCCTGCCCCGCCCGGCGTTCGAACGGATTTGCGAGCGTTATCCCTCCGTGCAGCGCGCCATGCTGCAAATGGCCTCGAACGAACTGGCCGGCGCCCAGGATCATCTGGTCATACTGGGCCGTAAGAGCGCGATCGAGCGCGTCTCCAGCTTCCTGCTGATGTTGAGCGAGCGGAACAGCCGCCTGGGCTATCCGGCCGAAACGCCGATCTGGCTGCCGATGCGCCGGGCCGACATCGCGAATTATCTGGGACTGACCCTGGAAACCTTCAGCCGCGTCTTTACCGACCTCAAACGGCGCGGTGTCATCCAGGCGCAAAGCATGCGCCATGTCCGGGTGCGCGACGTGGACGGACTTCGCGAGCTTGCCGAAAAGTGCTGAAACGAAAAGGCGCCGACGGTGTTGCGAGGACCGTCGGCGCCGCAACCAGTGAGACTATAAGGAAGCTGCGTTTCAGTGCAGGGCCGTTCGTCCGTGCGGCAGGCGCTGACGCGCCCGGGAAAGACGGGACTTCACCGTCCCGGCGGGAACGCCCAGGCGGTTCGCCGCCTCCTCCGTCGACAGGCCGGCGACCCCCATCATACCGAGAATTTCCTGATCGTGCGGGGCCAGCGCCTCGATGTCGCGCGCCAACTCGGCCAGCGCCACCGACCACTCCTGGTTGGGAGCGGCAGCCGTACCGCGGACATGGCCCACGGCTTCCAGGGCCGCCGTGCGGCGGGCCCGGCTACGCTCATCATCGATATGCAGATTGCGCAGGATCGTGGTGAGCCACGCGCGCAGGTTGCTGCCGGGCCGGTATCGGTCGATACGCGTCAACGCGCGCAACAGACATTCCTGGACCAGGTCGTCCGCCCGGTCCCGGTCACCGACAAGGCGGCGAGCGTAGTTGCGCAGCCGCCGCATTTCCTCGCACAGCGCGTCCGTCGTCTCGGATTGTCCCGACATGCCTAACCGCCCTCGGTTCGTGACAAGATGCAGTCATGATCAGAGGATCGCACCAAGGGCGATATGAACTATATCAAGCTTTGACTAACTCTTCGGGAGTAACCCTCATTCCTTTACTGCGCCGCTGCGAAAGTGCATTGCGCGCTTGAAAGACCGCCGATCGAATGTCTCCAGTCGACAAGCCGTCGCGACGAGCAACCAAGCCGACAATGGGATCAGAGAGAATGTCCTCGAGCGGCGGCTCAACGCCGGCATCACGCCAGTCGAACTGCATCACAGCGTCTCTCCCCAGGGCGCTCGTGCATCCTTCGGATCGCACGAGCCGCCCGTCCTTTCACTTGGCCGGAACCTTACGCCCAGCCGCTTGCCAAGACCTTGATCTGGGGCAATAAAATACTGGATTGCACGGTTTTGTTGTGCCGGCACGGTGACAGTTTTAAGAAACCACAAAGACATGCCACCCGCGAGCGTTCACCGGCTACCGACCGTCGCGTTTTCCGAATGGCGCGCACCAGCATTGCCGAGTCGTCGGCTGCTGAAATGGGCGAGGCTATCGGTGAAGCGGAACCCCGGTTACCCTAGTTCTCCACACCCAATTCATCGGGCGACAGCCGTTCAAGGTCGGCATGGCGCTCCGGTCCGCTGCCGTCGCTGTCGACGCGCGGGGCCTGGCCGCGCAGGACGGAGTTGCCCTCATAGAGGGTGCGCTGGTCGATCTCCGGCGGATTTGTCCAGTCCGCCTCGGCGATCTGTCCGCTTTGTCCGTAGGCGTCCAGTGCGTTTCCATAACACAGGCGATGGACGTCCGCCTCGGGGATGCCGCGCTTCAGCATCAGGTGGGCGGTCTTCGGCACCGACAGCGGGTCGGAGACGCCCCAGTCCGCGCTGGAATCCACCATCATCCGATCAGAGCCATAGTGGCGCGCGATCTCGACCATGCGTTCGCTGCCCATCTTGGTCTTCGGGTAGATGGTAAAGGCTGCCCAATACCCGCGATCCAGGACCTCCTGCACCGTCTCTTCATTGTTGTGGTCGATGACCACCTTCGACGGGTCCAGGCCGTGCTCCTCGCAGACATCCATGGTGCGCGAGGTACCGCGCTTCTTGTCGCGGTGCGGCGTGTGGATCTGCACCAGCATGTCGAGTTCCTTCGCCAGTTCGAGCTGCTTGCGCAGGTAGCGATCCTCCAGCTCGGTCTGCTCGTCGTAACCGATCTCGCCGATAGCGACGACGCCCTCCTTGACGGCGAAGCGGGGCAGGATCTCCATCACGCCTTCCGCCAGCGCCTCGTTGTTGGCCTCCTTCGAATTGAGGCCGACGGTGCAATAGTGCCGGATGCCGAACTGCCCGGCGCGAAACCGCTCCCAGCCGACGATGGTCGAAAGGTAGTCGATATAGGTCCCGACATGCGTCCGCGGCTGGCCGACCCAGAACGCCGGCTCGATCACGGCGACCACGCCGGCGGCGGCCATCGCCTCGTAGTCGTTTGTCGTGCGCGCCAGCATGTGGATATGCGGGTCGATGAACATCATGGAATCGCGTCCTCCCTGGGCTTCCGGCGTCTACCTGCGTCAACGCCTGTTCGCGTCAGCCCGTTTCCTTCGAAAGAGTCTCCCAGGAAAGCCGGCCGCTTTCAATTGCCCCCGCCAGTTCCGGAGCCCTGGCCAGCACTTTGCGCGCGTCCGCGCCGCCATTGGCCGCAAGCGCCAGGGCCGCGCCGCGAGCGCCCCCCGCCGCGTCCATCTCCAGTGCCTTCGCAAGGTCGTCCAGCGCCTCGCCCTCGGCATAAGGAGCCACACAGCGCCACAACTCCGGACTGACCGGCCGCCCCGCCGACCAGCGCTCGTGCGCGAAATCGCGAAGCATGCGCGCCAAGTTTCGGTTGGCGCGCTCCTCCAGCCCCTGAATCGGGTAGAGCGTGCTGCCGATGAACAGCGCCTTCAGCACCATGTGGTTCCAGGCAAGCTCGGCGAACTGCTCGCGCGGGAAGGGATTACGGTGGGCCACCGCTTCGAACAGCGCCCGCATGTTGGAGCGCGCGCCCTCGGCCGCCCGCGTGACCAGGCTGTCGGGGCGCGGGTAAAGAGGCAGGCCACGGTAGATAGCCACCAGTTCGCCGACATCGGCGGTGGCGCAAAGGGTATCCAGCAGGTCCGGGAAACGCTCGGGCTCAACCTCCGCAGCGCCCAGCAGCAACAGCACGCGAGCGGCCTGATCCACGCTCCATCCACGCGGATCCCAGCCGGGCCGCGCCGCCGCGGCAGCCTCCAGCTCCTCGGAGCCGAGTGCCAGATCCGCCTTCCCCAGCTTGCGCGGGACCAGGCCGAGAGCGACATAGAGCGCCTTGTCATCGCCCGGCTGCGCGACCTTGGCCAGCGTCGCGCCCAGCCATTCCCGGCCCTGATCCGTCAACTGGCGGGTCAGCCAGCTTTGCAGCAGGTCGTACGGGCTTGCCATCGGCGGTACCTCCCCATGTTTTCCGCGATCAGGTGCCGGGGACATAACGCTGCAACACCAGCGTCAGCCCGAACGCCGCAACGGCCAGCGCCGCCGCCGCAAGATCGCCGAGGATAGCCAGGACCGTGGCGTCGAACAGGCTGATGCCGGCGATCAGCGAAACGACGGCCCGGCCCACTTGCGGCGCCGGCCGGACCAGGAATCCGACCGCGCGCACCGTCCACGCGACGAACGCCAGCGCCACCAGCCCCGCTGCGGCCGGCGCCGACGGCAGGTACGCGGCCGCGACGACGAACGGGGCGACGAGGAACGCCAGCGGCCACAGCCCGTCGATCCGAGCCAGATGCTCCTGCTTCGCCGCATAGGTCAGACCGATGACATAGCACAGCAGCAGGGCGCCGGCGCCGACGACCTGGGTCGATACGGCGCCGACCGCCACCACGGCCGCCGCAACGTAGACCAGCAAGCGGTTAAGCCCCATCAGTACCGGGCTGATCGGGTTGTCCTTGTGCCAGACATCGTACACCACGATCGCCGCGGCAAGAGCGAGCCCCGCCGCGGCCGACTCTGGCGCCTCCATCCCGATGGCGGCCAGGATGCCAACGCCGAGCGCCAGCCCGCCGAAGCCGACGGCGAAAACCGTGCCGCGCGATACCTGCCCCATCGGGATTGGGCGTTCCGCCCGCTCCCGTGCGTCACGAGGGGCATCGAAGGCGTCGTTGAGATACATGCCGCCGACATAGAACAGTGACATCGCCACGAGCAGCGCCAGTGTGGAGGCCTGGTAAAGCGGGGCGCCCGCCAGCGCCAGTGCGGCCAGCACATTGCTCCACACGGTCGGCAGGTTCGAGACCCGGCCAAGCCGCAGCGCCACACCCGGCGTCATGCCGACAGCCGCTCCCCCACCCATGACAGTTCACGCGCGATGGCCGCGTCGACCGGCAGGCCGCGATGGCGTTCCGGCAGCACGTCCCAGGTATAGGTCTCCACCTCCAGGTGCGGCACCTCAGGGTGGTCCCGCAGATACGCCAGCGCGTCGGCAAGATCCGCCTGCGTACTGGCGAAGCCATCCAGTTCGGCCGCGAACACCGGTACATGGAAATGAATGCGCCACTCCTCCGCCGGAGCGCTGCCGTCGGCGTAGGCATCGAGCGCCTGCGGCAGGTCCAGGAAGCGGGCCAGCCCGCCCCCTGCCCGCACGACCGTCTGGTGCAGATAGACCCCGTCGTCGAAGTCCCGCAACCGCGTCACGGCCGCATCGTCCGGCTCCGGAACGCGCAGCGCCGCGCTGAGTTGCGCCTTCGGGACGCGGATACCCGCCGACGCCAGCGCGGCAAGAGCATCCGGTGTGTCCTCGTACGCCACTGCCGCGTGGCAGACGTCGAAGCAGACACCCAGATGCCGGCGCAACACCTCCTCCGCGTCCGCCTCGTCCAGCCCCGTCAAATCCGCCAGCCGCCGCCGCGCAGAAGCGGCGAACAGCCGGTCCTCGAAGAACGCGATGGCTTCCGGCGTGGTTTGCAGGAAGCACTCCGGCTCGGGCTCAAGGGCCAGCGAGACCGTTCGCGCGGTCCGCTCCCGCAGGCGCCATAACGTCGCGGCGTGGCGCAACAGGTGTTCGACGATGGCACCGATGTCCGCCTCATCGGCCGCGTTTGGCTTGAAGGCGCCGGGAACGGTACTCACGCTCCCTTCCCGTCCCTCCGGCAGCAGGGCTGCAAGCTGCCGCGCCAAGCGGTCGGAATAGTCCAGTCGCTCGGCGCGGCGCCAATCCGGCTCGTAAACGCCCTCCTTCACCCTGACGCCGTGAAAGGTGCCGAAGGGAAAGCCGTTGACGGTGAAGACGTAGAGGTCCTGCTCCGCCAGGATCGCGCGCAACTCCTCGAAGGCCGCCGGATCGTCCAGATCGTGCGCCGCGCGGGCGGACAGGCGCAGGCCGACGCCGAACGGTCCCTCATGTCCCAGGCGGCGCTTCACCGCCGGAACGTGGCTCGCAAGCGCATCGCGTACCTCGGGCCAGGTCTCGCCGGGGTGGATATTCGTGCAGTAGCCGAGATGCCGGTCGCCGCCTAGCTGCATTGCCGCCGGTTCCGCTGTGCCAGCCAGTCGATCGCCGCGCGCACCCGTTGGGCGTCCATGGTATGCACCTCCTGCCCCCGGCCGATTCCGGCCAGCAGTGTCACGGTCAGTTCCCCGCCCAGGTGCTCCCGGAACTCCTGCAGGCCGCGCAGGACGGCCGGTTCGCCATCCGCCGCCCGCGCGGTCAGCGTGTCATCCCACAGCTTGAAGCCAAGGCGTTCCAGCACGCGGCACACCCGCTCGTCTTCGCCCTCCGCCAGCATGCCGGCGAGGACCGAGTAGCGGGTGTCGAGGGCAATGCCGATGGCCACCGCCTCTCCGTGCCGCAGGGCATAGCCGCTCAATCCCTCCAGCTTGTGGGCGGACCAGTGGCCATAATCGAGCGGGCGGGCGCTGCCGGTTTCGAAGGGATCGCCGCCTTGGGCGATCTGGCGCATGTGCAGCTCGGCGCAGCGGCGGATCATTTCCGCCACCGCCGGCCGGCGGAACGCCGCCAGATCCTCGGCGTGGCGTTCCAGCCAAACGAAGAAGCCGGCGTCGCGGATCAGCGCCACCTTGACCGCCTCGGCCATGCCCGAGACCCGGTCGCGCGGCTCCAGGCTGTCCAGAAAGCGCGCGTCGTTGATGACCGCGAACGGCGGGGCGAAGACCCCCACCATGTTTTTCACGCCGAACGCGTTGATCCCCGTTTTCACACCGATACCGGAATCGTTCTGCGCCAGTACCGTCGTCGGCATGCGCAGCAGTCGCACGCCGCGATGCGCCGTGGCGGCGGCATAGCCCACCGCGTCCAGCATGGCGCCGCCACCGATCGCCAGCACGAAGGCGTGCCGGTCAATGCCAAGATCCTTCAGCCGGCCCAGCACCCGCTCCGCCACGGCCGGATCGTTCTTCGCCGGCTCGCCACCGGGGACCGTCTCCGCCGGTGCGACCAGATCCAGGTGCTTGCCGTGCGTATTGCAATAGTCCTGAAGCAGCCGCGGAAGGTCCGGCATCGCCTCGGCCACGCCCGAATCGACGAAGGCGGCGATGCGGTGCCGCGCATCGGGCTCCAGGCGGCGCACGGCGTTGAGGAGGACGGGGTTGGCAGGGTCCAGCGCATTCTCGGTGAAGTGGACGTCATACCCAAACTCGACAGTGAACCGCTGCCGGTACACTGTCTGGATTTCACCTTCCACCGGCGCGCTGCCTGCCTGGTCCGCCATCGCCTGCGTGTCGCCTCCCCGCCTAAATATTCGTTTCCGCGCCCCGCGATTCCAAGGGGTAGCGGCATTCTCACGGGCACTCTAAGGAGGGCGCGCGGCGCTGGCAATCAAGCCTTTGACGCATCGAAACCTCGAGCGGCGCGAGCTGGGCTGGCGGCACACGTCGTATGGCGGCAACAAAAAAAGCGGCGCCTCCCCCTAACCGGGCAGAGGCGCCGCCGTGAGACAACAGGATGGGACAGTCTAAAAGCTGACCGTGGCCTGAAGACTGACGATGTCGATGGATGCGTCGTAGCTGCCGCTCAGGTTGCCGCGGAAGGTGTTGCCTGTATCGGTCGCGCTCAAATCCACGTCCGCTTCATCGACGAAGATGTGCGTGTAACCGGCATCGAGTGCCACGCCCGCCATCGGCAACCAGTGCGCGCCGATCGCAAGCCACTGCCGATCGTTGCCCGGAATGCGCGGCGTGCGCGTGCTGTCCGGAATCGGCGACTCGTCGTAAGCGGCACCGGCGCGGAACGCCCACTGGCTGTTCGGCCGGTAGGTGACGCCAATCGCGCCGAAAACGGCGTTGTTCCAGTTCTCTTCGGTGACGCTGTCGCCCTCCGCCGGATTCTCGAAACGGATACGCAGTTCGTCGAAGGATTCCCACATGGTCCACTGGACCTCGCCCATCACGGCCCACTTCGGGGTCAACTCGTGATAGAAGCCGGCGCTTATGGATTCCGGCGTTGTCAGACTGGCCTTCACGTCGGAGTCGACGAAGCGCCCAGTGAGGCCACGCAGCGTGGCGGCGACACCCGAATTGTCGGCATCGAAATCGATGTCGCCGTCAAGCTCGTGGGAGACCTCGCTACGATAGGCGAGACCGAAGCGCGTCGACTCGAAGGGCTCCAGCATGATGCCCAGGTTGAAGCCATAACCCCAGTCGTCACCCTCGAGTTTGGCCTTGCCATCCTGCTGTGTGGGGGTTGGTGCGACAGGGAACGCCCCGGCCAGGAGTGGATTGGCTCCAACCGCCGCAGCACCGATTGACCCGAAATCGACGGCCTGCGACAGGCTGGCCTCGGCATACTGCGCCTGGAACCCCGCGCCGACGGAGAAGCCGTCGGTCAGGCGATAGGCGATGTTCGGGTTGATGTTGATCGTCTTCAGTTCCGAGTTCAGCCCATGATACCGCCCAACCCAACCGTCGGCGTAATCGGTTTCCAGGCCGAACGGCGCGTTGACGCCCAGGCCAAGCTTCAAGCGCTCGTTTACCGAGAACATGGCGTAGAACGCCGGAACCGGCGCGTCCTTGCCGATGTCATCGCCGCCGTCGCCGCCGGTGATCGGCAGACCTGCAATCGTCGAGCCCTGCATGTCCTGCGGCTCGGACTTGGGTGCGATATAGCTGATCGCCGCGGTCGCCTGATTGCCGGAGTGCCGGGTCAGACCGGCGGGATTGAAGAACATGTAACTGATATCGCCGGCTTCGGCCGTCGCACCGGCGAATGCATTGCCGAGCGCGCTGCTCGATTGCTCCTTAAGCGCAAAACCCGCTCCCAGAGCCGGTGCGCTTATAAGCGCTACACTGGCCAGACCGCAGGATGCCGCGGCCCAAGTCGCCACCTTATTCATATCGTCGCCCCCTCACCCAGAGCGCGGCCACGATGGCCACGCCGGTGTTTTTCCTCTCAATACTCTGCGTATACCCCAATGGTAGGAACCAACCCCGATGCAGCTGGCCCCTCAAGTACGCGTAATAATGGCAGATTGCGCACCGTGTCACCATCGATTTTCACGAAAGTGTCAACGCGGCAATAATCCGGCTTGGAAGACCAACCGTCGGTTTACCCTTTCGAACCAATGGCAAGCGGAGCGCCATGGCAGTCCTGGAAGGTGGCCGCCACCGCATAGCCGGCCAGACGCTCGATGTCGCGGCCCAGGCTGTCGAGCCACATCGTCGGTGCCTGATCCTGAAAGGCTTCGAGTTGTTCGTCGCCGTCCTCCTGCGCCCCCCGGCTGCCCATCGCCCGGCGCAGGATCGCGTATTTCACGAGAACACCCGACAGCGAACGGGCCTTCGCGGCGAAAATGCGGTTTGCCAGTCGGCCGGCACAATCAAGTGCTAAGTTCGCCCTGGCCTGGATTTCGAAGTAGCCAAGGCGGTCAAGTTCCTCGTCCTCGCGCGCCGTCCGGTCAAGAAACTCGGCTACAAGCGCATGGGGCGACCGGTCGTCCGTCGTTTCGAAAACATCCGCGAGCAGCCATTCGCCCGCATCCAGATCGCCACGGACCTTGGCGCGAAGCTCGGCCATTTGACACTGCAACTGGCCGCGCAATGCGTTGCATTTCTCAAATTCCGCGTAAACCGTATGCAAATATGCATCACTGTCGACCAGGGCTTCGGATGCTTCCACACAAGATTCCTCAGTCATCCCCTGAATTCCCAAGCACTTCCCACTTTCAGCCGGCGCGCCTTGTAGCCGATCGGGCTTTTCATTTCAATGTATACCGGGGATGCATTTAGGGCATGATTGCAAAACATCACGCGTGGATTTGGTTTCCATCACAAGATATTATGATACTATAAGTATAATTATGCACCTCTTCACCTTGCCTGTCCCCACGTCTGTTCCGGCACGCCAACAACTCGTATACGTCTGTGTGCTACTGGTCGTCACCAGCTTCGTATCTACAACCAACAATACTTGAACCCGACGTCCTGAAAACCCCCGTGCGAAAAACGTATATAAACAGATATTTGCAATTGTATCGAGAGAGGTATAACGATGATACTATTGCATGTGAACACTACTTTATTCCACTTGTTCAGCCTCGCAACGATGGCATCATACTGCGCTGGTGAAGGACAGGCAGCCGGAGCCCGTGCCAACAGATGGCTTGGCGGACGATCCGGAACGGGACGGGGATCCCAAGCGTAGGGAATGCCGGTTCGATGCCCCTTCGTGGCCACGTAGGTCGACGCAAGAGAGGCGGCTGCGAACCAACCGCGTAGATATCTGGCGGCCGAAGCGATTGAGGAGGCGCTATGTCAGCGGTCCGAAACGGCCCCATGCGCGATGGTAGAACTCGACTGCGCTGGCCCGATCGGCAAAGTCGAAGACAGCCTGCGTCGCCTCGCAAGTGTTGACTGTGACACAGTGCTTGGAACCACCACGATGATCGATCTTGATCTCGTCGATTTTCGCTTCGCCGACGAAACGCGCGAGTTCGCGAAGGGCGTCGGCCGCGTTTTCGAACGGCGCCCCGTCCGTCGGACAGGGCGTGTCTTGCGCCCGAGCGGCGACATTTCCAGGCATGCCCTACCTCAAATTTTGCAGCAACCGCGGGCTGGGCGCATTCGTTCGCTTATGCAGATGCGCCACAGCTAAATTAAGCGAATACGATTGCAAAATCAATAAATACGCCAAATAGAATGCGGAATTTCGATTCGGACGATTTTTAGTCCGCGACTTTAAAATATTTTATTGAAGCATCGTTTGACGCGACTTGTAACCAATCGGATCCGGGGGCGCCCAGAATGATGGGGTCGGGATGAGAGGCAAGGACGCACTTGCGGACAGCACAGCACCCGGACATGACGCGAGTCCGGCGATTCCCAGTGGGCGAGTAGTGGCACAGCACAAGCCGGTCGTCCCGATGGGCTGCTCGGACTGTCCGGTCCGGCACACCACGGTGTGCCGACCGCACGCCGACCGGAACCTGGCCGCGGTGCAGCGCCTCAAGATGGAAGACCGCATCGTTCGCGCGCGCTACAAGGTCATCGACGAGGGCGTATCGTCGGATTATGTCTATAACGTCCTTGATGGCTGGCTTGCCGTCGTTGCCACGGCGCCGTCCGGCCACCGCCAGATCCTCGACATCCTGATGCCGGGCGCATTCGCCGGCTTCGACATGCCACGGCCGGATTCCCCGCAGTACGGGCTGGAGACGCTGACCAACGCGTCGCTCTGCGTTTTCTCAAAGCACGATTTCCGCGACGCGGTCCGGCAGGACATGCTGCTTCTGGACTCGCTCGCCGCCACCCTGGCCCATCAGCGCGACCGCTTGCTGATACGAGTGGACTTGATGGGCCGGGGCGGAGCACGCCAGCGCGTCGCCTTCCTGCTGCTCGACCTGTTCGACCAGGCGCTGACCTACAGCCCGGCCTACGTCGACGGTACGAACCTCTATCTGCCGCTGACGCAGAACGACCTCGCCGATGCCTGCGGCCTGACGAACGTCCGCCTGAACCACGTCCTCCGGGCGCTGCAGCGGGACGGCATCATCGACTACCACGGCAAGATGTTCGAGTTCACCGACCGCCGCGAACTGGAACACGTGGCCGGCGTCCGCTGAGCGGAACCCACGTGAAACGGCGGGTATCCACCCTTCAAAGGCGCAGCGGCAGGACAAACGGAAACGCTTCTGTTACCGGCAAGCAACAAAACAAAGAAAACGCTGCAATATTATGGAATTCCACGCGGCTCTCTAAAGCCTTTTAAGGCACCCGGGCCATGCCGAGGCGCAAGATAATCTCGCCCGTCGACTGCGGGCAGAGGCACCTCGAAACAGGGGGTAATAGTCCATGAGGAAAGCACTCTTGGCGGGTACGGCTGTTCTGGGCGTGCTCGGTTATGCCGGGGCGGTCCAGGCGGACGTCTTCGTGAACGCGACGATCGACAAGGTGAAGACCGTCAACGTCAACGAGACGATCAACGTCGACAAGTTCGTCAACATCGACGCCTTCGTCGACAACAACGCCCTGAAGGCCGCGGAATCGCTGGCCCTGGTCAATCAGCGCAACGAGGACAACGAGGCCTGCACGAACTGCGCCGAGAAGCAGGACATCATCAACGATTCCTTCAATACCAACTCCGGCCTCGTCACCTGGAACCAGGCCGCCGGCAACATGAACAACCAGGCCAACGCCATCTCCGCCTCCGTGGACAACTTCGTGCCCGGCGACGGCGATGACGGCGGAGATCCGGAATCCGAGCCTACTGGTTTTGCCGAAGCGCAGGCCAGCGCGGAGCAGATCAACGGCGACCGCGACGGAGAGGGCGGCGCCAACACCGTCGACAGCGTCAACATCCTGTTCCGTGACGCCCGCCTGATCGCGTCCGGCAACGGCAACTCGGGCGTGCTGTTCCTGAACCAGAGCGCCGGCAACATGAACAACCAGGTCAACGAGCTTTCGCTCGCGGTCGCCTTCGCGGACGAGGGCGTGGCCCTTTCCGAGGCCGACCTGGGCCAGTGGACCACCGGCAACTTCGTCGGCGAGTCCGACGGCAGCGTGCCGGGCGGCGATCCCGCCGGCGACGGCATCAACAAGGCCGCCACGATCAACGGGTCGCTTAATGGCAACGCCGGCGTCATCGGCGTCAACCAGTCCGTCGGCAATCTGGCGAACCAGGGCAACGTGTTCTCGCTCGCCGGCGTGCAGCCGGTCAACGGCGGCTAAGGCAGCAGATACGGGATCACACGAGCAGGGAACGTAAAGCCATGAAAACCCTCAAACTGGCAACTCTGACGAGCGCGCTCGCGCTTGGCGTGGGCCTCGCCGCGGCGCCGGCCAGCGCCGATGTCTTCGTCACCGGAAACATCCTCAAGGAGAAGTTCGTCACGGTCGAAATCAACGTGACCAAGGACAAGAACGTTGTCATCGACTCCGACTTCGCCCGCAATCTGGTCTCCGCGGCCGAAGCCTTCTCCATCAACAACCAGGTGAACGAGCGCAACGAAATCGGCCGTAGCACCAATGCGCCGGTGCAGGACAACTTCTTCAACTTCATGCTCAACCTGAGCGCCACGATGGATGGCTCGGTCAGCGACAACCAGGGCGTGCTGGGCCTGAACCAGGATGCCGGCAACGTCAACAACCAGGCCAACGTGGTGTCGACCGCCATCATCCAGCAGGATGTCGAAGCGGCCGATGCCGCGCCCTCCTTCGCCCACTCCGAGGCGTCCACCGAGCAGCGCAACACCGAGAACCAGGAAGAGCACCTGAGCGAATTGCGGCGGATCGACCCGGACGGAGACCTCACACCGGGCAACCTGGTGCGTGACAAGACGGCCGCGATCCGGAACTCGGTGAACAACAACTCCGGCATCATCGGCATCAACCAGGCCACCGGCAACGGCCTCAACCAGTCCAACAACATCGCCGTCTCGGTGGGCATCGGCTCGGTGCTGGCCCTCTCCGAGGCCGACCTCGGCCAGGAGAACTCCAACAACACCCTGGAGGACGTCAACACGGTCAAGCTCGACGTCATCCGCGGCTCCGTGAACGGCAACCAGGGCGTGATCGCCGGCAACCAGTCCGTCGGCTCGTTCAACAACCAGGCCAACGCCGTCTCGTTCTCGGCTCTCCGCTCGAGCGCGACCGTCGGCGTGCCCGGGACTTAAGCCCGGGCAACGGCCTGGAACTTAGGCTCCCTCAGATACGGAGTTCGGAACCATGAAGAAGACACTTCTAGTCGGAACGGCAATGCTTGGTCTCCTCGGCTATGCCGGGGCGGTCCAGGCGGACGTCTTCGTGAACGCGACGATCGACAAGGTGAAGACCGTCAACGTCAACGAGACGATCAACGTCGACAAGTTCGTCAACATCGACGCCTTCGTCGACAACAACGCCCTGAAGGCCGCGGAATCGCTGGCCCTGGTCAATCAGCGCAACGAGAACAACGAGGCCTGCACGAACTGCGCCGAGAAACAGGACATCATCAACGATTCCTTCAATACCAACTCCGGCCTCGTCACCTGGAACCAGGCGGCCGGCAACATGAACAACCAGGCCAACGCCGTCTCCGCGTCCGTGGACAACTTCGTCCCCGGCGACGGCGACCAGGTCGACCCCGAGGAGACCGGCTTCGCCGAAGCGCAAGCCAGCGCGGAGCAGATCAACGGCGACCGTGATGACGGCGCCAATACGGTCGACAGCGTCAACATCCTGTTCCGTGACGCCCGCCTGATCGCGTCCGGCAACGGCAACACGGGCGTGCTGTTCCTGAACCAGAGCGCCGGCAACATGAACAACCAGGTCAACGAGCTCTCGCTCGCCGTCGCCTTCGCGGACGAGGGCGTGGCCCTTTCCGAGGCCGACCTGGGCCAGTGGACCACCGGCAACTTCGTCGGCGAGTCCGACGGCACCGGGCCGGACGGCGGACCCGCGGGCGACGGCATCAACAAGGCCGCCACCATCAACGGCTCGCTCAACGGCAACGCCGGCGTCATCGGCGTCAACCAGTCCGTCGGCAACCTGGCCAACCAGGGCAACGTGTTCTCGCTCGCCGGCGTGCAGCCGGCCAACGGCGGCTAAGGCAGCAGATGCGGGATCACACGAGCAGGGAACGTAAAGCCATGAAAACCCTCAAACTGGCAACTCTGACGAGCGCGCTCGCGCTTGGCGTGGGCCTCGCCGCCGCGCCGGCCAGCGCCGATGTCTTCGTCTTCGCCGATATCGCGAAGGACAAGAACGTCACGGTCGATATCAACGTGACCAAGGACAAGAACGTTGTCATCGACTCCGACTTCGCCCGCAATCTGGTCTCCGCGGCCGAAGCCTTCTCCATCAACAACCAGGTGAACGAGCGCAACGAAATCGGCCGTAGCACCAATGCGCCTCAAGGCCAGGACGGCTTTTTCAACTTCATGCTCAACCTGAGCGCCACGATGGATGGCTCGGTCAGCGACAACCAGGGCGTGTTGGGCCTGAACCAGGATGCCGGCAACGTCAACAACCAGGCCAACGTGGTGTCGACCGCCATCATTCAGCAGGATGTCGAAGCGGCCGACGCCGCGCCCTCGTTCGCCCATTCCGAGGCGTCTACCGAGCAGCGCAACACCGAGAACCAGGAAGAGCACCTGAGCGAATTGCGGCGGATCGACCCGGAGGGAGACCTCACGCCGGACAACCTGGTGCGTGACAAGACGGCCGCGATCCGGGACTCGGTGAACAACAACTCCGGCATCATCGGCATCAACCAGGCCACCGGCAACGGCCTCAACCAGTCCAACAACATCGCCGTCTCGGTGGGCATCGGCTCGGTGCTGGCTCTCTCCGAGGCCGACCTCGGCCAGGAGAACTCCAACAACACCCTGGAGGACGTCAACACGGTCAAGCTCGACGTCATCCGCGGCTCCGTGAATGGCAACCAGGGCGTGATCGCCGGCAACCAGTCCGTCGGCTCGTTCAACAACCAGGCCAACGCCGTCTCGTTCTCGGCTCTCCGCTCGAGCGCGACCGTCGGCGTGCCCGGAACGTGATCGCGGGTTGACGACTGGTGTCACGGCGGAAGGCCGTTGCCTCGCCCAGTTCACGCGAGTGCTTGCGGCCTTCCGCCCCTCTCTCCTTTCACGAGCCCGGTCCGCGGCGGCAATCGGTGCGGAGGCGGGCTGGCTCGGGCCTGATGAAGGGCCCAGGCTCAGGAGGTTCGCGCGATGCTCCGAAGCTTGCTGCTTGCCACGGTGCCCATGCTTGCAATGCCCTGCAGCATCGCCCTGGCCCAGGACGCAACTGATGCAAGCGAGCCGACGACGGAGGAACTGGCCGCATATGGCGAGGCGCTGGCGTGGGACGCGATCTGGGATGTCCACGACGCCGCCGCCATGGAACAGGCCCTTGAAGACGCCGGTGCCGTGCTCTCAAGCAACGCGCTTGCCGAGCAGGTGCTGAGCGGCAATCAGGCCGCCGACGCAACGCCCGAACGCCGCGCCACGATCAGCGACAGCTTCAATGACAACACCGGCGTTATTGGGGTCAACCAGAACGCGGGCCTGCTCAACAACCAGGGAAACGTGGTCGCGGTCGCCTTTGCCGGTGCCGATGTCGGCGCGCTGCGGATCAATGACGCGGACGTCGTCCAGCGCCTTGACGCGAATTCGCTGACTACCTCGATCGACCGGCTCAGCGTCGGCATCAACAACAGTTTCAATAACATTGTCGGTATCCTTGGTGTGAATCAGGTTGCCGGCAATCTGAACAATCAAGCGAACGTGGTCGCACTGACATTCGGCGCCGACGCCGGCCCGGCGGCAACGCTGCTCAGCGAGGCCGTGCTCGCGCAGGTCGGCGACGAAGGCGACAACGAGCTCGTCGAGAACAAACCCACTGAAAACAGTATCCAGACCAACAACTCCTTCAACAACTTCACGGGCGTCGCGCAAGTGAACCGCGTCGTCGGCAACTTCAATCAGGTCGCCAATGTGCTTGGTGTCTCTGTCTCGCCAAGCCGCTGAAGAACGAGAAACGAAACGGGGGAAGCAAAAGATGCGCACGGCCTTCGGGATCAATCGAATGGCAGCGAGCGTTCTGGCGGTGTCGCTCTTTCTCGCGCCAGCCGCCGCCACCGCGCAACAGCCTGTCGCCCTCCCCTCCGGTGGACTGGTCAATGCGCCGGTCAAGACATACACCGACCTGCGTTTCGATCAGGTCATCCGCCAGGCTTACGACCTGAGCTGTGGCGCCGCCGCGGTGGCCACGCTTCTAAAGCACGGATGGGATGTGCCGACCGACGAAAAACAGGTCATCGATACCATCGTCGCTCAGGCAGATCAGGAACAGCAGAAGAAGATCGCGAAGTCCGGCTTTTCGATGCTTGAGCTCAAGGAGTACGGCGAATCGCGTGGATTTGCCGTCGGCGGCTTCCGCATCGATGAAGTGGAAAAACTGCAAAAACTCAAGGTCCCCGCGATCACCCTGACCAACATCCGGGGCTACAACCATTTCGTCGTCATAAAGGGAGTGCGCAACGGTCGCGTATTCGTTGCCGATCCTGCCTTCGGCAACCGGGTCCGCTCGCTCGAGGACTTCGACGAGGAATGGAATGGCGTTGTCCTGGTTTTCGTCCGCCGGGACCTCAGCGCCAGTGGCTTCAAGCTGGAGGCCGGCGCGGCGCCGCCGACGCGCGAGCTGGTCGTCCTCCTCAACCCAGTGCTGAGCAACATTCGCCCGCTACCGGGAGAATTCTGACGTGGCAAACGGCCGCTTCGCGCGGCCGAGAACTCGGAGAATGAGCCATGTTTCGTAAGACCGCCGTCGTTACGCTTGTGACTGCCGCCGTTGCACCGGGCGCTGCGCTCGCCGGCATGAACGACGCCGACCTGCAGGCCGCGTTCGGCACGAATGAGGCCGCGTGGGTCCATCCCGTCAAGGACAGCGAGCTTGGCGGACTGCGGGGCGGTGCCGGCGTCCTGTTCTCGGGCTTCTTCGACAGCACGGTGGACCAGGCATCGTCCGCAAGCCTGCCCGATGGCTTCACCGTCAGCGAACTGGGACCCAGTCAGGTCCAGGTAAGCTCCGGCTTCGGGAACTTCGCTAACTTCAATGGGGTATTGCAGCTTGCCAACGTGCGGGGCGACTTCAACACGGTGAGGAACGTTCTGAACGTCAACATCACGATCAACCCACCGCAGAGCAACCTGCTGGGCTTTAACAATTGAGCCTGCCTGACCGGGAATACCACTTCGGTGGATAGACGCATTGGCTAATGCCATCGGACATCTCGGCGAACCGGCCAAGCTTCGTCAGAGTCGGAGCGGGCGGCATCGCCGGAAGGCGTGAAACCGATGTCAGCGTAAGAGGAACGTGAAAGATGTTCGTCCATCTTGGCAGACGCTTGGCCTTGTCATTACTCATGGTGATCGTCGTCTCGTTCGGGTCCGTGGCGACGGCTCAGGACAACGACAGCTTCCGCCTTGTGCGTCTATCGTACTCAACGGGCTGGGATGCCCTTCCCGTCGTCGTGGCCGTGGAAAGAGGTTTCTTCACCCGCCAGCGGCTGATCGTCAGCGGCGTGGCGGCGAACTCGGCCGGCGCTGTCGCGCAGTCATTGCAGGCCAATTCGACGGATATCGCGGTCCTGCCGCAACGGGCGTTCATTTCACTCGCCGCCGCCGGTACGAACGCAAAGGCAATTGCGGTGAACTCCTGGGGCACGCAGATGCAGCTCGTCGCGCCCCCGAATTCCGGCATCTCCACGATCAAGGACCTGAAAGGCAGGACCGTCGCGGTTGGCGAAGGCTCGGCGGCCTTGCCGTTCCTGATGCGCATACTGAACCTTGAAGGTCTGTCGCCAGACAGCGTCCGAATCCTACAGATGCCCGCCGACCAACTTGCAACGGCGCTGCCCGACGGGCGCGCCGATGCCGTCTTTGACATGGGCCATATCACCGGACCTATCATTGGCGCGGGCCAAGCCAAGGCGGTGCTGAATCCCCAGGACGTCCAAAAAAACCTGGGCGCCGTGGGGGCGATGCCGGTACTTGCCAGCGGCCGATTCATCAAGAACGAGCCCGAGGTCGCGCAGCGGGTCGTAAATGCCTGGCTGGCCGCGCAACGCTACATTCATGAGAACCCCAAGGATTCCGCGCAGCTGTTGCGTATATTCCTTCACCGTCATGGCGTCACCGTACCCGAGCAGCTCGTCGCCAACTGGATCGGGCTGCAACGTTACGACAAGCTCCACGAATGGACCGACAACGCCATCAAGGATGCCGAATACAACGCATGGGGCCTGAAACAAGCCGGAGCGATCAAGGAGATCCCAAAGCTTGGCGGCTTCGTCGATAATCGGTTCGTCAAGCAGGCGATGAAACAGATCGCCACGAACTGACGGCCGACAGGGCATTCAGATAACGACAGCCCGCAGGACATTGAATCCTGCGGGCTGTTCTTATGCCTCGGTCCGACGGCGCCGATTCCGCGGCCTTCGCCGCCTACGGCGCGATCAGTCGAAGACCTGAAGCGAGATTGGTACGCTCACCGTGAAGTTGAAGTCAGGCGAGTCCTCGGTCAGGCCGGCGCCCGCGGAGGCGACAAGCGACATCCGCTCTGAAAGCCCGATCGAGCTTCCGAGAACCAATCGCGCGTCGTTGGAATCCGAACCGGGCGTTTCCCGTCCTTCCTGCTCCGTCTTGAAGGTGATCTGGTTCACGAAGGAAAGGTTCAGCGATACCAGTTCGCTCAACGCGATATTTGTGCCGACGAACCACTCGAAAGTATCGCCCGGGTCAATCTCGCCGAACTCGCTGAATTCCTTTGTCAGGTTGAAGGTGTAGCCCACACCGGAGAAAGCAACCGCCGGGTCCAACCGCCAAACGAAGGTCGCCGACGGCCCGACACCGTAGAATCCCGAGCCTGTCGGCGGCTCGGTGAGGCGCTGGCTGTCAGGCCCCACCTGCACGCGCTCGATTTCGAACGGATCCTTACCTGTCGGGAACCGCGCTTCCGCCCGTAAGATGGTCGCGGGAATCCAATCCCGCTGGCTCAGTACCTGATACGAGAGGTTCGCCTCGATATCGCCCAGGTCGTAGTTATCAATCTCGCGTGTCCGCTCGTCGTTCGTGCCGACACCCAGAATTTCCTGGTCGCTGCGATATACATAGGGAACCCGAACCTCCGCCTGCAGCCGATTGGTAATGCCATAGCGGGTTGTCAACGCGGCGGTAAGGATATCGCGCTCGAGATCGTCGACCCGGATACTACCGATAATGATCGCGTCGAAGATCGTGAAGCCGTTGATCGCCACACGGTCGCGGGAGGAGTGCTCGTACTCGAAGCTGGGCTCGATCTGCAGGGTGCCCTGGGGAAGCAGGACGCCGCCGCGTTCGACCAGAAGCTGTTCGGTCGGGCGCTCGGCCTCCGGCCGGGCCTCGGCGCCGGTCAGCGGCTGTTCGCCTTCCTCGCGCGGCTGGGCCGGCGCGACAGGCCCTTCGCCTTCCGCACCGCCGGGGGCGACCGGAGCGACAGGCTCCTCGTCCTGGACGAAGCGCAGGCCAGAGCCCTCCTCGCCCGGATCGGGCGGCGTGAAAACCGCTGTGCGCGGCCCGTCGCCGTCGGCAAGTGCCTCGCGGAGCCGCTCGATCTCCCGCTGCTGCTCGGCAAGGCGGCGATCCTGCTCCGACAGGCGGCGATCCTGCCGGTCGAGGCGTTCCAGGATAAGATCGTAATCAGGCCGCGCCTCGGCGCTTTGCACGTCCTGGCCAAAAGCAGATGAACTCGACAACAGGACACAGAGAACGGCGCCCGTCGCCGCCGTTCGCCCAATGCTTACCTGTCGGCGCGACGTTTCAGCGAATGTTCGGAACAACGCACCCCCCCCTGTCTGCGTACCGCCCGTGTGCCGCGGGCAAAGTTCATCCCTGCCCATCCCGTTTCTACTGACGAACTGACACAAGTTCAAGGAATATCCAATGACGCATCGGACGCCGGCAGATAGAACGAAAGTCTAGTTCGGTCGATATTGGACACACTATCGGCGGCTTTGACCAGTGACCTTTTTCAGCACTTCTCGTGGTCCGTTGATTTTCAAACATAATCGATCGATTGAGTAATAACATATGTTGTGAACACCAGGGCCATCGGTCAGCGACGGCAGTATCGACGGCCGGCATCGAACATCCAAGGCGCCGGTCGATGCGTACATCGGACATCGGGCACGACGTCAAACGAGGTTTATGGAAATGCGACTTCGTCGAATTACATCCGCCCTTGCCGTCATCGCCATCATGGCTGTAAGCGCCACGGCTTTCGCCGGTGCGATGAAAAAGGACATTGTCGATACGGCCGCCGGGGATGAGCGCTTCAAGACTCTGGTGACGGCCGTCACCGCGGCCGATCTGGCCGGGACGCTGAAGAGCGAGGGCCCCTTCACCGTGTTCGCTCCGACGAACGATGCCTTCGCGAAGCTTCCCGCCGGTACGCTGGACGATCTGTTGAAGCCGGAGAACAAGTCGAAGCTTCAGGCGATCCTCAAGTACCACGTGGTGCCCGGCAAGATCATGTCCTCGGACATCGCCGGCAAGAAGGCCACCGTCGACACGGCCGAGGGCAGCAAGCTCTCCGTCGACGCCACGGGAGGCAGCGTGATGGTGGATCAGGCCACCGTCATCCTGGCCGACATCGAAACCAGTAACGGCGTCATCCACGTCATCGACTCAGTCGTTCTGCCGACGTCATAGCCAACTGGAAGCA
This sequence comes from Ferruginivarius sediminum, assembly GCF_003344765.1. Taxonomy (GTDB): domain Bacteria; phylum Pseudomonadota; class Alphaproteobacteria; order Kiloniellales; family Rhodovibrionaceae; genus Ferruginivarius; species Ferruginivarius sediminum. The sequence continues at coordinate 44,231 of NZ_QPMH01000004.1, read as the reverse complement.
CGGCGGCCCCGCGGTCGTATCGCGGGGCCGCCGGGCGCTTCATGAAGATCGCCGGGCTGATGTGCCCCCGCCTCTCACGTCCCGGCTTGGTCGGATCCGGATTTACCGCCCTTGCCGGAAGCGGCGGGACCTTTCGTCCCGGCCGAGGTACTTTTCGTCTTGCTCGTCCGGCTCGCGGCCTTTGCGCGGGGCTTGGGCGCACTGCCGCGCTTCTCCAGTTCCGCCAGCCGGGCCTCCATCTTCTCAACCTTCTCCGCGAGTTCTTCCTGCTCCTCGCGCGCCCGCTGGGCCATCGCCTGAACGACCTCGTATTCCTCCCGCGTGACGAGGTCCATCTGCGACATGATCCGCTCGAACTGCTCGCGCAGGCGGCCCTCGACCTCGCTTCGCATGCCGCTGGCAACCCCGAGCGCGCCGCTGGCGACGCGCGCAAGATCGTCGAACAGGCGATTCTGGCTTTGCATGGCGGCATTCCTCCAAAAAAACGGCTTGCGCCGGGCCTGCGGCCGGCCCGGGCGCGAAACAAAAGTACCGAACAAAGTATGGGCGCCGCATGGCTCGCCATCAAGGCGGCTCTCCGATACCTTCGGCAGTTTCGCGCCGCCACGCTTGATGGTGCCGTACCGCGGCTTCTATAAGGGGCGGACCGGCAGCTTGCCGACGCCTGGAAACGCAGGCCCAACACCCACGGAACCGGACGTCAGACTATGTACCTCGTGACCGGCGGTGCCGGCTTCATCGGCTCCAACATCGTGGCCGCGCTGGAACGACGCGGTGCGCGCGTTATCGTCTGCGATCGGCTTGGCGAGAACGAGAAGTGGCAGAACCTGGCCAAGCGCGAGCTTGAGGACATCCTCCCGCCGGAGAGCCTGGGCGAGGCGCTGGAAGGGTACGGCGACAGCCTGCAGGCGGTGGTCCACATGGGCGCGATCTCGGCAACCACGGAGCGCGACGGCGACCGCCTGTTGGCCAACAACTACCACCCCTCCCGCGCGCTCTGGGACTGGTGCGCCGAGGTGCGGGTGCCGCTGATCTACGCCTCCTCGGCGGCGACCTACGGCGACGGCGCCAAGGGCTTCGAGGACGGCTACGACCCGGACCACCTGGCCACCCTGCGCCCGCTGAACGGCTATGGCTGGAGCAAGCAGATCTTCGACCGCTGGGTTGCGCGAAGAGTAAGCGAGGGAGAGGCCGCGCCGCCGCACTGGGTCGGGCTGAAGTTCTTCAACGTCTACGGCCCGAACGAGTACCACAAGGGCGGGCAGGCCAGCGTCGCCTGGCACCTGTTCCAGCAAATCCGGCGTGGCGAGGCCGCGAAGCTGTTCAAGTCGCACCACCCCGACTATGCCGACGGTGAGCAGTTGCGCGACTTCGTCCACGTCGACGATTGCGTCGACGTCGTGCTGGCGTGCCTGGACGGCGAGGTCGGCAGCGGCCTGTTCAACGTCGGCACCGGCCGGGCGCGTACCTTCCTGGACCTCGCGAAGGCCGTCTTCGCGGCGATGGACGAAAAGGAGCGGATCGAATTCATTCCCACGCCGGAGGCGATTCGCGACAAGTACCAATACTTCACGCAGGCCAGCCTCGGCCGTTTGCGCGGCGCCGGCTATATGCGCCCCTTCACCGAGCTGGAGGACGGCGTGCGGCGCTATGTGCAGGACTTCCTGCTGCGCGACGACCCCTACGTATGAGCGCCGGTGCGTCCCGATCATGTTCCTGACCCTTCCCTACCCGCAGATCGACCCGATCGCGATCGAGCTTGGCCCGCTGGCCATCCGCTGGTACGCGCTGGCCTATATCGCCGGGCTGCTCCTGGGCTGGCGGTACTGCCGGGCGCTGAGCACGAAGTCGCCCTCGAAGGCGCTGACGATGGAGGCGTTCGACGACTTCCTGCTGTGGGCGACGCTGGGCGTGGTGCTGGGCGGACGCCTGGGCTATGTCCTGTTCTACCAGCCGGGCTACTACCTCTCGAACCCACTCAGCATCGCGTTCCTGTGGCACGGCGGCATGGCCTTCCACGGCGGGCTTCTCGGCATGATCGGGGCGATGTACCTGTTCGCCCGCAAGCGGGGGATCGGCTTCTTCGCGCTGACCGACATCGTCGCCTGCGCCACGCCGATAGGCCTGTTCTTCGGCCGCGTCTCGAACTTCATCAATGGCGAGCTTTACGGCCGCCCGGCCGAGGATGTGCCCTGGGCGATGGTGTTTCCCGCCGGCGGGCCGGTCGCGCGCCATCCCAGCCAGATCTACGAGGCGCTGCTGGAGGGCGCGGTCCTGTTCGCCGTCCTCTTCGTCCTGCAACGGCGCGGCTGCCTGCACAAGCCCGGCACGGCCTCCGGCGTATTCCTGCTGGGCTATGGCCTGGCCCGCTTCATCGTCGAGTTCTTCCGCGAGCCGGATGCCTTCCTCGGATTCCTCGTCTTCGGCACGACGATGGGGCAGATCCTGTCGCTGCCGATGATGGCGGTGGGCGTGGGAATTCTCGTCTGGACCCGCCGCCGCACGGCCGAACGGGCATGACGAGCACTGGCCCTCTGGACCGCTTGAAGCGGCGGATTGCGCTCTCCGGCCCGATCACCGTCGCGGAGTACATGGCCGAGGTCCTGACGCACCCGTCCCAGGGTTACTACAGCACGCGCGACCCCTTCGGCGCGGCCGGCGACTTCGTGACAGCCCCGGAAATCAGCCAGATGTTCGGGGAGTTGATCGGCCTGTGGTGCGCCGAGGCGTGGCAGCGCCTGGGCATGCCGGACCCGGTTGTCCTGGCTGAATTGGGACCCGGACGCGGCACCCTGATGAGCGACGCCCTACGCGCGGCCGGTATGCTGCCAGGCTTCCGTGACGCGCTGCGGCTGCATCTCGTTGAGTTGAGCCCCGCCCTCCGTGCCCGCCAAAGGGACACGCTGCGGGACGTAGACGTCATTTGGCACGCCGAGGTGGCGGAGCTTCCCGAAACCCCCGTCCTCGCCATCGCCAACGAGTTTTTCGACGCGCTTCCGATACGGCAGTTCGAGAAGACGCCCCGCGGCTGGTGCGAGCGCATGGTGGGCTACGACCCCGATGCCGACCGCCTCGCCTTCGCGCTTGCCGCGCCAGGTCCGCAGGCCGAAGCTTACGTGCCCGAGGCCCTGCGCGGAGCCGAGACTGGCGCCGTGGTGGAGATCTCGCCTGCCGCGATCTCCGTCATGCACGAGCTGGCGCGCCGGGTCGCGACACATGGCGGTGCTGTGCTTGCGGTGGACTACGGCCGGGCGGCGCCGGCGGCCGAGCCGACGCTCCAGGCCGTGCAACGGCACCGCCGCGCCGACGTGCTGGACACGCCGGGCGAGGCGGACCTGACGGCCCACGTCGATTTCCCTACGCTGGTGCGGGCCGCCCGTGAGGCAGGTGCGGAGGTGCACGGCCCGGTCGGTCAGGGAGACTTCCTGCTTGGCCTGGGTCTGCGTCAGCGCGCGGACATCCTGAAGGCGAATGCGAGTCCACGCCAGCGGAACGACATCGATGAGGCCGTGAAGCGGCTGACGGCACCGCAGCAGATGGGTAGGCTGTTCAAGGCCCTGGCCGTCGTCCCGCCCGGATTCGGCGTCCCGGCGGGTTTTCCGCAAGAGGACGCTTAACAAGTCCACTTTTTAGCGGCTACAAGACAATCATGAGCGAATGCGCGCCACCGATGCTGACCATCGGCAGCTTCAATCACCTCAGCGGTGTCCGCCACGCCTTTTTCAGCCGGCGTGGCGGAGTGAGCCAGGGTATCTACGAGTCGCTGAACTGCGGCCCCGGCTCGAAGGATTCGCGCGCCAGCGTGCTGGAGAACCGCCGGCGAGCGATGGCGGCGATGGACCTGCCGGATGGCGAGCTTGTCACCGCCTACCAGATTCATTCGGCCGAGGCGACGGTGGTGGACCGCGCCTGGGCACCCGGCGAAGGGCCAAGGCTGGACGCGATGGCCACGTCCACACCCGGACTGGCGCTGGGCGTGCTGACGGCCGACTGCGCGCCGGTGCTGTTCGCGGACCAGGGCGCGGGCGTGGTGGGCGCCGCGCATGCCGGCTGGCGCGGCGCGTTCGGCGGTGTTCTGCTGTCCTGTATCGAAGCGATGGAGAGCCTGGGCGCGCAACGCCAGCGGATCGTCGCCGGCATCGGCCCCTGCATCGGCAAGACCTCCTACGAGGTGGGTCCTGAGTTCCCCGAACCGTTCCTGGAGCAGGCCCGCGACAACGGCGATTTCTTCACCCCGGCGGCGCGGGCAGGCCATTTCATGTTCGACCTCAAGGGCTATGTCGCACGCCGCCTTGCCGCCCTCGGCCTCAAGGACGTGCAGGCGCTGCCCTGCGACACCTGCCTGGAAGAGGACCGTTTCTTCAGTTACCGCCGCGGCAGCAAACGGGGGGAGTCGGATTACGGCCGCCTACTGTCCGCCATCTACATCGAGCCCTGATCCATGAGTCTGCATTTCACACGTGACGAGTTCGCCGCGCGCCAAGGCCGCGCCTGTGCCGCCATCGCCGAGGCCGGGCTGGACGGCCTGCTGTGCTTCCGCCAGGAGAGCATGTACTGGCTGACCGGCTACGACGGCTTCGGTTATGTCTTCTTTCAATGCCTCTACATCGGCGCGGACGGCCGGATGATGCTGCTGGCGCGCTCGCCGGACCTGCGGCAGGCGCAGTTGACCTCGACGGTGGAGGATATCCGTGTCTGGGAGGACCGCGAGGGCGGCGATCCTGCGGAGGAGTTGCGCGAGATTCTGCGCGGTTTCGGGCTGGCGGGGAAGCGCCTTGGCGTCGAGTACGAGGCCTATGGCCTGACCGCACGCAACGGCAAGCGCCTGGACGCCGCGCTCGATGGTTTCTGCCGGCTGGAGGACGCCTCGCTCCTGATCAGCCGGCTGCGCGTGGTGAAGAGCCCGGCGGAAATAGCCTATGTTCGCAAGGCGGGGGAACTGGGCGACGCCGCGTTCCACGCGGCCGCCGCGAAGATCGAACCCGGTGCCTTCGAGGGGACGATCCTTTCCGCGATGCAGGGCGCCGTGTTCGAGGGCGGCGGCGACTATTCCGGCAACGAGTTCATCATCGGCTCGGACGACCACGCCCTGCTGTGCCGCTATCAGACCGGCCGGCAAAACCTCGGCGGGAACGATCAGTTGACGCTGGAGTGGGCGGGCGTCTACCGGCGCTATCATGCGGCGCTGATGCGCACCGTTCGCGTCGGCGAGCCGCCGGACCGCCAACGGGAGATGGCGAAGGTGGCGCAGGACGCGGTGATGGCCGTCGAGGAGGCACTGAAGCCCGGCGACACCTTCGGCGAGGCTTTCGCCGCCCATGCCCGGACGCTGGACGCCGCCGGCTACCAGGCGCATCGGCTCAACGCCTGCGGTTACTCGCTGGGCACGACCTTCGCGCCAAACTGGATGGACTGGCCGATGCTCTACCGCGACAACCCGGTGGAGGTACGCCCCGGCATGGTGATCTTCGTGCATATCATCATCATGGACAGCGACCGGCGCTTGGCGATGTGCCCTGGCCGCACCAGCTTGATCGGGGAAAACGGTGCCGAGCCGCTATCGAAGCTGGCGCTGGAGTTCCCCGTGTTCGCGTGACCTCGCAAGGAATGATCGGCGATGCCGCACATCGTTCTGTTCTGCGTCTTCCTCGTCGTCGGGACGCTGGCCACCTGCGTGCTGGTGGTCTAGCCCGGTCCCTCGCCTGCGCCCTGACGGTGGCGCTGCTGCTTCTGTTGGCCGGTTGCGGGCAGCTCCCGCAACCCTTCAAACCGGCCACGAAGGGCGACAACCCTCTTCTTCTACTGCCGGACCGCTACGGGATTGCCGTCGCGGAGCCCTCCGGCGATGTGCCGGGTGAGCCGATGGCCCTGGCCGAGGCGATGGCAAAGGCGCTGCGCGACCAGAACGTCACCGCCAGCGTCGCCAGCGCAAACCTGAAGGCGCGCTGGCTGCTGGCAGACGTCGATGCCAAGCGGTTCAATGAAACCGTCGACGAGCTTCGCGTTACCTGGGAACTCTACGATCCCGGCGGCGAACTGGCCGGCCGGCACGAGCAGCGCGCGCGTGTGCACCAGGCAGCATGGACCGCCGGCGACCCTGAGGTGCTGGGCCGACTGGCAAGGGCGGTGGCCCCGTCCATCGCCGCAATGGTCCAAGGCGGGGAGCCGCGGCAAAGCGCCCTGCCCGGCTATCCGCACGGCACACGGATCGTTGTCGCGCCCGTCGTCGGCCAGCCCGGCACGGCGGCCCGTGCCTTGGCGCGGGCGATGGCCCAGCGGCTGCGCGAGCGCGGCCTTCCCGTCGCCGACCACGCGCAGGAGGGGGACATCGTCATCGAGGGACGGCTGGCTCTCGGAGCCGCCAATGGCATGACGCGGCCGGTGGAGATCGTCTGGGTCCTGCGCCGCCACGGCGACGACGCCGAGATGGGTGACCTGCGCCAGGCCAACAGGGTGCCGCAGGCCCGGATCGACGAAGGCTGGAACCCCCTTGCCGACGCCATCGCGGCCGCGGCACTGCCGGGCGTCCTCGATGTTCTGACGGCGAAGTCCGGCGGTTCGTGAAGAACCCGTGTCATGGAGGCGTCACAGGCGTTTACAGAGCGGTGGGGCGTTGATACATTCCGCGCGCTTTCCGGCCGTGGCGGACGCCGTCGCGGCCGTTGCCCGTCGCAGATCCGGAAAAACAGCGCCCGCCTGGATTAAGCATGAAAATCCTCACCGGGAACAGCAATCGGCCGCTGGCCGAGGCCATCTCGGCCTACCTCAACCTGCCGCTGACCAAGGCAAGCGTCCGACGCTTCTCCGATATGGAGGTCTTCGTCGAAGTGCATGAGAACATGCGCGGCGAGGACGTCTTCGTCATTCAGTCCACCTGCTACCCGGCCAATGACAATGTCATGGAACTGCTGGTGACGCTGGACGCCCTGAAGCGGGCATCGGCGCGGCGGGTGACGGCGGTGATCCCCTACTACGGCTATGCGCGCCAGGACCGGAAGTCCGGGCCGCGCACACCGATCTCGGCGAAGCTGCTGGCCAACATCATCACCAGCGCCGGCGCCGACCGCGTATTGACGATCGACCTGCATGCCGGGCAGATCCAGGGTTTCTTCGATATCCCGACGGACAACCTGTATGCGGCGCCGGTCTTCACCCAAGACATCGAAGAGCGCTACAACGGCGAGAGCCTGGTGATCGTCTCGCCGGACGTCGGCGGCGTTGTCCGCGCCCGCGCCATCGCCAAGCGGCTCGACGCCGATCTGGCCATCATCGACAAGCGGCGCGAGCGTGCCGGCGTCTCCGAGGTGATGCACATCATCGGCGAGGTGAAGGATCGAAGCTGTATCCTGGTGGACGACATCGTCGATTCCGCCGGGACGCTGTGCAACGCCGCCCGCGCGCTGAAGGAGAAGGGCGCGCAGTCGGTGGCCGCATATGTGACGCACGGCGTACTGTCCGGCGGCGCGGTGGCGCGCGTATCGTCGTCGCCGCTGGAGGAGCTGGTCATCACCGACAGCATCCCCGCGACCGAGGCCGTGCGCGTGGCGCAGAACATCCGGCAGCTTTCGATCGCGCCGCTGCTTGGCGAGGCGATGGCCCGGATCAGCGACGAGCGGTCGGTCTCCAGCCTGTTCGACCCGCCGAGCTAGGCCGGAGCGCAACGCGTTTCGCCGCAGCACCCCTGGAGGCTGCGGCCCCACCGGGCGTCCGTGTTGCGCGGACGCCCCTTGACGTACCTGGAAGGAGAGAACGAACGATGAGCGAAAGCCATGTCCTCGAAGCGCAGCAGCGGGAGCGGGCCGGCAAGGGGGCAGCCCGCCGCGCGCGGCGCAACGGGCGTATCCCCGGCGTGATCTATGGCGCTGGCAAGGATCCCGTGCTGGTGACTTTCGATCCCGGCACCCTTGACCGCGAGATCTATCAGAAGCCCGGTTTCTTCACCCGTCTCTACGACATCCGGGTCGAGGGCGTGCGCGGCAAGCAGCTTGCCATCTGCCGCGACCTGCAGCTCGATCCCGTCACCGACCGGCCGCGCCACCTGGACTTCCTGCGCGTCTCGGCGAAGACGGAGGTGACGATCGAGGTTCCGGTCCACTTCACCGGCGAGGAAGAGTCGCCCGGCTTGAAGCGCGGCGGCGTGCTGAACGTCGTACGCCACACGGTCGAAATGCTGTGCCGTGCCGACAACATGCCCGCCTACATCGAGGTGCCGCTTGCCGGACTCGAAATCAACGACTCCGCCCACATCAGCAGCGTCAAGCTGCCCGAGGGCGCGCGTCCGACCATCGAGGACCGCGACTTCACCATCGCCACCATCGCCGCGCCGAGCGCGGTGAAGGCCGAGGCGGCGGAGGAGCAGGCCGAGGTCGAGGCCGAGCATGTCGCCGAGGAAGCCGGCGAGGCCGAGGAAGCGCCCGCCGAGGAAGAGGCCGGCGCCGAGGGTACGGAAGAGGGTGGCAAGGAGAAGGCGGAGTAATCCTCCGCCCCTCCCCTCCATCCCGGCGGATACTGGCGAACGGGGGCTCTTGTGCTGCTGCTGGTCGGGCTCGGCAATCCGGGCGCCCGCTACGCCCGCAACCGCCACAACATCGGGTTCATGGCGCTGGACGAGATCGCCCGGCGCCAGAACCTCGGTGCGTGGCGCTCGCGGTTCCGCAGCGACGTGGCGGAAGGCCTCGTCGGCACCGAGAAGGTGCTGGCGATGAAGCCGCTCACCTACATGAACAACTCCGGCGAGGCTGTCGGTGAGGCCGCGCGCTTCTTCAAGCTTTCGCCGGAGCAGGTGATCGTCCTGCACGACGACCTGGATCTCGCGCCCGGCAAGATGCGCGTGAAGAAGGGCGGCGGCAACGCCGGCCATAACGGCCTGCGCTCCATCGACGCGCACCTCGGGAACGCGTTCTGGCGCGTGCGCCTGGGCATCGGCCACCCCGGCAATAAGAACCTGGTCCACGCCTGGGTCCTCAACGACTTCTCCAAGGAGGAGATGACCTGGGTGACGCCTCTCTGCGAAGCCGTGGGCGAGGAGATGCACCGCCTGACGGCCGGCGACCACGAGGCGTTCATGAGCCGGGTGGCCTATCGGATGCAGCCGACGAGAGACACGTCGTAACCCGACTGATCGAGGAAACATGGGCTTCAACTGCGGAATCGTCGGGCTGCCGAACGTCGGCAAGTCCACGCTGTTCAACGCGCTGACCGAGGCGGCGCAGGCCGAGGCGGCCAATTATCCCTTCTGCACCATCGAACCGAACGTGGGCCGGGTGCCGGTGCCCGACGCGCGCCTCGATCGCTTGGCCGAGGTGGCGAAGTCGGCGAAGGTGCTGCCGACGCAGCTTGAATTCGTGGACATCGCCGGACTGGTGCGCGGGGCCAGCAAGGGCGAGGGGCTGGGCAACCAGTTCCTGGCGAACATCCGGCAGGTGGACGCGATCCTGCACCTGCTGCGCTGCTTCGAGGGCGACACCACGCACGTCGAGGGCTCGGTCGACCCGATCCGCGACGCCGAGACCATCGATACCGAGCTGATGCTGGCCGACCTCGACAGCATCGAGCGCCAGCTTGACCAGATACAGAAGAAGGCCAAGCAGGGCGAGAAGGACGCGATCGAGCGCAGGAACGTGATGGAGCCGGTGGCAGAGGCGCTGCGCAACGGCAAACCGGCGCGCGCCGTCCAGCTTACGCCCGAGCAGCAGCCGGTGCTGCGTCAGCTTCACCTGATGACCAGCAAGCCGGTGCTCTACGTCTCCAACGTCGACGAGGGCGCGGTCGCCACCGGCAACAAATATTCCGAGATGGTGGCCGAGCGCGCGAAGGCCGAGGGCGCGGGGCATGTCGTGATCTCCGCGGCCATCGAGGCCGAGGTTGCGGCCCTCACCGACCCTGAGGAGAAGCAGGCGTTCCTGGAGGAGCTTGGCCTCAACGAGAGCGGTCTGGCGCGGGTGATCAAGGAGGGCTACCGCCTTCTGGACCTCATCACCTTCTTCACCGTCGGGCCGAAGGAGGCACGCGCCTGGACCGTGCGGCGCGGCGCCAACGCGCCGGAGGCGGCAGGCGTCATCCACTCCGACATGCAGCGCGGCTTCATCCGGGCGGAGACCATCTTCTGGCAGGATTTCGTCGATTGCGGCGGCGAGTCCAGCGCGAAAGAGGCCGGCAAGATGCGCGTCGAGGGGCGCGATTACACCGTCAAGGACGGCGACGTCTTCCACTTCCGCTTCAACGTGTGACACACTGCTGCGCCCAGACGAATGCAAAATTCGATAAGGGAGCAGGAGCGCAAATCACATGGGCGAGACCGTCCGCCTGCAGGCGTCGGACGGACATGGGTTCGACGCTTACGTCGCACGGCCGCAAGGTGATCCGAAAACGGGCCTCGTGGTCTGCCAGGAAGTCTTCGGCGTCAACGAGCATATCCGCGAGGTCGCGGACAGCTTCGCCGAAGCCGGCTATCTCACCATCGCACCGCATCTTTTCGACCGGATCGAGCGGGGGGTTTCGCTGGGCTACGGCCCTGACGACCTGGACTACGGCCGCTCTCTGCGCGCCCGGATCGACTGGGATGACGCCGCGCTGGACATCGAGGCCGCGGTCAAGCGATTGCGGGAAGAGCTTGGTCAGGACGCCCGCATCGGCGTGGTCGGATATTGCTGGGGCGGCTCGCTGGCGTGGCTGGCGGCCTGCCGGCTGCCGGTGCAGGCTGCGGTCGGCTACTACGGCGGCCAGATCTACGAGCTGAACGACGAAGACCCGCGGTGCCCGACGATGCTGCACTTCGGCGAGGAAGACCCGATCATCGCCTTCGATCAGGTCGAGGCGATCCGCGAGGCACACCCCGACGTCATCGATCATGTCTACCGCGCGGGCCACGGCTTTAACTGCGACCGGCGGGAGGACTACGACGAGGCCGCGGCCAACCTCGCACGCAGCCGCACCCTCGCCTTCCTTGCGCAGCATCTCGGTTGAATCGCCGCCTCGCCTGCAAGGCTCGGTCGACATGCCCGCCGCCGTTCGCTAATTAAGGACGCGGGCACCACACGGTCGATCAAGAGGGAGGCCAAGGTATGGCGGACTATCGGGCGCCGGTTGGCGACATGCGCTTCGTCCTGCGCGAGCTGGCCGACATCGGCGGGCTGGCGCAACTGCCGGGCTACGAGCACGCCGAACCGGAACTGGTCGACCAGATCCTGGACGAGGCCGGCAAGCTGGCCTCGGACGTACTATCGCCGCTGAACTGGTCCGGCGACCGCGAGGGTGTCCAACTCGACAACGGCGTCGTGCGCACGCCGAATGGTTTTGCCGAGGCCTATCGCGCCTATGTTGAGGCCGGCTGGAACGCCCTGCCCTTCGATGCGGATTACGGCGGCCAGGGGCTGCCGTGGACGGTGGCGCTCTCCCTGATGGAAATGTGGAACAGCGCCAACATGGCCTGGGCGCTGTGTCCGATGCTGACGGTCGGCGCCGTGGAGTTGCTGCAGACCCACGGCAGCGACTGGCAGCGTGACGCCTATCTGCCGAAGCTGATTTCCGGCGAGTGGACCGGCACCATGAACCTGACGGAGCCGCAGGCGGGCTCCGACGTGGGCGCGCTGAAGACACGGGCGGTGAAGGACGGCGACCACTATCGCATCACCGGACAGAAAATCTTCATCACCTGGGGCGAGCACGACGCGGCGGAGAACGTGATCCACATGGTCCTCGCCCGCACGCCCGACGCACCGGCGGGCACCAAGGGCATTTCGCTGTTCATCGTGCCGAAGTACCTGCCGAACGAGGACGGCACCCCCGGCCCGCGCAATGACCTGCGCTGCGTCTCCGTCGAGCACAAGCTGGGCATCCATGCCTCGCCCACCTGCACCATGGCCTTCGGCGACAACGAGGGCGCCATCGGCTATCTGGTCGGCGAGGAGAACGCCGGCATGAAGTGCATGTTCACGATGATGAACAATGCCCGGCTCACCGTCGGCGTGCAGGGGCTGGCGATTGCCGAGCGCGCCTATCAGGCCGCCCGCCAGCACGCCTTTGACCGCGTTCAGTCGCGGCCGCTGGACGGTAGTGCGTCGGACGCCGTGCCCATCGCCCGGCATCCCGACGTGCGGCGCATGCTGCTGACCATGCGCGCGCGGGTGGAAGCAATGCGCGCGCTGGCCTACAGCGCCGGCAACGCGCTCGACCGGGCCAAGCACGGCGCAGACGAGGACGCGCGGCGGGCAGCCCAGGCGCGCGTCGACCTGCTGACCCCGATCGTCAAGGCGTGGTGCACCGACCAGGGGGTGGAGGTCGCCTCCATCGGCATCCAGGTGCACGGCGGCATGGGCTTCATCGAGGAGACCGGCGCGGCCCAGCACTATCGCGACGCCCGCATCGCGCCGATCTACGAGGGGACCAACGGCATCCAGGCCCTGGACCTGATGGGCCGCAAGGTGCTGCGCGACGGCGGCGAAAGCGCGGGCGCCTATATCGCCGAGTTGCGGGCCACGCTGGACGATCTCGACAAGCTGAACGACCCGGACGCCAAGGCCATCGCCGATGCCCTGCGGCCCGCGCTGGACCATCTGGAGTCGGCGACGCAGGCCGTGCTCCGCAGCGCGCGGGACGACGTGAACAAGGCCGCGGCGGTGGCTACGCCATACCTGCTGCTCTTCGGTACGGTGGCCGGCGGCACGCTCCTCGGCCGGGCAGCAGTATCGGCGCACCGCTCGCTTTCGAACGGCGCGGACTACGGGCGTGACTTCCTCGAAGACAAGGTCGCCATCGCCCGCTTCTATACCGACCACATCCTGCCCCACGCCGGAGCCTACGCCGCGGAGGTCGAGCGCGGGGCGGACTCGGTGCTGCGCCTGCCGGAGGAGCGGCTGTAGCGGAGAGTCCCTGGAGGCCCAGCGGCTCAGAGCGCATCGGGGACACTCCTTCAGGGCCGCACGCAGTTCCCCCCGCCGGGAATCGATTTCTCGTGTTGGGGGCGCCGGCCTACTTCCCCTTCACCTCGATCTTCTTCGCCTTGCTGACGGCCTCGGGCTTCTTGGACAGGGTGACCTTCAGGACGCCCTTCTCGAACTCCGCCGAGATCTTGTCCTCGTCCACCGAGTCCGGCAGGCGGAAACTGCGGCGGAAGGAGCCGAAGCGCCGTTCGGAGAGGTAGTAGTTCTTCTCCTTCTTCTCCTCCTCGTGCTTCTTTTCGCCCTTGATGGTCAGGATGCCGGCCGACACCTCGACGTCGATATCCTTCTCCTCCATTCCCGGCGCTTCGGCCGCAATTTCGATTTCCTTGTCGCTTTCGCTGACATCGAATTTCACGTCCACCAGGCCGGCCGTGCCGCCGAAGATCTCCGGCTCCGCCGGCATACGTCCGAACGAGCCGAGGCTGGGCATGCGGAAGTAGTTGGAGAAGTCGTCGACCAAGCGATCCATTTGCCGGCGGAACTCCATCATGGGGTGGTCCAATCCGCCTGTCGTTGTCGGGGCACCACCCTTTTCTTCCTTCGATTTTTCCGCCATGTCTTGCCCTCCTGTGTTTGCCGTGCACTTGCAAAGCCACGTCGATACAGCCGCCAAGTTAGGACTGGCGACCAGAGCGCGCCGTGACTTGAGTCAATGTGTGGGCAGCACGCGAAACTGCCCGGCGTTCCAATGAACGTCCGGGCAGTCACATGGTTCGCTCGGCAGGAAGGAAAGACCGCGCCAGCCGTCGCGCCGGCGGCGTTCCGGTAGCTGAGACTACCCCTCTATCAGGGTGTCCATCGCATCGGCGATCTCTTTCGCCTGGACCCGATGGTCAAAGCGGTCGATGTAATCGCCGTCGGGGCCCATGACGAAGGTGTAGCCGGAGTGGGCCATGGTGTACTCGCTGTTCACACCGCCCTTGACGCGCCAATAGGTGACCTTGAAACGGCGCGCGACCTTCGCGATCTGCTCATCGTTTCCGGTCAGGCCGACCAGGCTGGGGTGAAAGTTCGTGACGTAGGTGCGCATCTGCTCGACGGTGTCGCGCTCCGGATCGACGGTGATGAAGATTGGCGTGATCTTCTCCACCTTCGCCGGCGCGCTTTCCTCCAGCAAGTTGAGCGCGCGCGTGATATGGAGCAGCGTGGTCGGGCAGACATCGGGGCAGTAGGTGTAGCCGAAGTAGATCAGCGTATACTGACCCTCGAAGTCCTCGTCGGTGACGGTCTCGCCCTCGGTATTGACTAGTTCGAATGGTCCCCCGATCCGGCTTTCCGCCTTCACCGGATCCTGCGCGGTGAAGTAAATCACGATCGCCCCGCTCAAGGCGAACGCAACCAAGGCCGTACCGAGCCACAAGCGAATCGAGCGGATCATTCAAAACTCCCTCATGCCCACGCCGGCAGGCCGCCGGCGTTCGACTCTCTCAGCTTTCCGGAATGTGCCTTTTTTGCTGCCGGCCATCAACCCGTAAGCGCAGCGGCGGAAGGTCACGCCAATCTGCAGTAGTCCTTCAACGGACCAGCACCGACCCAATCGCGAAGATGCCGAAGCCCACGAGCATGACGGCCGCCATACGGTTGGTCCAGGCAAGGCTCTGCGGTCCGAACCTCGGCTTCAACGCTGCCGTGCCGGCGCACAGGCCGAGCCACCACATCGCCGAGCCAATGAAGACGCCGATGATCAACTCGCCGGCACGGCCGACGCCGTCCTGCAGTTCCCCAAGACCGAAACCGGCAAAGATGCCGACAAACCCCATGATCGTCATCGGGTTCGACAGGGTAATCGCCAGGCCGGTGGCGAAGCCGGACAGCACCTTCACATGCACGGGCGCGTCCGCCATTTCGGGCGGTGCGCGGCGCCACGCCCGCCAGGCCAGCAGGAACAGCACCGCGCCACCCACAAGGCGCAGCAGATCGCGATGCTCCGTCAGGAAGCCGGCAACGGCGGCAAGCCCGAAGCCGGCGATGGCGCTGAATATCCCATCCGCCGTCGCCGCGCCCAGCCCGCTGGCCAACCCCACCCAAAGGCCGTCCTGCAGCGTACGCTGTACGCACAGCAGGCCGACGGGGCCGACGGGTGCGGCCACCGCGATGCCAACCGCGATTCCTTTCAGGAAGACCCAACTCTCCATGGCAGCGCTAGCCGCCCCCCTCGTTCGCGCCATGCAGGCGTTGACGTTTCACCCTTTGCGCGCCCGAACGCAAGGGTTGGTTCATCTTGCGAGCGCAACTTATTGCCCTAGGTCTCGGTAAGTGCCCATCGACAGAAGGACGAAATCGAATGCGGACGTGGTTTGCCGGAGTCGCAACAGGGCTTCTTCTGCTCCCTTCAGCGGGCTTTGCCGCACCGGATGACGCTGGCCTGGCGGCAGGACAGACAGTAGCTACGAAAACGGGCTGCGTATCCCCGGAACCCTACGCCCTCTTCGAAGAGGTTTACGGCAAAGAGGGCCGGATCGCCGCTTACAAGGCCCTCGTCGGTACGCAGGAGTGCCAGCGCCTGCCCGGCGAAATGGAGGTGAGGCTGGAAGAGGCTGTCGGCAGCTTCGATTACGGCTGGGGCAAGGGCCGAATCTGGCGCGTAAGCCCGGTGGAGCCGGGTGCCAAGGCGCCTGATACCTTCTTCATCCGCAGCCGGCTGAAGAGCGAGTAGCCGGTCGAGGCGTGCAGGCGCAACCAGCCGCCGACGCGAAACAGCGGGCGCCGCACGTCGCGACCGCCCGCTGCCATACGCCGTGTGGCGCTCCCCTGTTGGCGCTCTGAATAGCACGTCCGGGCTTGGCGTGTCGAGCGACGCCGCCCCTCGTTCACGCCGCCGGCCCGGTCAGCAGAAGCGGAGCGCGCAAACGGACGATCTCCTTCGTGCCGTCGTCTCTCTCCACCTCGATCGCTTCCAGCCCCTCATCGCCCTCCAAGACATAGACCACCTTTGGATGGAGGATGCGATGGTCGAGCCGATCCGTCGAAATATCGATGGCGTCGCCCTTCGGGTCGTAGGAGATATTCATCATGCCGATCCAGTCGGCTTCGATCTGATCGCCTACCGCGAGAGATGTAACTTCGATTTCAACCGATCTTATGCCAAGCGCTTTCGCGATCCGGTTAAAATATGTTTCGAGTTCATCTTGATCGAGTCTTCGCGTTGCCATATCCAACCTCCCGACAACATCGGCCGAAAACGTATTAACCATATTTTCGATCTCATTCCATAAGTCGGTTGAATCAAGAGGGCTTACAACATCGGAGCAATATGGGGGTTGGCATCTTTGGTATAGGCGCCTACCATTGACGAATGTTTGTTATTATTCGTTGGTAGGGATGTATACGGGAGACGCGCTTGCGGTCAGGATCGCGCACGACGAACACCGTCGCTTGTACGACTATTGGCAGACCAAGGCGCCCCCCGGCAAGCTACCGGCACGCAAGGATATCGACCCCCTCGATATCCCCGGCATGCTTCCGCGCATTGCCCTGATCGATGTCCTGCGCGAGGCGGAGGGGGTTACCTTCCGCTACCGCCTCGCCGGCACGGAGATCGTCGAGCGTGCCGGCCGAGATCCCACCGGCAGACGTTTCGACGAACTCTATCGCGGCGACTATCTTGTCAACGCCGTGAACACCTATAGCCACATTGTCGAGGCGGCGGCGCCTCATCTGTCGGAACGCACTTTCCCCCTTGTGGAGGGGAAGGAGTTCCTGCGCTACGACCGCTTGATCCTGCCGCTGGCCGCCGACGGACGGACCGTGGACATGCTGATCCTGTTGATCGCCGTGATCGAACACCGGCGAGACGACCGGCCGTCGGCCAATCGCTAAATTCTCCGGCGGGCAGTGGCCGGCGCGCTTCGCAGCGCTATTTCTATCGCATGCTCCTGTCCCGCCGCTCCTTCATCGCCACTTTGAGCCTGACCGCGCTGACGGCGTGCTCGATGCGGAGGACTGCCATGCCGATGACCTCCGCCGAGATCGACGATCTGTCGCACGAAGACCTTGTATCGTCGCTGGGCACGCGCTGGCGGCTGGTGACGGATCAAGTCATGGGCGGGGTTTCGCAGGGTACACTGACAAGAGAGCTTGTGGCCGGCCGCCCGGCCCTGCGGATGCGCGGCGACGTCAGCATCGAAAACAACGGCGGCTTCGTTCAGGCCTCGCTGGATCTGGCACCCGGCGGACAGAGGGCCGATGCAAGCGCATGGAAGGGCATCGACGTCGATGTTTATGGCAACGGCGAGGCCTACAACCTTCATCTACGCACGGCGGACCTGACATGGCCATGGCAGTCGTACCGGCAGGGCTTCCAGGCGCCACCGGAATGGCGAACCGTTCGGCTACCCTTCGCCGAGTTTCAGCCGTACAGAACCGAATCGCCACTGAATGTGTCGCGGCTGCGCAGGCTTGGAGTGGTTGCCATCGGCCGTCCCTTCGAGGCCGATATCGCAATCGGCGGCGTCAGGTTCTATGCCTGAAACAAGGCGGGCGCACAGCGAGAGAACCGCCATTCAGGCGGTGCCTTCGGGCTCCAGGGCGACCTCGTTGATCTTATCCATCATGCATTCATGCCCGGTGCCGGCGCACCGGGGGCACTGCTCAATGATAAGGTCCCGGAAGTCCGAAGAAACCGACTGCACGTCGTCGCAATTGGCGCGAGGAGCATACGCGCTGTAAGCAACTGCGGTCTGTGCGTGATAGGTCATTTTACACCCAGCGGCTGAATTGCGACAACGCTCACACCCAAGATAAGATGGCCTACACCCTTACCAACCAATTGGTCAACAAAGTCTTAATTTGCATGAGTTAAACTCAACGTGAACTGGTCGAGAAGACAACGTTTGTCGCGACTGAAATCTTTACGCTCGGCACGACAATCGTGCCACCGAAAAATCAACAATCGTCGCGGCGTAGTACCGCGCCTGAGCCGGGCGTTCAAAGCATCTTCAACTTACGAACGGAGGATGGTGCCCAGGGGCGGAATCGAACCACCGACACTGCGATTTTCAGTTACGCAATCGGCCTAAATCTGCCCTAGCCCATCGCAGCATCCCGTTTCCGAAAATTCGCTGTATGCCTTGACATTCGGCCCATACGTGTCAACATGCCTAAACATCGGGTAACACGGCTAAACGCCACATATCTGTTACCCCAGTGTTACCCCAGGGAGCATGTGATGGCCCGGATTAAGCTCACCAGCGCCGCCGTCGAGAAGCTGAAGGCCCCGGCTCAGGGACGCGCGGAATACTTCGACGCCAGCTTTCCCGGCTTCGGCATCCGCGTGACCGACAAGGGCAAAAAGTCCTGGATCGTGTTCTATCGCATCGGCCAGCGTCAGCGCCGCCTGACACTCGGCTCCTACCCTGCCCTCGGACTTGCCAAGGCGCGCGAAAAGGCGTCAAAGGCACTGGCAGCGGTCGAGGAAGGGCGCGACCCGGCGGACGAGAAGGCGGAAGCCCGGACGAAGTGCCCGGATACCGTCGAGAACATCGTCGCGGATTTCATCGAACGGCATCACAAGCGGCGTAACAAGAGCTGGAAGCCCGTCGAACAGCTTTTCGCGAACCACGTCACCCCACGATGGAAAGGCCGCGATATCCGCGCCATCGAGCGCCGCGACGTGCTGCGCCTGCTGGATGAAATGCAGGACGAAGGCTATACGACGCAGGCGAACCGCGTGTTGGCCCATGTGCGCAAGCTTTTCAACTGGTGCGTCGAGCGCGAGATCGTCCAGGTTAGCCCCGTTGCCGGGGTGAAGCTGCCGCAGCGCGAAGAACAGCGCGAGCGCGTCCTGTCGAATCAGGAGGTCCGCGATCTGTGGCAGACCTTCGACGGCGCCGGCTATCCGTTCGGGCCGATGTTCAAGGTGATGCTGCTGACGGCGCAGCGGCGCGGCGAGGTTGCCGACATGCGCTGGCGCGACGTCGATCTGGACGCAGCGTTGTGGACCATCCCCGAGACGAAAAGCGGGCGCAGCCAGGAAGTGCCCCTCTGCCGTCAGGCCGTCGACATCCTGCGGGGCCTGCCGACCTTCGGCGCCGGGGATTACGTCTGGTCAACCACCTATGGCGCACGTCCCGTCAGCGGCTACAGCAAGGCCAAGCTGCGCATGGAGAAAGAGACGAACGCCGCGCGGCGGAAGGATGGCCGCGACGCGATGGAGAATTGGCGCCTGCACGATCTGCGCCGCACGGCCGCAACTGGCATGGCGCATATGGGTATCAGCGTTGACGTGATCGGCCGCGTTCTCAATCACACGCAGACGAGCGTGACGGCGGTTTATGACCGCCACAGCTATCTCTCGGCAAAGCGCCGCGCCTTGCAGGCGTGGGCCGGCGCCCTGGACCGGGTGATTGCCGGCCAGCCGATGGACGCGGCGGAAGCCGAGAACGTGGTCAAGCTTGCGGAGGCGCGCTGATGCCGGGCGTTGACGCGTGGGACATCATTCTCGCCGATCTCCGACGGGGCGACGGTAGTTTTAGCCTGGAGGGTTTTTACAGCTTTATGCGGACGATGGAAAGCCGGGCGGCCTATGCCCAGCGGCACGGCCACGATTCCGTGACCGTCCCGGCGGATGCATTCAAGGCGTTAGTAGAGATTGCCCAGGGCGAGCGCCGGAAGCCGCGCGGCAAGCCGCCCGACCGACCTTTCAAGCGGGTGTCGCAGCAGATGGGCAACCCGCTTATCCCGGCTGCCGACGATGTCGAACGCCTCAAGCACATTTGGCGGACCCGCTACGGCAAGCACAAGAACATTCACGAGGCCGCACTTGAAAAGGCGGCAGCGCGGTGGGGCGTCGACCCGGACAAGCTGGACAATTTCTGTCGTCGCCAAAAGTCCCGCATCTAATTCTCCGATTTGCCTGCCGTATCAACCAATCTAAGCACTCCCTAGCCTTCAAGCACAACGCAGTTTTGCAAAGTGCAATGGAGGCACTGAATATGTCTACGCGCCTTATCTCGAAGCAGGAAGCAGCCGCGCGCGTCGGCTATCATCCCGTTTCGCTGATGCGACTGTGCCGCGAGGGCCGGTTTCCGCAGCCCGTAAGGTTGGCGCCGAATAAAATCGGCTTCGTCGAAAGCGAGGTCGAGGCGCACATCGCGGCACTGGCCGCCGCGCGTGACACGGAGGCGGCTTGAGCGATGGCGGCCACAAGAAACCCCGGCGCCGGGGCATCGGCGGCCGGGGCTTCGAGACTTGTCACGCAGGCGGCGGACAAGCCGAAGCATAACGCCCCTTCCCTCCCGCTGCAACGTCAGGCCGAAGCCCTGCATCAGCGCGGCCCGCGTCCCTTGGGCGAGCTGCTGGCCGAAGTGCTGGAACGCCTGGACGCTGATGAAGCGGATTGGTTGCGTCGGCGCCTTGAGCGTTACAACGCCATCCCGCCGGAAACATATCGAGCCGTCGGCGCCGATACCTTCCCACCTTTGCCGATTCGCGAGGTGTCGTGATGAACGCCCGCGCCCTGACCCTCGCCCTCGGGGGCCGTTGGCACGGCGGCTACGGTTCGGCCTGCTGTCCAGCGCATGACGACGGCAATCCGTCCCTATCCATCCGCGACGGCGACGACGGCGCACTGCTGACCTGTCATGCGGGCTGTGAGCGCGCGGACATCATTGCCGAATTGCGGCGGCGCGGGCTGTGGGAGGCGTCCGGCAAACGTCCCGAAGGCGCCGAATTGTCTACACGTGTAGACAATCCATCACGGCGGAAATTGTCATTACGTAATGACAATTCAGAGGCCGCCCGCAGGATCTGGCGCGAGGCCGAACCGGCGCCGGACACGCTAGTGCAAAGCTACTTGGAGGCGCGCGGCATCCGGCTTAACCCGCCGCCGTCGCTGCGCTTCGCCCCGGCGCTGCGATATCCGTTTTCGGGCATCGAGCTACCCGCGATGGTGGCCGCGATCCAGGGACCGGACAGAAAGCTAACGGGCGTTCATCGGACCTTTCTGCGCGTGGACGGCACGGGCAAGGCGAACGTCCAGCAACCGAAGTTGAGCCTTGGGCCGCAGGGTAAGGGCGCCATCCGCCTCGCGCGGGCTGGCGAAGTCCTGGGGCTGGCCGAAGGCATCGAAGACGCCTTGTCCGCCATGCAGATGTTCGGCATCCCGTGCTGGTGCGCCATCAGCGCCGGACGGCTGGCCAAGGTCGCGTTGCCGGACGAGGTGCGCCATGTTCACATCTTCGCGGACCACGGCGAGCCGGGCATCAAGGCGGCGCACGAAGCCGTCGAAGCCTATACTCGGCAGCGCCGCAAGGTGACGCTGCGGCTTCCGCCGGATGGTTTCGCCGATTGGAACGAAGTGCTGAAGGCCGAAGCGGCCGGGAGGGCCGCATGACCGGCAAGGTGGAGACCTTCGAGCCGAAGTGCCGCTTTCCCCTCACGGCCTTCGATGACATCAGGCTGACCAGCGAGCGCGATTATCTTTTAAAGGGCCTCTGGCCGCGCGAGGGCCTGGCCGTGGCATGGGGCGCGCCCAAGTGCGGCAAGTCGTTCTGGGCTACCGACGCGGCGATGCATGTCGCACTCGGCTGGGAATACCGTAGCCGGCGCGTCCAGCAGGCGCCCGTCGTGTACGTGGCCGGCGAAGGCCAGCACGGTTTCAAGAAGCGCATAGAGGCGTTCCGACAGCAGAATATGCAACTGGATTACGACCCGCCGCCGTTCTTCCTGCTGGGCGAACCCGTCGATCTGATCGGCGACCACCAGACGCTCATCGCGGACATCCGCGCTCAGGTGGGGGATAGGCTGCCGGGCCTCGTGGTATTGGATACCCTCAATCGCACTCTGAGGGGCAGCGAGAACGATCCCGAGGACATGGGGCGCTACGTGGCCGCCGCCGACGCCATCCGCTCGGCTTTCGCGTGCTGCGTCGTCGTGATCCATCATTGCGGCACCGACGGCAACCGCCCGCGTGGTCACACGTCCCTGACAGGCGCGGCCGACGCGCAGTTCTCCGTGACCAAAAGCCCGGCCGGGACCGTCACGGTCACGTCCGAATTCGTGAAGGATGGCCCGGAAGGCGAAACCTTGTCCTTTACGCTGCGACAGGTCGAAGTCGGGATCGACGACGACGGCGACGACATCACGTCCTGCGTGGTCGAGCCGACCGAGCCGGAAACAATCGAGCCCGCGATCAAGCGACCGACCGGCAACACCGGGACCATGCTCACCATCTTGGAGGAAGCCGGACCCGCCGGCCTGACGGTCGAAGAGTGGAACGAGCAAGCCCGGCAAGCCGGCATCGGCGCAGCACGGCAACGGCTCTATGAAATCCGCGTCACCCTCAAGCGCAAGAAGCTGGTCTATGAAAGCCAGGATGGGCGCTGGCACGTCATGTCACGCTGAAGGCGTCCACCCCGTCACGATGTAACGGTGCCTAAAGGCACACCGTTACATTACGTGACGCTACGAGGGGCCGTAACGCCGTTACGCCATCGTGACGCATTACGTGACACCGTGACGGTAGGGGGATTGGGTAAACGAACCTTTTATTTGACCGCGAACAATATCCGCGTGTTTTGTGCTATTAATTGGCCTGTTTTTGTGTTTAACGAGTACATAGGCATATCTCTGCGGCGATTAGTATTGACGAGCACAACGGCTCACACACCGCAGTTTTCCGCCACATTTCGCTTGTCTTGGTTTGACTGTAAAAAGCCATGCGCAGAGCGCACAACGCAAGTAATCTATGGCGTGCCCTGCCGAGCATGCGATTAAAGATCGCAGGGTATTGGGCGTTAAACGCGCTGTATTCTGCGATTTTATCGTTTGCCCTTGCAGAACCGGGTAACAATGGGGTAATCTACGCACCGATTTGGCGATATACGCCCGCGTCGTGAGGACGCCGGCTATCCCACAGAAGGAGCGGTGCAATGAAACCTCTATCCGAAAATCAACTCGCCATGGTCGGTGGTAGCCTTCAGGGCTATGCCGCGCGCGGGGGCGTGTTCACCACAGTCGGCGAAGTTGCTGAAGAACTCCGCACCGAGGTGGCCCGGTTCGACCGGAGTGCCACGGAGACTGCGAGCGACGATCACCTAGCGCCGGATGGTGTGCAGGCCAAAGTCGGCGAACAGGCGGAGACGCTGGGCAAGCGCCTGGATGGCCACAGCAGCGTTACCCGCGCCAAGGAAGCGATAAGCCGGCGCCGTGAAGAGATCGAGCGGGAGATCGGCGACACAATCGGCGCGCAGCCGGCGGACGAAAACGAACGTCAGATCGCTGCGGAGATTCGCGCGCAGATTGGCAAGGCGTCTCGCCCTTATGACGAAGCCCGCAAGTACCTTGGTGATGCCAAGGTGATGAATGCCATTCTGGTGGCGCCCGCCATGCTGACGGGACTTACAGAGGACCAGCAGGCCCGTTTGAAGCGCGAACTGCTACTGCGCCATCACCCTGACAAGACGGACGAGCTGGACGCCCTCGACAGCGCCACAAAGCTGCTGGAGGGCGCTGTGAGTAGTGCCAAGAAGCTGGCGCATGATCGCACCCAACAGGCCCGCGCGCACGCTCTACAGCGCCTATCCGCGCAGACACGTAACGTCCGCGCCACTGGCCAGCCCATGTCCCGACACCAGCGGCGATAGGAGAGAACCATGAGCTATCGAGTAGGCGACCGTGTTGAGTTGACTGAGGCCCGTGGTGGCACCATCGGCTACATCGTCGATGTCCATCCAGGTGACGGCTCACCAGCGCAACGCGGCACGAGGGAATCCAGCTTTACCGTGCGCCGGCATGGCGGCAGCAAGAAGGTCGTCGCCTATGACGAGATCGGGCGCCGTCTCGACGACGTGACTTTCGCGCCGGCCGCGCCGGTTATGTACGGCGATGCCTTGTGTCAGGTCGCCGCGCAGCAGGGCCGTACGGTGCGCCTTCAGACAACCGGCGGCTTCCGAAACGTCGACCTTCACGATCTGTGCCTGGAGAACGGCGAGGCCGCGCAGATATGACGCAGGACGGCAGCGATACGGCCGCACCGCCCCGTGTCGCGCCTGGCCGGGCGGCTGTGTCCTCTGCGGTCGCCCGGCCCACTATGGGTGTAGCAGACAGCGAAAGCTACGAGGCCGGCTTCATGGACGCGCTCAACGAGATGATCGCGCGTGGCAGGTGTCCTCTGTCGGATGGCTCGAATCGTAAGGCGCGCCGGCCCATTGCGATCTATCTGCGTGATCGTGTCGGGGAGCACTACGGCGGAGGCACCAGCCTGCATAGCGCGGCGCGCGCGTTCGCGTCGAGCCTCAAGCGAAAGGACGAACTGCGGATCTGGAAGACGCTGGCACAGATGAGCGCCGATGATGTCCGCAACGTTCAGAACTGGATGCAAGAAGGCAGCGCGCGGGTCACTGAGTTTTGCGAGCGCATGACCGCGCTGGCCAATGCTATCGAGGGCAAGGTAAATGGCCACACTTCGTCTCGGCATTGACGCCTCGGACGCACGGCGTGGTGCACAGCAGTTCGAGCAATCCGCCAGTAGCGCAACCCGATCCGCCGATGATCTGCGGCGCCGGGTTGGTCGGGTCGAGGGCAGTTTCGACCGCTTGAAGCGCGAGAGCTTCGAGACGGCGCGCGGCATGGATCGGCTGGAGCGCGGTTTCGTCGCGGCCGGCCGGGCGGCGCGGGGGTTCGTGGCGATTGCGATTGCCGAGACATTGCGGCGCGGTGCGTCGGCGGCGCTGTCCCTTGGTGACGAGGCGACACGCCTTGAGAACCGCCTTCGGCTGGTGACGGACACGTCGCGCGAGCTGGAGCAGCGTCAACAAGCGTTACTCGACCTGTCCGAGCGGACCCGGAGCGGTTTGGCGGAAACCACGAATCTGTACGTGCGCCTGGATCAAGCCCTTGCGGGCACCGGACAATCGACCGAGCGCATCCTGAGCGTGACCGAAAGCTTTAACACGGCGCTGTCCATCTCCGGCGCGACGCAGCAGGAAGCAGCCGCCGCGACGACGCAGTTTTCACAAGCAATTGCCGGTTCGGTTGTAAGAGCCGAAGAATTTAACTCGTTAATAGACGCATCGCCGCGCTTGATACGTGCCTTGATTAATCAACTTGAAGGCGTCGACGACGTGGGGGCGCTCCGAGGGTTGCTTGAGGACGGCGAGCTGGTCCGCGAACGTGTCCTCAACGCTCTGATTCGCGAGCTGCCGACGCTGCGCCAGGAGCTTGAACAGACCGAGGCGACCGGCGGCGATGCGATGCAGCAACTCGGCAACGAGGTGTTGACCCTGGCCGGCAATATCGACGACGCGACGGGTGCGACGCGGCTGTGGCGGGACGCGCTGCTAGGCGTCCGCGATGTGCTCGGGTCAATCAACGAAAGTTTCGAGCGCGAGGGGCCGCGCGAGGCATTGCAGGGCCGGCTTGACGAGCTGATAGAGCGGCGCGACCGCATCACGGCGCGGATGCGCGAAAGCGGCCAACCAGCTTCGGACTTCCCGGCTCAGCTTGAGGGTCTGCGGTTTCTCAATGATCAGATCGCCACGCTATCGCGGGTCCAAGAACAGTTAAGCGAGCCGCTTCTCGGCGTCGCCGTGCGGACCTCGGACGCGGCCAAGGCCATGTCACAGCTCCAGCGGGAGACAGAGGACACGACCGACGCGCAAGGCCGGGCGGCGCGGCTATATGAGCGGAACACCGGCTTGATCGATGCGCATGCTGGCGTCCTGGCCGATGCCCGCGAAGAACAGGAACGGTTCAACCGCTCGCTGACCGACCTGATGGATGAGATCAACCCGGCCGGGGCTGATATCCGCAATTATCGTGAAGATGCGGACTTGCTACGCGAGGCCCTGGCGCGAGGGGCCATCGATGCCGAGCAATTCAACCGGGCGCTGGGCTTGCTCAATCAGCGCTTTGCCGAAGATGCCAGTATCGAGGATACGACGTCTCAGCTCGACGACGTGACGGATGCCGCCGATCGGGCGGCGCGCGGCATGGGCGGCTTCGAGCAAGCGGCCGTTGGCGCGTTTCGCGAGGCCGGTCGGAGCATTCAGCGCGAGTTGGCGGACAGCCTGCTTGGCGGTTTCGAGGACGTCGGGAGTGCGATGGTCAATATCGCAAGGCGCACGGCGGCGGAGATCGCGGCTGCATTCGTCACGCAGCGCTTTGTGTTGCCGGTTGTCGGTGCACCGATAGCCAGTCTCGGCACTGCCGCGAGCGTCGGCACTTCGGCCGCCCAGCTCGGGGGCCTGGATTTCGGTCTCGGCAATATCGCCAGCGGCGTGAATGCCGTTGGCACAGAGGAGGGCTTCTAGATGACGATGTTGGCTATGGCGTTGTCGCCGCAGCGCGCGGCCGTGATGACGGACACGGCCATGTCCGACAACGCGGACGATATCGGCGAGTCTGGCGGCTATGTGTCGAAGGTGTTCCCGATTCCGCACCTTCGGGCCTGCCTGTTCGGACGCGGCTGCATGTTCATCGCCAACCACGCCGCACTCAGCTTGAATGACAAGGCGTTCGGGGATATCGCCGATGCAGCCGAGGCGATGCCGGGCATCTTGGACAGCGCGCGCGACGCCTGCATTGACGGGCTGGAGCAGAACGTCATGGGCGGCGCGATGAGTGTCGAGGCTCAGGCGTTCATGGAGAATCAGGCGGACGAGGGCTTTTTCTGCCTTGCCGGCTACTCCGATAAGCAGCGCCGTGTCGTCTGCTATTCGTACAGGGTTGAGGACGACGAATTCATACAGCACACAACGCCTTATGGAGTCGCCTTCGCACCGGCTGATCATATCGGCCATTTGCGGGATGGCGATGGCTCTCGCGACCATCTGGCCGCGATCCTGCGGGCGCAGTACCACAACGTTGTTTCCGGCAAGATTCCCGGTGCGGACCTGCACAAGACGGGGTGCGGCGGTCCCGTGGTCTACACGGAGATCACGGCCAAGGGCATCACGTCGTCGGTGCTCGATATCCTGTCCGACGTGACGGCCGAAAGCCGTCCGAGCGATACCGCCGGCCTTACACGGCAGCAGCGGCGCAAGCTGGAGCGCGAGCGCCGCAAGAAGGAACGGGTCTAAGATGGGGCGCCGTTGCCAAGTCTGCGATTCACCCGAGCGTGCCAAGGTCGAGATGGGCCTTGCGCGCAAGGTCAGCGTGCCGCAGCTCTCGCGCAAGTTCGACCTGCACAAAGATGCCCTGTACAGGCACCGGGACAGCCATATGCCGCCGCAGTTGAAGGCGTCGTTGATGGCGGCGGGGCGCCCCACGGAAATTGATCTCGACGCACTGCGCAAGTCGGAGTCCGAGGGCATCCTGCAACATCTCGTGGCGGAGCGCGGACGGCTTTATCGCGTCGCGGACGAAGCCGAGCGCCTAGGCGATCTGCGCGCCGCCGTGCAGGCGCATCGGGCCGTCAACGACAACATCCAGACGACGGCGAAGCTGCTGGGCGAGCTGGCCACCGGCAGCACCACGACGGTCAACAACCTCGTGGTGGCGCCGGAGTATGTTCATCTGCGTTCCGCCCTGATCCGCGCCTTGCATCCCTTTCCCGAAGCTCGCCGGGCCGTGGCGCAAGTCCTGAAAGAAGTGGAGGGCACGGAGCCGGAATTCACGGGGGCGCCGCGCCAGATCGAACACGAAGCGGGGGCGAACGGCCATGCTGGCTCGTGATCTCGCGCGCTCGCTCGATCCCATCGAATTCGCCGTAGACGCTGGGCTCGATCCGGACGAATGGCAACGCGACCTGTTGATCGGCGACGACAGGAAGATTCTACTGAACTGCTGCCGGCAGAGCGGCAAGAGCACCACGGCGGCAATGCTGGCCCTGCATGACGCCTTCTATTCCGCGCCGTCGCTTACCATTCTGATCTCCCCGTCGCAGCGGCAGAGCACCGAGCTATTTCGCAAGGTCGCGACGTTCTATCACCACGTTGAGGGTGCTCCCGAAGCGGAGCTTGAGAGCGCCTTGCGGCTGGAGTTGAAGAACGGCAGCCGTATCGTGTCCCTGCCGGGTTCCGAGGCGACCGTACGCGGCTACAGCGCCGCCAACACCGTGGTGATAGACGAAGCCAGCCGCGTGCCGGATGACCTGATCGCGGCCGTCCGTCCGATGCTGGCGACCACGAGAGGCCGCATGATCGGCCTGAGCACCCCCTACGGCAAGCGCGGCTGGTTCTACGAGACCTGGGAGAACGGCGCCGACTGGAAAAAGGTGCGGATCACCGCCGACGACTGCCCACGCATCACGCCGGAGTTTCTGGAGGATGAGCGGCGCGAGATGGGTGAGTGGCTTTTCCGGCAGGAATACTACTGCGAGTTCGTCGACACCGAAGAACAGTTCTTCTCAAGCGCCGTGATCGAGGCTGCGTTGAAAGACACCGGAGGCCCGCTGTGGAGCGGTTGAAGATAAACGGCGAACATCGTCAACAACCGGCACCGCCGCCGCACAAGGCCATTTATCCGCGTTGGCAATACACGCTCGGCATCGACCTGGGGCAAGCACACGATCCCACCGCCATCAGCGTGGTCGAAAAGACGACGCGGAACGTCGGCAACCCGGACAAGCCGGAGAAGAAACACACCTTCGCCGTTCGCTATCTGGAGCGTTTGCCGCTCGGCACGCCTTATCCGTCGCAATGCGAGCATGTCGCGGATCTGGCCGGGCGCCTGGAGCGCCAACATCAAGAAGATTGGCGGGTCGACAGGCCGGAAGTCGTGATCGACCAGACGGGCGTTGGCCGCGCGGTATTCGATATCTTCGCGGGCGCCGGGCTCAAGCCGCTGGGCGTTACGATCACGGCCGGCGAAGGCGAGAGCAAGGTGCAACACGATCACTACCGCGTCGCCAAGCTGTCGCTGGTCAGCCGGTTACAGGCGCTTTTGCACAGCGGCGACCTGTCTATTGAGCCGTCGTTGAAGGACACCAAGGCGCTGGTGAGCGAGTTACAGAATTTCCGCGCCCGTTTCACGACCGCAGGTAATGCCGTCTTCGCGGCGCGCGAAGGTACCCACGACGATCTTGTCCTGTCAGTCGCAATCGCCTGTTGGCACGCGGCGCGGCCGGAGAGCGTGTTCACAGTGCGGCGGACGAAGGGGTTTTGATGGCAACGGCGCCCTACCGCGACGACATTACCTGCCAGCAGGCCGAAGAACGGCATGATGCATTCGCCGCGCTGCTGCGGGCCGCGTGTGCGGCCGTGAACGAGCAAGGCCGGGGTAACAGCCTGCGAAGCCTGGAGGCCGCTGTGCGGCGTGTGACGGCGGCCTATGGCGAGTGATTCCACCATCCGGGCGCTCACTGACCTTGCGAAAGGCCGTGGTGCACTGATGACCGCCATCAAGGCCGTGGAGACCCCACAGAACGCACCGCAGGCGCCGCAAGGCTTGTCCAGGGCCGAACGGCGGCGCCTGGAGCGGGAACAGCGGAAAGGCCGTCGCCATGCATGATGATGTGAAAGACCTCGCCAAGCACCTCGAACAAATGTGGAGCGGTTGCGCCGAAGTCCGCAACGAATGGCAAAAATCGTTTCTCCAGCAATACCCCCAATACTCCTGGGAACAGTGCGACCTCGTTCTGTTCATGGCGGGGTTGTTCGGGATTGTCGAAGAAGAAGGCCGTGCGGAAGGCGTCCGCTTCCTGCGGGAAACGGCGAACGCGCTGGAGCTGGCGGACGTGATGACCACCCGGAACAAGCTGCCGGGGCCTGTGAGACAGTGAACGTGCCGCGCTTTTACGCCCAGCCGGACGCGGCGCGCAACCCCGGCGGGTGGGCAAGGGACACCCGCCGGGGCATGAACAAGGGGAGCCGGATATGGCGACCAGACGAAAGCTAATCTCAGGCGGCACAGGCTCCGGCACGGGGCTTGAGGCCACCATCGCGGGCATCGGCTCCGGCAGCCGGGCGACTCTCGCCTTCTGGGTGCGCAGGACCGGCAACGCCACGCTGGATACCATCTGGGCCTCGGACACGGGTGCCGACCAACTTTACACCTCCAGCGGCGACACGGGCGTTGATTTCATCTACCGGATCGGCGGCGACAACAGCGAGACGACCGCCGAACCGATGCAGACCAACACGTGGGTGCATGTCACTCTCCAATTTGGTGTGAACGCGGGAACCTCCTATTTCGACGCCTCCACCACGGATTCCGCCTTGTGGGTGAACGGAACCAAGGCGTTCGAGTTGAACGGCAGCGGCACCCTTGAGGTGGAGAGTTCGGGCACGCACTGGCTGCTACAGGATGACGGCGCCGATGGCGGCTTTCCTGGCGAGATGTTCGATGTCGTCTTCGTGGATGACATCTACGATCCGAGCGAATTGAACTACAGCGCGGCCGATGGCGGCTCGTGGAAAGACCTCGATGCCGGGGTGGGGTTCAGCACGTTCGGCTATCGGATCGACGGCCAAGACACGGGCACGGTCGGCGCCGACAGCAGCGGCAACAACAACGATTTCGCGCAATCGACCGGCGGCAGTGATGTCACCTTGTCCGATACCGACCTGCCGGCGGGGGCGAATCCGGCAACCGGCACAACGGTTGTCATGACGGGCGCGGGCGCAACGTCATCCGTCGCCAGCGTCAATATCGAGGTCGGGCAGTACCTGCGACCGTCGCAGGACGGCAACGCGGGCAACTGGTCGCCTTCGACCGGCTCCGACCTTTACGCGATGCTGGACGAAGCCAACCCCGATGATGGGGATTACATCGAGAGTAGCAATCTGCCGGCGAACGAGGTCACGCAAATCAAGCTCGGGGCTGCGGCCGATCCGGGCGTCAACACCGGCCACGTGATCCGCTATCGCTACGAGAAGACCGGCAGCGCGCAGATCGACCTGACGGTGCGGCTAACGCAGGGGCAGGGGGGAACCACGGTTGCGACGTGGAGCCATACCAACATCCCCACGTCGTGGACGGGTGCCGAGCAGACCCTGACCACGGGGGAAGCGGACAGCATCACCGACTATGCGGACCTGTGGCTTGAGTTCGAGGCCAACGCGCCATGAAGAACTATCGCAACGATGTCACCCCGGCACAGGCGGAGGAACGGCATCAAGCCTTCGCCATGCTCCTCCGCGCCGCCTGCCGGGCCGTCAACGAGCAAGGCCGTGGCGACAGCCTGCGAAGCCTGGAGGCCGCTGTGCGGCGTGTGACGGCGGCCTATGGCGAGTGATTCCACCATCCGGGCGCTGGCGATGCACGCGGCGCTCGTGACGGGCGGCGACCTCGGGGCCGTGGAGCGGGCGGAACGGTATGCGCGCTTGATCGCGGAGTATGCCGAGACAGGCGATTGCGCGGAACTGCGGCAGGCGACCGAGGCCACACGACAGGAGAACGCCGATGTTTGCCACATGTCAGTACATACCGGGTGACGCGCCGTTCGGCAGCGACGACTGCTGCAAATGCGGGAAGCCGGTATGGCGCGGCACGGCGTGGTGCCGGACGCACTACAAGCGGGTCTATCAGCGTCGTGAAGCCGCTCAGAAGCCGCAGGACGGGCACAACCCGGTCGAGGGCAGGGAAGCCGCCTGATGGAGCGAAAGCCGCTGTGTGGCAACGCACGGGCGGGCTGGCGACATGCGGTCGGCGGGGGCATGTCCTGTATATGCGGTTGCGGTTGCAAAAGCGGTATTGCCGCGCCCGCTGTGGTTTAAACTGGGACAAGCTGTCCCACCTGTGTCCCACCTCGCGCGCACGCGCGGGATGCGCCTTGCGAAAAACCACTGTGGGTGCCCACATCAGTTTGTCCCACCTCGCGCGCACGCGCGGGATGCGCCTCCCATGAAAAGCCCCGCCGCTACCTGCGACGGGGTTGTGTGCTACCTTGGTTGCTCTTGTTTCGTCGCGCTGTCGAACGCGGCCTCCCACTGTTCGACGGTCGCCTCCGTCTTGTCTTCGAGCATACCAGCGAGCCAGTTGAGGACTTCCATCTCCATTCTATCCGGCACATGCCTCCTCATCGTCAACTCGTCCAGCAACCACGCGATCCTGCGGATATCTCGCAGATCAGGCTCCATCTCGCTTAGGGCTTGAAAACTCTCCGACCGTGGATGGATCTGGTGCACTTCGCTCATCGTCACGCCCTCCCCGTCACGGATGCCGCTGCAAGCCCCGTGAACATGTTGCTTACGTCGCCTTCGATGACGTAATCGAGCGACTGGTTGTAGCGCCGCATGAATTCGAGAAACGGCTCGAACTTCTCATCCGTGTGCGGCTCCCCTCGCGCTTGGCCGCGCAAATAATCGAGGGCTTGCTCGGCAAGCTGGTGGTCGAACTTGAAGCCATCCGCGACATGACGGGTGGCCAAGGTGTTCACGATCACCTCAAGGCGTGCGAGGGCTGCATTCTTGTCGATAGCCATGACTACACCTCCCCGGCCGCACGCATGACGGCATCAAACACGCGGTCGACCAGACGGCCGCACACATCTGGGCACCAAGCCTCGAAGCCGTCGACCTCACGCCAGTGTTGCAGCACTTTGGCTTGAGCCGCAGCGCCGGCAGGGGAGTCTGCCGTGATGTCGGCCATTTGCCGCTCGATGTGCAGTCCTTCGGCCAACAAAGCGTCTTCGCGCGCCCGGAGGCGATGCTGGCCAGCGTCGGCCTGCCACTGGCGGCGGGCCTTCGCGCGCCCGTCGTAGATCGCCACGGCTGCTTGCCGGTCGCCCCGGTTCAGCGCGGCGTGGCTATCTTGCCGAATGCGATCCGAGTGGAGTTCTGGCGGCATCCCACCGTCGATCCGGTCGTATTCAGATTCGATCCGATCAACTTCGGCGTGGACGGCCGCGAACCGTCGCCACAGCGCCCACAGACGGGCATCGTTCGGCCCCGGCTGCCTACCGGCTGCCTTGCCGCGTTCATAGGCGTCCGCGACCAGTTCGTCGATCTTGGCCAGGACGAACTTACCCTTTTCGTTCAAGGCAGGCTTGGCAGCCTTGGCTGCGGGCACGGACGCGGCGATAGCGGCGGCCGCGCCGGAAACAAGGGCCGTGCGACGATTAACTTTCGTTATCATAAGAACCTCCCGTTGATGGGGTTGAGATATACCGACCCCGTTGGGAGGCACTGCGACTCGTGATATGTGAGTTTGCAGCCATGCCGCGCCTTCCAATCCAAGGCCGGTGTGGTTAGGGCCGTCAGGGTGCGCCAACACCCTGGCGGTCCGCTCATTGAACGCCCGCCGGGGCGCTCCTGTCAATTAAACCAATGTGAATGCCCGCCGGTACTGGAAAGTGCGGCGATTTTTCCAGGGTAACGGTGTTACCCCATTTGTTACCCCAGCGATGGATAGCAGAAAACGCGCCCTGCGGCGGCCGCTGATTTTATCGGTTTTTCAGGGGGGTAAGTGGTGCCCAGGGGCGGAATCGAACCACCGACACTGCGATTTTCAGTCGCATGCTCTACCAACTGAGCTACCTGGGCACGGGCCGTAACGACCGATGCGGGCCGCGTTGTAGTGGAAGCTGGCGCGCCTGTCCAGCCCCAACCTGCGCTTTGTTTCGATCAGTCCGGCAAGAGCCTTCCAAGCCGCCATGAACCGCGGCATGAGCGACGCCGCGAATTGCGGCCGTCAGGCTTCGTCGTCGCCGGGCCCGGCGCCCTCGGGGGCGGGCTCTTCGGTGGGCACGCGGTAGCTGCCGTTCAGCCATTTGCCCAGGTCCAGGTCCGCGCAGCGGCGGGAGCAAAACGGGCGATACTTCTCCGCTGCCGGCTTGCCGCACATGGGGCATGCCCCGCGCCCCGCCCGGCGCAGCGGCACGACCTCGGCTTCGTGCTTGGCGTCGTCGCTCATGACCAAATCATCCCAGCAGAATCTCATAGCTCTCGCGCGGCCGGGCCGGGTCCGCCCGGCAGGCGAACGGCCGGCCAAGCGTGCGTTCCGCGGCCGCGCGTGCCTCAGATGCCGCGCCCTCCAGCGCCGCCACGACCGAAGGCGCCGCCACCACCGAGACCGCCCGGCCCGGATTTGCCGCCGCCTCGCGGCAGACATCGCGCAGCAGTTCGAACGCCACCGTCATCGCCGTTTTTACATAACCACCGCCGCCGCGCCCGCAAGGTTCCGCCAGCAACTCGTGCAAGGGAATCCGCCCGCGCCGGCGACTCATTTCCACCAGCCCCGACGCGCGCATAGACCCCACATC
Source organism: Ferruginivarius sediminum (assembly GCF_003344765.1). Classification (GTDB taxonomy): domain Bacteria; phylum Pseudomonadota; class Alphaproteobacteria; order Kiloniellales; family Rhodovibrionaceae; genus Ferruginivarius; species Ferruginivarius sediminum. The sequence goes on along the minus strand of NZ_QPMH01000004.1, from coordinate 10,208 downwards.
GGCATCGGGCAGCGCCGCTTTCAGGGCGTCCGTCACTTGCTGCCGGGCAGACTTCTCCGCAAGCTCCAGGAAGTCGATGACGATCAGGCCCGAGAGCGCGCGCAATCCTATTTGCCGGGCGATCTCGGTCGCCGCCGCCATGTCGAGATCGAGTGCCATGCGCCCCGCCCCGCCCCGCGCTTCCCGCGCGCCGGCATCGACGTCGATGGCCGTCAGCGTCCTGACCGGCTCGATCCGCAGCAGGCCGCCGCCAGGCAGCGGAACCTCAGGGTCGAGAAGCGCATCCAGCTCCGCATCGAGCCCCTCGGCCGCGAAAAGCGGAACCGCCCCGGCGTACCCGGAAATGCGATCCGCCAAGCCGGGCAACCGCCTCTGCAAGCGGCCCCGCACCTCGATACCGTCCACCACGATCTCCGCCGGATCGTGCCGTTCCAGCAGCTCCGCCAGCGGATCGGCGGCGCGCAGCAGGCGCGGCGGCGCACCCTCGGCCGGGGGCGGCTCGGCAATCCGGGCCGTGACCTTGGCGCCCTTGTCCGGGGCCGGGGCGCGAACCACCTCGACGACGACGGAATCGCCCTGGTTCAGGCGCCCCTTCGCGGCGCGCTTGGGCAGCAAGGCCGGCCGCGCCAGCCCGATATCCACGAACGCCGCCTGCAAGCCGGGATCGAACGCCGTGACCCGGCCCAGATACTGGCCGCCAACCACCTCCGGCGTGTCATCACGCAGCACTAGGACGTCCAGCAGCGCGCCATCGGTGTCCAGCACCGCCGCGCGTGTCTCGCCGGGCCGCGCCTCGACCAGCGCGCGGGCGCTCATGGGTCGTATCCCAAACCTTCCAGCAGGTTTAGCGTTTCCACCACCGGAAGGCCCACGACATTGGCATAGGAGCCGTTGATCCAGGGAATGAACGCGGCGGCGCGGCCCTGGATCGCATAGCCGCCGGCCTTGTCGTGCCAGTCGCCACTGTCGAGGTAGCGCTGGATCTCGTCGGCGTGCAACCGCTTCATCTTGACCTGGGTGACGACCACGCGTTCGGCCATGCGCCCATCCGGGGCCAGAATGCAGACCCCGCCATAGACCCGGTGGCGGCCGCCGGAGAGCAGTTCCAGGCACTGCCTGGCGGTTTCCGCATCCGGTGGCTTCGGCAGGGTGCGCCGGCCGGCGGCCACGACGGTATCCGCCGCCAGGATGAAACAGCCCGGATGGCGCGGCGCGACGGCCCGTGCCTTGGCGCGCGCCAGGCGCCGTGCGTAGGATGCGGGGAGTTCCTGTTTTCGCGGAGTCTCGTCGACGTCGGCGGGATCGACTGCGTCCGGCTCGACCCCCACCTGGCGCAACAGATCGCGGCGACGCGGCGAGGCCGAGGCCAGGACAAGGCACCCCGCCCCTCTGCCGTCTTCGCGGACCGTCGTCGTCAAGCGGCGGCCCCGCTTACTTGTAACGGAATGTGATGCGGCCCTTGGTGAGATCGTAGGGCGTCATCTCGACATTCACGCGGTCGCCGGCCAAGACGCGAATACGGTTCTTGCGCATCTTGCCCGAGGTATGAGCCAGCACTTCATGCCCGTTGTCCAGCGCGACCCGGAACATGGCGTTGGGCAGAAGCTCCGTCACCGTGCCCTGGAACTCGATCAGATCTTCTTTCGACATACGCCTCTCGCGCGTCCCTCCTGATAAGCTTTGCCGCGCGCGGCCGCCGTTGCCGGGCCGCCGCGGCGCGGCGGGCGGATAATAATCGAACCCTGGAACAGGAACAAATGATGCGTTCGGCCTTCACCCAAATAGATGTCTTGCCTAGGGTGCGGGTTTCAAGTCGAGCGGGAAGCGCTCTTTCAAGCGCTTCAATATGCTGTCGCGAACCTGCCGATAGGCATCGAGGCGCATTTCGCGCGTACCCTCTATATGAGTCGGGTCCAACGTCGGCCAGAACTCGACGTCGCAGGCCATCGTCCGCGTCATCTCCACCGCCCGGTGCTGCGCCTCCGGCGAAAGCGAGACGATGAGGTCGTAAAAGGTATCCTCCAAGTCGTCGAAAGTCTTCGCCCGATGCCGCGAGAGATCAATGCCCATCTCCTCCATCACGGCGACGGCGAAGGGATCGATCTGGCCCGGATGGACGCCGACCGAATCCACATAGACCCGGTGGCCGAGCAGATGCTTCATCAGCCCCTCGGCAATCGCCGAGCGCACCGAGTTGTGGGTGCAACAGAACAGGATAGCTTCCGGAAGGTCGGGCATCGCGGCGTCTGGCTTCACGCTCGGATGTGGAGGACGCATATCAGCGTGAACAGTCGGCGCGCGGTGTCGAAGTCGATCTCCACCTTGTTCGCCAACCGGTCCTTCAACAGCTCCGAGCCTTCGTTGTGCAGGCCGCGCCGCCCCATGTCGATCGCTTCGATCCGCGACGGGCTGGCGGTCTTGATGGCTTCGAAATAGCTTTCGCAGACCGTAAAGTAGTCCTTGATGAGACGGCGGAAAGGCGACAGCGGAATGTTGACGGAGTTGAGCGGCGCGTCCTGTTCGTCGCGGATCTCCAGCACAAGCCGGTTTTCCTCCACGCGTAGATGCACGCTGAACGGCCCCTGGAAATCGCCGACCGGCTCGAAGGTGTTCTCCTCCAACAGGTCGTAGATCGCCACCGCGCGCTCGTGCTCCACATCCGGGCTGCGCCTGACCACGGTTTTCTCGTCGAGGGTGATGTTGACGATGCGGCCGCGCCCCGCGGCGCCCTGGTCGCTCGACTGCTCCGCCACCGCCGCCTACCCCGCTTGCCGCCGGCTATTCCCCGCCCCCGCCGGACAGGCGCAGGGCGACGGAAAGCGCGTGCGCGTCCAGTCCTTCCGCCTCGGCGAGGGTTACCGCCGCCGGCCCGATGGCCCGCAGGCCCTCCGGCGGGCAGTCCAGGAAGGTCGAACGCTTCATGAAGTCCAGCACCGACAGGCCCGAAGAGAACCGCGCGCTGCGCCCCGTCGGCAGGACATGGTTGGGGCCGCCCACGTAGTCGCCAATCACCTCCGGCGTAGTGCGGCCCAGGAAGATCGCGCCGGCATGAGAGATGCGAGCCATCAGCGCGTCCGGCTCGGCCACCGCCAGCTCCAGGTGCTCCGGCGCCACGCGGTCCACCAGGGCCGGCGCGTCGTCCAGGCTGGCGACGCGGATCACCGCGCCGTACTGTGCCCAGCTCCGCCCGGCGATCTCGCTGCGCGGCAGGCGCTGTAAATGGCTGTCCACGGCGCGCTGGACCGCCACGGCGAAGTCGCCGTCGTCGGTGATCAGGATCGCCTGCGCGTTGGCGTCGTGCTCGCTCTGCGCCAGCAGGTCGGCGGCGATAATGGCCGGGTCGTTCCGGCCGTCGGCCACCACCAGTACCTCCGACGGGCCGGCGATCATGTCGATGCCGACGGTGCCGAAGACCTGGCGCTTGGCGCTGGCGACATAGGCGTTGCCGGGGCCGACGATCTTGTCCACCGGCGCGATAGTCTCCGTGCCGTAGGCCAGCGCGCCCACCGCCTGCGCACCGCCGATGCGGTAAACCTCGTCGATGCCGGCGACGTCGGCGGCGGCCAGGACCAGCGGGTTCAACTTGCCATCCGGCGCCGGCACCACCATGACCACGCGCTCGACGCCGGCGACCTTGGCCGGCACCGCGTTCATCAGCACCGAGGAGGGATAGGCCGCCGTCCCACCGGGCACGTACAGCCCCGCCGCCTTGATCGGCGTCCAGCGGTGGCCCATGCGCACGCCCTGGGCGTCCCGGTAATCCAGGTCTTCCGGCTTCTGCAGGGCGTGAAACGCCTCGATCCGCTCGCGCGCGGTCTGCAGCGCGGCGACGGTGTCGGGATCGCAGCGCTCCACCGCGCCGCGCAGCTCCTCGCCGGTGACGCGCATGCCCTTGGGCGTCAGGCGGTGCCTGTCCAGCAGCTCGGTATATTCCAGGACAGCCGAATCGCCACGGTGGTAGACGTCCTTCAGGATTTCCGCCACGCGTCCGTCCACGTCCGCGCCGCTATCCCGGCGGACATTCAGGAAGTCGCGGAAGCGTTCCTCGAAGCCGTCCTCACGGGCATCCAGATCATACGGCATCGCCGGCCTCCCGGAATCGCTCGATCCAGTCGCCGACCTCGCGCGGGCGGGTTTTGAAGGCCGCCCGGTTGACGATCAGGCGAGAGGAGATATCGGCGATGTGGTCCACCTCGACAAGGTCGTTGGCGGCCAGCGTCTTGCCACTGGACACCAGGTCCACGATGCGCCGGCACAGCCCCAGCTTGGGCGCCAGCTCCATCGCGCCGTTCAGCTTGATGCACTCCGCCTGCACGCCGCGCGCGGCGAAGTGGCGGCGGGTGATGCCGGGATACTTGGTCGCCACCCGGATATGGCTCCAGCGCGAGGGGTCGTCGTCCTTCACCAGCGCCTTCGGCTCCGCCACCGCCAGCCGGCAGTGGCCGATGTCGAGGTCCACCGGCGCGTAAAGCTCGGGATAGTCGAACTCCATGATGACGTCGTTGCCGGCCACGCCCAGGTGCGCCGCGCCGAAGGCGACGAAGGTGGCGACGTCGAAGCTGCGCACCCGGATGATGTCGAGGCCCGGATGGTTGGTGGCGAAGCGAAGCTGGCGCGAGCGGCTGTCGTGGAAGGCGGCCTCCGGCTGAATATCCGCCTTCGCCAGGACCGGTTCGAGTTCGTCGAGGATGCGCCCCTTCGGCAGGGCAAGGACCAGGGTTTCGTTCGCGCTCACGGATCGCTGCTTTCGTTCTTCGTCTCGTCGGTGATGGCCACGCCGGCGTCGTCGTCCGCCCCGGAGGTGTCGTGGCTGGGCCGCCAGTGCGTCGGCCAGGGCTCGCCCAGGTCCTCCAGATGGCAGACGATGCGCCGGCCCTGCAACCTCACCGCCGCCTCGTGCGAGAATTCCAGGGTGATGCCCTCGCGGTCGGGGACGAGGGCCAGCATGTTCAGGATGCGGTCGGTGTTCGCCTTGCGGAAGCCGCGGTACTGCACGGCCTTCACGCGATCGAAGGTGATGCCGCAATGCACCCGCTCGTAAAGCGGCGCGTCCTCGAAGCGGGCGTCGCCGTCACGCTCCGGCGGCTCGGCGCGGACCTCGTCGGGCAGGTCGCCCAGCGGCGCCCGCGCCTCCCAGCGAAAGCGGTTGGCCACCATGACGAAGCGCTTCTCGCGCGGAAGCTGGGCCATGTCGCTGACAGGCACCAGCGCGTCCTGCAACACCGCCGAGAGGACCTGGAAGTCCTCCATGTCCTTCGCCCGCAGCTTGAGGCGCTCGCTACCCGGCCTTGCCATCGTCCAGCCTAGTCCCCACGGATCCGCTCGATTCCCGCGCCGCAGCCGCAGAGCTTCTCTTCCAGCCGCTCATAGCCGCGGTCCAGGTGATAAACCCGGTTGACCACGGTTTCGCCTTCCGCCGCAAGCCCCGCAATGACGAGGCTGGCGCTGGCGCGCAGGTCACTTGCCATCACCGGCGCGCCGCGCAGGGCCGACTGGCCGCGCACCACCGCCGTCCTGCCGTCGATGGCGATGCTGGCGCCCATGCGGTGCAGCTCGGGTATGTGCATGAAGCGGTTCTCGAAGATGGTCTCGCAAATCCGCGATTCGCCGCGCGCGGTCGTCATCAGCGCGGTGAACTGCGCCTGCAGGTCGGTGGGGAAGCCCGGATAGGGGTCGGTCTCCACGTCGGTGCCCGTCAGCGGCCCGTTCTTGCGGCTGACGGTGAGCCCCCGGTTGCTTTCCACCACCTTCACCCCGGCCTCGTCCAGCTTCGCCAGCGCCGCGCGCAGATGCGCCGAGCGCGCGCCCAGAAGCTCGATCTCGCCGTCGGTGATGGCCGCCGCCATCGCATAGGTGCCAGTCTCGATCCGGTCGGGAATGACGGCATAGTCGGTGCCGTGCAGCCGCCCCACCCCGCGGATCGTCAGGGTGTCGCCGCCGATACCGTGGATGTCCGCACCCATCGCCACCAGGCATTCCGCCAGATCCGACACCTCCGGCTCGCGCGCGGCGTTGACCAGGCGTGTCTCCCCCTCGGCCAGGGTTGCGGCCATCAGCAGATTCTCCGTCGCGCCGACGGAAACCGTGGGGAACACCACCTCGCCGCCCTTCAGGCCGCCGGGCGCGCTGGCCTTGATGTAGCCGTCCGCCAGGTCGATGCGCGCGCCCAGCGCCTCCAGCCCGCGCAAGTGCAGGTCCACCGGCCGCGTGCCGATGGCGCAGCCGCCGGGCAGCGACACCTCGGCATGGCCCTGGCGCGCCAGCAGCGGACCCAGCACCAGCACGCTGGCCCGCATCTTGCGCACGAGGTCGTAGGAAGCGCGCGCGTTCTCGATCCGCCCGGCGCGCAGCTCCAGCACACGTCCCGCGCCGCCGTCGCCGGTCTCGCCGTTCATATGCAGCTCGACGCCGTGGTGGCTCAACACATTGGCCAGCGTGGCGATGTCGGCAAGGTGCGGCAGGTTGCTGAGCTTGACGGTCTCGTCGGTCAGCAGCGCCGCCGTCATCAGCGGCAGGGCCGCGTTCTTCGAGCCGCTGACGGCGATCTGCCCGTGGAGAGGGCGTCCCCCGATGATGCGAATACGATCCATGCGTCCCCTTGCGTCATCGACGCCTGCGTGATCGACGCCTGCGTCATCGACGGGGCCGCGCGCGGCGCCCCGCCCCTTTATGCCGCTACAGCCGCGGCAGCGTCACGCCGCGCTGGCCCATGTACTTGCCCTTGCGGTCCGCGTAGGACACCTCGGGCTCGCCCTCGCCCTTGAGGAAGAGGAACTGGCACACCCCCTCGTTGGCGTAGACCTTGGCCGGCAGCGGCGTCGTGTTGGAGAACTCCAGCGTCACGTGCCCCTCCCACTCGGGTTCCAGGGGCGTCACGTTCACGATGATGCCGCAGCGCGCGTAGGTCGACTTACCCAGGCAAACGACCAGCACGTCGCGCGGGATGCGGAAATACTCCACCGTGCTGGCCAGCATGAAGGAGTTCGGCGGGATGATGCAGTGATCCCCCTCGCGCACCACGAAGGACTGGTCGGAGAAGTGCTTGGGGTCGACGATGGCGTTGTCGACGTTCGTGAAGATATGGAACGTCGAGCCGACCCGCGCGTCGTAGCCATAGGACGAGACGCCGTAGGAGATCACCCCCTCGCGCGTCTGCTGCTCGACGAACGGCTCGATCATCCTCTCGGAGCGGGCCTTCTCGCGAATCCAGGTGTCGGGCATCACGGACATAGTAACAACGCGCTCCGGCTCAACGTTCGAACTCGTCTCGACTCGTCCTGCAAATCCCGCAAAGTGCCTTGCGCCACGGGCAGGGTGAAGTTAGCGCCGCTTTGTAATGGAACTGGCCGGAATGCGAAAGCCCCCGCGCCCCCGCGAGTCGCTGCCGGCAAGTCGGATTCGCGAGAACTTGTTCCCGCGTGCCGGTAACGGCCCGCTTCACTGCCCGCCCGTATCGCTGTCCCCCGTGTCGGCACAGCCCGTCCCATCGGCATCCGCGCGCGATTTGCGCCCGCGCTTCTGCGCCTTGCGCTTCCTCAGGTTCTCGCGCAGCGCACGCGCCTGCCGCGCCTGCCGGTCATCGGCCGGGGCGCCGGCCTTGCGGCCGCCCTCTGCGTTATCGTCCCGCTGCGTCGCCATCACAGGCGGAAAGCTGCGACGCCCGCACGGCAGGGTCAAGGCGAAACAACGGCAACCTTGCGACATCCCGCCCGCATCCCACATAGAGCCTGCCGGACAAGAAACCGCATGGCGATCCATTGCGTTTCCTGGAAGATACGCCGGACAACGGACTTGCCATCCGCGCCCCGCAGTGGCATGTTCCGCCCGCTTTCCCGGTGCCGCAGTAGCTCAGGGGTAGAGCACACCCTTGGTAAGGGTGGGGTCGGGTGTTCAAATCACCCCTGCGGCACCAGTTAATTTTCAAAAATTCATTTTCGAGCTGGGCAAACTAGACCTCGTCATGCGCAGCAACGTTCTCGCTAGCCCCCCACACATATGAATAGACCGCTGCCACTTGGAGCCCTTATCCATTTCTGGCAGCATGTTGGATTGAGTGACTCAACGAAGGCTTGTTGTCACCTGCCTGCGTTAATTCAGAGCAAGACTTGGCTGTGGTAAAGTTTCACAGATAAGTATAGTCATTAGAAAGAAAATTAATGGAAACTATAGACATTGCTGTTTTCATTGGGGGGCCTGTTGTTGGAGCAATTGTAGGCGCTATAGGAACCCATCTCGTCACAAAATCACATAGAGAAAACAAACAAATATCGTATATATTCGATCACCCATCTGGTATACTTGAACCCAAAGAAAATATAGGAGGAAAACTTGAAATAAAATATGGAGGTGAAAATATAAAGTCAGTATATTCACATCAAATAATGCTAAAGAACACTGGGAATGTTCCTATAGATATTGATGGAGCCAAAGTATCATATTTTGGTAGCGCAAGCATATTATCCACTCGAATATCAGATGCATCAGTGCCGCTACATAAGATAGAAGTTGATTGTGAAAATTATAACTATACGTTCTCTGTCAAATCGGATTTTTTGAATCCTGGAGATTATATAAATATAAAAATATTATTAAATGGAAAACCTACGGAATTTAATCCAGATTACAGAATGCGCGGATTAAAAGTGCGCGAAATTCGCAAATCTGAGGAGAATTCCTTAAAGTTTACACTTGAAATACTTTCCGATAAACCAAATACATTTGGTTTAACCTATTTATTATACCGTGTTATAGCTAGAATGCTCAAGTAGTTGTTTGCAGTTTTATTGTGATAAGAATTTTTCCGGACATATAGTGGTGGTGCTGACAGCACCCGACCGCACAAAGTCCAGGTACTGCCAACTTGTTGGAATGTGTCATAGGAATCCGACACGACAATGCCTAAATCGCATTTACTTCCTCGCCACAAACGTTTCCCGCCATTCAATACGCTAGCGACGTCGTATCCCCTCACACCACCACTACCTTCACCCCTCCCCCTTTAGCCGCCGCCCCAACTCCGCGATATGCGCCGGCCCGACCTCGCAGCAGCCGCCGACGATGGTGGCGCCCGCCGCGACCCATTTCAGGGCGTGCTCGGCATAGGCGGCGGGGTCGAGGTCGGTGCGGGCGGTGAGGGAGTCGACGGTGCCGCCGGGTTCCAGGGCGGCGACGGAGGTGAAGCCGTTGGCGTAGGCGCCGAAGGGGACGCCGGCTTCGGCCAGGGCGGGTATCGCGGCGGTGACGGCCTCGGGGATGGAGCAGTTGACGAGGACGGCGTGCGCCCCCGCCTCCACCGCCGCCCGCGCGGCCTCGGCCAGCGATTCACCCGAGCGCAGCCGCGTGCCGTCGCCGTCGTCCACGGTGAAGGATATCCACACCGGCTTGCCGCTTTCGGCGGCGGCGACGGCCGCGGCGCGCGCCTCGCGGATGCAGGACATCGTCTCACCCAGGAACAGGTCGACGCCCCCGGTCTGCGCGGCCACAATCCTGCGATAGCTGGCAAGGCAGGTATCGTCGTCGGGCGTCACGTCGGGGCGGTAGCTCGCCACCAGCGGCGGCAGGCAGCCGGCGATTCGCACGTCGTCCCGTCCGCTCTCCTCCCGCGCGGCGTGTGCGGCGGCCAGGGCGGCGGCCTGGAGGTCGTCGAACATCTCCGGGTTGCCGTCACGGGCCAGGCGCTGCGGCGTGACGCTGTAGGTATTGACTATGATGACCTTCGCGCCCGCCTCGATGTAGTCGCGGTGCGCGGCGGTGACGAGGTGCGGCTCCTCCATCATCACCTGCGCCGACCACAGGGGCGAGGCGGGTTTCGAGCTCCGCCGCCGCAACTCCTGCCCCATGCCGCCGTCGAGCAGAATCACCTCTCGTCCCGCAACCGTCATGATCTGGTCCCCGCTGGCCGTGAACGTGTTTCGCTATGCCTGTGTGGCTGCCCAAAGGGTGTTAGGCAAGCATGGATTTCGGCGGTCGTGGGGCGCGCCCTCCCCCTTGTGTCTTTGAATTGGTGCAGGCTGTGTGGTGCGAGAGGCCCTGTCATGACAGGGCCTCTCGCGGCGGACGGGAGCCCGTAGCCCCCTGGGCCGGAATGCCGTGACTGAGCCAGGCGCCAGGGCAAGGGCGGCGCGCGCTTCGGCTACAAGGCGCATGTCGGCGTCGACCAGGGCTCCGGCCTGATCCGCGCGGTCGTCACGACGCCGGCCAACGTCAAC
>NZ_QPMH01000039.1 GCF_003344765.1 Ferruginivarius sediminum | reverse complement strand
CTGCCCGACCGGCCGTCGTCCCCGCGCATCCGTCCCTCCCGCGTTCGTCCATGCCGGAGGGAATCACGCCAAACCGCCGGCGTCAGCTACTTTTTCAGCGTCCTGCTAGGGTCTCCCCCAGCAAGGTAGTCTGGCGGATACCGTCGCGCCGCATGACTCCGCCCAAGCAATGACGGACGGCCAGAAAGCCGGCATGCCGCGCGATCGAGCCAAGCCGACCGCGCGGCATCTTGAAGAGTGCCGGACCCGGCCTCAGCCCTTGGGGGCGTAAAGCACACACCAAGCCTCGGGCGCGATTTCGCCCTCGACAACCTTGCAACCGCCGGGCCCGTCGCCTTCGGGCGGGATCCAGAACTGGCAGTTGTCGCACCTCTGGCCGTCTTTCGGGTTGGGCTGGTACTTCGCAGCCTTCTTCGACATCTTCTGCGCCACGGCCTCACCGGCGCGAAGCAGGAACGGCAGCGCGGCCGCAATGCCGGGGACCGTCGCGGCGAATTTCAGGAACCCGCGGCGGGCGGGGTCGCCATGCTTGTTCCGCTGCATACTTGGATCCTCTCCTGTAGTTGACCGTGCGGGCGGCAATGTCGCCCTTGCCCGCAATTATATAACGCGCCTTCGCGTCGAAGGCTCGCCAACCAAAAATACGCGTGTATGCGGCATCCGGATCAAGGGTTAAGGAGGGGACAAACGGACGCAGCCGCGAACTTGGTGACGCCCGCGATAGCCGCGTCGTTTTTGCAAGGAAACCAGTGCTGGTCCTTGCTCATCAAAGTAAGTTGTATCGAATTCATACCAATGATTCGGAACAGAGTTATTTTGACACGATCTCAAAAAATCGTCATTTGGATTTTACCGACCGCCAACTGTACTTATTGCGCGGCGGATAAATCGCCGCCACGCCGCCCGGCTGTCCGCGGAACCTGGTTGCTTTTCCCCACACTTGACCAGCGATACTGCAAAAGGCCGGGCGGCGTCCAACCCCTGGCCACACGCACGTCACGCCTAATCGTCTCGGGTTTCGACCCGACGGCCAGCCAATACAGCACGTGGCGTGCCGTTCACGACGTGTGACGCCCCTCACAGTCGATCGGACGAATGGATGGCACATATGGCGCCAAGACGACGGCACGGCGCCGTCGACAGCACCGGAAAAACAGGAGACGAGCCATGAAGACCAACGCCATCCGCTTCGCAATCGCGATCTTCGCCGCATCCGCCGGCTTGGGCATTGCCGCGACGGGCGCCTCGGCGTCCGGCGAGAAGCCCCCAATGCCGGGCGAGACCTACAACGTACAGCCGGTTCCCCAGGCCACCAGCGAAACCCAGGTGGCGCGGGCCAAGACCACGCTGCCCGGCCAGCACGGCAAGGTGGAGACGTTCAAGTTCAACCAGATCGCGCAGGTGCCGGCCCCGACTTACGGCAAGTAGCGCCGGCACTTTGAATCTGCCTCCCTCCCCCTTCCTCGAACGGGTGCCGGCAATCCTGTCGGCACCCGCTTTCTTGCATTGCACCGAACCCGCCTCCGAACGGGCGGGATGGCTGCCGCCGGTCGATATTTCGCAGTTGCGAACAGTTCGACCGTATCCGTCCTTGTCACGGTGGCAACCCAATGCCAATTGAAACCGGCCACCCCGGCTCTGCAATCATTCGGCAACGATTTCCGATATAACCGCCAGTGGCCGCCCATACCCGGTTCACCCCTCAGCAATTGACGCGAAATCAGGAAGTAATATTGGCGAGATATTGCCGGAAATTCGGCGCGAATACCGCCGATTCCGAGACTCGAAGGGGTTTTGATTCGGTACGGTTGCGCCCTTGGCGCGGCGGCCAGAAAAAAGCCGGGAAGTCAGTGACTTCCCGGCAAGTTGAACAGGGAGGCTTCACGTCTGGGAGACGTAGGACCCGTAGGCCCTGGGATCCGGGCCTTGCGCCCGGAACCTGAACCGGCGTCGCCGCCGGTAACCGGTGTTCGATGCTGCGACGCAACATCAACTGCCCCTCAAGATATGCACTCAAGCACATCAGAGAAGACCTATTGTAACACGGGTGGTATGCCCCGCCCGCATAGCTTTCGCTCCATACGGCTCCGGAACGCATCCGGATCATTTCAAGTATATATGCTACCACGCTTAATTGAGCGTGTCAGGCGTGTTTCAAGGCCCCTGAAAGCACGCAGAGCGCGTGGCTCAGAACCGGGACTGAGCGACCTGCCGCAGCAGGAAATCGCGGAATACCTGGATGCGCTTGGAGTGCCGCATTTCCTCTGGATACACGAAATAGGCGTCGATCTGCGGGCCTTCCAGCTCCGGTAGAACGCGCACCAGATCGTTCGTCCCCTGGGCCATGAATTCCGGCAGGGCGCCAATGCCGACACCGTTCCGGATCGAGCGCATGATGGCGTAGACATTGTTCACCGTCATAACGGGCCGGCGAAGCTGTCCCGGCTTGTGCCCCACGCGCAGCAGCCAGTTGACGTCCGGCACCGGCGGGCGCAAGTCCTCGCCATAGACGACGATCCGGTGATTATCCAGATCCGAGGGATCTTTCGGCATGCCATAGCGCTGGATATAGCTGGGCGCGGCATAGACCTGCATATGGACCGTCAGAAGATGACGCTGGATGAGATCGGCCTGGCGCGGCGGCGACAGGCGTATGGCGACGTCCGCCTCGCGCATCGACAAGTCCAGCTCGCGATCCTCCAGCAGCAGATGGACCTCGATCTCGGGATAGACCTCGATGAAATCGCCCATGCGGGGCGCCAGCCATGTGGAGCCGAACGCCACTGTCGTCGTCACGCGCAGCGCCCCCTTGGGGCGGTCCTTGCTCTCGGTAAGCTGCGCCTCGATCATCGCCAGCTTGCCGAAAACCTCGTGCGCCGTACGGTAGAGCAACTCCCCCTGCTCGGTCAGAATCAGCCCGCGGGCGTGGCGATGGAACAGCGGCACCCGAAGCGATTCCTCAAGCGCGGAAATCTGCCGGCTGACCGCGGATTGGCTGAGATTCAGGAGATCGCCCGCGTGCGTGAAGCTGCCCGCCTCGGCGACGGCATGGAAAACGCGCAGCTTATCCCAGTCCATGATGCTGGGACTGGGGCCAAGATTGGCCTTCGATGCTACCGGTTGCCGCATGATTCCTGCCCGGCCTCTTGACCGGCCGGTCCCTCCCTGTCCGCTTCCCCGTGATCGGCGCGAACAGGATTATAGGCATAACCGACCGGTCTGTCTTCTCTCCTGGTAATGCCGGCGCCGAACAGCTGGCGTTACTGCGCCGCCTGGGCCTCGGCAAGCTCCAGTTCGCCCAGGAACTTCTCGGCCTCCAACGCGGCCATGCAGCCCATGCCGGCGGCCGTCACCGCCTGGCGATAGATCTTGTCGCGCACGTCGCCGGCGGCATAGACGCCGGGAATCTTCGTGGCCGTCGAGTCGGGCGCGGTGATGATATAGCCTTCCGAATCCATCTCGAGCTGCCCCGTGAACAGCTTGGTCGCCGGGTCGTGGCCGATGGCGATGAACAGCCCGTCGGTGGCGATTTCACGCGATTCGCCCGATTTGACGTTCTTCACCCGCACCCCGGTGACGCCGGGGGGGTTGTCGCTGCCCAACACCTCGTCCACCACGTGGTCCCAGACGAACTCGATCTTGGGATGGCGGAACAGGCGTTCTTGCAGCACTTTCTCGGCGCGCATCTGATCGCGGCGATGGATCAGGACCACCTTCTCGGCGAAGTTCGTGAGGAACAGCGCCTCTTCCGCCGCCGTGTTGCCGCCGCCGACAACGGCCACGGTCTTGCCGCGATAGAAGAAGCCGTCGCAGGTTGCACAGGCGGAGACGCCAAAGCCCTGGAACTTCGCCTCGCTGTCCAGCCCCAGCCAGCGCGCCTGTGCCCCGGTGGCGATAATGAGCGTGTCGCCGCGGTAGTGGGTTCCCGAGTCGCCCTCGGCCAGGACGGGGCGTTGGGAGAGGTCGACGGAGGTGATCGTGTCGAAGATGATTTCCGTGCCGACGTTTTTTGCCTGTGCCAGCATCTGATCCATCAGCCACGGCCCCTGGATGGCGTCGGCGAAGCCGGGATAGTTCTCCACATCCGTCGTGATAGAAAGCTGGCCGCCGGGCTGCAGGCCCTGCACAAGAACCGGCTCCAGGTTCGCGCGGGCAGCATAGATCGCGGCCGTGTAGCCGGCCGGGCCAGAGCCGATGATCAGCACCTTGGTGCGACGTTCCTCCGCCATGAATATCCCTCTCTCGCTGGCAACCGCACTAACATAGGAACCGTGCCGGGGCCGCGCAACGCGCGAACTCTTCCGGTCCGGATAAACCGGATCCAAGCAACCGGACGCAGGGGCGCGGCGAATTCGCTTGTATCGCGATATGCTCTATCCTGCCCCCGCATGATACCTTCGCCGCCATGACACAGACCACGACCCCCCTGCCCACCGGCTTCGAGGCCGAACGCACGCGGCGCTACTCCCTGAAGAGGTTGCTGCCGCGCTCGCTCTTCGGGCGCGCGCTCTTGATCGTGATCGTGCCGATGGTCCTGGTCCAGGTCATCGCCGCCCTCGTCTTCTTCGAGCGGCACTACGACACGACGACCAAGCGCTTGGCGCAGGGGCTGGCCGGCCAGGTCGCGATGACCGTGGCGATGCTGGAGGATCCGGGGGTCGGCCTGAACAGAAGCGAGATCTTCAATCTCGCCTACGACACCATGTGGCTGCGCCTTAGTTTCACCGAGGGCGCCGGCCTGCCGGGCGCAGCGCCGGCGCCGCAGGACACCATCCTGGACAAGCGGATCGTGGAGGCCCTGGACGAGCGGCTCGACTATCCCTTCGCCATCGACACCCACTCGCTGGAAGAAGATGTCCGCGTGTGGGTCGAGATGCCCTCGGGTCTCTTGCGCGTCACGGTCCAGCGCAAGCGGCTATTCAGCTCGACGACCTACCTCCTGATTTTCTGGACGGTCGGCACCGGCGTGCTGCTGGTGGCTGTCGCGATGGTGTTCCTGCGCAATCAGGTCCGGCCGATCCGACGTTTGGCCGTCGCCGCGGAGCGCTTCGGCAAGGGCCAGGACGTGCCAGAGTTCAAGCCGGAAGGCGCGCGCGAGGTTCGCCAGGCCTCTGCCGCGTTCATTCAAATGCGCGCCCGCATCAAGCGCCAGATCCGCCAGCGTACGGAAATGCTGGCCGGCGTCAGCCATGACCTGCGAACTCCGCTCACGCGCATGAAGCTGCAGCTCGCAATGCTCGGCAACTCGCCCGAAGCCGCCTCGCTGAAGGACGACGTGACCGAGATGGAGCGGATGGTGGAAGGCTATCTCGCCTTCGCACGCGGCGAGGGCACGGAAGAGCCGCAACCGGTCCTGATCGGCCGGCTGCTCCGCGAGGTGGTCGAGCGCATCAGCACCCACGGCGCCGAGGTTACGTTGAACGTCACCCAGGACGCCCAAATTCCATTGCGGCGCGAGGCCATACGCCGGGCGCTTTCCAACCTGATCGGGAATGCCGCGCGTTATGCGGAAACCGTCACGGTGAAAGTGGAGCGCCAGCGCAACCACGTAGTCGTCCTGATCGACGACGATGGTCCCGGCATTCCGGAGGACAAGCGAAAAGACGTCTTCCGGCCGTTTTTCCGCCTCGATTCCTCCCGCAATCCGGCGACGGGCGGCACCGGATTGGGCCTCACCATCGCCCGCGACATCGTGCGCGGCCACGGCGGTGAGCTGCTGCTTGAGGATGCGCCGGCCGGAGGTTTGCGGGCAAGGGTCGCGCTGCCGATCTAGGCAGCGCGACAACCGCCAATTCGCTCAGCCCCCTGGCTGTGGCTCCGGTTCCCAGCCGCCGCCTGTGGCCTCTCCACCACGACCCTTGGCCTTGCCGCTGGACGGCACCGACGCCCGTTTGCCCGACGGGCTGGCGTCGCCGCCGGTATCCGAGCGGTCGATTTTCTCGCCGCGCAGCAGGGCCTGGACGTCGTCGGAGGACAGCGTCTCGTACTCCAGCAAACCCTTCGCCAACTTGTGCAGGTCGTCCATGTGCTCGGTCAGGACCTCACGGGCATTGCCCTCGGCCTCGGCGATGACACGGTGGATTTCCTCGTCGATCAGGCGGGCCGTATACTCCGAGACGTTCTTGCGCTGTGTGACCTGATGGCCCAGGAACACCTCCTGCTCATTCTCGGAATAACGCAGCGGACCCAACCGCTCGCTCATGCCCCACTCGGTGATCATGCGCCGGGCAAGGTCGGTCGCCTGCCGGATATCGTCGCCCGCGCCGGTCGTTACCTGCTCATTGCCGTAGACCAGTTCCTCGGCGATACGGCCGCCGAACATCATCGCCAGGCGCGCGGTGATCTCGCTCTTCTTGTAGCCGTAACGATCCTTCTCCGGCAGCGACATGGTGACCCCCATCGCCCGGCCGCGCGGAATGATGGTCACCTTGTGCAGCGGGTCATTGCCCTTGACGAACAGCGAGACGAGCGCATGGCCGGCCTCGTGATAGGCCGTCAACTCCTTCTCGTCCTCGGTCATCACCATCGAGCGGCGCTCGGCGCCCATCAGGACCTTGTCCTTGGCCAGCTCGAAATCGCTCATGGTGACCACGCGCTTGCCCGCGCGCGCCGCAATCAACGCCGCCTCGTTCACCAGATTGGCCAGATCGGCGCCGGAGAACCCAGGCGTCCCGCGCGCGATTACCTTCGGATCGACGTCGGGAGCAAGCGGCACCTTGCGCATGTGCACGCGCAGGATCTTCTCCCGGCCCAGCACGTCCGGGTTCGGCACGGTGATCTGCCGGTCGAAGCGGCCGGGACGCAGCAGCGCCGGGTCCAGCACGTCCGGACGGTTGGTCGCGGCGATCAGGATGACGCCTTCGTTCGATTCGAAGCCGTCCATCTCGACCAGCAACTGGTTCAGCGTCTGCTCGCGCTCGTCGTTGCCGCCGCCAAGGCCGGCGCCGCGGTGACGGCCGACGGCGTCGAGCTCGTCGATGAAGACGAGGCAGGGGGCGTTCTTCTTCGCCTGCTCGAACATGTCGCGCACGCGGCTGGCGCCAACGCCGACGAACATCTCCACGAAGTCCGAGCCGGAGATGGTGAAGAACGGCACGTTCGCCTCGCCCGCAATGGCGCGGGCCAGCAGCGTCTTACCGGTGCCCGGCGGACCCACCAGCAGCATGCCCTTGGGGATGCGGCCGCCCAGGCGCTGGAACTTCTGCGGGTCGCGCAGGAATTCGACGATCTCCTCAAGCTCCTGCTTCGCCTCGTCGATGCCGGCGACATCATCGAAGGTCACGCGCCCGGTCTTCTCGGTGAGCAGCTTCGCCTTCGACTTGCCGAAGCCCATGGCCTTGCCGCCGCCACCCTGCATCTGCCGCATGAAGAATATCCATACGGCAATCAGGAGCAGCATCGGGAACCACGAGATCAGGATCGACAGCAGTGGATTGACCTCTTCCTGCGGCTTGGCGGCAATCCGCACGCCGTTCTCGCGCAGCCGGTCCACGAGGTTCGGGTCCTGCGGCGCATAGGTCTGGAACTGCCGTCCGTCCCGGAACTGGCCGGCGATCTCCTGGCCCTGGATGGTGACGCGCGATACCTCACCGCTTTCCACCTGATCCATAAAGTCGGAGAACGCCATCTGCTGCTCCGGCCCCCGCGTCGAGGAGCCCTGGAACAGGTTGAAAAGGGCGAATAGCAGCAGCACGATGATGATCCAAAGTGCCGCATTCCGGCTGAAATTCACGAGTCTGCTTCCTCTTTCGTCCGGCGGGCGCGGAATCATCCCTCCGCCCGGCCACCGGGTTGCGTGCCGCCATGGGCGAACCGGTTTACACGCCTTTAGAGATAATGTGCCTTTGTCGCAGAGCAACTGTAAAGCCCGCACCCGTCAACGCACGGCGCGGCGCGAACGTCCACGACGCCACCGCCGATGCGACCCCAGGCCGCATCCACCCCAGCGAAGGCACCTCCCGCACTCCATCGTCGTCGCGGATTGCGGCAAGCGCGGGGCGGGCCGGCGGGGGGATCGGGCAGGCTTTCAGCGCGGGCGCCGACGCCGTCAGTTCAGCCCAACCGTCGCGGCCAAGAGAGCCGAGGCTGAGCCCCCTGGGTGCGTCGACGTGCAGCGTTAACTCGAAGCGGCCGTCGTGGACGAGATTCGCCCCCGGCTCCAAGGTTTCCGACAGGACGCGCTCCGCCTCGTGCACGACCAACCACCGCGCTTTCCTCGGGACGATGCGGCAGCCGCCCAGCGTCCGCCCTCGCTCCAAGCCCTCGCTAAGGGCTGCGTGCAGCCGTTCCAGCCGGGCCGTGCGCGGGGGATAGACCAGACCGCCGACCGCCAGCAGCACGCGCGACAGCGCACCGAACGAGACCGGTTCCGGCGAGCCGGCGAAGGCCACGGGGTCCAGAGTGGCGAACCCCGCCGGATGCAGCCAGACCGCGCGGGCGAGGAGAGCGTCCTGCGCCGCCTCGATGATCTGGCGGGCGCGGCCGATGCCGCCGGCGAACTCGTTGATGCTCTCGACGTCTAGGCCCTGGCGCGAGAGTAGGGGCAGCGCCCGGCGAATCCGAACGCGCGCATAGTCGGGATTGAGGTTGCTGGGGTCGTCCACCCAGGAAAGGCCCCGCGCGCGCAACGTCGCAAGCAGACGCGCCTTCGGCTCGTCAAGCAGCGGCCTGATAAGGCGCAGTTCCGGCATCTCCCGCTCGTGCGCGATGCCTGCCACGCCATCAAGCTGGCTTCCCGCGCCGATACGCAGCAGCACGGTTTCCGCCCTGTCCTCCCGATGATGCGCGATGGCGAGGTGGAGAATCCCGTCCTCGGCACAGCGTTCGCGCAGGCGCAGATAGCGCTCCTCCCGCGCGTGCTGCTGACGGACATTGCCGGGCTTCGGCCCCTGCCAGCGCAGGATGGCGTGCTCGATGCCGCGCGCGGCCAGCACTTCACCGGTCCACGCCGCCTCCGCCGCCGCCTCGGGCCGCAGGCCGTGGTCGACCGTCAGCGCGAGTACGGATCCGCCGCGCGGACGCACCCATTCATCGAGAAGCAGCGTCAGGGCAAGACTATCGGGGCCGCCGGAGACAGCCACCGCGATGCGCGGTGCGGGCTCGAAAGGCTCGAACGCCCGCATCATGGCGGCGAATGCGCGCGCGTCGATCGGCTCGGCCGCCGCTTCAGGGGCCACGGCCGGCGCCACCATCATGGACGGGTTAGCCGCCACACCCCAGGCGCTGCTGCTCACGTTGAGCCCGCTGGAGGATATTCCGCGCGGAATCGGGATAGCGCGACAGCAACTCGGCAAAGATGCCGCAGGCGTCTTCCGTACGGTCGATCTGCGCCAGCGACATGCCCAGCTTCAGCAGGTTGTCCGGTGCCTTGTTGCTGTCCGGATAGTTCTGGAAGCCCTCCGCGAAGGTGACCGCCGCCTCGCTGTAGTTGCCGCGCACATAGTAGGTTTCGCCAAGCCAATATTTGGCGTTCCCCGCCAGCTCGTGCTCCGGGTGCGCGTCGACGAAGGCCCGGAGGGCCTGCTCCGCCTTGGCGTAATCCGCCTGACGAAGCAGGCCAAAAGCATGCCCGTACTGTGCCGTCGCATCACCTTCGGGCAGGGCGTAGCCGTCGGCGGCCGAAGAGGTCTGTGTCTCCTCCGCCGGCCCCTTCTCCTGCGAGCGAATAGCCTCGACGGCATCCTGCGAAACCTGCCCCAGCGTCCCGGGCTCGCCGCCCTCGGACGCGCCGCCGGATGCGCTTGCGGCTTCCTGCTGGGTTTGCGCGGCCTTGCCAGTGCCCGAGGAAGCCGTGCCGGCATCCTGGCCGGCCTGCGCTGTCTGGCCGGTTTCAGCGCCGCCCTGAGCCTCCGCCTGGGCCTGTCCCCCGCCGATACGGTCCTCCAACTCGCGAAGCCGGAAATCGACATCGGTCACCAACTTATCCAGACGCTTGCCGACCTGACGCATCTGAAAGCGGGTTTCCTCGACCTGTCCGGTCAAGTGGCCCAGATCCTGTTCAAGCTGGTCGAGACGGCGCTGGATTCGCGCCGCACCCGTCTGGCTGAGGCCGCCGCTGGCCGCCGCCGTTCCCGACGTACCGGATTCCGCCGCGCCACTAGGCATTTCCGGCGGTTCCTCGTCGTTGTAAATGGCGCGCTGAAGGACGTTCAGTTCGCGTTGAAGGCGCTCGACCTTCTGCGTCAGGGACCTGATCTCGCGGTCGCTTTGCGCCGAGGCGGGCCCCGTCGCTGCGAAGACCATGGCGAACGACACCGCGATTGCGGAAATCCACCGGCTGAAACGAAAGCTTGGAAGGGTCATTGGCATCCGAAAAGCATCGTTATGCGTGCCTTGCCTGGACAATAGCCAGTTTCGATGCGGCCATGCTTGCGCGATCTTCATGGCACAATTGTGGCCCCGCCACCACCATGCAGCGATACGTGAACAAACAGGATACCCGCCCGCCAAGCGGCGGACGGGTTCCTTGCAACAATCACTTTTCCGGCCGTGTCGACGGCCGAAAGGCCGATCAGCCCTGGTCGACGGCGAACACCGCGCGCCGGTTCTGCGCCCAGGCCTCTTCGTTCGAGCCCTGCACCGCCGGCCGCTCCTCGCCGAAGGACACGGTCTTGACCCGATTCGGATCGACTCCGAGAACGATCAGGTAATCGCGCACCGCGTTCGCACGTCGGGCGCCCAGCGCCAGGTTGTACTCACGCGTCCCCCGCTCGTCGGCGTGGCCTTCGACCGTCACGGTCGCCGAGGGATACTCCGACATCCAGGCCGCCAGCCGCTCGACAGTGGATTGCGCCTCGTCCGACAGCGAAGCCTTGTCGAAGGCGAAAAACACGCGATCGCCCACGTTGACGACCAGATGCTCCTGCGTGCCGCCCTCTGGTCCCGGGATCGCCTGACTCGAGACACCGTCGCTGGAGGCGCCGTCGGCCTGGCTCGCCGCGGACTCGGTCGAAGTGGTCGCGCCCTCGCTACCGGTAGCCGCCTGGTCCTGCGAGGTCGATTCGCATGCCGCGAGAAGCAGCGCCGCGGCGAACAGGCTTAGAAGTTTTCGCATGTGATGCCCTCTTAGATCCATCCCCGAGCGAGGCATGGTCGATGTGATTGTCCCCCTGCCGGAAACCCCTGACATGCAGCCACAAGACACGAATGACTGCCCGGGCCCCAGTGGCGAATCCGTGCGGGACTATACTTGCGGCATACAGTCGGATCAAGACGCACAAGGCCGGAACGTACAGGTAATGCCCCGTTTTTCCCGGCAAGAGGGTAAATTCGTTATTAAGGATTCGGTGGCGACCACGCCGGATCCGATGCGTCTTGCGGCGTCACCACTTCACGTTCGTTGTACCCGGTCAAATCGATCGTATACAGCTTGCTGGCGTACCGGCCCTGCGAATCCGCACGCGTACGGCGGAAAAAGGCCAGAACACGCCCATTCGGCGCCCAAGTCGGCCCCTCGACCCGATAACCATCCGCCAGCATCCGCTCGCCGCTTCCGTCGGGACGCATCACACCGATGTAGAACGTGCCGTTGTGTTGGCGGGTAAAGGCGATCAAATCTCCGCGAGGCGACCATACCGGCGTCGCGTACCGGCCTTCCCCGAAGGAAATCCGCTGCACCTGCGAGCCGTCGGCGCGCATGGTGTAAAGCTCCAGCCCGCCGCTGCGGTCGGAGTTGAAGACCACCCGGTTGCCATCCGGCGAGAACGACGCGGAGATGTCGATCGAGCGGTGATCGGTAAGCCGCCGGCGTTCGCGCGTACGCAGGTCCATGACGAAGAGGTCGGAGTTGCCCTCGTTCTCCAGCGCCATGATCACCTTGTTGCCATCCGGTGAGAAACGCGGGGCGAAGGTCATGCCGGGAAAATCGCCCAACACTTCCTGTTGGCCGGTGTTCAGGTTGAACAGGTAGATTCGCGGCACCCTGCGGACATAGCTGACGTAAGTAATCTCCTGGCGCGTCGGCGAGAAGCGCGGCGTCAGGACCAGATGCGCGCCGTCGGTGAGGAAACGGTGCTGCGCGCCGTCCTGGTCCATGATGGCAAGGCGTTTCACCCGCCTGTTCTGCGGGCCGCTTTCGGCGATATAGACGATACGGGTGTCGAAGTAGCCGGCCTCGCCCGTCAAGCGCTGGTAGATGGCGTCCGAGATGATGTGCGCCACGCGCCGCCAGTTGGCGGGTGGCGTGAAGTACGCCAGGCCGCTCATCTGCTGCTCGGCGAAGACGTCCCAAAGCCGGAACTCCACCCGCAGCCGGCCGTCCCCCTGCGCCTCGGCCTTTCCGCTCACCAGCGCCTGGGCGTTGATCAGCCGCCAGTCGGCGAAGCGCGGCCCGGCTCGCAGACTGGCCGGATCCTGAATGAACGCCCCCTCGTCGATCGGGTCGAACAGGCCGGAGCGGCGCAGGTTCCCTGCGATCACTCCGGCGATGTCGGCGCCGACCTGCCGCGTCTCGCTGCTGTCGCCATAGAAATCCGTGATCGCGATCGGCAGTGGCTCGACATAGCCCCGCGTGATGTCGATCTCCAGCGCGGCACGCGCCGGCCGGGGGGCCGTGACGCTCAGGGGCACCGCGGCGATGCCGGCGGCGCAGAGCGAGGAAGCAATGAAATGGCGGCGATTCGACTGCAACATGGCGCTGCGCGTCTCTCCGTTGTGTCGCGCTCGAAGGTTCCGTCGTTTTGGCCCGCTATTCGCGGTCGGCCGGGCATGGCCACCGGCAGCATAGTCTAGGTTCCAGTACGGCGAAAATATGTCGGCGGCAAGCCTTCAGCCGCCCAGCATCTCCCGGGGGTTGAAGGTGAGGCGCATGTCCCGCCAGGCGTCGTACTTCTCAGGCGGCAGATTCTCCAGCGGCGAACAGATCCGCACCGCGCGCAAGGCGCTCTCGGCCGCGCTGCGGTAGAACGGATCGCCCATGCGCTCCGTACTGAGGATACGCGCCTGCTGGACCGAGCCGTCGCGGCGAAGCTGGACGCGCAGCTCGACCACCAGATCCTCGGCGTCGCGCGCGCCAACCGGCGGATTCCAGCAGCGCTCGATCTGCCGCCGGATGGCTTCGAGCTGGCTGGCCGACATCTTCTGGCTGACCTTGCTTGCCGTCACCTTCGGCTTGCTTTGCTTCGGCTCCGGCCTTTCCTTCTCAGGCGGCGTCTCGGCGGTCTGCGTCTTCAGGTCGCGCTCGACGTTCTTCAGGATCGAACTGAGCCGGTCCTCCCGTGGCTCGGGCTTCTCCTCTTCCTTGTCGGCGAGGCGAACCTGCGGCTTGCGCACCGGACGCGGCGGCGCGGGCTTGGCCTCCGGGTCGGGATCAGCCTCGGCCGTTTGCCGCGGCTCGGGCTCCGGCTCCGGCGCCGGCTCGGGTTCCGGCTCGGCGGCGTCGGTGCCGGCGGGGCGGCCTCCGCCACCTCCGGCGGCTCGGGAGCCGGTGGC
>NZ_QPMH01000038.1 GCF_003344765.1 Ferruginivarius sediminum | reverse complement strand
CTGCCCGACCGGCCGTCGTCCCCGCGCATCCGTCCCTCCCGCGTTCGTCCATGCCGGAGGGAATCACGCCAAACCGCCGGCGTCAGCTACTTTTTCAGCGTCCTGCTAGGGCCGAGAGTCATTCAGCCCCAAAAGGCGACGATGGTGGCGATGGCGACCGCGGAGTGAAAGTTGGCGGCCAGTTTGTCGTAACGGGTGGCGATCCGTCGGAAGTCTTTGAGCCGGCAGAAGGCGCTCTCGATGCGCCAGCGCTCCTTGTAACGACGGGCGTCGTGCCGGATGGCGCGCTTTCGGTTCCGGCGCGGCGGAATGATCGGCCGGGTTCCATGCGCGCGGAGCCGCTGGCGCAGATAATCGGCATCTTAGCCTTTGTCGGCGACCTGGCGCCGGAGCGGCCGAGCGTTCGCGAGCAACTCGTCTGCTGCGCGGACATCGCTCAGGTTGCCTGGCGTGAGCCGCACCGCCATCGGTCGACCGAGGAGGTCGGTGAGGGTGTGGATCTTGGTGGTCTGGCCGCCGCGGGACGGACCGATCGCCTGGGCTTTAGTCCCCCTTTTCCGCCGTGCGCGGAGCGTTGAGCGCGGACGTAGCCGCTGTCGAGCGCCGTGCTCTCGGTTAACGCGCCAACCGCGACCAGGGCATCCGGAATATGGGTCCACACCCGCCTCCGGGACCACCGGTTGAAGCGGGTGTAGATCGTCGTCGGCAAGCCGTACTCCTGTGGGACACCCTGCCACCGACACCCCGTCTTAAAAGGACGTGGACAATCCCGCTGATCACCCGACGGTTGTCGACACGGCGTGGACCGGGCTGGTTCTTCGGGAGATGCGGCTCGATCGCCGCCCCGGCTTCGTCGTTCAGCCAGAATAGTCGGCTCATCTGGTCCTTCACGGCCTATTACATCCGCCGTAGAATCACGCATGCCCTTCTACATCAAGAACCTGACTGGGTTTTGGCCCTAGGCCAGGACCGCGGCAAGTCCAACGAGCCTATTGTCCTGGCGCTTTTTTAACGAAATGGTGGATCTGCGCTGAAAGCCCGGTCAATTGAGAGCCGATCCGGCGAAGCTCCCCACTTTCAAGAAAACCTACGATACCTTGAGGAAAGAGAATCACAGCGACGACCGTGAACACACCCAACCCTACGGCCCTCCATTCCTCCAACCCCATCAGCAACTCGTCGAACAGCATCATAGCCGCGCAACCAGCAAGCGGTCCCCAAAAACGCCCGACACCACCGACAATCATGCTTGTTAACAGGAACAAAAGCGTTGAAAAGTCAAGTATAGAAGGACCTATTGCGTTGAAGTGACCCGCGTAAAAACCACCCAGAAGACCGCTAAAAAATCCCGCCAACGAAAACACCATTACTTGATACTTGATACGGTCAATGCCCCTTGCGGCCGCGCAGGCCGAATTGTCGCGCAACGCACGAAATGCGTGTCCAAGGGGGCTGTTAATGATCAGAAAGGCGAACGCACTGCCGACGGTGATAAGCAAGAGCCCAAGGTAGTACTCGCCCAGAACTGCGCTGCGATAGCCAAGCAGCTCACGGAAGCCGAAATCTCCAAAGCGGGACAGTCCGCTCGCACCGCCCGTCAGGGTGATGCAAGTTCCCGTTTCAAATGAAAGGCAGTCGGTATCCGCTATGATCAACGCCTGCATTGCGGCGGCAATCGCCAGGGTCAGCAGCGCCACATAGGCCCCACGAAGCCGCAACGTCGCGAAGCCGATGACCGTACTGGTCACGACCGCCGCACAACCGCCCACTATGACTGTGAGCCACATTGCCCACTGAAGATGGAACGCTAGCATGGCTGATGCATAACCACCGACAGCAAAGATCATCATCTGGGCAAGCGAAAATATTCCTGCCACGCCAAAAACAAGATTCCATTGCGTGACCACGCCGAACCAAATGAAAAAGAGAATGAACTGACCCAAGACATAGCGGGAAGAAGTGAGAAGCGGAATAGCGGCCAAAACCACCAGAAGGCCGAGAGCGAGAGCGATATTTTGTCGTGCTGACATGCTTTCCCGTCCTTATACTTTTCTGATTCGGGCGGCCCCAAACAACCCGTACGGCCGCCAAATCAGGATCATGACGGCAATTCCCAGCAAGAGAGGGAAGGCCCATTTTGCCGATAGTGCGTATTGAATAGCGGCCTCCAGGACTGCAAGCGCAAAGGAGATAAGTATTGTCCCCGGAATATTCCCCAAACCGGCAACAACACAGATTATGAAGACTTTCAGCATTGTCACCTCACCCAAGCTCGGGGAGGTGTTTGCCGTCGAGGAAATGAGCACACCGGAAATCGCGGCGAGCACACCGGCAATAACCATCACCTGCAGATAGATTCTTTCCGCTGGAATGCCCATCAATGCGGCGGCCTTCTGGCTTTGCGCCGTGGCCCGGATGGCGCGTCCCATTCTTGTGGCCTTCAGCAACCAACTGAGGGCCATCATCAGGATGATCGCCACGCAGACGATCAGCATGGTTTGATAGGGAACCAGAACGTTCCCCAAATAAATCCCGCCTTCCAGCGCAAAAGGCTGTCGTTGCGGATACCCGGTGAACCCGATGATCAAGAGACTTTTTACGACGATTGCAACGCCCACAGTTGCAATAATAATGTTCATTTCAAATTGGCCGGAGCCAACCATCCACCTCGCCGTCGCGAAGTACAGGAGGACGCCGGCGAGGCATCCCACAATCATCGCCGCCGGCAAACCGAGATACCAGGTGCCTCCCAGATAGCCGACGGCAAAGACGGACGCATACGCGCCGATCGCTATCAAGGAGCCGTGTGCCATGTTCAACATCCCCATGACGCCCCAAAGCAAAGCTAGTCCGATAGCGCTGACAGCGTACATGCCGCCGAGCGTGATCCCGCTGACCAGGATCTGAAGCACCGAATCAAGTACGGTCATTCTTCATCCCCCCAAATACGTTTCCAGTATGTTTTCGTTCTCCTCCATCTCGGACGCCTGTCCGCTCCAAACAATTTCGCCATTGTCGATCAGGAATATTTCGTCGGCAAAATCGACAACACGACTCGGATTTTCTTCGACAAGAACGATTGTTCGCCCTTGCGATTTCAGTTCTTTGAGCGTGTCGTAGATCTGTTCCACAACGATGGGCGCAAGTCCGAGAGAGGGTTCGTCAATCAGCATGATGCGGCTCTCACGCATCAATCCGCGCCCGATCCCCAGCATACGCCTTTCGCCGCCGGAGAGCGTGCTCGCCATTTGCGCCTGCCGCTCCTCAAGCTTTGGAAACATGGCGAACACGCTTGCAAGCCGCCGCGCTTGAACCGCGCCATCAGGTTCCAGGTAAGCGCCCATCAGGAGGTTTTCGTAGATCGAAAGGTCGGGAAAGATCAGGTCGCCCTGCGGGATATGCACGACGCCGCGCGCAGCAACTTGATGCGGAGCAAGGCCGGTAAGATGGCCGCCGTCGAGTTCAATGGTGCCGCTCGATGCCGATACGAAGCCGCAGATTGTATTGAGGAGTGTTGTCTTGCCGTGTCCGTTCGGCCCAATAATCCCGACAACCGAGCCTTCGGACACGCGGAAGGAGATGTCCCTGAGAACCAACACCTTGCCGTAACCAGCCGATAGCCCGTCGAGCTTCAGAACGTCATCACGCATGTGTCTGCTGCTCCGCGATCAAATGCTGAAGCCGATGAGCCGCCCATTGACCCAGATAGACCTCGACAACCTGGGGATCCGTGCCGACGCCAGCGGCAGAGCCCTCATATATCTTCCGGCCGTGGTGCATGATCATGACCCGATCGCACAGCGCAACCAGGCAACGCATGACGTGCTCGATCACGACGATCGTGGTCGACCATTCCGTCCGGACTCGCTGGATCAGGTCGATCGTCTGGTCGATCTCCTTCGGGTTGAGACCCCCGACGGGCTCGTCCAGGAGGAGCAGGGCGGGCTCGGTTGCCAGGGCGCAGGCAATCATGAGTTGTTTGCGCTGCAGAACGGTCAGGCTATCCGCTCTCCGCTTGCGCACTGACGCCAGTCCGGTGGACTCGATGATCCCGTCCACCCGATCCTTGGTTTCCCTGTCGTAAGCGAGCTTAGGCAGTGTGACTTCACGACGCCCGAAATAGGCGGAACACAGGACATTTTCCAAGGTCGTGAGAGAGTCGAATGCCGCATTCAATTGAAATGTTCGGGCAAGTCCCGCCGCACAGATCCTGTACGGCGGGAGCCAAGTGATGTCCTGCCCAAGGAACTCGATACGGCCCGAGCTGGCAGGCACGACGCCCGACATGACATCGAACAGCGTCGTCTTGCCCGCACCGTTCGGCCCACCGATGCCGAGCACCTCGCCCGCACCGACATCGAAACTCAGCGCGTCAACGGCGGTCAACGCACCAAAACGCTTGGTTACGTTCTGGCAGGACAGTAAAGGCGCTCGCACATCGGCGTTCATGGGTCGGCCCTCCTTCGTCAAACGAGCAGAACGTGAATGCTCAGGAAAGCCAGGCCGGCAGCTGGAAGTCGTTTGCGTCGTAGGGTACAGGCGCAATCAGCTTGGGCTGCTGGGTGTGATCCTGGACCTGATAGAAGAGATGAGGCATCCCCAGAGAGGGATCGTTTTCTTCAAGGTCCGGATAAGGTACGGCTGACTGCCATTCGGGATGGTACTTGATCGAGCCGAATACTGTCCTGAATGGAAAGCGTTTCAGGACCTGTGAAATCCGGCGATTCTGCTCGTAGTCGCCCGGCTCACCGGTTCCCCCGGCGACAGCCGCGGCAACGGCATAATGGTGCAACAGACCATAAGGCACACAGCCGGAGATTGCGCCGGTCCCGCCAGGATCGAGGTCGTAGCGCTTATCGTATGCCGATTGGAACGAGCGGCCCATATCGTCTTCCAAGAGACCCATGACCGTTGAACCAATGACACCTTCCACGTCGGCGCCGCCGATCTCCCGGAAGGCCGCCTGCAGCGGCCCCCAGGGGAAGTAGATCAGTGTTTGGGTGGGATCCTGGCGAAACTGCCGCATGAACTGAGCGATGTCGCCGGCGGCGAGATGCGAGTGCAAGAGAAGCGCTGGGTCGGCTTCGCGCAGCTTGGCCAGGACCGGCCCCCACTCGGTTGTCGGCGTTTTGACGATCTCGGGACCGATCACGATATCCCAGCCGAAATCGGCGGCGGTCTGCTCAGCGGCCTTGATGATGGTAATGCTGTAGTCGCTTGACCCGGCGATCAGGGCGACCTTGTTGTTGCGAGGCTTCCACTGGCCGGTATCGCGAAGATGGGCGGCAAAGCGCAGCCAGCCCGGCCCATACCAATATTCGGCCGGATCACCCATGAATATCCCATAGTATCGCTCCGGATCGCTCTCGATTACATGCCTGTGGGAAATCAAGGTATTCGTATGAATATAGATAACCCCGGCATCGGCGACGGGCTCGTACTCGGCATTTTGCGAACCGATGTTGTGTCCATTGACGATCGCGTGCACACCGTAGCGATCGATGAGGCGGCTTGCCGCGCCCGTCACGGATTCGGCGCTTGGGTTCTTCGTGTCGATGACATGACCTTCGAGGGGCCGGCCGAGAATGCCGCCCATCGCGTTGATCTCGTCGATCGCCATTTCGAAGCCGCGTTTGGTTTCCAGGGCCTCGGCCGCCGGCCATCCCGAAAGGCCCGTCATGCAACCGATCGGAATAGGGTCACCGGACGCGGCCGTGGCGTTCTTGTTAAGTGCCGCAAGAAGACCTGTCGCGGATAAGCCGCCGGTTGTTGCGGTCGCCGCAGCGCTCTTGAGGAACGTACGACGGTCTTCACGATGACCTGGATCGGATCGAGAGATATCGGTATGCTTCTTCATGGTACAATTTCTCCCTGTTCACGCCTGGAAACATGCCGGACGCGTTTGAAGTTTGGTTTTTCTTGGTGGCCCGGGCTGGCGACGACCGCCAGCCCGGGCTGACGATCAGCCGTTCGCGGATCGCAGACGTTGCGTCGCCTGTTCGTCGATTGTCATGGTTTTCGGGTCGATGGCCACGCCGTAATCGTCACGAGCGTCCGCGACAGTAATGAAACCGTCCAGGACGTCGCTGAGGACAAGGGCCTTGTCGCGCTCCTTCGGGTCGCCGTAGCCGCCTCCCCCGGCGGTGCGGTGGCTGATCACCGTGCCGGCGGGAACCCGCACGCCGCTTGCCCGGGCGTAGCGCTTCTCATCCGGCGTATCCGGATTCAGCACCAAGCCGCTCGGCTGGCCGTTCTTCCCGCCAAAGAGACCGTATGGCGGAAACTTGTCCCGATCCAGCGCGACAGTGAACTCGCCGGGCCACAGCATCTCGTAATCGTAGATCACGCCGAAGCCGCCACGGTGCTTGCCGGCGCCGCCGGTGCCCTCTCTAAGCGCATAGCGCTTGGCCAGCAGTCCCTGGAACTTCGTTTCCATCACCTCGCAGGGGACGTTGTAGTTGTCACCGCTGCCCAGCGACACCATGGCGCTGTTGCCGTCAGCATAGGTACGACCGCCCCAACCGCCGGCGTATGGCGAGAAGTGCACGAACTCCGCCCTTGTTTCCGGATCGAAGCCGGCAAGCGTAAGACAGCTGAAGTTTCCGAAGGTCCCGGCGATCACCTCTTGCGGCAGCGCTTCGGACAAGGCCTGGAAAAGCAGTTCGATCAAGCGCGTTCCCATGTCCCCCATGCCCGTTGTCACCGGCGCGGGATAGCTTGGGCAAAACACACTGCCCTCGGGCGCATGCACGTGAATCGGCTTGTAGGAGCCCTCGTTGCCGCCGAGGGCCGTGTCCGTCAGGAACATGACGAACTCGCGGGTCATCGAAACCGTATTGACCCAGTGACAGTTGCCTGCGGCGCCCTCTCTCTGCGGGTCGCTGCCAGTAAAGTCGACATTGATATCGCCACCCTCAACCGTGACGGTGACCTGAATATGGATGGGATTATCCGAGGCACCATCGGCGTCGTGGAATCCCGAGGCCTCGTAAACGCCATCCGGGATTTTCTCGACCGCCGCCCGGGTAATCCGCTCGCCGTGATCGATCAATTCGTCGACAGCACGCTTGAACACGTCGACGCCATTTTTCTCGAAGAAGGCGTGCGCTCGAAGCTCCGCTGTCTTGCCAGCCGCGATCTGGGCAGCGAAGTCGCCACGGGAAAGCTGCGGAACGCGCATGTTGGCGAAGAGGATGTCAGTAATGTGCTCACTGATGACACCATTTTCCGCGAGCTTTAGGGGCGGCAGGCTGAGCCCCTCCTGATACGTGTTTCCAGCATCCGCCGACCAGCTTCCCGGGTCCTTCCCGCCAATATCCAGGTGATGCGCCTTGCTCGCGCTCAGCATCACAAGCTCGCCGTTCCAGAAGATCGGCATGATGATGTTGATGTCGTTCTTGTGAGTACCGCCCCCGGTGTAGGGGTCGTTCGAGATGTAAATGTCACCCGGCTTCATTTCGGCGAGCGGGAAGCGCTTGGTGACCGCATCGATCACGAAGTTCATGCTGCCATTGAAGATAGGAATCCCCTCTGCCTGGGCAATCAAGCGCCCCTGGGCATCGAACAGCACGCAACTGTAGTCGTGCACCTCTCGAATGATCGTCGAGTACGACGTCCGGTCCATCGTGATCGACATTTCGTGGACGATAGAAGACAAACCAGCGCGCACGACTTCAAGTGTAATTGGGTCGACGCCAGCCGCCGAGGCCGCCTTCTCGTCGACATTCATTTCAACGACGTCAGCCATATCTGGAATCTCCACTCTGACCTGTTGACCTGGATACTCCGGGTTTAGCCGTCGATCTCTTCGATTAGGATGTTCCTGTAGGTGTCGACGCTCGCTGCTTGCCCCGGCAGAATGACCACGGTTGAGCGCGGATCCTCGATAACCGTCGGTCCGATGATGGAGTCTCCGGGCCGCAAGGATTCGATCCGGTAGATCGGGGTGTCGATGTCTTTGCCATCGAAGTAGATCGCCCGCCTGGAATCGGCCTTGAGCGGTCCGTCACTGGCCGAACGGGGTTCGTATGTGGGGAACTCCGGGCGCTGAACCTGTCCCAGCGCCGTCACGCGTAGATTAACGAACTCGCAAGGGAATTCCGGCGTGCAATAGCCGAAGACCCGCTCGTGTTCGGCGTTGAATGCTTCGCCGAGACGCTTGAAATCCGGGGCGCTATCACGGACCGGGATCTTCAGATAATGCTCCTGGCCGATATAACGCACATCGATATAGCGTTCAGCGACAACGTCGTTCTTGCTCACCCCCTCTTCGACCAGCCGGCCCAGCGCCTCGTTCTCAAGATCCTTGAAAACGGCCGCGACCTCGCTGCCGTCGGCCTGGTCCAGCGACCGGACCATGGTCGCCGAGGCATCGTGACGGAAGTCGGTGACAAGCATCCCCACGGCGCAGAGTGCGCCCGGATTATTCGGAACGACGGCCCGCTTGACGTCGCTCGCCCGCAGCAGGTCGCCGACGACCATACCGCCGGCGCCTCCGAACGCCATGAGTGTGAAGTCCCGTGGGTCAAGGCCGCGCGCCACAAGGATTTGACGCGTGGCTTTCGCCATGTTTGCGGTGACGACAGTGACGACGCCCTGCGCCGCCTCCTCCTTACCCATTCCCAGTTCGGCGGCAATCTTCTCGCCGATAACCTGGTGGGCTCCCTCGACGTCCAACTCCATCTCACCGCCGAGGAAATAGTCTGGATCCAACCGGCCCAGTACCAGGCATGCGTCCGACACGGTGGGCTCGGTGCCGCCCTTGCCATAGCAAACGGGGCCCGGGAGGGCGCCAGCGCTTTGGGGGCCGACGCGGAGGCCGCCGCCAGAGTCCAGCCAGCCGATGCTGCCGCCGCCGGCACCAATGGCGAGGATCTCGATCATCGGGGCCAGAATGGGCCAGCTTTCCACACGGCTTTCGTCAACCGTGATCGGCCGGCCATTCGAGATCATGCCGATGTCGGTGCTCGTCCCGCCCATGTCGAGAGTGACGACATTGTCGAGATCGATTTTCCCGGCCAGGTAAGCACCGCCGACAACCCCCCCGCTTGGGCCCGACAGCACCGTGCGGACCGGCAGGTTCTGAGCGACATTGGACGTGATCACGCCGCCGTTGGATTGCATGACGTACAGGTCACGCCGCAGGCCCATTTCCCTCAGATCACCGCTCAGGCGATCCAGATAGGACGTGATGATCGGGACGGTGGCCGCATTTATGGTGGTGGTCGAGGTACGCTCGAACTCTCGCAACTCGGCGGCGACATCAGAGGATATGCACACGACGATACCGGGGCAGACCTCGAGAATGATGTCGCGTACGCGGCGTTCGTGCTCCGGGTTGGCGTAGGCATGGATCAGGCACACGGCCACCGATTCAACGCCCGCATCCTTCAGCTCATGCGCCACGGCACGGACGGACTCTTCATCGAGGCCGACGAGCACTTCGCCCGTATGCCGGACCCTTTCCGTCACCTCGAAGCGCAACCGCCGCGGGATCAACGGGGCCGGCTTGATATAATGCATGTCGTACATGTAGGGATTGTTCGTACGCATTATTTCCAGGACATCCCGGAAACCGCTGGTCGTAATGACCGCCGTCTTCGGTAATTTCCGCTGGATCAATGCATTGAGAACAACCGTCGCCCCGTGCACAAAATATTCGATATCGCTCAGGGCGATTTCACCGGCGCCATTACGAACCCGGTTTGTCTCGGTCAGTGTCTTGTGGACACCGTTCAAGACGCCGTTCTTGAAGTCGTCCGGCGTGGACGGCGTCTTTTGTACGTATGGCTTTCCCTCGTCATCGAGCAGGATAAGGTCTGTAAATGTGCCGCCAATGTCGGCTGCGAGCCGGCTACCCATTATTGCGCCCTCCTCCAGAGAAATACTTGGCTACTAGCGTCTTGCACAGCACCCACTATTCCGCCGCAACGGCTTGTACACCGTTCAAATGCTCTAAAACGGCGTCGAAACTCTCGACATCGGCGTATCGTTGTCCAACGTCGATGAGGTTCTGTTCGTGCGCAACCGAGCCCTGGTCGAACACGCACTCCCGCGGTATGATCGTTCTATAGCCGTGGGCGAAGCTGTCGATTGTCGATGCTCGTATACACCCACTAGTGTTGGCGCCGGTGATGATAACGGTATCGACACCGTGCATGTTCAGCACGGACGCACAGTGCGTGCCAAAGAATATTGACGGCGTTTTCTTACAAACGAGAACGTCTCCCTCGCTCCACAGCCTTTCGTCAATTTCGACAGTCCGGGAACCAAGAATCCAATCGCGCATGCATTCGATCTTCCACGGAGGCATGTCGCTGTGATCAGGTTGAAAGGCCGTGTTGCAATGAACAATTGGCAGCCCCTTCTTACGGGCCACATTAAGCAAAACTGCTGTATTCTCAACGGCAGTCTGGGCGAGCGGGCTTTGCCCCATCCGCTCTTCCGGCTTGGTTACGCCGATCATGAAGTCGATTGACACAATGCCGATTTTTTTGCCGAACCCAATCTTGCGATAGCCGTAACCGGCCACGTCATAAAGCTCAAAATGCTCTGTTTCAGCCATGTTCCTTCACCACCTAGTGTTAGTTCTCGACGGGCGTATCGGTCAGAGGAAGGCTCGGATCTTATGTCGCCACCTCCGCCGTCTGCGCCGCAATTGGCGCAATACGCTTGACCTAACGCGTTCGTTGCTGTCCGAGCAGTTGTCAGTTCCTCGGAGACTGGTGCATGCTAGGCAGCGGCAGGAAGCAAAGAAATTACGGATTCCGCATGGATTGATCTATATAGAATCATAAATTGAAATAGGCCTTGATTAGAGGGTCACACCGACCGCCCCGCTTAAAGTTCTCTGTCTCCATGCACCCCCAGTCTTCGCCTTGAATATTCCAGCCTGCGGCTCGACACTCGACCAGGCCAACCGCTTTTCGCACACGGCAATTTCGTGAGCCTCTAATACGTCCTCCGGGAAATCGAACAACACACCGATCAGCGGGTTCTCGACGAGACGTCGCCCCACGCGAGCGCCTTTGAGAATTTGAGATTCGAGACCCTGTCTCGCGTTGTCGAATTTAAGTCATTGCCGTTCAGTTAAGCGTAATATCCCGCCAATGTTGTCATTTTGATTTTCGGATTTATATTTTTTGCCGCAATAATGTGCATTTCTAATAGCCCTTGACACTCACTGATATGCCATTGTCATAATCGGGGCTCCGTACAAATAGCCGCCACAAGAAATCGGAGAAAGCAAAGTATCAAGACGGCATTGTGCAACTTAAAGTTGCAGCCTATATGGCAGTTTGATATGAACAAGGGCAAAGGCGCCGAGTGACGGTTCTGTCGGAAGTGCAGAATGATTGTCTATTGACAATCGGCGAGCCATGGAAATTTGCCAGCCCAGGGCGGAGCAGGTCGCGGCCCTGTGCATTCCGGGGGCGGCCGCCGACACCTGCGACAACGCCGCTTGCCGCGCGCGTGACACTTTCAAGCTTGAATTTCCCGGCGGGGCCGCTGCCCGGACTGCAATCCAAGCATAATAGGCTTTCCAGGATCCTGGAGCCTGACTGAAAAGACGCAGGCGCCGGCATAACAGCAACGGCAGCAGGCCGCATTTGTTCATGCATGCACGACAAGCACGTTCAGGCAACACGCGGCAACGATCTGCGGATTGCGCACAGTGAATATTCTCGAAACTGAATGGGAGCGGTCATGGTAAACCTTGAGTTAAAGCACTTTCGAGTGTTTATCACACTCGGGAGTACACTTCACTTCAGCCGGGCAGCTGAAAAACTAAACATGGCGCAACCTCAGCTGAGCCGGACCATAAAGTTCATAGAAGAGGAGTTGGGATGCCCCCTCCTGGTTAGGTCCACTCGAAACGTCGCGCTCACGCCTGCCGGGGAAGTTTTCCTAGAACAATGCCGCTCTGTCATAAACCGGACAGAAGTTGCAATCAACTCCACCAGGGACGCCGCGGATGGAGCGCTCGGCCGCATTGACGTTGCCTACATGGACTTTGCCGTCAACCGGCCGCTCCCCTTCATTCTGAAGGAGTTCCACGGACAGTGCGAGCGTGTCAACGTCAACCTCGCGCACATGTGGACCGAGCGACAGAAAAGTGCGTTGCTCGATCGGGAGGTCGATCTCGGCTTCCTGATCGGTCCTTTCGATAACCCGGATATCGAGACTGTGGAGGTGAGCCGCGACCAACTCATGGTCGTTCTCCCAGCCCATCATCGTCTGGCGGAATCCACGGCTGTGAAACTGGACCAACTGGCAGACGAACGCTTTATCTTCGGACCTATGTCAGTATGGCGGCCCTACCGTGTCATGATCGAGCAACTATGCCTCGATGCGGGCTTTCGCCCAGAAGTCGTGGAGGAGCCGTTCAACAGCGATGCGATTTTCGGCCTCGTAGCGGCCAACGTCGGGATTACGATATACCCGGCAAGGGCAAGACGGCTCTATCCGCGCGGCTTGACTGTCCGACCTATCGCGGATGTGACGCAGGAAGTCACGACGATTGCCGCTTGGCACAAAAGAAATACCTCAAAAATACTGAAGAGTTTTGTTTCATCCGTAGCGTCTTACGCCGATAGGTACGGTAGAAGTCATTCTACATTATAGCAAATTTCCTATTATATTACTTTATTATATGTATTGCGACAAAATGTCCATCGCTTTCGATGACTGCGATGGACAGACCTTTTCAAAGAAAGATGGAGTGAACACACCTCGAACAGCGGTTCACTCCCAAGTTCGCACTTCTCAGACAGGGTAGGCTTCAGGAGGCTTTCGACCCCCAGGTCGTCTAAAATCGGTATCCGACCAACGCCTGCCAGACATTATCCGTGACGCCGTCGACACCAAACTTGTTCCGCCACCAACTGAACTCCGTACCGAGGGTAAGCTGTCCTGGCGAATTGAAGACCAGATCGCCCAGGTCCAGCCGCAACTGGGGTTGCGCCAGGATCTGAGGTTTCGTGCCAGAGCCTCGTTCTCCGATAAAATCGACGAACCCTCTGAACTCGAACTTCAACCCCTGCACCTCGAACGGCACACTCCAGATCGGGGTGATCAGATAGGTGGTATCAAAATCACTGCTGCTCACGTCATCGTAAACGTACGTATCGAGTTGAAAAACTGTGAACCCAGGAATATCGAAATTCCAGCTTGGACCGTATGTCAAAACCCTTACGTCATTTCCGGCATTGACGCCGGCACTCAGAGAAACATCCTTGAAACCAAGTCCATCCGTCAAACCAGCCGATAAATCATTATCAGTAACCTTACTCAAGCTGATTCGTGGATAATATTCTCCATAAATTCTTGTATTTTCATCGCCATTACTTTCAAATACAGCATCAAAGAAAAAATAGTTATCGCCGTACTCCCAAGTGCTGAAATGCTCGAATGTCAAAGTTACGGCATCGGTCCCTTTTTCTCCGTTGGAGCCGAGCTCATAATCTGACCCATATAATACATCAACACCTGTGCTGCTATAATCCGCCGCCAAACCACTGGCAGGGGTATAAAGCGCTGCAAAAATCAGAAATGCTGATGCAATGTTGATACGGTTTTTTTCCGGAACCGTGGATTTTTTTTCTTTCTTTATTGTCCCGCCAAGTCGTTGCTTGTCAAAGCAACCGTCATGTGGCACCATTTTCATCGTGAGCCCCCTTAGGCACTTTCTTGTTAGGACGAGAACACGGTAAAGGCACCGAATGATTGGAAAAATCTCTGATTAATTATTAATCTATAATTCACGGGACATGATACCGACGATTGGTTCCAACGCCCCAATAGGAACGTGCGGGGCGAATCCCGTGAGTGGCGTGGTTAAGGGAACACGTAGCGTTCCGCTGACGCGGGCGATCACGGGGGCAATATCACGGAAGAGGCTTATATAGCGGGCGAGAGACTGGATGGCGATACGCATGACCAGCCCTCCAACACGGCGAATGCTCTGGAGGGGCGTGTCATTGGCGACGAATTTGTGGGCGCTGCGGGGGCGACCTGCATCGAAACGAGGGGCAGCTTGGAAATAAAAACCCATAAGAGCTATAGCGGAATCGCCCGCCCGAACACCAGGATGGGCGCACGCATCTTCACCTCCTGGCGGCCGGAAACGGCTCACATTGCCCCGGGTGGGTGGTCCTTCCCAACTCGGTGATAGCGGGTGCCAACCATGCAGGATACGAACGTTTCAGTACCCGCACCGCCCCCTCGTCTGCGGGTGGCCCTCTACCTGCTGCCGGAGTTCACGCTGACGCCGGTGGCGACCTTCCTGGACACGCTGCGCCTCGCGGCGGACGAGGGCGACCGCAGCCGGCCGTTGCAGTGTAGCTGGCAGTTGGTCTCCGACAATCCGGGGCGGGTGCGCTCAAGCTGCGGCCTGTCGCTGGGGCCAAGCGAGCGGCCGTGCCGGGCGGAGCCGTTCGACTGTCTCGTGGTGGCGGGCGGACGCACGCCCGTGGACTTCGACTGGCCGCCCGGCGGGGCCGACCTCGTGCGCACGGCGTTGGCCCGGAACCGGACGGTGATCGGGCTGTGCCGGGCCAGCTATGCTATGGCCGGGCTCGGCGTGCTGGCGGGGCGCAGGGCCTGCGTCCACTGGCTGCATCGCGGCGAGTTCCTGGATGCCTTTCCCGACGTGGAGCCGGTAAGTGACGCCGTGTACGTGCGCGACGGCAACTTCATCACCTGCGCCGGCGGGCTGGGCGCGGTGCGGGTGGCGAACTGGCTGGTGGAGCACCGCGTGGGCCTGGACACGGCCGTGAAGGCGGCGCGGATCATGCTGTTCGACCGCCTGGTCGATCACGGCGAGGCGCAGCCGGCGGCG
>NZ_QPMH01000037.1 GCF_003344765.1 Ferruginivarius sediminum | reverse complement strand
CACCGCTTGGCGGCGTCCTATGAACCCGCCTCGATCCACTCGGCACCGGCACGCTCATAATAGAAGCCGTTCGCCAGGGGCGTCGCGCCCGCGAGGTCGCCTATCCGGGCGACGGCCGCCGCCGGCCCCAGGCTGCCATCCAGAATACCGCGGTAGGCGTTCGCGACGCCAACCATATCGACGGCTTGCGGCGAGAGTCGAAAACCGCTGACTCCGTCCCGGCGGAGTCCGGGCATTTCGTGAATCAGGCAGGCATAGGCGTTCGACTGCGTTTGTACGCCATTGATCGTCAGGAAGGCCTCGCCGTCGAGGGTTCGCACGTCCAGACCGTCCGGGTCATCCCCACAGGCGTACTGACAGGTCGCCTTGGTCCGCCCATAGGCACGCGCATGATAACAGCGGGCCGAGATCGCGAGAGGCCAGCGGCCGAACACCTGTACCTCCAGCTCCGGCCCCCGCCCGGCCGCCAGAGCCGCCAGCGAGGCAGAGGGCAGCTCGACCGGCAGCACCGCTCGCAGCGCGCCATGATCGTGAAGCCGTGCGAGCGTGGCCTCGTTGTAGATATTTATGTAGGGGCCAACGACATGCGGCTGTCCCTCCAGAATCTCGAAAGCCGCGACATCGTTGGCTTCGATAAGCCGTTCCTCCGCCGACATCTCGCGCACCAGGGCCATGTCGGCGTCCTCGGCGACGAGGGCGGGCGTCGTGAATACGACAGTCTTGCCGGCACGCTCCAGGCGCTCGGTCACCTCGGGAAGATAGGACGCCTGCAGGGGCCAGCGCTTCGGGCACACCACTTCGCCCAGGTACACCGCATCGACCGGCGCCTCGTCGGCGATGCGAAAATAGAAATCCCGCCACTTGTGGCCCGGCCAGTGATAGAGAAGCGGGCCGAGCGTGAGTTCCCCGATCATCGCCATTCCTTTTTCAACGCGCCGGTCGAGCGCGCCGCGCCCTCGGAAAACGCCGCCAGACCGTCGCCAGCCATCCCGTCGCCGCGCAACGCCGCGTCGCGCGCTGCCCGTACCTCCGCAACGACCCGCGCGATGTAGGCGCGGCCCCGCTGCCGTCCCTCGATCTTCAACGCCGCAACCCCGCTTGCGATCAGGTCCGGCATCACCGCGCGCGCATCGAGGCTTACCGGGTCCTCGAAAATGTAGCGGGATTCGTCGCGAACCCTGAACCTCCCCTTGCACAGGGTGGGATAGCCCGCCGCTTCGCCAGGCTCGAAACGATTGATGGTAAATGTTCCGAGCCGGGTGGTCAGGCCGCCGGCATGCTCCTCGTAGCGCACATGGCTTGCCGGGGAGCATACGCCCGCCGTATTGGGCGACTGGCCAGTGGCATAGGACGACAGGTGGCATCGCCCCTCGGCCATCGGGCACATGCCGCCGAACACGAAGACCTCGGTCTCGACGGGCGCGTTCGCGCCCACCCGCGCGATACCGTCCAGCGTCAAAACCCTGGGCAGGACGACACGCCGGACCCCGAAGTTGCGGTGGTAATAAGCCAGGGCGCCGGCGTGCGCGGCACTGGCCTGGACGGAAAGGTGCAGCCGCAAGTCGGGGTATCGCCGCGAAGCCTCGTCGAGGATGCCGATATCAGCCAGAATGACCGCATCCACGCCGATGGTCGCGGCGTCGGCGATGGCCATGCGCCAGGGAGCCATCGCGCCGGCCCGGGCGAAGGTGTTCACGGCCAGATAGACCTTCGCACCGCGCGCACGGGCGCAATCGACAGCAGCCTCCAATTCCGCGCGGGAGAAGTTGAGTCCCGGGAAATTCCGCGCATTGGTCTCGTCGCGAAAGCCGACGTAAACGGCGTCCGCCCCCGCTTCGACGGCCGCGCGCAGGGCAGCGGGCGTTCCCGCCGGACAAACCAGCTCCGGTGCGGGCACGCTCACGATCCGGTCTCTCCCACGCCGCGGCGCGCCCGGCGGTTCAGACGCTCGACCTCGGTCCGCAGGCGCTGCACCTCACGCCCCTGCGCATCAACACGCGCTGCAATGGGCGCCGTGATATCGGCGCGAACCAGATCGAGGCCGGACGACGCATTCCGATAGATCCGATCCGCCATCATCCCCAGGCGCCGGGCCATGCCCGCAAAAGGACCGGTCATGGCGGCCAGTTCACCGGCCGGATCGACATCGGCGTCGTCGAGCGCGTTGCGAATGGCCAGGATCAACTCCGTATCGCCCGTCACGCGGATGTCGCCGGCGAAGAACATGGCGTCGCCGTCGCCATCCCCGCTCGCGGAGGCGACGAGCCGCTCGAGCGGACCTTCGATGGATGCATCGCACGCCGGTGACTTTGTCTGCTTATCCAGCACGCTCACACGGACGCCCTCCTGCGCGACCCGAATGACGATCTGCCAGGGCAGGTCCAGCGGCAGCAGGCGCAGCCGCGCTGCTTCCGTGAGCGGGAGCCGGTCGAACAGAGTGGGGTTCCGCCGGACGATCCGCCGCGCCAGTTCGTCCAGCACGCGCTCGACCGGCCAAACCGGCAGCGGCCGGGCCAACCAACCCAGCGGCGTGATCGGTGTGATGCGTCGTGCGATCCCTGCCACGTTCTCTCTCACTTCTGCATTCGCCTGCATGTGCATTTCATCTATAAGGACGCCTGAAAATGACTCATATCAATTGGATTTATTGATACTCCACGTTTTAAATTTTGAATATTTTCAATATAGCGGTTTGCTGAATACACACATTTTCCCAGTTTACATGTGCCAGCGAGAATGCACTGCCTTCAGGGGGTGCGACGACTGTCGGGCTCAAGCTGTAATAGACGTGGCGACCGCGACGCCACGGCGCGTCCGGCCGAACGATTGCATCACGTTCCCGCCGCATATTTGCGCCAGCGCAACCCAAGCGATCCCGCCATGCCGCAAGGTTCCCACACGTGCAGGAAGAAGCGCCAATCCGGATACCGCCAGTGTGACAAGGGAGCCCGCGATCATGTCTCGTCCCCTCGACAGCAAATCACCGTTGTTCGACGCCTTGATGAGCCGCGAAGACCTTTTCGACCGCCTGCTAGAGCTGGACGGGACGATCGCCAGGTTTCATCGGGTGCTGTTGAATGAAGAGACCGCGCGGCGCCTTTCGCTTGCCGACACCGCCGCGATGCTGGGAACGTCGCCGGACGACCTGACCCACCTGGCCAACGGCGGCGAACTGGCGGAACTCAGCGAGACGGATACATCGGCGGAATTGGTGGAGCAGACCGATGCCGGACCGGCTGCGGTTCTGGATACCCGGCCGATCTTCGAGGCGGGCCATGAACCGCTGCTGGCGATTCTCGACGCAGTCGCGGAACTCCCGCCGGGCGGCGCGTTGCTTGTCCAGGCTCCCTTTCACCCGGTGCCGCTACGTCGTCTCCTGGGGCAACGGGGGTTTCATTCGAAAGCCCATCAGCGCGGTGATAGCTGGGAAGTCACCTTTGTTTCGCGGGAGACTGTCTCATCATAACGCAACGCATGGATATCTCACTATCGGCATTGCCCGTTGATGCACGGAACTCCATTCATGCGCAATCGGACATCATGCGATCGAGCGGGCCATCCGGCGCCGTGGCAATCCGGAATGCAAAGGCAGATAATTGATTCATGGCAATTATATGCTCCGCCGAAAACGTTGGTCTAAATTCCTGGAGGTAGACCAAACTTCTGCCCCCTGCCAGCGTGCACCAATTCGCGAAAGCAACGCGTCAGTTAAAATGCATCAAGAATGCATGCACGTATTCCCGTTTCCACGCTACGATTTGCCGTTTCCGTCAATAACAACCTGACGCGCAACGGCAACTGCCTGGAGCACCGGTATTTCTTGTGACTTGCACAACCTCCGACAAAGCTTTGTCCGAGTAACGGCAGGAGATCGGGATATGCAGCAGATTCAGGATACCACCGGTCGCGAGGTCACCCGCACCCGCGCAACCGAACATCGCTATGCGGAACTGGCGCGACGACTGGTCGCCCGGGCGGCGAGAGCCCACGATTGCCGAGCAGATTGCATCAGCTTGGCAAGCGTCATCGAGCATGTCCTGAATGATACCGCTCGGGCCAGCCGGGCTACCCTGCGGCAGTACCGCGCGGCGCTGCGCCACGCTGTCGAACTCGGCTGGCTGGCGCCGGACGAGGCCGCATGGCGGCGCATTGCAAGGCCGCCCGCAGGCCATGGCACGAAGCGTGGCGCACTCACTTCGGCCAAGAAGTCGAAACGTATCACGGACCGCGATCTCCGGCAGATTGACACCGCCCTGCGCCAGAGCCGGTCGCAGTACGCCGGCGACTTGCGGGCATTGCTCCTCGTCAACCGTCTCATCGGCGCGCGTATATTCGAATGGCGGCGGGCGCGGTTCCTCAAGGCGCATCCGGCCACCGGCGGCCCAGCGCTGGTGCTTGCAAGCGGCAAGACGTCGAACGGCCGCGGGAACGGGGCGACCCGGACCCTATTCCTCGAGACGATGTCGCGGGACGAGGTCACCGCCGTCGCCCATTGTGCCGGACGCCTCGCCGGCCGGCACAACGCCGGCACTTTCGAACGCTGGCAAGTCGGCGCCGCGAAACTGCTCCAGCGCGTCTGCCGCCGTCTCTGGCCGCGGCGCAAGCGACACATCACGCTTTACACCACGCGCCACGCGTTCGCTGCCCGGGCCAAATGTACGCACAGCCGGCAGGAGGTTGCGGCCATGATGGGCCACGCCGCCGCCGCCACCGCCGGCCGGCACTACGCACGCGCACTGCGCGGGCAAGCACTCCGTCACTCCCGATTACCGCGGCCCGCGGCTGTCGAAGTCGCCACCGTGCGGCTTGCTGGCATGAGCCGGTTTGCCCGGGCCGAAATACATTCCAGAGGCCCCGCCCGTTAAGCGCTCCCAGCGCGAAGGCCGTAATAGTGCGCCCGTCCGAGCCGCACCTCGACCGTGCGATGAAGCCGTGAAAATGGGCCGACGGAACCCTTTCATGACTCGTGGCGGCATGCAATGTGGATCAGGATGTCAACTACCCTGCTTTGGCTGCGCTGACTATATCCAGTGTGCTCACGCATGAAACGGCACGACAAGTCTCCACACAGCCTCAAATATTTATGAAAAATTTTCCCTGTCTATCCTAAATAAAAGAAATATCACAGCAAACCGTAATATAACGTATATATGAAACACGACAATATGATCTTTGACATACGGCGCATAATTCCGAACCATTTTGGTAGAAGGTCGATTGAAGAGGGGACGAAGACGTGACGACAGATTTCAACGCTCTTAACGAACGGATCCCGTACATCAGTGCACGACGCGCCCAAATGCCGCGGTCGTTCTA
The DNA here is from genome assembly GCF_003344765.1 of Ferruginivarius sediminum. Classification (GTDB taxonomy): domain Bacteria; phylum Pseudomonadota; class Alphaproteobacteria; order Kiloniellales; family Rhodovibrionaceae; genus Ferruginivarius; species Ferruginivarius sediminum. Next base: position 10,867 of record NZ_QPMH01000037.1, on the reverse strand, counting down.
CAGGTTCTGTGAGTGCATCCGGGAGTACGATGCGGTCGTCGAACGCATCCGCGTGGTGCAACGCGGGGCGTGCGACGAGGGGCGGCTGGCGGCCCTGGATCAGACCGCCGAGCGGCTCGCCCGAGAGCTCGACGATCTGACGACGCATTTCCGCGACGCCATGGACCAAAGCCAGGATCACCGAATTGCGTATCTGGCGATGACTTTCGCGCTGTCCAACACGGCCGGACGCGACCGCCGACGCCGCGCTCAGCCACCGGGTACAGCACACGCTCGAGCGCTGGCTCGAGACAACGCCGGACACCGCGTTGCGACGGCGCATCGAAGAGCTGGTCAACCGGCCCCTGGCGCGAAACCTTTCCTCTGACCTCGGACACGACGGCGAACCGGGCCCCCGCCGGCCATGACCGGCATGGCTCGCGTTCCATCCTTTCCGATGTCACGGCTTCCGCAATCGGGTTTGGGGCTTTTCTACACCCTGCGGGGACGATCTCAGCGGCAAGACGTCGTCATCTTCGTAACTGGGCGCACACTGGCAAGACTCACCCCAGGATACGTCTATGCCAGGTCCTTCCAAAGCACCAGGTTATCGCCGACGAACGGAGCCAGGCCGGCCGCCCCGGCTATGCCGATGCCGGCCCTTGCGTTTGCACCCCGACAAATTTTTCCTTGAACAGGCCCTGGCCGGCTCTTACCCATTCTTTTGTAGTAGATACTGGCTACAAGAAAGAGTGATCGGAGGCGAAGTACTCTACAACGTAGAGCCGAGCGCTCCACGCATGGATCGAACGTTCGCTTCAGAACGTCGAACACAAATGACGAATAGGATCGCATGACCCCGAATCTCAACATACCGATAGCGCGCTCGGCGCCCGGTCTGTTGCGGGTCGTGGCGGTGTGAACCTCCGTCGGACGGTAAGTCACTGACGACTTCGATCCGGCGCGAGTCCGGATCGTTTCTCCCCGTATTCAGCTCCAGGCCATCGGTGCTCCGCCGCCGCGGGCGGTGGACGCTTTGCAGTCGCATCGCGTCCGCCGGACGACGTGGGCGTTTCCCCGAACCAGAAACCCGAGTAGCGCAAGCCCGCCGCTGTTGCCGGAAGATTCCCTGAATCCCGCGCCAGCCGGGTTGTGCCCGACGCGGCCAAGCTTGCGGGGAGAAAAGAAATGGACACGCAGACGCTTGCCTATTTCGGCAATAGCTATTGCCAGTATTTCACCTTCGCCCGGGCCGTCGGCATTCCGCCCGCCCCGGCTTCAAGCTGGCCAACGCATTCAAGACGCCGGACTGCGCATGCCGGCAATTCTCGCCGGCAGCTCTCGAACAGTGGGAGTCGATCTCGCATCGTCTCGCCGGTGAGGTTGTCGAGATTTTCCCGGTGACGGCAGCCATCGGCGGCGGCCAGGTGCGCGAGCCACTCGCTGTTTGGGTCCACACGCACGTGGTGCGCAAGCTCGCCTGCCTCGACCCCGATCACCAGCCCCCCGGTCTGGCCGAGGCGCTGGCGGCCGACACGATTACGCAGTTCAACCTCCCGTCCATCGACCACTGGGCCGCCTGAGCCCGCTGCCAATCCGGAAAACCCTTACGGAGGAGAAACCATGCTCGACGAGATCAACGGCCCTTCGACTACTCTCCCGGTTGTGCATCAGCCGGATAGCGTCGGCCACCTGCTGCCCACCTTGTTCCAACGATGCGAGGGGCCGCTCATCGACGCAGCCCAGCGGTCGCGCCGGGAGACGAAAGCGGAGGCGGAGGACGCCGTCCTGCCCGAGAAAACGGGCCGGCAGGCGCAGGCGGCCGGAACTCAGGTGCCCTCCGGGACCACCATGGCCGTTTGTTCGAGCCCCAAGGGCCTCCGTCTGCTGATCCTTGAGGCTTGGCCTTCTGGCAACGGCGCCGAGGTCACGGTCCGGGAGGGCGGACATCGCCTGTTCGAAGCGCACCCTGGGGGGCGTTGCCGTTATCTGGTCCCGCAGGGTGAGAAGCAGGCGACGGCCCTGCTGATCAAGCAAATGCCGCGCGAACTCGCGCTGCCGCGGCGCGGGGGCAGGAGAAATGCCCAAGGCCGAGGATCCGGCGCGCGACGGCCTCGTTCAACTGGTTCGCCGGTGGGGCTGCAAGATCGCCGCGCATTATCGCCGCGCGCACTGACGCTTCCTATGCTCGGGCGCGAAAATCTGGGTGCGCCCTGCCGCCTGCTGCACCATGGAGACGGAGAGTAAGCTCGCCGCCGGCGCCATCTATCGCGTCGTCGAGCCCGGCGAGCGGTACGAACTCGCCACTCAGCCCCAGCCGAGCGAGCAGATCGGGGACGTAAGCAAGGACGTGCTCGAGGGGGCACTGCGCCGCCTCGGCGTCGAGGTCAGGTGATTACCGAGAATGACGTCTTCGGGATTCTTCATCGCAAACTGGAAGCCTTCGCCAGCGCATGAATGGCGCATGCGGGTATCAGCGTTTCTTCTCTCCGGTTTTGCGTTTCACGGTACCGGTGAGGCTTTCAATTGCCCACACTTAGTCGAACGCTCTGAGGGGCACGTACTTTGTTGCGTGGCCGGAATCGGTCATGATTTCTTGTCGGGCACCGAATCGCGGGGGAGCGGTGCCGATGGATGGAGCGACGGGCGCATGGCTTGATCGTGAGCTTGCCAGCTCCAGCTTCGTAGACGAGCGGCTGAGCAAACGGCTTCGCAAGCTGCTGGAGCAGATGGAGGGCGACATGCGAGAGAGCACCCCTTTGGCGTGCCAGGGTGGGGCCAATACAAAAGCTGCCTATCGCTTCTTTTCGAACGACCGGGGCAGCGAAGAAGAGATCCTCACCGGTCATTTCGAGGCGACGCACGGTCGGTTCGCCGCGACCACGGGCCCGATCCTGTTGCTGCAGGACAGGACGGAGTTCACCTATCAGCGGGAGCGCGGCGACCAGATCGGGATGACCTCTCGGGTCAACGGCGGCAAAGACAAGGCCGGGCGCGCCAGACTGATCTTGGACAGTGAAAGGCCGATTTCGACGCTTTGACGCCCGGAAAACCGCAGAAAATTGCGGTTTACGCTTTCAGCACCGCGAAGTGTGATGCTAATATTTTCCCCGTTTGGCGCGGTTTCGCTTGACATAGCGACCGATCCCAGGATGCCGTCTCTATGTTCGTGCGTGAGAAGCGAATTCGCGGCTACACCTACCTCTACCTCGTGGAGACCGTCGGCGAGGCGGGGCACACCAAGCAGCGCGTCGCCAAGAACCTCAGCCGCAAGAATGCGGTCGCCGAGCGCGGCATGATCTCGGCCGAGACCATCGACAGCCTGAAGGCACGCGGACTGGAGTACGTGCCAGGCGTGCGCGAGCGCACCGACAAGTGGGTGCGCGACGTCGTGCTGGACGACGCCACGCCCTTCACGCCCCCGTTGGTCGAGCGCGCCAGGGGTGAGACCCAGTTGTTCGTCAAGGAGGTCGTGGTCCGGGGCAGGCGCTACATCGTGTGCCGCAACGAGGCCGAGGCGGAAAAGGACCGCGCCGACCGGCAGGCGATCGTCGACGGGCTGGCGCGCCAGCTCGAGCGCGGCGACAAGGCGCTGATCGGCAACTCCGCCTACCGGCGCTATCTCCGCGCCACCGACCGCGGGCACAGGGCCTTCGAGATCGACCCCGGCAAGCTCGCCGACGAGGCGCGCTACGAGGGCATCTTCGTCCTGCGCACCAACGCCCGCATCCCACCGCTCCAGGCGGTGCTCAGGTACCGCGATTTGATGCAAGTGGAAGAGCTGTTCAAAACAGCCAAGGCCCTACCTGCTACACTACAATTCCAAACGCCCGCATCAGGGGCGTGGCATCAAAGGCCGCACGCTCTTGCAGGCGTTGAAGGACGGAATCCCGAAACCCCCAGAAAACGAGTGAAAAACCGGAACGCAACAAACTCACGCAACCGCCACCTGACCGCGCACCAAAGGCGGCACTGTTAGGCGATAACCATCACTGTACACCCGTTGCGCCATCTTGGCCATGTCAGAGCAAATTGCGTCAAACGGCCAGCGTCCACTATCTATTCAGACGCCTTCCCAATCCCAAGAAAACAGCCGGCCTTCTTCAAACGTCGACAGACATGTTCTCAGGGGGGTTATTCACGTAACTACGGTAGGATTGAGCTTGGTCATGAAATTGGCGGTGCCAAAGTTCAATCGACATCAAGCCCCAAAGTTTTCGACTAAATCTTCTATTCTCGTCAATTGAATTTCGAATTCTATCAACATTGAAAATGTCTCTTTGACGTGCGCACTGACTACCAAATATATCCTGCACAAAATCCCGAAGCTCTCCCTGGTACCATTCGTTCAATGGAACCGGGAATCCCATCTTATCTCGCCGACCAAGGATACTCTTCGGCAGTACGTCGCTGTATGCCTGTTTCAGCATGGTTTTCATCTTTCCGTCTCGGAACTTGACGTCCGCCGGGACGGTAGCGACGAACTCAATGAGAGGATGATCCAATAGTGGTACGCGGCTTTCTAGACTATGAGCCATGCTCACCCGGTCTTCTACGTGCAGCAGGGCGGGCAGCAATGTCTTGAAATCGAAATGAGTCATTTTGTCCAGGTAAGCGCGATGATGCACACTCCCGTTGCCGTTGAATACGCCTTGGAAGTTACGGACAACAGATTCCCGGTTCAGACAAGTTGGGTCGACTTCGCCATCCATATCGGCAGAGCGGTCAATGAGCCGCAAATAGCGCTCATCCAAGTCGTCAAACAGCCCGTGCTCCCAAAATTGTTTTAGGAGTGGCTTATACTCTTCCAGGCTTGACAGATTCGGAATGATCGACTCGGCAGTCACAACGAAGTCACCGTTGTGATATGTCCCCTCAATCGCGGCTTTCAGGCATTGCTCAAAATATGCAATCAGATATCGAGCATAGCCGGCAAAGATCTCGTCGCCGCCCTGTCCGCCGAGAATAACTTTTACATGCTGGGCGGCGAGACCTGAAATCATGAACTGTGGAAAGGAACCTGGCCCCGCAGTCGGCTGATCTAGATGATAAATAACTTTCTCAATATTAGAAAGAAAATCGGCCGCAGTCATGGACGCTTGATGTAGTTCCTTGCCGCCGGCCCGCGCAGCCGCTTCCGCGTATCTGCTTTCGTCGTAGCCGGGATGGCTTGTAAATTTGCCGTGAAATGCTGCATTGTTCTGCTTGTCATGGCGAGAGGCAAGAATCGCGATTAAACTGGAATCGATCCCGCCAGACAAATAGCTACCGATAGGAACATCGGCGAGGAGATGGGCTTGAACCGAATCATCCAATAATTCACGTAGGCGTTCGTGAAAGAATTTTGGTGTATGGTCGAAATCAAGTTCGTATGATATATCCCAGTATTTTCCAATATGAATTTGCCCTCCAGAAATATTCATCATATGTCCTGGTGAAAGGGAGCGTACACCATAGAACATGGTTTGGTCGCCGAGAGTAAATTGGAACGCAAGATATTCTGAAAGAGCGATATAATCAGTCTCTATATTCTCGAGAAAAGGCATCAACGCCTTCATTTCTGAAGCAAAAAACAGCTGATTTCCGTTCGTGAAATAATGAAAAGGCTTGATTCCGAAGCGGTCACGAGCTGCAAATAGGCTTTGCGTGCGCGGATCCCATATCGCAAACGCAAACATCCCCCGTAGATACCGAGGGCATTCTTTTCCCCATTTTTCATAAGCGGCTAGAATGACCTCGCTATCGCTTTTTGAGTGAAAATCCCAAGATGCCCGCAACTCCTTGCGCAATTCTCGGTAATTATAAATCTCGCCGTTGAATACGAGTTGCGTTCCACTGCCCCCCTCCATCGGTTGATGACCGGCAGACGACAGATCGATGATCTCCAAGCGCCTATGTCCCAAGCCGACATTACCACGGTCAGAAAGCCATATGCCCTCGTCATCGGGTCCGCGGTGAACCATCAATCGGTTCATAGCCGCAATTTCTCGCCGGTCGACAGGCTTAGCACTATCAGAGAGGTTGCAGATTCCGGCAATTCCGCACATGGAAGATTCAACACTGGTTAAGTTAGTGGATAGCTACGCTATAACGAGGTGTTGCCAACGCGTCAATCGGCACGCTACATCCATTCATCCCAAGCACTTGGCGCATCAACGGATATGAAGATTACGATCCTCTCTCAATACTATCAGCGCAGCGCGTCACCAGGAATTTCGCTTCTTGCAGACACCGCCGCAGCGCTATCCCGAAACGGACACGCAGTGCGCGTCGTTGCCGGCCGATACGGCTACATGGATCGACGCAAGTTCGGTGCAAGACAAAATCCGTGGAGTATTGTATATCGCGAGCAGGATGGAGAAATTGAAGTTTTTCGCACAAATTCCGGCAACGAAGAAAGCCGATCGCGGCTCCGAAGAATAATTAGTTATTTTCTTTTTACATTCACGTGCATTGCGGGACTTTTTGCTGCTGGACGACCGCATGTGGTTCTTGCATCCAGCCCCCCATTATTCCCGGCACTGACTGCGTGGGTCTATGCACGCATCGTAGGGGCCAAACTCGTACTGGAGATTCGCGATCTTTGGCCCGAAGCAGTCGTTACCCTTGGCGTTGTCCGCAATCGCATGATAATTCGCGCAACTGAAACACTTGAAGTGTTTCTCTATCGTCATGCCGACGCTGTTATCGCACTCACGAACGGGGTTGCTGAGGGCGTGCGCCATAAGACACCTTCCGCGAACATACTCGTCGCAAGATGCGCTGTGGAACGGCCCACCAACACCAATACCGAAACTCGGGAAGCCGTTCGTCGGGACCAGGGCTGGTCCAAGCAAGTCGTAGCGCTTTATGCTGGCACACTCGGCTATGCAAACGATCTGAGTATCGTTCTTCAAGCGGCCGATGCCCTCCGCAATTACCCGCACCTCTGTATCGTTTTGATCGGCGATGGCGTATATCGGCATGAACTCGAACTCGAAGCTCGGCGACTTGATCTCGCCAATGTTAAGTTTCTCCCCCCACTCTCTCGGGCATCTATTTGGGATTATTATGCAGCCGCGGACATCGGATTATGTACGCTTAGCAAATGCGAACTGTTTGAAGGGGCAGTGCCAACAAAACTGGTTGATTATGCCGCTGCAGGCTTGCCTATAGTTGCACCTAGACTCAGAGAGATCGAATCGATCGTCTCGTTTTATGATTGCGGACGTCTCTACTCGGCGGGTTCACCCGAGGCATTGGCACAAACAATGCTCGATCTAGCCGACCACCCAGAACTCCGTCAGCGTCTTGGAGAACGAAGCCGATGCGCGGCAGCTAACGAATTCAGCATTGACGAGCGAACGCGCCGGGTCGAGTCTTTTCTATTCCAGGTTTGCGGCGACGCCGAGGCGACAGCGGTTTAAGCGGTCTGAGCCATTTCGGAAAACCTCACTCGCCATCTTGGCGCAGAGGCTGCAGCTGAGATATTCATGGCGGCGGCACCGTACGCGGACGCCAATATGTCGCAGACCTGCATTGAGCCTAACAGGAGAACTATAGAATGCGCATATTGATCCTTGGCGGCGACGGCTATCTTGGTTGGCCAACCGCTATGCATTTCGCAGCCCGCGGCCACCAAGTGATGGCGGTAGACAATTACTTACGCCGTCAGATTGCGCTGGAAACGCGATCCGAGCCATTGGTTAACACTCCAAACTTGCAGGACCGTACCGATATATTCCGGGCAGTTTCGGGCCACGAGATTGACGTACGGATCGGCGATCTCGCCGAATACGCATTCGTTGCGGAGATTTTTGAGGAATTTCAACCAGAGTGTGTCGTTCACTACGCCGAGCAGCCATCAGCGCCATACTCGATGATCGGTCGCCGTCAGGCCGCTCTCACTTTATCCAATAACCTGACAACCACATTCAATGTTATTTGGGCTGTTATAGCGCATGCCCCCAATTGTCATATCATTAAATTGGGCACAATGGGTGAATATGGGACACCAAATATTGATATCGAGGAAGGGTTCATCGATATAGAGCATAAAGGCCGCAAGGATCGTTTCCTTTTTCCCCGTGCTGCAGGATCTTTATATCATACAACAAAAATTTTAGACACTGATATTTTGTACTTCTATACGCGATTATATCGACTACGAGTCACCGATCTAATGCAGGGCCCAGTTTATGGTTTATCGACATCAGAATCTATTATGGACCCGCGTTTAGCTCCAAATTTTCACTATGATGACATTTTTGGCACTGTCGTAAATCGATTCCTCGTCCAGGCTGTCGCAGGTATTCCGTTGACTGTATACGGTCGTGGCGGACAAACGCGCGGCTACTTGAATCTGAACGACACGCTTCAGTGCGTTGAACTGGCAGCAAGAAACCCTGTCGATCCGGGTGAACTGCGTGTCCTGAACCAGCTGACGGAAACTTTCACGGTGTTGGAAATTGCAGGAAAGATTAGGCACGCGGCAAAAGAGATTGGCCTGAACGTGACGATTGATAACATTCCCAATCCAAGACGGGAAGCCGAGGAGCATTACTATAATCCAGTTTACACTGGATTGCTGGAACTCGGCTTAAAACCTACGTACATGACCAATGAAGTTGTTGCGGACCTTCTTAATCGAACGATGGAGCATGCGGAAAATATTTGCATGGATCGAGTTATGCCCCGTGTTTCATGGCGATAGGTGCAGAGATGAGTGGTTCCGGGAATGCGCTTTGGCTATATATGAAAGCGGCGATTGGAGGGGGCGATAAGATGTACAGCGATGGTTATCCCCTGATAGCGGCGCCCTCGGGGCGGGGTTAGGTACCGGCCCATTAAAGAGATTGAACGAACCCGCTGTCGCCGGGAATTAAGGTGTCATGAGCCTGTGGGGCCTCCTGTCTGGGATGATGGCGGTTGTTGTCAGCGCCAACACCAAACAGGAGATCCCCCGATGGCCACGATGAGCTCGCTCCGCCGGCGAATGATCGAGGACATGACGGTCCATAATTTGTCGCCGGCGACGCAGCGATCCTACGTAAGCATCCGGTGAGGGTCGCGGCTCAGGCTGCTTGAGCAGGCTGGCGAGCGGCCTTCCAGTTCCAGGGCAGGAGCTCGTGCAGCCGGGCCTGCGGGAGCCCGGCAATTCGGGCGAGGACCTCGGCGAGCCAGGCCTGCGGATCGATTCCATTCATCTTCGCGGTGAAGATCAGTGTGTAGATGACGGCGGCTCGACGACCGCCGCGATCGGAGCCGGCGAACAGCCACGATTTCCTTCCCAGGGCCAGCCCGCGCAGCGCCCGCTCGGCAGCGTTGTTGGTCAGGCAGATGCGGCCGTCCTCGAGGAACGCGCTGAACCCGGTCCAGCGCTTGAGCATGTAGTCCATGGCCCGGGCGACGTCGTCGTGCCGAGACAGGCCGGCGCGGTTCTCGCGCAGCCAGACTTCGAGGTCGTCAACGAGCGGGCGGACCGTCTCCTGACGCACGGCCAGGCGTTCGTCCGGCGGACGGCCGTTGATCGCGCGCTCGATGTCGAACACCGCGTCGATGCGTTTCACCGCCGCCAGCGCCAGCGGCGAGATCGGCGGGGCGGGTTTGCCGCGCTTCGCGGTCTTGGCGATGTCGGCCAGTTCGTAGAACTTGCGCCGACCGTGTGCCCAGCAGAACGCCGGTTTGATCGCGCCCGCCGCGTAAAGCTCGTTGTAGCCGCCGTAGGCGTCGGCCTGCAGGACGCCGGTGAAGTCCTTCAGGTGCTCGGCCGGGTGCTCGCCGCGGCGGTGCCGGGAACACTTGAACAGCGCGGCCGGCTTGGCGCCGCCGAACGGCGCGTCGTCGCGCACGTAGACCCAGGCCCGGCCGGTCACCGTCTTGCCCCTGGCCAGCACGGGGACGGTGGTGTCGTCGCCGTGCAGCCGCTCGGCGGCGAGGACGTGCTCGGCGATCAGGTCGTGCAGCGGCTTGAGCGCGTGGGCGCAGGCGCCCACCTGGTCGGCCAGCGTGGACACGCTGAGCTCGACGCCCTCCAGCGCGTAGCGTTCACTCTGCCTGTTCAGCGGCTGGTGGTTGCCGAACTTCTCGTAGAGGATCATCGCCAGCAGGCTGGGCCCGGCCCAGGCCCGCGGCACCGGATGGAACGGCGCCGGCGGCTGGGTGATGTGTTCGCAGCAGCGGCAACTGAACTTCTCGCGCACCGTCTGGATCACCTTCCACTGGCGCGGCACGCTTTCCAGCGTCTCGGTGATCGTCTCGCCCAGCTTGACGAGCTTGTCGGCGCCGCACGCCTCGCAGCATTCCGGCGCCGGCTCGACGCGGCGCTCGCGCGGCAGGTGCTCGGGGAACGGTCGACGCGCCGGGCGCCGACGTTCGAACGCCTGCACCGAGGTGGTCTTGGCGGCGGCGTCCTCGGCGGCGAGTTCGTCCTCGGTGGCCTTGGCCTCCAGCTCCTCCAGCTCGAACTCGTACTGCTCGAGCAGGCGCTGCTTGCGCTCCGAGCGCTGGCCGTAGAGCTCGCGGCGCAGCTTCTCGATGTGCAGCTTCAGGCTGGCGATCAGCGCCTCGGTGCTGGAGGCCTTGGCGCGTTCCCGCGCCAGATCGGCCTCTGCGGCGTCAGCCCGGGCAAGGGCGGCGGCCAGTTGGGCGCGGAGCTCGACGATCTCGGTGGAGCCGTTTTCCATGCCTCCGAGTCTACCTCGAATCGCCCCGCAACTCCGCAGTTTTCTGCGCGTTCGGCGAACTTTTTTCAGGCTCAGCCCGCGCGTTTCGGTCGCCAGGTATGGCGCGGATTTCTATCGCGGTAGGGACGGCCGTCACCGGCCGCCCCCCGCACAGATCCGTACGAGCGGAATTCCCGCATACGGCTCCTACTGCCGGTGGGTGACGACAAACCGAGAGTCGGGCC
>NZ_QPMH01000036.1 GCF_003344765.1 Ferruginivarius sediminum | reverse complement strand
CCGCGGTATCCAGGCCAAGGGGGTAACGGGCTCACGGCCGCAACGCGGTGCCGGGTCATGACCCGGCACCGCGTCACCGCCCATCCTGCCAAAATTCAAAGACACAAGGGGAATCACGCCCGCCGCCGGGTTTCCGCCGCCCGCACCTCCGCCTCCGCCGCCTCGTTCTCGTCGCCGCCGGCTTGCTGGCGGGCCCACATCACGGCGTAGGCGCCGCCGGCGCGGATCAGGTCGGCGTGGCGGCCGCGCTCGACGATGCGGCCCTGTTCCAGCACCAGGATCTCGTCGGCGTCGACCACGGTGGACAGGCGGTGCGCCACCACCAGCGTGGTGCGCCCGCGCGCCACCTCCGCCAGCGAGGTCTGGATCTCGCGTTCGGTCTTGGTGTCCAGCGCCGAGGTCGCCTCGTCGAACAGCATGATGCGCGGCTGCTTCAGGATGGCGCGGGCGATGGCGACGCGCTGCTTCTCGCCGCCGGAGAGCTTCAGGCCGCGCTCGCCCACGACGCTGTCATAGCCATCCGGCAGCGCCATGATGAAATCGTGGATGCGCGCCAGCCGCGCGGCCTCGTGAACCTCCTCCGCGCTGGCGCCGGGCCGGCCGTAGGCGATGTTGTAGAAGATGGTGTCGTTGAACAGCACGGTGTCCTGCGGGACGATGCCGATGGCCGCGCGCAGGCTGTCCTGCGTCACCTCGCGGATGTCCTGGCCGTCGATCCGAATGGCCCCGCCGGTGACGTCGTAGAAGCGGAACAGCAGCCGGCTGATCGTGGACTTCCCCGCCCCCGACGGGCCGACGACCGCCACCCGCCGCCCGGCCGGCACGGCGAATTCGATGCCGTGCAGGATCGGCCGCCTGGGGTCGTAGCCGAAATCGACGTTGTCGAACTCGACGTGCCCGTCGCTGATCTCCAGCGGCCGCGCATCCGGCTTGTCCATCACTTCCGGCGGCTGGTCCAGCAGGTCGAACATCGCCTCCATGTCCACCAGCGACTGCTTGATCTCGCGATAGACGGTGCCCAGCAGGTTCAGCGGCACGGAAAGCTGGATCAGATAGGCGTTCACCATGACGAAATCGCCCACCGTCATGTTTCCCGCCGCCACGCCGAAAGCGGCCAGCGTCATGATCGCGGTGATACCGATGGCAAGGACCACCCCCTGCGCCCCATTCAGCGCCGAAAGCGAGACCCGGCTCTTCGTCGCCGCATCCTCGTAGATGCGCAGGCCCTTGTCGTAGCGCCGCGCCTCGTGCGCCTCGTTGTTGAACGACTTGACCGTCTCGAAGTTCAGCAGGCTGTCGATGGCGCGGGTGTTGGCGTCGCTGTCGGCGGTGTTCATCTCGCGGCGGAAGCGGATGCGCCATTCCGTCAGGCGGAAGGTCAGCGCGACGTAGCCTGCGATGGAGACGATGGTGACGGCGGCGAAGCGCCAGTCGAACATCCACCACAGGATGCCGCAGACGAACAGGATCTCGATGATCGTGGGCGCGATGTTGAACAGCACGAAGGTCAGCAGGAACTCGATGCCCTTCGTCCCGCGCTCGATCGCGCGGCTGAGGCCGCCGGTGCGCCGATCCAGATGGAACCGCAGGCTGAGCCGGTGCAGATGTCGGAACACCTGCAAGCCCACCTGGCGGATCGCGTGCTGCGCCACGCGGGCGAACACCGCATCGCGAATCTCGCCGAAGCCGCGCGCGGCCATCCTGACCGCGCCATACGCCAGCAGCAAGCCCAGCGGCACCGCCACCAGAACGTTCTCGGCGTTCGGCGACAGCGCGTCGGTCGCGTACTTGAGAACGATGGGAACGTAGACGTTGGCGACCTTGGCCAGGATCAGCAGCACGACGGCCGCCATCACGCGCAGGCGCAAATCCTTCCGGTCCCGCGGCCACAGGTAGGGCAGCAGGCGGCGGATCACGTCGATTTGCTGGCGCCAGGCCAGCTTGTGGTCAACCGTGGTGGGGCGCATACCTCGGTAGCTACTGCTGACGGCCGAGCGAGCGTGCCAGCAGAAGATACAGCTTGCCGACGTCCGCCGTCATGAAGGTCGCGCTCAGCACGTTCTCCGGATCGCAGTTGCTGGCCTGGCTCAAGAGGGATTCGAACTGGCTCATGTAACGGGTCGCCTTGTCGCGGAACTGGCCGTCCGATTCGTAAAGTCGCTCGATCTCGCCATGCGTAAAGCGGTCGCGCCGGCTTAGCAAGCGCCGGGCGAAGACGGAGCGATCGCCGCGCTGATAGCGTTTCCAGACGTCGTCGGGAACGTCGCTGTCCATCACCTGATCCAGGTCGATGGCCATGGAGTTCAGGTCCTCGATCATCACCGTGGCGGTGCGCAGGAACACCTCGCGCTTGCCCTCTATGCCGCTTTCGCGCACCTGCCGGGCCTGCACCGCCGCCTCCTCGGAGGCCTTGACGAGGTCCTGGCTCTGCTGGCGGAAGCGCTGGCCCAGGGCCTCTATGCGCTCGGCCACCTCCTCGACGCTGCGCTGCAGCGCCTCGCCACGCCGCTCCATCGCCGTGCCCAGGTCGCCGGTGCGGGTCAGCGCCTGCTCCACCGCCTCGCTCAGGGCCGCGGTCTTCTGTTCCGCCAGATCGCCCATGCGGGTCAGGCGCTCCAGCGTCTCCTCCTGGCCTTCCGCCACGTCCGCCTTCTGGGCGCGCAGCTCCTCGCGGATCTCCTCGGTGGTCTGGCGCGCCTGACGGGCCATCTCCAGCAGGTCCTTGGCGGGGCTGCTCAACATCTGCCCCATTTCCCGCGTCAGGTTGCGCAGGTCGGCCGAGATCTGGCCCAGGTCGCGCACCTCCTCCTGCGCGGCACGGCGCAGGCGGGACGCCTCCTCGTGCGCCTGCTTGAACGCCGTGGCGATCTCCGCGCTCTGGTCGCGCAGCGCGCCGGACAGCCGCTCGGTGCGCTCGGTCGCGGCCTCCGCCGCCTTGCCCATCAGTTCGGCCCGGCGCACCACCTCCTGGCCGGAGCGGCCAAGCTGCTCGCCGGCCTGTGCCGCCAGCTCGCCCAGGGCGCGCGCCTCCTCGCGGAAGGTCTCGCCGGCCCCGCGCGACTGCTCCACTGCGCGGCGCCCGGCCTCTTCCAGTGCCTGCGCCTGCGGGGCGATCTCCTCGCCCATGCGCCGCAGGCTCTGCTCCGCCGAGGCGGCGGCGTCGCTCAGGCGGCCAGCCTCGCTCTCGCCCGCCGTGCGGATGCGCTCGCCGGTGACGCGGGCGCTCTCGCCCAGGCGGCGCTCCAGGTCGCCGGCCCCCTCGTCCATGCGGGCCACCAGGGCTTTCGCCGCCTCGTCCAGGCGTGTGCCAAGGGCCTCGGCCGCCGCCGCGCTGTCCTGCTCCAGGCCGCGCGTGCTGTCGGCCAGCGTCCGCCGGGTCGCCTCTCCGGCTTCCGCCAGACGCCGGCCCGCCTCGGCGACGGTTTCCTCCAGTCCCGCCGTGGCGGCCTGCCGCGCGTCGTCCAGGCGGCTTTCCACGTCGGCTACGGTCTCGCCCAGCTTGCCGCGCATCCGTTCCTGCGCCGCGTCCAGGTCGCCCTGCAGGCCCTGCGCCGTCTGCTGCACGCGCTCGCGCAGCCGCTCCGCACTGTCGCCCAGGGCCGTCGCCTCCGCCCGCACCGCCTCGCCGAAGCCGCGGCTGCGCGCCTCGGCGGTATCGAAGACGTCGCGCAGGTCCTCGGTCCGCCGCTGCAGGTCGCTGGACAGCGCCTGCGCCCGCTCGGCCACCTCGCCGGAGAGACGACTCAGATCGTCGCTGCGCCCGGCCAGGGCATCGCTCAGCCGCTCCACCCGCTCGACGGCCCGCTCGCCCGCCGTGTCCAGCTCGGCAAGCTGCCCGCGCAACGTTTCGCCAAGGCTGGCGGCGTGGTCGCCGACCTGCTCGCCCGTGCGGCGCAGCGTATCGACATCGCCTTGCAGGCTGTCGCGCACGCCCTCGGTGGCGGACCGCGCCCGCTCGGCGGCGTCTTCCAGTTCGCGCGCCCGCTCGGCCATCGCCTCGGCCAGGGAGCGGCCGCCATCGCGGGCCTGCGTCTGCGCGTCGGACAGCTCCGCCACGGCCGCACGCAGGGACTGCGCGATCTCCTCGGCGGTGCGCGAGGCCTCCCTGGTCGCCGTCGTCAGGGTGTCCGCCTGCGTGTCGGTGGCCTGGCGCGCATCGCTCAACAGCCGGTCGATCTCGCCGCGCACGCTGGTCAGGCTGTCAAGCTGGTCCTTCAGGCTGTCGCGCACGTTCTCCGCCTGGCTGGCGGCACGCACACCCGCACCCGTCAGTTCCTGCGACTGCTTGCGAAAGCCCTGTTGCAGCTTCTCCAGGCGGGCGGCGACCTCGTCGGAGGTGCGCTCCAGGCTCTCGGCCTGGCCGCGCAGGGAGTCGGCGACGCGGGCGACGCGCGACTCCGCCTCCTCCGGCGGATAGGTCATGGCGTTCAGGCGGTTGAGAAGCTCCCGCGTCTCGCGCCGCAGCGTGCCGCCGCGCAGCAGGAACAGCAGCAGCAGCCACAGGAAGGCCAGCGGCGCGAACACGCCCGCCGCCATTGCCCCCAGTTCGTGCGGCAACAGGATCAGCGCGTTCGACCAGCCGACCGTGGTGGCGATGTACCACCAGCCCGCCGCCAGCCATCCGGCCGTCGCCGCCAATCCGACCGTAAGGCCGGCCCACCAGCCCAGCGCTCGCCCCGCCATGAGCCCCCCGCCCGTTTCCTTACGCTATGCCGCCGCCCGGTGCCGGCGCACGGTGCCGATGATCTCGCTGGCGGCGTGCGGAATGTTGGTACCCGGCCCGTAGACCGCGCTGACGCCCAACTTCAGCAGCGTATCGTAGTCCTGCGGCGGAATCACGCCGCCGCAGACGACGATGATGTCGTCGGCCCCGGCCTTCCTCAGCTCCTCCAGAAGCTGCGGCACCAGCGTCTTGTGCGCCGCAGCCTGGCTGGAGACACCGATCACGTGAACGTCGTTCTCGATGGCCTGCCGCGCGGCTTCCTCCGGCGTCTGGAACAGCGCTCCCACGTCGACGTCGAAGCCGATGTCGGCGAAGGCCGTTGCGATCACCTTGGCGCCCCGGTCGTGGCCGTCCTGGCCCAGCTTGACCACCAGCATACGCGGCCGGCGACCCTCTTCGCGGGCGAAGGCCTCGACCTCGTCCTGAATGCGGCGAAAGCCGTCGTCGCCTTCGTAGGCCGAGCCGTAGACGCCCGAGATTGAGCGGATCACCGCCCGGTGGCGAGTGAACTCCGTCTCCAGCGCGTCGGAGACCTCGCCGACGGTCGCCCGGGCCCGCATCGCCTCGATCGACAGCGCCAGCAGGTTCGACTTGCCGTCGCGCGCGCCCTCGGTCAACGCGGCCAGCGTCTCCTTCACCTTCGCCTCGTCGCGATTGGCGCGGACTTTTTCCAGCTTCTTCACCTGATCCTGAAGAACCTTGGTGTTGTCGATGTCCAGGATCTCGATCTCGTCGCGGCCTTCCGGCCGGTACTTGTTCACGCCGACGATGACCTCCTCGCCCCGGTCGATGCGCGCCTGCCGCTTCGCGGCGGACTCCTCGACACGCATCTTCGGCATGCCGGACTCGACCGCCCTGGTCATGCCGCCCAGCTCCTCGACCTCGTCGATCAGGGCCTGCGCCTGCTCGATCAGCTCGTTCGTCAGGCTCTCGACGTAGTAGCTGCCGGCCAGCGGATCGACGACGTTGGCCACACCCGTCTCGTGCTGCAGGATAAGCTGCGTGTTGCGCGCGATCCGGGCGGAGAAGCGGGTTGGCAACGCCACCGCCTCGTCCAGGGCGTTGGTGTGCAGCGACTGCGTGCCGCCCAGCACGGCGGCCAGCGCCTCGTAGGCCGTTCGCACGACGTTGTTGTAGGGGTCCTGCTCGGCCAGCGACACGCCCGAGGTCTGGCAGTGCGTGCGCAGCGCCAGCGATTTCGGGTCCCGCGGCTCGAACTGCCGCATCAGGCGTGCCCACAAGGTCCGCGCCGCGCGCAGCTTGGCAGCTTCCATGAAGAAGTTCATACCAATCGCGAAGAAAAACGACAACCTCGGCGCGAATTTATCGACGTCGAGGCCGCGCGCCCTCGCCGTGCGCACGTATTCGAGGCCGTCGGCCAGGGTGAATGCCAGCTCCTGCACCGCCGTGGCGCCGGCCTCCTGCATGTGGTAGCCGGAAATCGAGATCGAGTTGAACCGTGGCATATGATTGGCGGTGTACTCGATGATGTCCGCAACGATCCGCATCGAGGGCTCGGGCGGATAGATGTAGGTGTTGCGGACCATGAACTCTTTCAGGATGTCGTTCTGGATCGTGCCCGAAAGCTGGTCCTGGCCGACGCCCTGCTCCTCCGCGGCGACGATGTAGCCGGCCATCACGGGCAGCACCGCGCCGTTCATGGTCATCGACACGCTCATCTTGTCGAGCGGGACCTGGTCGAAGAGGATCTTCATGTCCTCCACGGAATCGATCGCGACACCCGCCTTGCCGACATCGCCGACGACACGCGGATGATCGGAATCGTAGCCGCGGTGCGTGGCCAGGTCGAAGGCGACGGAAAGCCCGGCCTGCCCGTTCGCCAGCGCCTCGCGGTAGAACTTGTTCGACTCTTCGGCGGTGGAGAAGCCGGCGTACTGGCGCAGCGTCCAGGGGCGGTTGGTGTACATCGTCGCCCGCGGCCCGCGCGTATAGGGCGGGAAGCCCGGCATCGAGCCCAGGTGGTCGAGCCCTTCCAGGTCTTCCTCGGTGTAAAGCGGCTTGACCTCGATGCCCTCGGGCGTGTGCCAATCCAGCTTCGAGGGATCCTCGCCCTTCAGCTCCCGCTTGGCCAGCGCCTCCCAGTCGGCGCGCGTCTTCCTCGGAAAATCCGCCACCTCGGCTCCTCCTTCGCGTGTGCAGCAAAGAAATATAGCGAGATTGCGGGCAAGTCGTCTATGCGGGCGTTGACCCGGAGTCGCAACAATCCAGCCCACGCATTGCGCAAGGCGCTCGGGCAGCCGCTATATAGGGAAAACGTCCGTCCCTTATCGCGGGAAAATCAATCCTGGTCGATATCCAGCCGCTCGGCATCTTCGCGGGTGCCTATCGTTTCGGCCCCGCGATGCCGCTCGATCGCCGCCCACTGCTCTTCGCCAAGCTGTTGCAGCACACTCCGCCGCGAGCGCAAAACCTCAAGTCCGCACCGGAAACTTTCGTTCCGACCCGTCAAGAAGGCGTTTTCCTGGACCAATGCTGATGATGACCGGCTCATTTCTTCACCTCTTTAGCATAGTATGAGTGAACCATGCCTGATGTCGCAAGTTTGAATCCCAGAGTCTCGTAAATGTGGACCGCCCCCCTTACCGGGTTCTTTATCTTGAGGCTCCGCTTCCCAAGTATCGCGGCATAGTTATCCGCGGCATCGATGACGATCGGAGCGATATATCCAGAAATCGGGTTGGTGCCCCAGTATCTCTCAAGAAAATGCAGGGTCAGGTTGTCTTCTCCACGCGAGGGGAGACCAACGGCCAGGGCACAAAGGGTACTCCCGCCCCATAAGGCGACCTCGAACCGTTTCGGTCGCTTGCGGAAATGCACCGCGAGAACATCCCATGGGAATCCGACAGGCCCGCCGTTATCGTATTGTTTTCCGTGCCACCACGCCTCCCAGAAGTTAAGAGCAGCAGCATCGATTGGACAAAGCGAAAGGTCGAAGGGCGCGTCTCGCCAATTATGCTGCGGAAGGACATCGGCACTGGCTTCCTGGGTAGCATGCCGAGCGGCGGCACGCAGACCTTCGTAGCGGGCTTTCGCCAAAGCAAGCTGCATGTCGAGTGATCTTGGAGTGGAGAATCGATTATTGCGCTACGACTCAAAAATCATGGGGACATGCTATTTGCAAGTCCGTTCGAAAATATTCAACTTATGATCGTATAAACTGAAATCTCACCAGCGGAATGCGGCCATCGCGGCGGTCGGCTGCTGGGCTTCGCGGGCGTAGAGGTCGGCCAGGTCGCCGGGTTGGGGCGTCTCGCCCATGTGAACCTTCAATTCCTCGCCGTGGATGCCGCCGGTGATCAGGACGGAATCGATGCCGACCGCGTTGGCGCCGGCGATGTCGGTGCGAAGGGTGTCGCCGACGGCCAGAACCCGCGCCGGGTCCGGGTCGCCCAGGATGTCGAAGCAGGTGTCGTAGATTCCCCGATGCGGCTTGCCGTGATAACGCACCTCGCCGTCCAGCTCTTCGTAGCGGCGGGCCACGGCGCCCGCGCAAAGCTCCCGCTCGCCGCCGCGCATCACGACGAGATCGGGATTGGCGCACACCATCGGCAGCTCGCGGTCGGCGGCCTGGCGCAGCAGCGGCTCCAACGCATCGAGGTCGATCTTGGCGCTGACCGGCCCGGTGTTCAGCAGGAATTCGGCGAACTGGATGTCCTCGACGCGGGTGACGTCCAGGCCCTCCTGCATGTTGGCGTCGCGCTCGGGTCCCAAGTGATACATGCGCCGGCCGAGTTCGCGGTACCAGTCGTTTGGCCGGTCGCGCAGGTGGCGCCAGGTATCCTCGCCCGACGACATCAGGTGGTGATAAAGATCGCCGTCCAGTCCCAGGCGCTCCATCGTCCGGGCGACATGAACCGTCTGCCGGGGTGCGTTGGAGAGGACGAGAAGCGTCTTGCCGCCCGCCTTCAGGCGGCGCATGCACTCGACCGCCTCGGGATACGCCCGCACGCCGTCGTGCAGCACGCCCCAGAGATCGAGGATGAAGGCATCGTAGTCGTCGGCCAGCTCGGACAGGCCTGACAGGATCGGCGGGGTGTCGGTCATCGCGGGTTGGCCAACCATTGACGCGTGCAGGAAACGGGAAGCGGGACCGGGCGCGGCCACCGGGCCAGCCCCGCCCGCTTCGGAACTTCGTCCCGCAGTTAGCGTCAATCGTTGTCGCCGTCCAGCCCCTCGACGAGCGTCGTCAGGGTGTGGCGTGCCCAGGCCCGCTCGTCTTCCGGCATTTCGGCCAGCGCCTCGGCCACCGTGCCCAGCGGATCCTGCTGCAGGACCTTCTCGCCCTCCGGCGTGATCTCGATCGGTCCGCGAAACCCGTGCTTCTTCAGGTAGCCCTTGCCGACCAGCGTGGAGACCGTCGTGGACGCCGTGCCCATCGTCGTGTGATGGGCCTTGGCGAAACTGGTCAGCGTGCGCTCGTCCGGCGGCGACAGCTTGAAGAACCGCAGGGCCGACCACTGCGCGGGGTGCATGCCCTGACGATAGTTTTCGCGGATGTACCGACGGAACAACGTCTCGACCAGAAGCGCGATCCGGTAGCTCTCGGGGACCGGGGCACCGGCGGGGATCAACTCCGCCTGCTCCAGCGGCCGCACCAGAACGACGAAAGCAGCGCCCATTCCGAGCCCGGAGGACGCATCCACCCGCAGGCCCGTCGCCTCCACACGCCGCGCGCCGCCCGAGTTCGTATCCACAGTCAGCAGCATCCGGCTCGCGCCGTCGCGCTGCACGCTCTGGCCAAAGCGCCGCGACGCGTCGGCGCTGACGCCCTCGGCATAGACGGTATGCAACGGCCGTTCGGAAAGCTGCTCGCGCGGCTGTCCGACAAGCCGGCAGAACGCGTCGTTCGCGTAGAGGATGACCTGCTCTTCCGGGCTTTCCGAAGCCGATGTGGCGACGACCGGGCAGTCCATACGGTCAAGGCCCTCGGCAAGGCTCCCCTCGCCGGCCATGCACGACGTCAAGAGGTCATGTAGCACTTCGACTGTGCTGTAAGCCTTGGTCTGGCTCATTGTGGTTATGTAGTCCGCGTTGGAAAGGCGGCCTCGCTCTAACATGGGTAAAACCAAATTCCCACCTAATTTAGCACTCAGAATATTTAGCCTTTTGTGGCGGAGTTCTGCTTCTTCGCGAGATGTCCACCGCATGATTTGCTAAACCCGTAATTGTCATCACGGGCTTAACAGCACAAAACACAAAAAGTTGAAGTTACGCGAGGAATATTCCGCTAAATTGCGATCTATCGGTCCATGTCCCTGGCTTCCGACATGGAACTCAGGCCGTCCCGGCGTAGGCATGCCGCAAGCTCCCGTTTGATCCGCGCCACCGCGCCCGGCCCGGCGTAAACCAGCCCGGTGTAAAGCTGTACGAGACTGGCGCCCGCCCGGATCTTTTCGTAAGCATCGGCACCGCTTGCGATGCCGCCCACGCCGATCAGCGGCACGCCCCCGCCGGTCAGGCGATACATCTCGCCCAGCAGCCGGGTGGAGGGATGGAACAGCGGGCGGCCGCTCAGCCCGCCGCGCTCGTCGCGGTGCCGGCCCTTCAGGTCGGCGGGACGCTCGATCGTGGTGTTCGAAACAATTAGCCCGTCGAGTTCGCGTTCCAGCACGACGCCGGCGATATCCTCGCGGTCGGCAACGGTCAGGTCGGGCGCGATCTTGAGCAGCAGCGGCGGCGTCGCGTCCGGCACCGTTTCCCGCAAGGCGTCCTGCACGCGGGCCAGCAGCGCCGCCAGTTCCCGGCGCCCCTGCAGCGCCCGCAGGCCGGGCGTGTTCGGGGAAGAGACGTTGACGACGACGTAATCGGCGTAGCCGGCCAGAGCGCGCACGCCAGCTTCGTAGTCGGCGGCGGCGTCCTCGCTGTCGCGGTTCTTGCCCAGGTTGACGCCGACGATGCCCTTGCGGCCGCCGGCGCGAAAGGCCCGCAGGTTCGCCGCCACGGCCCCGGCACCGGCGCTGTTGAACCCGTAGCGGTTGATGACGGCCCCGTCCCCGGGCAGGCGGAAGACGCGCGGGCGCGGGTTGCCGGGCTGCGGGCGCGGGGTGACGCTGCCCACCTCGACGAAGCCGAATCCGAGGTCCAGCAGCGGACCTATCGCCACCGCGTCCTTGTCGAAGCCGGCCGCGATGCCGACCGGATTGGGAAACCGCCGGCCCCACAGCGTCTGCGACAGGATTGGGTCGTCCGCCTCGCGCTGCCGGGGGCCGAGGCCCAGCCGCAACGCTCGCAGCGTCAAGTTGTGCGCGGTCTCCGGGTCGAGGCAGCGAAGCAGGGGGACGGCCGCAGAGTAGATATCCAACCTGCCCTCCGGCTACAGCGGCGGGAAGATGTGGCGGCCGTCCGGCCCCAGCGGCAGGTCGTGAACCGCAACCACGGCCGCCACGGGCAAGGCGGCGTAGAGGTGCGGGAAAGCCTGGCCGCCGCGCGAGGCCTCCCAGCGCAGGGCGTCGCCCAGCGCCGCCGGATCGACCTCCAGCAGCACGAGGCCGTCCTGCCCGGCCAGATGCACCTTGGCCGTCTCGACCGCCTGCGCGGCGGTGGAGAAGTGGATGAAGCCGTCGCGCAGGTCCAGGTCGGAGCCGCGATAGGCACCCTCGCGCCTTGCCGCCTCCCATGCCGTGCGCTGGCAAATATGGTAGATGCGCTGCCCTGTCATGACGGGGTGGAGGCTACTCGATCCGGCATCGCTCCCGCCACCCCTCGCATTATCGACCGCCCGGCGGTCCCGGCGGCCGCTGCGGCGCCACGGCGGGGGCGGCGTTCGCGGCTTGCGCACCGCCGGCTGGCTCGCTGCCGCCAAGAATCGGCGCCGTCAGACGCTGCACCAGACTTGGCGCGGGCGTCCGCCCGGCGGCGACCGCCTTGTCCTGCGAGCGCTTGGCGACGTTGATGCCCAGCACCGACAGCGCAACACTCCAGATCACCGAGAGGTGCGTCATCGCCGCCAGGATCTCGCCGGCGTGCTTCGGGGTCATGACGACGGCGTAGGTCAGGCCCGCCATCTGCACCGTCCAGGTCACCGCCACCGCGTAGCCGAAGGTGGGCCGCCAGCGGCGCACATAGGCGTCCTCGCTGCGCGCCTCGGTGCGCATGGTCTCGTTGATCTGGGCCAGGACGCCGGTCTCGCGCTCCACCGACAGGCGGGTCATCGCTTCGACATGGCGGTTGGCGGCGGCAAGCTGCTCCGGCGCAACGCGGTCGCCTGCAAGCGCGTCGCCGACTTCGCCAAGCGCCTTCGACGCCGCCCTGGCCGCCGGATCGTCGATGGCCGACAGCCCGCTGGAGACGACGCGCGTCAGGATCGGCAGGCCGATCTGGGCGAGTATGGCTGGCAGCACGGCTCAATCCTCCCGCTCGTAGAAAATGAAGTCGCCGACTTCGGCCGCCGGCGTCATTTGCGCCGCCCAGCGCGGCTCGACGTTGCGGCGGTGATAGTGGGTCGCCCCGCCGATGTAGCCGGGCAGCGCACCGGCAAGCGCCCGACGCGCCGTGCGCAGGCAGGCGCGGTAGCGCGCGTCGTCGTCCGGCGGCGCCGGCAGCTTCGGATAAAGCCGCTCCCGCCCCGCCTGCCGGCGCAGCCGGTTGGCCTCGGCGACCGCCAGCGCTTCCAGCGTGCGCACCGGCTCGTCAGCGTGGGAAGCGAACAGGCGATGGGCGATCCAGGCGGCATCCAGCTCGGCCGGGTCCGCCTCCGGCACCGGCGGCGTGCGGTACATCGCCACCAGCGACCTCGCCGCCCGGGCCGCCTTCATTCCCGCTCTCCCATCGCCGGGAAGCCCAGGGAATCCAGCTTCTTCTCGATACGCACCAGATGCGACGTCAGCCGCCCCTCGGTGTCGCGCAGGGCGGGGATCGAGGCGTAGGTGGTCGCCACCTCGACCTTGTAGGCGGCAAGCTGCTGGCGCTGCTCGGCCTGCTCGTCCTCCAGGCGCCGGCGGACGGCGTCCAGGGTCTCATGCAGCTCCCGCTTGATGCGCCAAATCAGTAGGAACAGCCCGGTCATCGCCGGTATCTCGACCACGGCGATCCACCAGGCGAAGTTCATCGTCCAGAACTGCGTCATCGATGGCTCCTGATTGGGTTTGGGATTGTTGGGGATGTCTTCGGCACCGGGGCGCCCCTCACCCTGTCCCTCTCCCCTCTCAAGCGGGGCGAGGGGACGATAAGCGCACCGTCACGGCCACTCGGCGGCGGGACGGCCATGTTCGAATGCCCGCGCGTTTGTCGTTCCCTCTCCCCCGCGTCGGGGGAGAGGGACAGGGTGAAGGGGAAGCTGCCTGCCTTGCCGACGAAGTACTCTCGCGCCCCGCTCACACCTCGAAATCGCTGGGCGCGGAGATGCCGCCCGCCCCCGGCCGCCAGTTCCAGCGGCCCGACGATGCCTGGCGCGGCAGGCGGACGGGTTCGGTGAACAGGCAGCCCGCGACAGCGTCCAGGCCGTCGTCGCGGACGCCGGTGGCGCCGGGCCGCCACTCCCGCATCTCGCGCAGGAACGGTGTCTCGCGGATGCCGCGGTGGGCGTGCAACGCGCCAGCGGCCAGCGGGGCGTCGAAGGCCTCCAGGATGCGGACGTCCTTGGAACGGTGCGTGGCGATCTCCCGCACCGCGCAGGGCACGCCCATGGCCGACAGCTCCCGGCGCAGCAGGCCCGGCAGGAAGCGGCCCAGCCCGTTGGTCTCCAGCGTGATGCACGGCAGGTAGAGCGACCGCGCGAAGCGGGCGGCGGCGCGGCACTGCTGCGTCGCCTCGTCGACCTCGGCCAGCTTCGCCGAATCGTGCGTCAGATAGGCGATGCGGTGCAGGTAGTACCGCCCCTCGCCATCGACGAAGACGGCGGCGATGACGCTGCCGTCGCCGCCGCGCGGCGAGCCGTAGGACGGGTCCCACCAGCAGCTTGCGGAAACCAGACGCCGCCCGGCCAGGGTCAGCACCGCCTCGCGGTTGCCCTCGGCGTAGTCCAGTTCGCCGTCGTAGAACACCAGCTTGTCGGGATCCAGGCGCCCGTCGGCGATGTTCACCGGCTGCAAAAGCATCTGGCTGGCGAACTTGTTCGGACCGCTGCGCCGGCGCATGGACTCGATCTGGCGCGGCGGAAACCGCTCGGGCCACGCCGAGGTCCCGTCGCCTTCCAATAACGGCAGCTCCAGCCGCCGGAAGCCGGCGAGGAAGGGCTGCTCCTCGCCTGCGTCGGTGCGCGGCGTCCCGGCATAGATCGTGTAATAGGTGTGCGGCGTGCCGACGTAGAGCTGCATGCCGCCGCTGACCAGGACGTAGTCGATCTCGGCCAGCCGCTCGCGCAGGTCGGTGCGCTTCTCCGCCGTCTCGCAGGTGTTCGGCACCTCCACGTCGTCGCAGATCACGACATCCGCGCGGCTGCCGGTGATATTGGCGCCGATGCCGCGCGCCAGCATCGACGGGTCGCGCAGCTCGTGCGGGCGCTCGACGGTGAAGCGGTCGCTGGCCCACTGGTCCAGGCGCTCCGGCTTCAGGCGCTCAAGGAAGGCGTGGCGCTCCACGATGCGCTTGACGTTGCGCACCATCTTCACGGCAAGCGCCTGGTCGGCGGCCAGCACCAGAATGCGCAGCGACGGATCGCGGCCCAGCAGCCAGGCGCAGAACAGGCCGACGATGGTGGACTTGCCGGCGCTGCGGAAGGCCATCAGCAGCAGCTCGCGCTCGCCGCCTTGCCAGGCCTCCTCCAGCCAGCGCGCCATCCGGGCGTGCAGGCGCGGCATCCCCTGGCCCTGCTGGCGGTACCACAGCCAGACGAACTCGACGAAGCCGGGCACCTTGGTGGGCGGCTCGCCGCTCACGGCTCGTCCTCCATGTGGCCGACGGCGGTGCGGGCCTCGCGCACCAGATCGTTCAGCGGGTTCTCGCGGCGGCCACGGCTGTCCGCGCCGCCGCCCGCCTCGCCCTTCTGCGGCTCGGCCAGGCGTTGCAGCCGGAACAGCGCGTCGAGATGGCCGACGGCGGCCTTGCAGGCGGACTGGTAGGCGGCGAACGCCTTGGCCTCTTTCTCCTTGTCGTGCTTCTCCTTGTCGTTGGCGTCCTTGTCGTCGAAGGACCGCGCGAATTCCGTGTAGCGGGCCAGGGCTTGCCGGACCAGCGCGGGCAAGGCTTCGGCGACCTCGCCCCGCGCGTCGTCGGGCGCGTGGGTCATGCTGTCTTATCCTTCCTGTCAACGGGGCCGGTGAGGGATTGCAGGACGGTGTACCGGGGTGTCACCCGGTCAACGCGGCCAGCGCGGCGTCGTCGAGGTGCCGGTTCCAGACGCTGACGCGGCGGACGTGGCCGTTCCACTGGTTGCCGGCGTGGTAGCTGCCGATGCGCAGGAACGTTGGCGCGGCGGGCTCGGCAATCGTGTCCGCGTCGGCCTTGGTCCCGTCCGCGAACAGCTTGCGCTGACCGCCGCCGACGGCGATTGCGAGCCTGTGGCTCTCGCCGTCGGACCAGCCGGCGGTCAGCGCCCCCAGGCTGCCCTGCGAGGCGCCGCCGCTCTTCGTGAACACTTCGACCCGGCCGCTGGAGCCGTTCCAGTAGAGGTTGTGCCGGTCCGGGTCGCCGCCGGTGTCGAGCGACACCAGGCGCAGCGCGCCCGCGGCGGCAACGTCGGCCAGCCGCGCCTCGGCGACGACGCTGAGCCCCGCCGCACGCAGCCAGTCGACGCTGTTTGCGGTCACGATGTCGGCGGCCCGGCTAGCGCCGCCGCCGGCGGGCGTCTCGATGAAGCTGGTGGCCGAGGCGCCGTCCTCGCACTGGAAGGCTTGCAGCGATCCGCCGACACCGAAGGTCACGTCGCCGGAGGAGGCCAGCGTGAAGGTCACCGGCGCGCCTTCGTTCGCCGTGCCGCTGGCCGCCCCCGACAGGGTACAACTTCCGCTGCCCTTGAGCGAAAGCGTGTAGGTCCCGGCGGCAAGCGTGCGCGTCTGGCTGGCCGGGTTCAGGCTGTCGTGCAGGAAGTTGGTGCGCGCGGCCTCGATCAAGGCGCCCAGCGGCTCCCAGGTGACGGGATCGTGGTCGATCCGCAGCTCGTCGCTGCCGGCGGTGACGAGCTGGCCCCGCGCGTCGTGGTACATCGCCGGGCCGGCGCGGCTGACGCTCAAGCCGTCGAGGCCAAGGCCCAGGAGGAAATCGACGCTCCAGGCCGGCATCGGCTCGACCGTTGGCACCAGGGCGGTCCAGCGCACGCGCTGTATCGCCAGGTCACCGCGCAGCCGCTCCGCCGGCATGTTGACGGATGCGTCCTCGGCCTTGCTGGCCCAGTGCCGGGCCGAGAAGGCGCCGCTCTCGACCTCGACGTCGGGCGCGGTTTCGGCCCAATCTTGCGCCTTGGCTTCCGACGCGGCGGCGGCCGAGGCGCTGGCACCAGCATTCGTCTCGCTGCCCGCGGCGTCGCCGGCGGCGGTCTGGGCCGCGTCGCGGTGCTGCTGGGCCTGGTCCACGGCATTCGTGGCGTCGGTGGCGGACTGCGCGGCGGCATCGGCGCTGTCGCTGGCCTGCGCGGCCGCCAGGACCGGATCGGCGAGCACCGTCGGCCAGCCCTGCGCGTCGAACGCCAGGACGGTGTTCTCGCGCGCCGCGCGCGGCGGCAGTTCCAGCGGCCCGTCCTCGTCGTGCGGGGCGCGGCGCAGGGCGTTGGCGTCCCTGGCTTCGACCTGCTGCACCATGAGGGCAAGGCGGTCCAGCTCGTCGTTCAACGCGCTGGCCCGGAATTCCCCGGATTCGACGAAGTCCGTCGCGCGCTCCACCGGCATGTCGCGGTAGAGCGTGATCCGCGTGTCCGCCGGCGGCGGCGAGGAAAAGGTGACGGTGCCACCGTCGGACCGCCCGGTCCCGTTGACGGTATGCGCGCCGGGCGCCGTCCCGTCGTCGAAAACGACGACCAGGTCGGCGGGGGCCAGGATCGGGAAGGGATAGGTGAAGGCGGTCTGCACGCCGTCCGCCACGTACTGCACGAACGGCCGCGTATCGCCCACTGTGATGTCGGTCATCGCGAAATGTCCTTTTGGGGGATGGCGCGGGGATCAGAAGATGCTGCGGCCCTGGAGCTGGTCCAGAATGCCCAGCGAGGCGCGCTGGCGCCGGCCGGTCGCGTCCAGCAGGTTCTCGCGCCGGTCGTTGGCGATCTGCTGAAGCTGTTCGTCGCGCTGGGCGTCGATCTCCTCCAGGTCGAGGTCGGTCTCGGCCTCGTCGAAGGACTGGCCGGTCGCGGCCCTGCGGCCCAGCCCCTGCTCGACGGCGCGGGCGGAGGCGCCGCCGGCCACGCCCCGCGCGGCCGCCGAGGCAC
>NZ_QPMH01000035.1 GCF_003344765.1 Ferruginivarius sediminum | reverse complement strand
AGGTGGCGCTGACCGGCGACCGGCGCGCCCTGGTGGTGGCGACATCGCAGGCCGCGGCGGCGCAGCGGGCGCACGCGGCGGCCCTGGCGCAGGCGAGCGTCCGGGCGCGGGCGGCTGCAGCAGCTAACCGTCTGCTGGCCGGTTCGCTGGCGCTTGTCGGCGGGCCGGTCGGGGCGGCGGCGCTGGCCGTTGGCGGGCTTGTCTGGCTGGCCACGACGGCGGAGACGACGACAGAGGCGACGCGCAACCTGAAGAGCGCGTCGGACGCGGTCCAGGGCGTTCTGGATGGGCAGGCCGATGCTTCCGGCCGCGCGGCGAAGGCGGCGCGGGAACAGGGCATCGCCGCGCTGGAAGCCGCGCGCGCGGAAATCACGGCCATCGAGGAAGTGCAGGCGGCGCGCAAGCGGACCGCACCGGCCGGGTCGGTCGAGCCGGTGCCGAGCGTCTTCGACCGGCAACTCGCCCGCCTCAAGGCGAACATCGCGACCCTTGAATCCAAGCTGGGCGATCTGAAGGACCGCGAGAAGGAAGCGGGCAAGGCCGGCAGCGATGCCGGGGACGAAGTCGGCAAGGCGTTCAGCGAGTCGTCCAGCAGCGTTCGCGGCCTGATCGACGACTTCACGGACCTGGAGGAGCAGGCGGCCGTCCTGGCGGGCGCGAAGCCGCTGAAGGCCCTGGCGGCGACGCGCGATATCCAGGACGCGCGCGACATGATCGCGGACCTGTCCGACGAGGCGTTGGCGGGGCTGCGGGAGAAGCTGGACGAGCTCGGCATATCCGGCGAGACGCTGGAGGATCGCGTCGCGCGGCTTATCAAGCGCAAGCGTGACCTCGAAGACTCGATCGAAAGCACCGAGGACGCGCTGGAGCGCGAACGCAAGGCCGTGGACGAGGAAGCGGCGGCCTATGAGGACCTGTTCCTGCGCAAGGAAAAGGTCGCGGCGCAGAACGACAAGCTGCGCGGGCAGCGGCTGGACGAGCTGCACGAGCGGGAGAAGGAAGCGGCGAAGAAGGCCGCCGAGGAAATCGCGCGGCAGGCGGAGCGGGCGCAGGAACAGTTCGACCGGATCGTCGAGCGCAGCAGCTCTCGCATCGTCGACATCGGCGCCGACACGATCTTCGGCACCCTGCGCGGCGAAAGCCGGGACTTCTGGCAGGACTTCGAGGACCTGGCGCTTCGCACCTTCAGCCAGATCGCGGCCGAGGCGGCGCTGCGTCCGATCATCCAGCCGGTGGTTGCGAACGTAGTCGGCTCCGCGCCGGGGCTCTTCGGGCTTGGCAGCAACGGCAATGCCGGCGGCGGGGGTCTGCCCGGGGCTGTGGGCAATCTGGGGAACCTTGCCAGCGCGGCAGACTTTGCGGGTTTCGACCTGGGATTCAGCGGCATCGGCCAGAGCATCAATGCGTTCGGCGCGTCCATCGGCTTTGGCGGCAGCGCGGCGACGACCGGGGCAGCCTTCGCCGCGACGCCGGCAGCGGGGACGCCGCTGGCGATTGCGCCGGGTGCAAGCGCGGCGGCGCCTGGCGTGACGGCGGCAAGCGTTCCCGGGGCGGCGAACGCTGGCGCGCTTACCAGCGCCTCGCTGACGAGCACGCTGGGCGCCGCCGGCATCGGTGCCGCCGGGGGTGGAATCCTGGCGGACCTCGTCGGTCTGGACTCGACCGGGGGCAGCATCGGCGGCGGCCTTGGCGCAGGCATCGGCTTCGCTGTCGGCGGGCCGGTTGGCGGGATTGTCGGCGGTCTTGCCGGCTCGCTTGGCGGTGGGGCGCTGGGGGATCTGTTCGGCAAGTCGAAGCCGTCGCGGGCAATCGATCGGCGATTCGGCCTGCGCGACGGCCGTGTTGTGTTGACGGCAGCACCGTCGGACGAGGCTTCCGACGAACAGAAACGGGCCTTTAACCGCATCGCGGAGGTGGTCCCACAACAGATCAACCAGTTCGTCGAGGGCATCGGCGCGAGTTTGCGCGACATTCCCCGGATCATCATCGCGCAGACGCGTCGGTCGGGTACTCGTGTTGGCGTGGAAGGCGTGAC
This sequence comes from Ferruginivarius sediminum, assembly GCF_003344765.1. Lineage (GTDB taxonomy): Bacteria > Pseudomonadota > Alphaproteobacteria > Kiloniellales > Rhodovibrionaceae > Ferruginivarius > Ferruginivarius sediminum. The sequence continues at coordinate 15,019 of NZ_QPMH01000035.1, read as the reverse complement.
CGGCATGCTGGAATCCAGCCGACACCGCGTCGGAAGCCTGGAAGAGGCGGTTGATTTCGCAATCCGCGAATCCCTGCAGCGCGCCGACTTCGGCGGGCTGTCACCGTTGACCCGCCGCGCCCTGCGCCGCTCGCTCAAGCTGCACGACGGCGACCTCAACGCGGTCCAGCAGGACGTGGCGTTTGCCCGCACCATCCAACAACTCAGCGACGCCGAGAAGTTCAGCGAGACCGAGTTGCAGATCCGTGCCATCAAGGAGCGGTTCGGCGAAATGATCGACCGGGCGAGAGAACTGGGGCTTGCGACCGGTGTCCTCAAGCGCGCCCGAGACGAAGAAATCGCGGCTATCCGCAAGCAGGCGGAGGCGACCGGGGACTTGGCTACCTCGCGCGAGCAGGAAACCGCGGCACGGCGCGCCGTGCGCGATCTGGGTGGCCTGCAGGACCTTGTGCAGAGCCTGCGCTTTGGGGAGTCGCCCGTGCTGACGCCCGAGCAGCAGTTGAGCCAGGCGCGCGCCGAATTCCAGGCGGCCATGGCGGCGGTCAACGACAACGAACCGGGTTCGCTGGCGGGCCTTGCCCAGGCGGGCACGGTGCTGCGCGACGAGCTGCGCGAACGCTTCGGCAGCGGCAGCGGCTTTGTCGACGGCGCCCGCGACATCGTCGAGGCCATCCAGCGGGTGACCAGCCGGTCGCAAGCCGAGCTGATCCAGCAGGCGCAGGTCGAGGCGACTGAACGGCAGACGGAGGTCCTGTCGCGCACGCTTGGCGAGGTGCGCGACGAGGTTGCCGCGTTGCGCCGCGATATCGGGGCCGACCGCTTGCGGCCGGCGCGCGTGGCATGACGGGCCTGCGCGTTCGCGGGAGCGGTCCGCACGGCGCGGCCCGCCCGGTGCTGCCGGATCCCCCGACCGGGGAACCGTCTTTTCTGACAGACGGTGGCGGGAACCTCGTCTGGCTGGCCGAGATAGAAGGGTACCGCGAGGGCGCGGTCGAGCTGACGTTCGATCATGGCCACGGTGCCCGGCCGCGCGGCGCGCTGTCGCGCGAGTTCGAGCCGCAGGAATCGACGCGGACATTCCGGGTGTCGAACAAGGGCTATGGCGCGGCGGCCGGGTCGCCAGTGGGCGAGGCGTTCTATGCGCCCTTGATTGCCACGGCGCCGACGGTGGAGCGGCGGGCGGCGCTTGACCCGCTGCGCACCAGTGTCGGCGCCGCGTGGGGCGAGATGGTACTGGCGAACCCGGTGGACGGGCAGGCAGGCATCTGGGATGCGACGGTGCGGGAGTACGCCGTCGACGGCTATCCGTTGCGCGTCCTGCTGGGCGCCAAGCGGTACGACCGGCAGCGGGGCCTTTGGTGCGACGAGCTGTATGAAACGTTCCGCACGGTCTTCGAGGGCGTGGCCGCGGACTGGTGGATTGCCGAGGACGGCGTGCATGTGGGTCTGCGTGACCGTTCCCACCTGTTGGAACGTCCGGTGCAGGACAGGCTTTACGCGGGCACCGGCGGCCTGGAGGGCACGCCGGACATGGCGGGCCTGCCGGTGCCGAAGCTGCGCGGCTCTGCCCTCAATGTGACGCCTGTCCTCGTCGATCCGGTCGCACGCATCTATCAGTACACTGATGGCCCGGGCGAGGTGTTGAACCTTTACGAGCGGGGCATCGACGCGTCGCAGGGCGGCATCGTGCGGCAAGGCGACACTGACGATCTGTATAGCGGGAGCACGGACGCGGGGAAGTTCCGCACCGACAACTCCCGGGGCCTGCTGCAGCTTGGCAGCCCGCCGACAGGCGCCATCACCATCGACTGCAAGGGGTCGTTTCCGAAGGCCGGCTACCAGGACACGCCGGCGTCCATCGCCCGCTTCCTGCTGAGCGAGGACCTGGGCCTCGGCGATGGGGCGCTGGATGTCTCCAGCTTTCTGGCCATCGATGCCGTGGCACCGTTCGAGGCCGGGCTTCACGTGCCGGCGGAGCCGATGGATGCGGTGGAAGCGTTGAGCCGGGTGCTGCGTTCCGTCGCCGCGACGCTTTTCATCGGGCGATCCGGGCGCCTGCGCGCGGCGCGAATTGCCCCGCCGTTCCGGGTGCCGGAGGCCACCTACACAGAGGCGCAGATCGTTTCGGCCCGGCCGCTGCGTCGTCCGGAGCCGCTGGATCCGGTCGTCGGTCGCTGGGCCGTCGGCTATGCGCGGAACCACACGGTGCAGGCAAGCGGATTGTCGGCGGCAGTGGACAGCGACCGGCGCGCGTTTCTGGCGAAGGCCTATCGCGAGGTGCCGTGGGTGTCGGCGGAGGTGCTGAACAAGCACCGGCGGCCCGCGACGCCTCCGCGTTTGGACACCATCCTGCTGAACCGGAGCGATGCGGCGGCGGTGGGAGAGCAGCTCGGCGCGCTGTGGGGGGCGGACGTTCGGCCCTGGGAACTGGAGATGGCCGTGCAGCCGCTGCGCCACGACCTCGGCGCGGCGATTGCCCTGGACTTTCCGCTGGGCGGCCTGCGGGGCGGCCGGCGGGCGGTCGTGGTGGGTGAGCGCATCCGGCCGGCGGACGGCAACAAAGTGACATTGCAGGTGCTGGCGTGAACAACAAGGCATTCATCGGCTTCGAGAACCACGTCGAGACGGGCGTCGTGTCGGCAGGTTCGCAATCGCCCGCATATCCGGCGCAGAACCTGCGGCGTCCGCAGGCGGCCTATGCGTGGCGCAGCGCGGGTACGACCTCCGACCATATCGATATCGACGCGGGTGTGGCGGCGGACTGGCAGCTTTTCTGCCTGATCAAGACGAACCTGACGCCCGCGGCGACGCTGCGCTGGACCGTCGGCACGGCCCAGGGTGCGGGGGATACGGCGGATGCCGGGACCATGAGCGCCGGGGTCGCGCCGGGATATGGCCAGTCCATCGTGGTTCTGGACGGCGTGGCCGTGGGGCGCTGGGCGCGGGTGCGGATCGACGATCCGGGCAATCCCGACGGCTATCTGGCGGTGGGGCTGGCCTATGCGGGTGTCGGGCGGCGGCCGCTGCGCAATCTTGCCTGGGGCTTCCAGTCCGGACGGGCGGGCAAGAACGTCGAGACGGAAACAAAGGGCGCGCAGAAATACTACGACCTGGGGCCGCAGCCCCGGGTGCTGCCCTTTCGCCTGCCGGCCCTAACGGAGAACGAGCGCTGGGGCTGGGCGGACGCCCTGGACATGCACGCGCGGCTGGGCGGCAACGTCCTGGTCATACCTCGACCCGGCAGCCCTCACGTCGGTCGCGAAGCCATTTACGGCACGCTCGAGGCGCCTTCCGGCGGCGGTCTCTTCACACATCGGCGGTTCGATCGCGTGGGCGTGGAGGTACGCGTGCGCGAGGCGGAGTAAGGAACAACACACATGGCATTCGCGGTCGGGAATCTGGTGCTGGAGCAGAGCAACGCACCGGGGGTAGGGGACTTCGTGCTGCAGGGACAAGTGGCAGGCCGGCAAACCTTCGCCGGTGCCATAGGGAACGGCAACACCACGTACTATTTCGCCGTTCAGAGCGACGGCCAGTTCGAGCGAGGCGAGACATCGGTGCAGGTGGGCGCAACGATTCGTCTGCCGCGCGAAACGGTGCGGGCAAACTCCAACGGGACCGTGGAGAAGATCGACTTTACCGGGCTCGTGACGGTCTACGTTGAGATTCCAGCGGAGCGCACCCCGTATCAGCGGCCAGACGGTACGTTCAATCTTTTGGAGGGTGTGTTTGCGAGAAAGGAGAGCGCCGGTGCGTTGGGCGGCGTCACCTCAATCAACGGCGGTCCGCTCGCTGGCTTCCGAAATGCAATAATCAACGGCGGCTTTGACATTTGGCAGCGGGGAACGAGCTTCTCTTCTACTGGATATACGGCAGATCGCTGGCAGGCGACATTAAGTACATCAGGTGCTTCGGGTAATGTGTCTCGCGAGGCGTTTGCTCCGGGGCAAGCCGATGTCCCTGGAAACCCTGAATACTTTTTCAGGCATACAAGGTCATCAGCAGCTACCAGTGATAACTCTGTTATTACGCAGCTCGTTGAAGGGGTCCGCGCGTTTGCCGGTCAGCAGGTTGTTCTGTCGTTTCACGCACGCGTGGAGTCCGGGACAAAAGCACTCTATCCCAAACTAATCCAAAACTTTGGAAGTGGCGGTTCTCCTAGCAGTAACGTTGTAGTGGTGGCCAATAGCGTAGATTTAACGGCCGATTGGCAGCGTTTCGAAATCCAATTCGATGTCCCATCTATCACAGGCAAATCGCTTGGAACGAACGGCGACGACAGCTTGCAAGTTGTATTGGTCGAGCAGGCCCCATACGAGACATGGACCGTAGATGTTGCACTTTTCCAGCTAGAACAAGGATCCGTCGCCACGCCGTTCGAGCAAAGGCCCATTCCCACGGAACGGGCACTGTGCCATCGGTATTACCTTCGAATGCACACGGCTCCAGGTTCATATGGGGTGGCAGCATTTTTTGCCAAAAGCGCTGCCTCGTTGCGAGGCTTCATTCCAGCTCCGGTAGAAATGCGAGCGGTTCCCGCGATGTCATTAACGGGTTGGACTTACACAGGGAGTGGTGGAAGCCTATCGATTGGGTCCCCTGGTGCAATCGTTGCTCAACCAAATGGTATGTACATCTTGGACAATGGAGTTTCTGGTGCCATAGCCAATGAGGTGTATGTCTTAACTAGCAATGCAAGCAATTTTCTAGAATTAGATGCAGAGTTGCAGTCATGACAATTGAAAGCGCTCACTACACTGACCCCGAACACACGCTCATTCAAGTTGAGGGTGTAATTGAAAACATCAAGAACCCTATCGTACCAGTGGAGCACAGGTTCCACCGGCGGATCATTGAGGAAGGCATTGAGATCGTGCCATGGCAGGGTTCTACACTTGCTCAGATCAAGACGAACGCAAAATTCGAGGTGGATCGGAAGGCTGAGGCCGCGAGAACCAGATTTCTGACGCCGGGCGACGGCCAGGCGCTGGAGTACGTGCAGACGCAGCGCGAAGCCTTGGACGCGGTCGCAGTTCTGGACGCTGGTGGGACCGTTGACCCGGCAGGCTATCCGATGCTGGAGGCGGAGCGGGCCGCCCGGTCGAATGCCGGCGTGAGGCAGGCGGACGGTAGCGCATACACCCTGGCCGACGTGGCCAGGGAGATCGTCGACGTCGACATTGCCGGATGGACGCCTGCGGGCGCGGAAATCAAGCGTATCCGCCGGACGGCCAAGCTGCGGATCGAGCAGGCTGCTGATGAGGCCGAGGTGCAGGCGGTGCTGGATGGGCTGAGTTGGCCGGAGCCGGCGACGGCTTAACGGGCAGGGGCGCTCTTGCGTGCCCTCTTGCTCAATCGCGACTCGGCCTCCTGAGAGCCGGTTTCCTCATGCTTGTCTTCGTCCGTCCCCATGCAACCCGCTCCATTCGAGTGGCTTGGCCGGGGCGGGGGATGGGTGCAGCAACACCCAGAGCCGCGAGCATACCCCTCGCACGACCGCAATCGGCCGATATGCGGCCGTCCCGCCACCTGCAGCCACAGGCGGCGGTAGAAAACACACACGGGTATGGAGTTGCAATACGATATCTGGCCGGTCCAACCGGTTGCACCTTACATCGGCGGCAAGCGCAATCTGGCAAAGCGCGTCGTCGCGCGCATCGAGGCGGTTCCGCACGACGGCTATGCGGAGCCGTTCGTGGGCATGGCGGGGGTGTTCTTCCGCCGGCGGCGGGCGCCGAAGGTCGAGGTCATCAACGACTATAACCAAGAGGTGGCGACGCTGTTCCGGGTGCTGCAGCGGCACTATGTCCCGTTCCTGGACATGCTGCGGTTCCAGCTTACGACGCGGCGCGAGTTCGAGCGGCTGCAGGTGACGGATCCGGGCACGCTGACGGACCTGGAGCGGGCGGCGCGGTTTCTCTACCTGCAGCGAACCGGGTTCGGCGGAAAGGTGGACGGGCGGACGTTCGGCCTTAGCAACGACAGGCCGGCGCGCTTCGACGTCGCCAAGCTGGCGCCGATGCTGGAGGACGTGCACGAGCGGTTGTCGGGCGTCGTCATCGAGTGTCTGGACTTTCGCGAGTTCCTGCGGCGGTACGACCGGGCGGGGATGCTGTTCTATCTGGACCCGCCGTATTGGGGCAGCGAGTCCGACTATGGCGAGGGGATGTTCCGGCGCCAGGATTTCCAGGAACTGGCGGCGGCGCTGCGCGGACTGAAGGGGCGGTTCCTGCTGTCCATCAACGACCGGCCGGAGCTGCGGGACATTTTCGACGGCCTCACCATGGAGAGCGTGGAGACGACCTATACCGTGGCAAAGGAAGGCGGCGGAAAGGCCGCGCCGGAGTTGCTGATATCGGGGCCATGATGCCCTGACGCCCTGCCTTCGGGCAGGGACTTTGCACGAGAGCATGAGGGTGGCCGCCGTTTCGGCGGCTTTTTTGTTGGCCGATGGCACGAGAGGGGAAGGCATGGCGGATCTGCCACCGGAGATGCGGGACATTCCCGAAAGCCTGCGGCAGGCGTTCAACGGGTCGGTGGCGACCTATGCCCTCTCGTGGCTAGGCCGGATGATGTGGCATGTGAGCGAGGTGCAGCGGGGCCGGCGGCGGTTCTTCTCGCTGCATCTCGTCTGGGAGGTCTTCACGGCCATCGCCATCGCGTATGTCGCCGAGGGGCTGGCGGTCTATTTCGGGCTGAGCGGGAAGCCGGCCCTCGGCGTCATCGTTGGCGTCTCGTATCTGGGACCGCGCGGCGTGGAGGCGCTGTTCGCCCGGTGTTACGGCGTGTCGCGCGGCGGGCGCGACGAGGGCAAGACGTCTTAGTTCAAGCGAAAATGGAGGCGCTTATGGAGCGGGTCGACATCCGTCACCCGTCAACGGGGAAGGTGTTGTTCGCGCACGAGGAACTGCAGTCGCCGGACACGGGCGAAGTGCGGCTGCATCCCGGCTTTGCCGACAATCTGGCCTACCTGCGGATGGTGTTCGGCAGGCCGATGGTGGTGACGAGCTGCTGCCGCAGCGCGGCGCACAACGCGGCCATCGGCGGGCATCCGCGGTCGCTGCACGTGCACGACCGGCCGAACCACGGGCTGGCGGGCGCGGCCGCCATCGACATCAGCGCGACGGACGGCGTGTACCGGCGGGAACTGCTGCGCCAGGCGCTTGACCTCGGCTGGGCCGTCGGGGTGTCGCGCAGTTTTCTGCATCTGGACCGGCGCGATCTGGTCGGCATGACGCCGATCGTCTTTGCCTATGGGGGGAAGTGAGCCATGGATTGGAAAGACGTTGGGGATGCCGTCCGCAAGGTCGCGGGCACGGCGGCGCCGCTGATCGGGACGGCGCTGGGCGGGCCGGCCGGCGGCGCGGTGGGCGGCCTGTTGGCCTCGGCGCTGGGCGTGGAGGCGGAGCCGGACAAGGTGCAGGCGGCCGTCCAGGCGGACCCGGAGGCGGCCCTAAAGCTGCGCGAGCTGGAGACGCGGCACCGGGAGAAGATCGAGTCCCTACACCTGGAGGCGGAGACGGCCCGGCAGGCGCAGATCAACAAGACCATGCGCGCGGAGGTCGGCAGCGAAGACGCCTATGTCCGCCGCTGGCGGCCGACTTTCGGCTATGCCGTGGCGGTCACGTGGACGGTGCAGATGGGCGGGGTGACCTGGGCCGTCGTCGTGAACCCGCAGTGGGCGGCGGAGATCATTACCGCGATGACGAGCCTGTCGGTCATCTGGAGCGTGGCGCTGTCGGTGCTGGGGATCAACGTGGCGAAGCGGTCGCGGGATAAGGAGGTGTTGGTGGGGCGGAAGGCGGAGAAGGGGGTGGTGGGAAAGATTGTGCAGAGGGTGCTTCCAAAATCAGGAGTGTCAAGTATAGGGGACGATACACATATGGAGTAGCTGAGTAAACTTGGGAAGGGGCTCGAGAAGGCAATCTCTATCGGGTTTGCTATACTGAGCCATAATACCTGCAAAGTCCGTACTACGGGAGAACACACGTTTTATATAGCCAGCTCCGCATAAGTCGCTTGACGAATGACGAAACTATTTTAGGCATTTCTCGGGGTTCTTAAACGCAGCGTACATTCCTATTCACAGATGGGCCTAAAGGCAAGAACAATATCGCCAATTGCTTAAGGTCATCCGCCCGCGGGAGAACTCGACTCAATAGATGATTTTTTGGATTCCACTAAGCTACGCCGTGCATGTCTCAGCACATCAGATTAGGATGCGGAACAATTTTTATAGCAGATAGGTACTAATCACGGCGATGTCTCTTTAGGGGTTCTCTTTGCGGTGCCCGGTTCCAGCAAACAGAGATAGACGCTCCGGATACGATGAGTTAATTCGTCAGAATGGCTGATACACGGACGCCCGAGCAACGTCGGCGAATTATGCAGGCTGTTCAGGGGAAGAATACCAAACCTGAGCTGACGGTGCGGCGATTTTTGCATCGAATGGGGTATCGTTACCGACTGCATCGTAAAGACCTTCCGGGTACCCCCGATCTTGTTTTTCCGAGTCAAAAAAAGGCGATCTTTGTGCACGGATGTTTTTGGCATCAACACGGTTGTAGGTACGGCCAGCCTCCGAAATCGCGTCGAGGGTATTGGATACCAAAACTGAAGCGGAATAAGCAGCGCGACTCGGAAAAGCTGGCGGAGCTCGAACGGGCTGGATGGAAGGCAATGGTTATCTGGGAATGCGAGATTCGCGGGGACCTTGAAGATACGGAAAACAGGCTCCTCGCGTTTTTGAACGGAGCAAGCGTTGACAACGCCGATCGACATGTAGAGAGACAAGAGGTGGAATGATACAAGACCGTAGGGGGCGCTTGGCCGATGGAGAGATATCGCCGTCCGGTAGGCATCGACCTTTTTGCCGGTGCCGGAGGAATGAGCCTTGGATTCGAGCGCGCTGGGTTTGACGTTGCTGCTGCCGTGGAGGTCGATCCAGTCCACTGCGCGACTCACGCGTTCAATTTTCCCGCCTGTAAGACGATCTGCCGGAGCGTAGCAAACATTTCCGGGAGCGAAATCAGAGACTTGGCAAGCATCGGTAACCAGGAAGTGGGAGTTGTTTTTGGAGGCGCCCCATGTCAGGGATTCTCACTCATAGGTAAGCGCGCTCTTGACGATCCGCGAAACTCACTTGTGTATCATTTTGTCCGACTGGTGGGGGAAATCCAACCTAGTTATTTCGTTTTCGAAAATGTTCGCGGTCTTACGGTGGGGGAGCATAAGAATTTTCTTGAAGAACTTATTAGCGCGTTCGCCAGGATTGAATACGACGTTGTAACACCATACGCCGTATTAAACGCTCGCAGCTATGGTGTTCCGCAAAACCGGCAGAGGTTGTTTCTTATGGGCGCGCGCCGAGATATGCCTCAACCAATCTATCCTCATTCTCTCGACAGTGTTGTAACAGTGCAAGAGGCGATTGGGGATTTGCCCGAAGCGGATGAATTTCTCGAACTTCGTACCCGGGACTGGACAAGAGCAGAGTTCAGTGTGCCATCATCGTATGCTCGGAAGCTTCGAGGAATAGCCAACGATGCCGACGATTATGGCTACAAGCGCGCGTACGACCCGTGTGTTCTGACGTCCAGCCTGCGAACCGCTCATACAGAAAAGTCTCGTCGGCGATTCGCTGCTACGCAATTTGGCAAGACTGAGCCGGTAAGCCGATTCTTTAAGCTTGATCCAAATGGGGTTTGCAATACGCTACGAGCCGGTACTGGCAGTGATCGGGGTGCGTTTACATCGCCCCGCCCCATCCATCCGTACACTCCGCGGTGCATTACCAATCGCGAGGCCGCACGGCTGCACTCCTACCCCGACTGGTTTCGGTTTCATGTGACGAAGTGGCACGGATTTAGACAGATCGGAAATTCGGTCCCGCCTCTGCTCGCCCAAGCTGTTGCGCGGCAAGTCATCCTCGCGCTTGGAGTAAAGCCCAAGCGGCCAAAGTGCGTTGTAGAGCTTGGTGATCCCGGGCTGTTGGAGTTCTCAATGGCCGACGCTGCCCGATACTACGGCGTACCCGATGACACTATCCCAAAGCGCGTGCGAAGCAGCAATACAAATGAGGCTGTTTATGCCTAATGCAGCGGGCGAAAATCGATATCAGGCTATTATAGAAAAGATATTCTTTGATCACTATTTTGAGGGTGCGTCGGAGCTACCGTTCAATCGCGAAGAAATATTATCGGCCGCACACACACTCAAAATAGAGCTTACGAAGAATCCGGGAGATGTCGTCTATTCTTTCCGATATCGGCGGCCGTTACCCGAGAGAATTCTGTCGACTCAGCCCGAAGGTATGGAATGGATTATCGAGGGCGTTGGGCGTGCTCGATACGTCTTCCGCCTTGTCAAACTAAACCGAATTCAGCCGAGACAAGAACTGGTTACGCGGAAGATTCCTGACGCGACTCCGGAAATTATCTCGGCATATGCTTTGAACGATGAACAGGCGCTCTTAGCTATCGTGCGGTATAACCGCCTAATTGATATTTTCCTTGGGCTCACGACGTATTCGCTCCAGAACCATTTGCGGACGACGCTAAGGCATGGGTCGCAAATTGAAATAGACGAAATTTACATCGGGCTTGATCGACAGGGTCATCATTATGTAATCCCAGTACAAGCAAAGGGTGGAAACGATCAGATTTCCGTTGTCCAAACGCGACAAGATATACAATGCTGCGCTGAAAAGTTTGAAGGAATTGTGTGTAGAGCTGTATCTGCCCAGTTTATGGATGGTAACAGAATCGCACTATTTGAGCTCGCCGTTGAGTCTGACGAAGTGAAAGTAGTCGATGAGCGTCACTATATACTTGTTCCCGCTTCTGAGATAAATGACAAAAAAACGATCTCCTAAAGTGTATTTTTTAACTTACATAATATAAGTTACCCTAGTTTTCTTATAATAAATAATATTGCTGAAATTTATGAATGCCTATGTAATTGTGCTGTCCCAGAACCGGCGTTGTGTTGTTGTGATGCGAGGTTGCGAGAATAGCGTGGTAGATCTGGGCTTGCTTCTTCAACAACCGGCGGGATACCTACAGTGGATTATCACCTATAGAAATACCTTCATACTTGGCGCCGTTCGGTTTCGGTGAGCGCCTCGACAATCTGGTAATCGGAATATTTAAGAATGTTCTCGGGCCCATGCCGAAGCTTTCCGCTTGCCATTTTTCAGTTCATGTTAAGACGTAAAAGCAACTGCAGGGCGTAGGATGGGGCAACGAACTCATGGGAGGGATTGCCTCGGGCCGGCAACTGTCTAGGCCGCGGACTCATAAACTCCGTAGCCGGATACGGATGGACGCCAGCTTAACGGCGGCGAGGTCGTTTTTCCGGCCGTTTGTCATAACGGGTGGCAATGCCGCGGAACTGCTTGAGCTTGTTGAAGAAGCGCTCGATCAGATTGCGCTGGCGATAGAGCCACTTGCTGAAAACGAAGGAGCCCTTGCGGTTCCGGCGCGGCGGGATGTTGGCCCAGGCGCCGGCCCTTTCCGCCATGCTCCGCACCGCATCGCTGTCGTAAGCCTCGTCCGCCAACAAAGCGGTGCCGTCCCGCAGATGCTCCGCCAAACCCTCGGCACCGATACCGTCATGGGCTTGGCCGGGTGACAGGCTTACCGTGATGGGCCGCCCCTCGGCATCGACCACGGCGTGGAGCTTCGTGGTCAGGCCCCCGCGGGAACGTCCCATGCCTCCATCATCGCTGCCCCCTTTTTGCCCGTCGCCCCGTGCTGGTGAACGCGGACGCAGGAGCTATCGATCATCACAATGTCGCCGTCATAGGCCTCGGCGACCGCCTCCAGAACTTGATCCCATATGCCGGCTTTCCGCCATCGGACGAACCGGTTGTAGCAAGTGGTGTGCGGGCCGTAACGCTCCGGGATGTCCCGCCAGGGCGAGCCCGTCCGGAACCGCCACAGGATGCCGTTCAGCACCCGCCGATCATCAACCCGCGGCACGCCCCGGGATTTGTTCGGCAGCAAGGGCTTGATGACCGACCACTCGAAATCGCTCAGCTCGTGTCGCCGCATGATCCAACCTCCTTCCCGGAGGTTGAATCACACCAGACCCCTCGCTGGGAATCCCGTTTATGAGTTCACGGCCTAGATAAGCAATCACAGTGCGCCCAACGGACGCTGAGAAATTATCACAAAAAATCAACGAGGTGCAGTCCATCCGACGGTTGGAAAAGTGGAGGGGCTTGCATCCAGTAGCTGCTTTGCAGACAATCGACTCTAAGGGGATTGGGGGGCATTGACGGGTGCGTCGAGTAGCCAGACGGCATGCGTCCAACGTAGCTGCTTCCATCTCCAGTGAGAGTGGAGTGAGAATCTGTGAGGAGATATGACAGTTCACAAAGCGGATGCGTCGCCGCCTAAAGAATTTTTTGTGAATATGATAACTAAAGATATCACTATTGAAGATGCAATACTCGACCTTCTAGATAATAGTCTTGATGGAGCCCGAAAGGTTTTGTATCAGAAAAATGGACAAAAGCCCGTAATTGATGATTATAATGGATTTGAAGCCCACCTTCATTTGGATAGTAATAACTTTAGTATTGAAGATAATTGTGGTGGGATAAGTATTTCTGATGCGATCGATTATGCGTTCCATTTTGGTAGACGCCCAGATGCTCCGGATGGCGAATATGCGATCGGAGTTTATGGCATTGGTATGAAACGAGCCATGTTTAAGATGGGTAGGGCAATTCATATTCACAGTTCCAACGAAAAAGAGGCCTTCACTTGTGACATTGATGTCGATCAATGGCTTGCTGAGCCAAATAATTGGGAAATAGAGCTGGAAGATGCAGCTTTAATCAAGGAGTCAGGAACGATAATAAAAGTATCACGGCTCCTTGATTCAGTTTCTGAAATTTATTCAGATATGACATTTATAAATGAATTAACGCGTATTGTTGCGCGTGATTATGCGGTTTTTCTTGATAAAGGGTTTAGAATATTTATAAATGGAGAAAAAGTTCATGGGTATAAATACGCTGTTAAAGAAAGTGACGACTTTGAACCGCACCGGTACTCTTATGAGGACGAGGGGGTCCAAGTTGAAATTTTGGCAGGTATGACTGCTTCTCCGCCTGATGAAATCGACCCGACGGAGCATGGGTTTGTGCGGACTGGTGCTGAATATTATGGATGGTTTGTCTTGTGTAATGATCGCGTTGTGCTAGCTGCTAACAAGAACGGTCGAACCGTCTGGGGAAATGGTGGTTTTCCCATTTGGCATCCGCAGTTTAACGGCTTCACGGGAATGGCAATCTTTCATTCAACTAATCCAAATGCTCTCCCGTGGACTACCACAAAGCGGGATGTAGATGAGTCTTCGCCAATATATAGGCGGGCTGTCGCCCAGATGAAGCGGGCCACAAAGCCCTGGATTGAGTACACGAACCAGCGGAAATCCGACATTGATGAGGCAAAAAGGCGGGAAGCTTCTGCAAAGGCGATCTCGCTGTTTTCAGTTAATAGAGACAGTGAATTCAAGTTGCCGAAATCGCCAGGTAGACCAAAATTGGCCACTATTTCTTATAAAAGGGAGCGTGACGAGGTTAGAAATGTTGCGAAGGCGCTTGGCAACGAGAATATGAGCTATAAAAATGTCGGTTCAAAAACGTTTGATTATTTTGTTGAAAACGAGTTGGAGGATTAACAGAATGAGTTCAACGGCAGACATTAATTATGCTATACGCCCAAATAAATGCATAGAGAGAAAATTATTTTTTGAGTTTCTTGCCGAATGCAAAGACATTTTCGAATTCCAAGAATATAGATATATTGGATTCGGTTCAACGTGGTTTGTTGACTTTGTTATGGCGCACAAGTATCTGAGGATTTCAGATATGCTTTCCATTGAGAAGAGTAAAAAAATTTGTGATCGCGCTAAATTCAACAAACCGTATGGCTGCGTCAAGATTATTCTCGGAAACAGTAGTGATGTATTACCGACAGTTCGGGTTGAAGAGAAACCCGTGATTGCGTGGCTGGATTATGAAGATTCTATAAATGGGCCGGTGTTTTCCGATGTGGAAGAACTGTGTCGCCGGATGAAGAGTGGAAGTATGCTTGTTGTGACACTTAACGCACATAAAGGGAGCATTCCTCATAAGGATAGGGACGGCAACGAATTTCAAAGCGAGGAAGATAAGCTCCGATTTTATGCGGGTGACCTGGTGCCTCCGAAATTGCGTACGAAGGACCTACAGATGAAGAGGTTCCCTCAGGTTTTGGCATCGATGATCCTTCAGCATGTGCGGACGTGTGCAAGGTACGCTGGCAGGACAGATGTAACTATACCTATTTTGAACGTGAAGTATCGAGATAACGCGCCGATGATGAGTGTTGCCGTTGCATTTGTTTCGCGGGACGTTGCATGCAAGGTCGATAAGCGCAGTCGTGACATAGGATTTTGCGACTGGCGTGATGCCGAGAAGCAGGCAGAGATTGCGGCACCCTCGCTTACATTCCGGGAAAAATCCGCGCTGGACCAGCTATTACCCTGCAATACCGCGCCGACCGGAGAGCAAGTAAAGGCACTTGGATTCAGCCTTCCTGATGCTGAAATTCAGGAATATCACCGTTTTTATCGGCACTATCCGGTGTATGGGGAAGTGGGTATTTGATATATCAAGCGAATATTCTAATAAAGTTTTTTCGAAGTGAGATTCGGCAATCGTAAATCTGAAAACGTTAGGTTTGCGTTTAAAATACATTACTCAAATAAATACTATGGTGCGATTACCATTTCGGTGCGTGCCAGATACGCACTTTCCCGATAGCGCCAATACATCACACCCAAGCAAAGAAAACTGACGTTATCGTCGGACTGCATTGGCGGTAGCGCTCCCCCGCTACCAACGAAGAAATGCCGTAAGCGGCCGGCCAAGACCGCCCTCCTGCGATCGCTGGATGCCGCGGAAATTGGCGAGCTCAGGCGGCCGCTGGCTGCCAATTCCACGGCAGCAGATCGTCCAGCCGCT
>NZ_QPMH01000034.1 GCF_003344765.1 Ferruginivarius sediminum | reverse complement strand
TCGCCATTGTCGCCGTCATGCGCAAGATGATCACCATCCTCAACGCCATGCTTCGCGACAACACGCCCTGGCAGCCAAAAGCGGCATGATGAAAGACAGTTGCTCACCCCGACCCTCTCCCCCGACGCGGGGGAGAGGGAGCGATAAGTGCGCCGGTCTTCGAACCCGGCAAATCAAGGTGCGGTGTAGCCGTATCGCCGCGATTGTCGTCCCTTCTCCCTCACGTTGGGGAAGAAGGACAGAATGAGGGGAATCCCCGGCGCCTTACGGGACACGCAGCCGTCGACCCCCGCCGGGCACATCTTCCGGCGTCAACCCTGGTCCGCCTCACCAGCCGGCAGGGCAAGCCGGACGACGCCCTTGATCGGGACGTTCGGGTCGACCGGCTGTCCGCGCCGCAGGATGGCGATGCGGCCCTGCCGCGCGAGGTTCTTCGCCTGCTGGCGCACGGCCGGGAGATAGCGGCGCCAGAGGTCGGGCGGGTCCTTGGGCTTGCGCCTTGCCTCGGCGAAGCTTCGCGCCGCCTCGGTGGGGCAGATCGACTTGCCGGGACCGCGCGCCTCGACCAGCCGCAGGATTTCGCCCGCGATGGGGTCGCTGTCCTCGGTACGCTTCGGAAACGTTTCATCCTGTGTCATGGCGTGGTAGATCGCATGTCATGGTGGCGACGGCAAGGCGCATCTGGTCTTGCCGGGGCGGGCCACCGAAGGGCGGATTTACGAGGATTCGCGTTCGACCACTTGCGAGAGCCATGCTGGGAAACCTGAACGCCCTGTTCGCCGCCACCGTCCTTTTCGTGGGCGGCCATTTCCTGTTGTCCAGCCAGCAGTTTCGCGATCCGGCCATCAAGTGGCTGGGTAACCAAGGTTTTGTTACCGTCTATTCGCTGGCCGTGACGGGCGCGTTGCTGTGGATGGCGGCTGCTTATGCCGAGGCACCCTTCGTGCCGGTCTGGAGTCCGCCGATCGCGCTGCGCTGGGTGCCGAACGTCCTGATGCCCATCGCCTCCATCCTATTGGTCGCCGGCCTCACCACCCGCAGCCCGACGATGGTCGGCGGCGACAGGCATGGCTTCGGCCCCGAGGACCCGGCGCCCGGCATCCTGCGCATCACCCGCCACCCCTTCCTGTGGGCAACGACGCTATGGTCCGTCGGCCACCTGGCGGCGAACGGCGACGCGGCCAGCATCATCCTGTTCGGCGGCATCCTGGTCCTCTCGGTGGGCGGCATGCGCCACATCGACCAGAAGCGGGAGCGCGCGCTGGGCGCGGCCTGGGGGCCGGTGGCGCTGACCACCTCCGTCATTCCGTTCCAGGCCATCATTACAAGGCGCACGCGCTTCGACTGGAAGGGCATCGGTTTCTGGCGGCCCATCGCCGGCATCGCCCTTTACGCCGCGCTGCTGCACCTGCACCCGCTGCTGTTCGGCGTCTCCGCGCTGCCCGTGTGAAGCAGGGGCCCGCGGCTTACGCCCCCGCCAAAGGCAGGCTGTCGATCGCCTTGCGCATCAGCCGCTGATAGTACGGCTGCGGCGCCAGATAGCGGGCGTAGAGACGGCCGTCCTTGATGGCGAGGACGACGCCGCTGGTCGGCACCTCGACGGTTTCGCCGTCGATGGGCAGCAGGAAGGAAAAGTGGAAGCGCTGCCGCGCGATCAGGTCGCCGCGATAGTCGTCGATGACAAGCTTGCGGCGATCCAGGGCGCTAAGTGCGTAGACGCCGGAATCGATCCGCACGCTGGCTTCCGGCTGCGCGGCGGGCTGGCCCCCGGCCGGCGCATCCTTCGAATCGCGGTTCTTCCGTATGGCGAGCAGGTTCATGTCCGCTGCGACTCCCTTTATCGGGGCGCGATGCTAAGTCTACAAGATTAACAAGGGCTTGAAGGCCACCGTTGATGTGACTCCTAACATCACTGGCTGAAGTTCCGCAAATACGTACCGTGGCATCGAAAACGACGCGGCCCCGGCGCGAGGTGCCGCGCCGGGGCCGTAAAGGAAGTGTCGAGTTGGTCCGCTTCGCGGCTCGCCCGCGAACGGCCGCCGCGTCTAGCCGTGCGCCTGCTTCAACAGGCGCAGCCGCAGGGCGTTCAGCTTGATGAAGCCCTCGGCGTCGCGCTGGTCGTAGACTGTGTCCTCCTCGAAGGTGACGTGCTCCTCTGAATAAAGCGAGTTGTGGGAGCGGCGGCCCTCGACGATGACGTTGCCCTTGTAGAGCTTGAGCCGCACGGTGCCGTTCACCGTCTCCTGGCTCTTGTCGATCAGCGCCTGCAGCATCTCGCGCTCTGGCGACCACCAGAAGCCGTTGTAGATCAGCTCGGCATAGCGCGGCATCAGCTCGTCCTTCAGGTGGGCGGCGCCGCGGTCGATGGTGATCGATTCGATGGCGCGGTGCGCCTCCAGCAGGATGGTCCCGCCGGGCGTCTCGTAGACGCCGCGCGATTTCATCCCGACGAAGCGGTTCTCCACGATGTCGATGCGGCCGATGCCGTTGTCGCCCGCCAGCTCGTTCAGCCGGGTCAGCAGCGCGGCCGGCGACAGGTGCTGGCCATTTACCGCGACCGGATCGCCCTTCTCGAAGTCGATGGTGACGACGGTCGGCTCGTCGGGCGCCTGCTCCGGCGCGACGGAGCGGGAGTAGACGTACTCCGGCGCGGTTTCCCAGGGATCCTCCAGCACCTTCCCCTCGGCGGAGATGTGCAGCAGGTTGGCGTCCACCGAGAACGGCGCCTCGCCGCGCTTGTCCTTGGCGATGGGGATCTGATGCTTCTCGGCGAAGTCGATCAGCTTGGTGCGGCTGTTCAGGTCCCACTCGCGCCAGGGGGCGATGACCTTGATGTGCGGCTCCAGCGCGTAGTAGCCAAGCTCGAAGCGCACCTGGTCGTTGCCCTTGCCGGTGGCGCCGTGACACACGGCGTCCGCCCCGGTCTCCCGCGCGATCTCGATCTGGCGCTTGGCGATCAGTGGCCGCGCGATCGAGGTGCCCAGCAGATATATGCCCTCATAGACGGCGTTCGCGCGGAACATCGGGAAGACGTAGTCGCGGACGAATTCCTCGCGCAGGTCGTCGATGTAGATGTTCTGCGGCTTGATGCCCAGCATCTCGGCCTTCTTGCGGGCCGGCTCCAGCTCCTCGCCCTGGCCCAGGTCGGCCGTGAAGGTGACCACCTCGCAGTTGTAGGTTTCCTGCAGCCACTTGAGGATGACCGAGGTGTCGAGACCGCCGGAATAGGCGAGCACGACCTTTTTCACGTCGCTCATGAGAAACTCGCTTGCGCCTGATTGTTGCAGACATCGTCAAGGTGCTCGGGGGCCGAGACAGGGCGCGAGTATAGGGATCACGACCGCCGGGACAAGGGAGCGGAACGCCATTCGCAGCCGCAATCGGGCGCGATGAAGAACGTTCGGGTATGCCGGGCGAGCCGATGAATATGCGAGGATTGGCACGGTCGATTCGACAGGTGGCGCTCAACCGCCGCCGCCGTCTTCCGGTCCCTCGATGCCCATTTCCTCCAGGACTTCTTTCAGCCTTTCGACGATTTTCTGCGCCGCGTCCTCGTCTTCCGGTCCGACGGTAATAAAGAAAGTCGGATCCGGCCGTTCCGCATCCAGCTTTATGAGTTCGAAGGCATCTTCGCGAAGTTTGTTTGCATGGGCGCGAAAGTCTTCCTCGTCGATTGCGCGGTTCAGGAAAGCAACGCAGTTGTAGTACATGCCGTCGCGATAAAACTGCAGGCCCTGCGAACGGCGAAGCAGCGGGGCGACGGCGGAGGAGAACGTCGTTGCCACGGCCAGGCTGCCCTGCCCCTCGGCCTGCTCCGCCGGGGTCTCGACCGCGGCCTCCAATGCCGCCGCGAAGGAATCCGAGATCGACCGGGCGACGTCCGGGGGCGGTTCCGGGCAGAATTCGCCCGTCCGTCCGACACCGCCCTCGGTATTCAGCTTGACCAGAACGGTGCGGTGCGAGGCCGTCGTTGCCAGCGTCCCGACACGTTCCTGCCCGGTGAGGGTCCCGCCGACGTAATCCTCGATGACCGGATTTTCCTTCCGGTCGGAAAACCATGAAAAGCCGCAGCCGCCCAGGGACGCGCCAATTACGCAAACAACGGCGATTCGAGCCGCGACGCGCGGCTGGTTCGTAATGTTTTTCAGTTTGGCCATGTCCCTTTCTCCAGTGCCGCGGGGCGGATGAAATCGCTTGAACAATAAAGACGAGGAACACTCTCCATATTAACCATCCGATGGCAAATTAATGTTAAAATATTTTAATCAATGGATGCCGAGCATTCTTTATCATCAATAGCTACGTCTTTCGTGCTTAAAGCCTATTGCTACAAAGAACGAATTCTTGCGATTTCGCGCGGGCCGACCCTCGAATAGCTCAGGGAATTCGAAAGATGGTCGAAGTTTATTTCGCGACGAACCGGAATGAGCGGGAGGGCTTCGGCAACGGCTTCGGTAACCGCTTTCACCACGACGGACCGCACTTCTATCGCGTCGGCTGGGCCGAGGTGGAATTCACGGACCTGAAGAAGACCCGTGGCGGCAAGGATTGGGATACGCTCAAGAGCGACTGGAGCGCGTTCCACGTGGACTAC
Organism: Ferruginivarius sediminum; assembly: GCF_003344765.1. Classification (GTDB taxonomy): domain Bacteria; phylum Pseudomonadota; class Alphaproteobacteria; order Kiloniellales; family Rhodovibrionaceae; genus Ferruginivarius; species Ferruginivarius sediminum. The sequence continues at coordinate 16,933 of NZ_QPMH01000034.1, read as the reverse complement.
TGGCTCTACCCCGAGACGCGCCCCGAGCCGGAGACTGTCGGCCCGCGCGAGCTTCCGGAGATGCACCGGAAGATCTCCGAGAACGAGCTACCCGGAAGCCGGCGCATGTTCGGCGATATCCAGGCGAGCGTGGCGCAGGCGAAGGGTGATGTTCTGGTCTACTTGCACGGTTTCGCCAACAGCTTCACCGGCTCCCTGGCCCGGGCCGCGCAGCTCAAGCTGCTCTACCGGAAACACCCCGTGGCCGAAGCGCCGGACGGACCGCCGAAGCTTGGCGATGAAGGTCGGGAGCCGGTCGTGTTCGCCTTCTCCTGGCCTTCCGACGGCAAGGTGCAGCCGCCGTGGAAATACGCCTCGGACCGGGAGGACGCCGCGTTTTCGGGCGTGGCCATGGCGCGCGCCCTGATGCGTCTGGTGGACTTCCTGAAGGCCAACGAAGAGCGCTGCGACTTCCGCATCAACCTGGTGGCCCACTCGATGGGCAACTGGGCGCTGCGCCACGCCCTGCTCGGCTTCAGAGCATTGCAGGACGGGCGGCAGTTGCCGCGTCTGTTCGAGAACGTGTTCCTGATGGCGGCCGACGAAGACGAGGATGCGCTGGAATGCTCCGACAAGCTTGGCCTGCTGCTGGAGGTGGGGAAGTTTATCCATGTCTATCACCATGCCGGCGACGACGTCCTGGCGATCAGCGATACGACGAAGGGCAACGTCGACCGCCTCGGCTCGAACGGTCCGCGCAACATGAGCCTGGCGCCAGGCCGCGTGGTTGCGGTGGATTGCGGATTGGTCGGGGAGATTCCGATTTCGACCCTGGTCGACGGCGACCACCAGTACTATCGGCTCCGCCCGGAAGTCCTGGACGACGTCCGGCATGTGCTGGCGGGAATCAAGCCGGACCGCATCGCGATGCGCGAGGTGGTGCAGCCCGGCCGCAGCTATCGCATCAAGCCTGCCGCCGCCCCGCGGCGCAGGAGCGGAGCGCCCGCGCCGCAGCGGCGGGGCGGGCGATAGTCGCGAGCGGTCAAACGGGAGCTATTCCGCAGCCGGTTGTGCTGCGGCGTCGCGCGCGGCCTTCTTCTGCCGCTGCGACTCCGAGCGAAGCTGTCCACAGGCCGCCAGGATATCCTGACCGCGCGGCGTGCGGACCGGGGCCGAATAGCCGGCCTCGTAAAGGAGGTCGGAGAAGCGCTGGATCGCCTCCGGCGTCGAGCACTCGAACTCCGAGCCGGGCCAGGGATTGAAGGGGATCAGGTTCACCTTGGCCGGGATGTCCCGCAAAAGGCGCGCAAGCTCGCGCGCGTCGGCCGGGCTGTCGTTCACGCCTTTCAGCATGACGTATTCGAAGGTGATGCGCCGCGCGTTGTTGATGCCCGGATAAGCCCGGCAAGCCTTCAACAGCTCGGCAATCGGATACTTCTTGTTCAGCGGTACCAGATGGTCGCGCACCTCGTCCGTCACGGCATGGAGCGAGACGGCAAGGTTGACGCCCAGCTCCTCACCGCATCGTTGCATCATCGGAACGACGCCGGAGGTGGAGAGCGTGATGCGCCGGCGCGAGAAGCCCAGCCCCTCCGCGTCCATCGCGATGCGCAGCGCCTTCGCCACCTCGTCGTAGTTATAGAGCGGCTCGCCCATGCCCATCATGACGATGTTGGTGAGCAGCCGGCCCTCTTTCGGACTTGGCCACTCGCCAAGGGAATCGCGCGCCAGCATGATCTGGCCCAGGATCTCGCCAGCGGACAGGTTGCGCACCAGCCGCTGCGTGCCAGTGTGGCAGAACCGGCAGGTCAGCGTGCAGCCGACCTGGGAGGAAACGCAGAGCGTGCCGCGATCCTCTTCGGGGATATAGACCGCCTCGACCTCCTGCAGGTCGCGCAGGCGCAGGAGCCACTTCCGCGTACCGTCGTGGGAGTGCTGCTCCGTCTTCACCACCAGGCGGGCGGCCGTGCAGCTTTCGCCCAGCCGCGCGCGGAACGCCTTCGCAAGAGAACTCATCTCCGCGAAGTCTTCCGCGCCGTGCTGGTAGATCCAGTGCCAGAGTTGCTTGGCGCGGAATTTCGGCTCGCCGAGATCCTGGACGAGCGCCGCCATCTCTCCCCGGTCGAGACCGACGAGGCGGTGGCGGCCGCCCTTGCTGTCCGGCGGCGCGAAGGCGTGAGAGTGAGCCTGCTGCGTCATACCCGCTAGATAACCCCGCGGGGCCCGGCGAACAAGGTGCGGCTTATTCGCTACAGGCGTTGCCGATCGCCTCGTGCGCCCTGGTGAAGCCGATCAGGGAGTAGGTGTCGGTCGTGTCGGTGCCCCTGGACGACGTTCCCTTCACCATCATCTGCCGGCCCTTGATCATCGACTGGACCAGGGCCTGATCCGTCTGCTTGTCGGGCGCCCAGGCAGTGTCCTTATGGGTGAACAGCGTGAAGGACTTGCCGTCGATATCGACGGTGACCCGGCTGTCCTTCTTGAAGGGATAGCCGATCACGAAGCTGACCACGTCGCGCGTCCCCTGCTTCGGACGATGCGTGATCATGGCGTAGACGTCGCCGCGCTTCTCGTAGTCGCCTTCCTCCTTGCGCGGCTCGCTGGCCATATAGCAGACCTTGCCGCCGTCCTCCTGATAGGCGAACGCACGCCAGTTGTCGTAGGTGCCCAGGCGGCGGATATCCTGCGCCTCGGCCGTTCCCGCCAGCGACAGCACGCCGACGGCGACAACGGTGGCAAGGGCAAGCAACAAACGAAATTTCACGGTCCGGACTTCCGTCATGACGGGCCTCTGTTCGCGACTCCTTCACTCACCGGCGGATCGGCCGCCGCCGGCAGTCTGTTCCGGCGACTTCGACGGATTGCGTATCACCTGGCCGCCGCGCACATGCTCGGCCATCGGGTCGGGCCTTGCACGGGGATTGACCGGGCGCCGCGCGAATCGACCGAGGCTGACAATACGGTCATACATCACGATGGCGCCGGCAACGCCGACGTTGACGCAGAACTTTGTCGGAATCTTGACCACAGCCTCGCAGCGCGCCGACAGCTCGGGGCTGAGACTGCCCTTCTCCGGGCCCAGGACATAGGCCGCCGCCACGGGATGGCGGAAGCTGGGCAGCTCCTGCGACTCCTCGGTGAACTCGATCCCGACGAGCTGGCAACCACGCGGCAGCGTCAATTCCTCCACCGAATCGAAGTTGTACAGCGGCAGGTGCTGCGCGGCGTCCGAGGTATCCGACAGCGCCACGTCGCGCGCCTGGAACGTCGGCGCGATGGTGAAGAAGAAACTGGCGTCGAAGGCATGCGCCGAACGCAGCAAGTTGCCCAGGTTCATGGGCTTGCTGATACCTTCGACACCTATTCCGAAATAACCTCTCATCGCGGGCGGAACCTTGCACGGGCCCCGCCGTCAAGGCAAGGTTGTTCAGCCTGCCACGCGGCGGTATTTCAAAGAAAAGGCTGTCCTCGCACGCACGCGGCGGAATGCGCGGACGCCGCAACGGACACAGAACCGAACCAATCGAATGCACGCCAATCCAATCCTAGCCGAGGTCACCCGCGGCGACACCGTCGAAAGCTGGCACCGCGGCTCGTTCGCCGTGGTCGACACCGAGGGGCGCGTCGTCCTGTCCGCCGGCGATGTGGAGGCCGCCGTGTTCCCGCGCTCGGCCATCAAGCCGCTGCAGGCGCTGGCGTTGGTCGAGACGGGGGCGGCGGACGCGTTCCATCTCGACGATTCGGAACTCGCGCTTGCCTGCGCCAGCCACAACGGCGAGGCCGTCCACGTCGACGCGGTCGAGCAGTGGCTGGCGCGCATCGGCTGTACCGGCGGCGACCTGGAATGCGGCGTGCAGCTTCCAGGCGACACGAAGGCGCTGCGGGAGCTTCTCTCGGCGGGCGGCCGGGAGCGGCGGGCGCACAACAACTGTTCGGGCAAGCACGCCGGGTTCCTGACCGTGGCCCGGCACCTCGGTCATCCCACGCAGGGCTACACCCGGTTCACGCATCCGGTGCAACAGCGCATCCTGGGCCTGCTGGAGCAGATGACCGGCCTTGACGACCTGGCGGTCCAGCCGCGCGGCATCGACGGCTGCGGCATCCCGACCATCGCCGTGCCGCTGGGCAACCTGGCGCTGGCGATGGCGCGTTTCGCGGACCCAGGCGACCAGCCGGAGCACCGGCAGCATGCCTGCGCGCGCATCCGCCATGCCATGGCCGCGCGGCCCTATCTCGTTGCCGGCAACGCCCGCTTCTGCACGAAGATCATGGAGGTCACCGGCGAGCGCGCCCTGGTGAAGACCGGTGCCGAAGGCGTCTACTGCGCCGCCTTCCCCCACCTGGGCCTGGGACTGGCGCTGAAGATCGACGACGGGGCGACCCGCGCCGCCGAGGTCGCGCTGGGCCGCTTGCTGCGCCGGCTCGAAATCCTTGGCGAGGATGAGGCGCGGCGGCTTGCCGATACGCTGCAACCGCCGGTGTTGAACAGGGCCGGCGAACGGGTCGGCGTCGTTCGCCCGGCAAGGGATTTCCCGATCCAGGAGGTGACAGGTGCGCGCGGTTCTGTGTGACGACTATCAGGGGATCGACGCGCTGCGCATCGGTGATGTCGACCTGCCGGCGCCCGGTCCGGGCGAGGTCGCGATCGACGTCGCGGCGGCGGGCGTCAATTTCGCCGACACGCTGATCGTTGCCGGCAAGTATCAGGAAAAGCCGCAGACGCCCTTCAGTCCCGGCTTCGAGATCGCGGGCACGGTGACGGCCGTCGGCAAAGGCGTCTCGCACGTGGGTGTGGGCGAGCGTGTCATGGCCATCCTGGGCAAGGGGGGCTATGCCGAATCCGCGATCGCACCGGGCGACGCCGTGTTCCCGATTCCGGAGACGCTGGACTTCGTCTCCGCCGCGGGCTTCCCCATCACCTATGGAACCGCCCATGCCGCGCTGGTCTGGCGGGCGGGCCTGAAGGCGGGAGAGACGCTGGTGGTGCACGGCGCGGCCGGCGGTGTCGGCCTGGCCGCCGTCGAGGTCGGCAAGGCATTGGGCGCGCATGTCATCGCGACCGCCGGCGGACCCGAGAAGCTTGAAGTCGCGCGCCGGCACGGCGCCGACGAGGCGATCGACTACCGCGAGGAGGACGTGCGCGCCCGCATCAAGGCGCTGACGGACGGGGCCGGAGCCGACGTGGTCTTCGATCCCGTGGGCGGCAAGGTGTTCGAGGCTTCGCTGCGCAGCACCGCGTGGTGCGGGCGCATCGTCGTCATCGGCTTCGCCAGCGGCGAGGTGCCCTCCGTGCCGGCCAATATCCTTCTAGTGAAGAACATCTCGGTCATGGGCCTGTATTGGGGCTCGTACTGGAAGCATGCGCCCGACCTTCTGCACAAGGAGTTCGAGGCGTTGTTCCGCTGGTACGAGGCCGGCTCGCTGCACCCGCACGTCTCACACACCTTCGCTCTTGGCGACGCCCAGGACGCCATGCGCATGCTGCAAAGCCGCAAGGCGACCGGCAAGGTCGTCCTTTCCATCGCCTAGGAATGCCAACCGTGGACGGCACAAGTGACGCGGACGACCGGGACCCCGTGCTGGCGCAGTACGAGGCCTACCCGTACCCCTCACGCGATCCGAAGGACGAGAAGACGCGGCTGATCGAAGGCTCGCCAAGCCACCTGGACGAGATCCGCCATTACCTGTTCGGTGGCCGTCTGGACGTCACCGCGGACTTTCGCGCCCTCGTCGCCGGCGGCGGCACGGGCGACGCCGCGATCATGCTGGCCCAGCAGCTTTCCGACGCCGGCGGCGGCGAGGTGGTCTACGTCGACCTCTCCCGCAAGGCGCGCGAGATCGCGGAGGCGCGGGCGGCGGCGCGGGGCCTTTCGAATATCGCGTTCCACACCGGCTCGCTGCTCGACCTGCCGGAGATGGACCTCGGCGCCTTCGACTACATCGACTGCTGCGGCGTTCTGCACCATCTGGAGGACCCGGCCGCCGGCGCGATGGCTCTGCGGCGGGTTCTGAAGGACGGTGGCGGCATCGGGTTGATGGTCTATGCCCCGTTCGGCCGCACCGGCGTCTACGAGATGCAGGCGATGCTGCGCACCCTGGGCGGCGACCTGCCGCTGGCGCAGCGCGTCGCGCAGGCGCGGCGGCTGTGGGACAAGCTGCCGCAGACGAACTGGCTGAAACGTAATCCCTTCGTCGGGGATCACAAACGCAGCGATGCCGAGTTGGTCGATCTGTTCCTGCACGCGCGCGACCGCCCCTATACGGTGCCTGAAGTCGCCGGTCTGCTGGACGGTGCCGACCTGCGCCCGGCGGCTTTCGTCGAGCCGCTGCGCTACGACCCGGCGACCTACATGAAGGATCCGGCGCTGCTGAAGCCGCTGGCGGATCTGGACCCCGTGGGCCGCGCCGCGTTCGCGGAGCGGCTTGCCGGAAACATGAAGAAACACATCGTCTACGCGGTTCCGAAGGGCCGCGCCGACACCGTCGCCGCAATCGAGGACGACACTGTCGTTCCGGTGCCAAGCGGCCTGGACCCGCGCAAGGCTGCCCAGGGAATGGGGCCGAACCCGCTGCTGAAAGCGAATTTCGACGGCCAGCCGCTGCGCCTGCCCTTGCCCCGTCTTGCCGGCCCGCTTCTCGTGCGGATCGATGGCGAGCGCAGCCTGGGCGAGATCGTCGCCGGCGTCATGGCGCAGGATTCGACGCTGGAGGCCAAGCGGGTCGAGGCGCAATTCGCGGAAACGTTCCGGGCCTTCAACGGTATCAACCGGATGTTCCTGCGCTATCCCACCTCGCGCATGTAATAGACGTAGTCCAGCGGCGGCGGTGCGATGCCCGCGTCCTTGATGAGGGCATGGGCCTGTCCGCGATGATGGGTCTGGTGGTTGAAAAGGTGGGCCAGCAGACGGTGAAGCGGATCGGCGAAGGCTTCACCCTTGCTGTTCTTGTAGGCCACCGTCCGCTCCAGGTCGGCGGAATCCAGTTCCCCCACGAACCGCCGGATTCGCGCGTCCTCGGCCTCGCGGGCCGCGCGGAGTTCCGACAGCTTGTCATGCACGATCGCGTTGAGCGCCAGACCCGCGGGCGGCAAATGCTCGAAGCGGTCCATCCAGATCCGGTCGGCGACGAGGACGTGGTTCAGGGTACCCAGGATCGAATCGAAGAAGGCCGCCGGCCGGTTCGCCGTGATCGCCTCGCTGGGCAATTCCGCGACCGCTTCGTAGAGCCGCGCGTTCGCCCAGGCATTATAGTCCGCAAAGGTCACGAAATGAGCGACAAAGCCCGACATTGTGTCCTCCCCAAAATGCGCCGGACAATTGTTCCGGGGACGTAGCAAAAAAAGCGCCGCCGGGACAGACCCAGCGGCGCAAAAAGATGCGTGCGTGATATCCAACTTTGGAGGAGCCAGCCACCCGGCGAAACCCCGGGCCGGATCGAAACTCGTGAGATCCATGACTGACTACAACTTGGGAGATAGTCACGCACCGGGCATGGCGCAAGTCGGATCGAGGTCGAAGAGGCCCAAGCTAAGCGTGAGATCAGTAAAACTTTCGTGATAAAGGATCGGCGCTCAAGCCGATTACATCTGACGCGTGCAAAACATCCGTGGCCACTTCACCGAATAGACTACAAAAGTATCAATTTTAGCGCGATTTTTCTTTGGATTTATTCGCCTACCTTCGCCGTAGCCGTATTCTCGTGATTTCACGTCAGGACAGCGCCGGCTCAAGCCGGTCCATCGCCGCCGAAAGACGTTCGGTCGAGCTGGCGAAACACAGGCGCAGGAACCCTTCCCCGCCACGGCCGAAAGCCGCGCCCGGAGCCAGGCCGACCCCGGTCTCGCGCAGGATCTGCTTGGCGAAGCCCAGGCTGTCCGCCACGCCCTCGACAGCGAAAAAGGCGTAGAACGATGCGCGCGGGCACGCCATCGTGACCCTTGGCATCGCCGCAAGGCGCTGATGCACGACGTCCGCCCCGTGCCGGCAACGTTCCACCATCTCATGGACGAATCGCTCGCCGTCGCGGATGGCGGTCAGCGCGCCTTCCTGCAGGAACGGCGGAGCGCCCGAGGTGTTGAACTCGATCAGGTTGTCGATAACGGGGCGCAGCGACGGCGGATGCACCAGCCAACCCAGGCGCCATCCGGTCATCGCCCAGGCCTTCGAGAAGGAATTGACGACGAACACCGGGTCTTCCGGCGCAATCAATTCCTGGAACGATGGCGCCGTCGGGCGGTCATAGACGAAACGGTGATAGACCTCGTCGGCAATGAGCCAGATGCCGCGCCGCCGGCACAGCTCCAGGATGGCCTGCTGCTCCTCGCGCTCCAGCATCCAGCCGGTCGGGTTCGAGGGCGAGGCGATGAACATGGCACGGGTCCTGTTGCCGCATGCCGCCTCCAGGACATCCATATCCAGCCGGAAATCGCCCTCGGCGGTCGCGCGCAAGGGCACTTCCACGACGTTCGCGCCGTTGACCCGCGCCGCGGCAAGCGCGTTCGGCCAAACCGGCGTGAGCGCAAGCACCTCGTCGCCCGACCGCACGATCGCCTGCATGATAAGCTGGATCGCGTTCATGCCGGCGGAGGTGACCGAGATCCGCTCGTCCGAAAGCCGGGCGCCGTATAGACGGTGGGTATAGTCCGCGATGGCCGCGCGAAGTTCGGGCAGGCCGCGTTTATGGGTGTAGAAGGTCTTGCCGTCCTTCAACGCCCGCGTCGCCGCCTCGCAGATGAAATCCGGCGTCGGCAGGTCCCCTTCCCCGACCCACAGCGGGATCAGGTCGTCGCGTCCGAAGCCAAGCTCCCAGACCTCGACGATCTTGGAGGCTTCCAGCGTTTCGGCTTCGGGGCGCAGGGGCAGGGGCGATTGCGGCATGGCGACACTCTCCGACTGGTCACGGGCGTGGTTCGTCATCGCAAACCCCGCCGCCGCAAGCAAGGCCTCCGCGCAACCGGAAGGGTTATCCTTGCGGTCCTGCGGCCTTTTGGTGACGATGGGCGGAGGTTGCGGGACCCGAGGAACCCGCGCTTGCCTGGACCTCGCCGCTTTCACCCTCTGCCAGTATGTCCTTCGCACGCGCCAGTGCCGCGTCGATGTTCGGCACCATGCGCCGCCGGTTGAAACCCATGCGAAGCAGAGCACGGCGCGGCTGCGGCTGGACGGCTGTCAGCAGCACCTCCGTCCCGTGCTTTCGGCAGCGATCGATGAACTCGCCCAGCGCGTGGGCGCCAGAGGCATCAACCATCGGTACGTGGCGCATACGCACGATGAACACCCGCGGCGGCTTTCGCAGGCTGTCGAGGACATGCTGCAGCCGCGTCGCGACGCCGAAGAAGAACGGACCGTTGATCTGGAAGACCTCAACGCCGGCCGGCAGCTCCTCCTGGATATGCCGGGGCAACTCGGGATGGCCCGGCGCGTCGGCGACGTCGCGCTGCATGATCTCCTGGCCGACCTCGACCTCGGTCACCTCGCTCATCCGGCGCATGAACAGCAGCGCGGCCAGCACGATGCCGACCTCGATGGCGAGCGTCAGGTCGGCCAGCACAGTCAGGCCGAAGGTCACCAGCAGGACCATGGCGTCCCCGCGCGGCGCGCGCAGCAGGCGGGCGAAGTGCTGGATCTCGCTCATGTTCCAGGCGACGATGACAAGCACGGCCGCCAGGCTGGCCAGTGGCACGTAGACCAGCACCTCCGCCAGCAGCAGCATGAAGACCAGCAAAAAGACCGCGTGAAGGATGCCCGCAACCGGCGTGCGCCCGCCCGACTTGATGTTCGTCACGGTGCGCGCGATGGCGCCCGTGGCCGGCAGGCCGCCGAAGGCCGCCGAGGTCAGGTTGGCAAGCCCCTGTCCCAGCAGCTCCCCGTTGGAGCGGTGGCGGCCACCGGTCAGCCCGTCCGCGATCACGGCCGACAGCAGCGACTCGATCCCCGCCAGGAAGGCGATGGTCAGTGCGTCGGGGAAGAGATCGACCAGCCTGGCCAGCGTCACCTCCGGCATTGCCGGGGCCGGCAGCATCCGCGGCAGCTCGCCGAAACGACTGCCAATGGTCTCCACCGGCAGGTCGAAGCCAAGGGTGATCCCTGTGCCAAGGGCGACCGCGATCAAAAAGGCGGGCCAGCGCGGGCGGTAGCGGCGCGCCAGCAGGATGGCGGCCAGCGTCGCGCCGGAGACGGCAACCGCCGCCGGCTGCCAGTGCGCGGCGGCACCGGCGTAGGCCTCCCACTTGGCAAGGAAGTCGCCGGGTACATCGGTCAACCCCAGGCCGAACAGCTCCGAGATCTGGCTGGAGAAGATGATCAGCGCGATTCCGGCGGTGAAGCCGGTCACGACCGGATAGGGGATGAACTTGATAACCGTGCCGAGGCGGGCGAAGGCGAAGATCGTCAGCAGGATGCCGGCCATCGCCGTCGCCAGGATCAGGCCATCCACGCCATGTCGCTCGATCACCGAATAGACGACCACGACGAAGGCGCCGGTCGGACCGCCGATCTGGAAGCGGCTGCCGCCGAAGGCCGAGATCATGAAGCCGGCGACGACGGCGGTGACAAGGCCCCGGTCGGGCGTGGTCCCGGACGCGATCGCCAGCGCCATCGCAAGCGGCAGCGCCACGATGGCGACCGAAAGCCCGGCCAGGGTGTCGCGGCGCAGGTCGCCGGCGCCGTAGCCTTCCTTCAGGCAGGTGACCAGCTTTGGCAGAAAGATAGCCCAGCCCGGCTGGTCGGGCCGGACTTCCTTGGCTCGGCGGGCCATGCAGAGGATATCCGTATGCTGAACAGGTGGGACGCCCCACCGCACTGCGGTAGCGCGTTCGGCATCGCAGCATAGCGCAGGCCCTCGAAACGCAGCCGCGCGTATTACTTTTGTCCGCTATGCGTCAGGCGGATAGCAGGCGATCGCGATGATATGCGGCTGTCAGGCTTGCAATTCCGGCCGGTCGCGGAAGTGATCCAGCGCCTCCGGGTTGGCCAGCGCTTCCTTGTTCTTGATCTGGCGGCCATGGACGACATCGCGCACGGCGAGTTCCACGATCTTGCCCGAGCGCGTGCGCGGAATGTCTGGCACCTGCAGCACCTTGGCCGGCACATGGCGCGGCGAGGCGCCCTTGCGGATGCTCTGCTTGATCCGGTCGACCAGTTCGTCGGACAGCTCCAGGCCGTTCTTCAGGCGGACGAACAGCACCACGCGCTGGTCGTCGCCGACATCCTGGCCGATCACGATGGCTTCCTCGATCTCCTCCAGCTTCTCCACCTGACGGTAGATCTCGGCCGTGCCGATGCGCACGCCGCCGGGATTGAGCGTGGCGTCCGAGCGGCCGTAGATGATGATACCGTCGTTCTCTGTCAGGGCGGCGAAGTCGCCGTGGTGCCAGATGCCGGGGTAGTCGGCGAAGTAGGCGTTGTGGAAGCGCTCGCCGCCGGGGTCGTTCCAGAACCTCACCGGCATGCAGGGGAAGGGCTTCTTGCAGACCAGTTCGCCCTTCTCGCCGCGCACGGAGCGTCCCTGGTCGTCGAAGATGTCAACGTCCATCCCAAGGCCCCGAACCTGGATCTCGCCGCGATAGACCGGGCCGATCGGGTTGCCGAGCACGAAACAGGAGACGATGTCGGTGCCGCCGGAGATGGAGGAGAGGCAGATGTCCTGCTTCACGTTGTTGTAGACGACATCGAACCCCTCGGCCAGCAGCGGCGAGCCGGTCGAGGTCATCGTGCGAACGCTGGACAGGTCGAACTCGTCGATGGGTCGGGCGCCCTGGTTGCCCAGCGTGTCGATGAACTTCGCCGAGGTGCCGAACATGGTTATCCGCTCCGCCTCGGCATAGCGGAACAGGATGCGCCAGTCGGGGTGGAACGGCGAACCGTCGTAGAGCATGACCGTCGCGTTCGCGGCCAGGGCGCTGACGATCCAGTTCCACATCATCCAGCCGCAGGTGGTGAAGTAGAACGCCCGGTCGCCCGGCTGCACGTCGGTGTGAAGCTGATGCTCCTTCAGGTGCTGCAACAGCGTACCGCCGGCGCCGTGGACGATGCACTTGGGCTTCCCGGTCGTGCCGGAGGAGAACATGATGTAGAGCGGGTGGTTGAACGGCATCTGCGCGAACTCGATCCCGCCGCCGGGCTGCCGCGCCTCGAAGGCGTCCAGCCGCTCCGCGTTCGCCAGCGCGGACGCGTCGCCGTCGCCGGCGTAGTTCACCAGCAGGATCTTCTCCAGCGTCGGAAGCTGTTCGGCCACCGCCGCCACGTTCGCCGTCACGTCGCGCACCTTGCCGTTGTAGTGGTAGGCGTCGACGGCAAAGAGCACCTTGGGCTCGATCTGGCCGAAGCGGTCGAGCACGCCCTGGACCCCGAAGTCGGGCGAGCAGGAGGAGAAGATCGCGCCGATCGAGGCCGTCGCCAGCATGGCGATGATCGTCTCCGGCATGTTCGGCAGATAGGCGGCCACGCGGTCGCCTTCCTTGACGCCAAGCTCACGAAGGCCCTGGGCGACGCGGGCGACACGCTCGTAAAGCTCGTCGTGCGAGAGGCGGCGCTTCACCTTGTCCTCGCCCCAGAACACGACGGCGTCGCCGGCGCCGCGCTGGCGCAGCAGGTTTTGCGCGAAATTCAGCCTGGCGTCCGGAAAGAACGCCGCGCCCGGCATCTTGTCGAAGTCCTGGATCACGGTCTCGCCGCGCGTCTCGGCGATGACCCCGCAGAAGTCCCAGATCGACAGCCAGAACTTCTCCATCGAGGCCTGGTCCCGGCGCGACCACTCCCAAAGGTCGCGATACTCGCGGCAGGCGACGCCGTGGTCCCTTTCGACCTGCTTCATGAAGGCGGTCAGCCTGGCGTTTTCGATCCGCTCCCTGGACGGCTGCCACATCGGCGCGGTCATCGGCGTTTCCTCTTGTTGCGTATTCCGGATCTGCTGGCGGTTCGCGCGCAAGCTAGCTCACGGACAGGCCGCCCGACAAGGCAGCCCTGAAACCCGGTATGCAGCCTCTTCCCACCATGCAACGGAGATGTGCGCGGAACCCGCTGGTACTGCACTGTATGCGGCGATAGCTTTGGCGCCATGTCGATCAGGACCGCCTTCGCCGAGCGATTCGGCGCAATCTCGGCCCCGGTGCGGGGCGCCATCATGATGACCGGCGCGGCCTTCGGCTTCTCGTTGATGGCGGGGCTGATCCGCTTTGCGTCCGAGAGCCTGGAGCCTCTCCAGGTCGTCTTCTTCCGGAACTTCTTCGCCCTGCTTTTCATGCTGCCGTGGCTGACGAGCGCGGGGGTGAGCGGGCTGCGCACGCAGCACTTCGGCCTGCATCTGCTGCGCGCCGTCGTCGGGCTGGTCTCGATGGGCCTGTGGTTCACCTCCATCGCCTTGTTGCCGCTGGCCCAGGCGGTGTCGCTGAACTTCACGGTGCCGCTGTTCACCACGGCGGGCGCCGCCTTGGTGCTTGGCGAGGTGGTCCGGGCCCGGCGCTGGACCGCGACCGTCATCGGGTTCCTGGGCGTGCTGGTGATCGTGCGCCCGGGAATGCAGGAAGTCTCCCCGGTGACGATGCTGCCGATCCTGGCGGCGCTGACGATGGCCGCCGCCGTGATGATGGTGAAGACGCTGTCGAGGACCGAGGACGCCAACGCGATGGTGTTCTACATGAACTTTTTCCTGGCACCGCTGAGCCTGATTCCGGCGCTCTTCGTCTGGCGCTGGCCGGATTGGCAGACGTTGGTCGCGATGGCCGGCGTCGGCCTGATCGCGGTGCTGTCCCACATCCTGGTGGCGCGCTCGTTCAAGCTGGCGGATGCCTCGGCCATCGTGCCGTTCCAGTATGCCCGCCTGCCGTTCACGGCGCTGGTGGGTTTCCTGTTCTTCGCCGAAATCCCGGACGTCTGGACCTTCGTCGGGGCGGGCATTATCGCCGCGGCCGCCATCTATATCGCGCACCGGGAAGCCCAGGTCGCCCGAAGCGACGCGGCGGCCGGCGCGGCGCGAGAGGAAAGCATGCGCTGAGCGCTGCCTTCAGGGCATGGGTGCGCGCCAGATCACGCGCAACAGCATCGCGCCCAGGCTGGCGATCACGATCGCCGTCAGCGGACGACGCAGGCGCAGGTACCATGCCGGCACCAACCCGGACCGTGCTGCCCGCACGTCGCCGAAAAACACGGCCGCGAACGCCAGGATCTGCGCCGTCAGCGCGACCACCGGATACATCAGCAGCGAAATCCAGGCGACGAGCGCCGGCGCCACGGACCAGCCCAGGCGGCTCCACGTGCAGGCCGCGCGCGCATCTCCGCCGGTGCCCGTCCCGGCAAGCGCCAGTCCCCAGTGCACCGCGCCGAGGAAGCTCAGGATCGTCGCGCCGTAGCGGATCTGGAACTCGAAGGCATAGCTGTTCCACGGCGGGGCGAGAAGCCACGCGGCCACCGCACAGGCCACGAACGGGATCAACCCGGCGTAACCGTAAACCGATGCCGCAAGCGGCACGCCGCCGGCCGCGCCCCGGCCCTGGGCGTGCATTCCGCTGTTCACCGCCATCTTTCGATCCTGAATCGGAAAGCGCTAACGTCGAACTGGAGCGGTTGACGCACGGGGAAAGCCGTCAGGCCGCTTCGTCGTCGCCGCGAAGCTGCGCCATCGCATCCCTGGCCCGCTCGCGATGTGCCGGGCGCACGTACTGGGAGACCTTCCGGTAAGCGGCGGCCAGCACGGCGGCGTCGTCGGCGAAGCCAAAGACCGTCAGCACGTCCGGCACCATATCGACCGGCAGGATGAAATAGGCCAGCGCGCCCATGAGAATGGCCTTCACCTGGACCGGCGTATCCGGATCGATGGCGCAGTAATAGGCCGCCACCGCATCCTCGACGAAGGAGATGCGGCCCAGCGTATGCCGGACCTTGCCCCAGAAGCCGTCCTGGACGCGCGCCTTGTCGCGCTCGAACTTGCCGGGCTCGTAACGGGTGACGCGCTGGGCGGTCTCTTCGTAATCGGCCATGGGGAAATTATGGGTGCGGCATAAGATACGTGCAATGGCCGCCGCGCACGGAGTCTGCTATAGACGCCCGGCCTTGAGGGAAAACGGAGAGATCGACATGGACGTGAAGGGACACGCGGCACTTATCACCGGCGGCGGCTCGGGCCTGGGCGCGGAGACCGGACGCGTGCTTGCCAGGGCCGGCGCGAAGGTCGCGTTGCTGGACGTCAACATGGACGGCGCCCGCGCCGTGGCCGAGGAGATCGGTGGCACGGCGATCGAATGCGACGTCTCGGATGCCAATAGCGCGGAGAACGCCATCGCAAGCGCGCGCGAGGCGCACGGCCCGGCGCGCGTCCTGGTGAACTGCGCGGGCGTCGCGCCCGCCAAGAAGATCGTCGGCCGCAAGGGGCCGATGCCGCTCGACGACTTCCGCAAGGTGGTCGAGATCAACATGATCGGCAGCTTCAACATGCTGCGCCTCGCCGCCGCCGACATGCTGGAGCTGGACGAGCTGGAGGATGGCGAGCGTGGCCTTGTCGTCTCCACCGCCTCCATCGCCGCGACCGAGGGCCAGATCGGCCAGGTCGCCTATGGTGCCTCGAAGGCCGGCGTCATGGGCATGATGCTGCCCGCCGCGCGCGAGTTCGCGGAGAAGGGCATCCGGGTGATGACCATCGCGCCGGGCCTGATCGGCACGCCGATGCTGCTCAACATGCCGCAGGAGGTGCAGGACAGCCTGGCCAGTCAGGTGCCGTTCCCGCACCGCTTCGGCCGGCCGGACGAGTATGCCCGGCTGGTGCTGCACATCTGCGAGAACGTCATGCTGAACGCCGACACCATCCGCCTCGACGGCGCGATGCGCATGCAGGCGAAATAGCCTGCGGAGCAACCCTGTCTTTAGGACAGGAACGGGGCGGCGAAGCGGTCGATCTTGCCGGCAAGGTCGATGTCGCGCTGGCTCAACCCGCCGACGTCATGGCTGGAAAGCGTGATGTCGACGCGGTTGTAGACATTGAACCATTCGGGGTGGTGATCCATCTTTTCGGCAGCCAGCGCGACGCGCGACATGAAACCGAAGGCCTGGCTGAAGGTCTTGAAGGTGAACGATTTTTGGATGGCGTCACGTCCCTCGACGGGCGTCCAGCCATCCAGGTTCTTGAGGGCTTGCTCGCGCTCCGCTTCGCTCAGCTTCCCGGCCATAATGCTTGCCTCCATGTCGCGGTACCTCTAGGCATAGCTGGCAGCCTGCGTCACGACGGTCAAGCAAGCCGACGAAAATCTTGGTACACTAACTCCATGGCACAGCTTCACGACATCGACCGTTTCACCACGCCGCCCGACATCGCCGATGTCGAGGCCCTTGCGCGCGAGGCCATGGCCTTCGTTCCGCCCGAGCTTCGCCGCTGGGCGGCGGAGGTCATCGTCAAGGTGGAAGACTTCCCCGACGAGGACACGATGGACGAAATGGGCCTGGAGACACCCTTCGACCTGCTCGGCCTCTATCGCGGCGTCGATCTGATGCGGAAGTCCGTCCTGGACTCCCCGCAGGAAGTCGACATCATCCACATCTACCGGCGGCCCATCCTCGACTACTGGTGCGAGACGGGAGAAGACCTGCGCGACCTCGTGCGCCATGTGATCGTGCACGAAATCGGCCACCACTTCGGCTTCTCCGACGAGGAGATGGAGCGCATCGAACAGGGCGTCTCGCCACGCTAATTGCCGCCCGCGGTTTTCCCGTCCCCACGTTCCAGGGATACCCACCGGAATGCGGTTGCTTTCTTATGTCTCCCCTGCAGGGACCTTTGCGATACGGTTATTTGCGGCGAGGAGTTTGACGAGGGCCGGTTTGGCCGGTCCGCGTGGCGGGTTTTTTTGTCGGATTGGCGGGATAGGGGGCTTTTTTATCGGATTGCGGAGGGAGTCCGGGTGTGGTTACGGCGGGCTGAGCGCCACCCAGCGGCGCATGTTGAAGGCGATGGCGGCCAGGGTGACCTG
>NZ_QPMH01000033.1 GCF_003344765.1 Ferruginivarius sediminum | reverse complement strand
GCCGCTGACCAAGATGAACCCGAAGCAGGCCGAGTACCTGGGCCTGCCCGCCGAGGGGCCGTTCAAGCCCGATCACTACCGCTACTGAACGCGGAAACGAACGCGGGTCGGGCGGTCCTTCGGGACCGCCCGGACCGTCAGGGCCGGGTCGCGGTGCGGGCTGTGCGACCCGGCCTTGCTTTTTTCACAACTGAAACTATCGCGAAAAAAAACGAATAGGCGCGAACGCACCGCGGTGGTAGGCTCGCACTCATGCGGGCACGCGGTGGCGATACGGCCCATGCGGAGGGCCGGCACGAGCGCATCCTTGAACTGGTGCGCCGGCAGGGTTTTGTCTCCATCGAGGCGCTGGCCCGGCACTTTTCCGTGACGCCGCAAACGGTCCGGCGCGACATCAACCAGCTTTGCGAGCTTGGTGTGCTGCGCCGCTATCATGGCGGGGCCGGCCTGCCGTCCAGCGTGCAGAACCTGGCCTACCGCGAGCGGCAGGGCCTTTGGCACCAGGAGAAGCAGGCCATCGGGCAATTGGCGGCCTCGCTGATCCCCGACGACGCATCGCTTTTCATCAACATCGGCACGACGACGGAAGAGGTGGCGAAGGCGCTGATGGACCATCGTGGCCTTCGCGTCATCACCAACAACCTGCATGTCGCCGCGACGATGTCGCCTAACCCGGATTTCGAGGTGATCCTGGCCGGTGGCGTGGTGCGCGCGCGCGACGGTGGCATCGTCGGCGAGGCCACGCTGGACCTGATTCGGCAGTTCAAGGTGGACTTCGGCATCATCGGCATTTCCGGCATCGACGCCGACGGGTCGCTGCTCGACTTCGACTATCGCGAGGTCCGGGTGGCGCAGGCCATCATCTCCAATTCGCGGCGCGTGCTGCTGGTCGCCGATCACACCAAGTTCGGCCGCGACGCCATGGTTCGGCTGGGCCGAATGGCGCAGGTGGACGACCTCTTGACCGACCATGAGCCGCCCGCCGACATGGCGGAGATGCTGCGCGAGGCGGGAGTTCGCATCCACGTCGCCGGCATGTCGCTGGCGATGCCCGACGAGCCGGCCGAACCGGCGGCCGCGACGGACCCGTAGATTTTCGTATGCACAAATCCGTGCGCGCGTTGTTTTCGGATATGAAAACGATCTGTCCTGTTGTATCGTCCAGGTAACGGTTCCTTCTCGAACCTGATTTCGGTCGGCAAGGGCGTGTAACGTGCAGCACGGCGAGCAATCCCTGGAGAAACCGTTCGATCTGGCCATCATCGGTGGGGGCATCAACGGCGCGGGTATCGCCCGCGACGCCGCGGGCCGCGGCATGTCGGTCCTTCTGTGCGAGCAGGGCGATCTGGCACAGGCAACCTCGGCGGCCAGCACGAAGCTGATCCACGGCGGCCTGCGTTATCTGGAGTACATGGAATTCCGCCTGGTGCGCGAGGCGCTGATCGAGCGGGAGGTGCTGCTGGAGCTGGCGCCGCACATCATCTGGCCGCTGACCTTCGTCCTGCCGCACGCGAAGGAGATGCGCCCGGCCTGGATGGTGCGGCTGGGGCTGTTCCTTTACGACCATCTGGGGGGGCGCAAGCGGCTGCCCGGCTCGCGATCCCTGGACCTGCGCCGCGACCGCGTGGGGGCGCCGCTGAAGGACGATTACCGGAAAGGGTTTTCCTATTCCGATTGCTGGGTGGAGGACAGCCGGCTCGTTGTCCTGAACGCGCTGGACGCGGCCGAGCGCGGGGCCGAGGTCCTGACCGGCACGCGCTGCACGCAGGCCCGGCGTACCGACAACGGCCTGTGGGAGGTGCGGACCGAGCCGGTGGACGGCTCCGTCCATCCGCGCGTTATCAGGGCGCGCGCACTGGTGAACGCGGCCGGCCCCTGGGTCACCGATGTCCTGCGGGACGTGGCGGGATTAAACAGGCCGGCGGGCCTGCGCCTCGTCAAGGGCAGCCACATGGTGGTGCCCCGGCTGTACGAGGGCGACCAAGCCTATATCCTGCAGAACGACGACCGCCGCATTGTCTTCGCCATTCCCTACGAGCGGCAGTTCACCCTGTTGGGGACGACGGACAAGCCGTGGAACGACGATGCCGCCGACGTCGCCATCGACGATGAAGAGCGCGCCTACATCTGCCGGGCCGTGAACCGCTACTTCAAGGCGCAGGTGCGCCCCGAGGACGCGGTGTGGAGCTATTCCGGCGTGCGCCCGCTCTACGACGACGCCAACGAGAACGTCTCGGCGGTAACGCGGGACTACGTCTTCGATATCGACGGCGGCGAGGCCGAGGGCACGCCGCCCCTCCTGTCGGTTTTCGGCGGCAAGATCACGACCTACCGCCGGCTGGCCGAGCACGCGATGGAGAAACTGCTGCCGCTGATGGGGCAGGAGGGCGAGAACCGGCATGCGCCACGGCGCTGGACGGCCACCGCCCCGTTGCCGGGCGGTGACATGCCGGGTGGCGATTTCGAGGATTTCCTGGCAAAACTGCGTAGTCAGCGGCCATGGTTGCCCCCGGAGCTTGCGTACCGTTACGCGCGGGCCTATGGCACCCGTGTCAACGGGCTGCTCGGCGATGCGGGCGGATTGGGCGAGCTTGGCACGGATTTCGGCGGCGGACTGTATCAGGCCGAGGTCGATTATCTGGTCCGGCAGGAGTTCGCACGCACGGCGGAGGACGTGCTGTGGCGGCGCTCCAAGCTGGGCCTGCATGTCCCGCGCGACACGGAGGATCGGTTGCGCGAGTATCTTGGCGGTACGACACGCGCGGACGACGAGGGCATGGCGGCGAAATGAGCCTGGCGCTGGAAAATGTCGGGAAGACGGTCGGGCACGAGACGCATATCGCCGATATCGACCTGACGATGGAGCCCGGCCGTTTCTACGTGCTGCTGGGGCCGACGCTGGCGGGCAAGACGACGCTGATGCGGCTGATGGCCGGCCTGGACCGGCCGACGAGCGGACGTGTCCTGGTGGACGGGGGAGACGTCACCGGCACGCCTGTGCGCAAGCGCAACGTCGCGATGGTCTACCAGCAGTTCATCAACTACCCGTCGTTCACGGTCTACGACAACATCGCCTCTCCGCTGCGCCGGGCCGGGCTGTCCCGCGACGAGGTGGACAGGCGCGTCCGGGAATCGGCGGAAACCCTGAAGCTTGGCAACCTGCTTGATCGCCTGCCGGGCGAACTGTCCGGCGGCCAGCAGCAGCGCACCGCGCTGGCCCGCGCGCTGGTGAAGGACGCCGGCCTGCTTCTTCTGGACGAACCGCTGGTGAACCTGGACTACAAGCTGCGGGAGGAACTGCGGGTCGAGCTGCGGCAGATCTTCAGCCGGCGCAGCGCCGTCGTCGTCTACGCCACGACCGAACCGAGCGAGGCGCTGATCATGGGCGGCGACACCGTCGTCCTGAGCGAGGGACGGCTCCTGCAGCACGGCGCCACGCACGACGTCTACCATCACCCCGCATCGATGCAGGTCGGGCGTAGCTTCTCGGACCCGCCAATGAACTTCATCCCCGGCGAGGTCGTGGGCGGCGAGGCGTGGCTTGGCGGCGGCCGTATTCGCCTGCCGCTTTCCGGGCACCTCGCGGAGATCGCGCCGGGCCGCTACAGCTTCGGCGTGCGCGCCAATCACCTCGGCGTCGTGCGGAACCGGCAGGACGACATCGCCTTCGCCGCCAGCGTCGAGCTGTCGGAAATCTCCGGCTCGGAAACCTTCGTGCACGTCGATGTCGACGGCACCGCCTGGGTGGTGCAGGAAGAGGGCGTGCATTCGCTGGGCCTGGGCGAGAATATCGAGGTCTTCGTCAATCCGCGCAACGTCTATGCCTTTGATGCCAATGGCTGGCTGGTCGCCTCGCCGCCGCGTCCCGGCGCGCGCGAGGCGGCGGAGTAGGGGGCGGCGATGGCGCGAATCGAACTGGACCGGGTGGCCCACAGCTATATGGACACGCCGCGCGGCGAGGCGGACTGGGCGCTGCGCCGTCTGGAGCATGTCTGGGAAGACGGCGGGGCCTATGCGCTTCTTGGGCCGTCGGGCTGCGGCAAGACCACGCTCCTGAACGTCATCTCCGGGCTGTTGCAGCCGACGGAGGGGCGCATCCTTTATGACGGCCAGGACGTGACCGCCCTGGCGCCGCAGCAGCGCAACATCGCGCAGGTGTTCCAGTTCCCGGTCATCTACGACACCATGACGGTGGCGGAGAACCTGGCCTTTCCCCTGCGCAACCGGAAGTTCGACCGCGACTACGTCGCCCGCCGCGTGCGCGAGGTGGCGGAAATGCTCGACCTCGCGGGTGACCTCGACCGCCGGGCCGAGCGCCTGGGCGCGGACGCCAAGCAGAAGATCTCGCTGGGCCGTGGCCTCGTCCGCCCGAACGTCGCGGCGATCCTGTTCGACGAGCCGCTGACCGTGATCGATCCGCAGCTCAAGTGGCATCTGCGCCGCAAGCTGAAACAAATCCACGAGGCCTCCAACATCACCCTGGTCTATGTGACCCACGACCAGAACGAGGCGCTCACCTTCGCCGAGAAGGTCGTGGTGATGTACGAGGGGCAGGTGGTGCAGATCGGCACGCCGCAGGAACTGTTCGAGGCGCCGGGACATACCTTCGTCGGCTATTTCATCGGCTCGCCCGGCATGAATCTGCTGCCCTGCACGCTGGACGGCGGCGAGGCGGTGGTGGAGGGCGGCGGGCGGATCGCGCTGCCTGAAGACGTCGTCGCCCGCGCGGCCGGGACGAACGCGGCGTTGGAGCTGGGTATCCGGCCCGAGTTCCTGCGCTTCGACCCGCGCGGGCGCGAGGGACTGCCCGTGCTTGTGCAGGCGGTCGAGGACCTGGGCAACTACAAGATCCTCAGCCTGCGCCTGGGCGAACGGACGATGAAGGCGAAGGTCGCGGAGGACAGCGAGCCGCCGGGGGAGGCGGGCTCGCTCGTGTTCCCGGCGGAATGGACGAAGCTTTACGCCGGTGGGCATCTGGTGGGCTGACGGGAGGGCGCGGCACGATGGAGAAGTGGCCCGACAACAAGGCCTGGTTCCTGGTCCTGCCGGTGGTAGTGCTGGTGTGCTTTTCCGCCATCATCCCGCTGATGACGGTGGTGAACTACTCGGTGCAGGACATCCTGCAGCCGGGCATGGGCTTCTTCGTCGGCACCGAGTGGTTCGAAAGGATACTGCACGACGAGCGCCTGCACGGCGCGCTGCAACGGCAGGTGCTGTTCTCGCTCACCGTGCTGTTGATCGAGATGCCGCTGGGCATCGCCATCGCGCTTGCGCTGCCGACGCGCGGGTGGGGCGTGTCGGCGTGTCTGGTGCTGCTGGCGCTGCCGCTTCTCATCCCCTGGAACGTGGTCGGGACGATCTGGCAGATCTTCGCGCGCGGGGATATCGGGCTGGGCGGCGCGGCGGTGAAAGCGCTGGGCCTGAACTACAACTACACCGCCAGCGCGACCGACGCCTGGATCACCGTGGTCATCATGGAGGTCTGGCACTGGACGCCGCTGGTGGCGCTCCTGGCCTATGCCGGGCTGCGGGCGATCCCCGACGCGTTCTATCAAGCGGCGCGCATCGACGGCGCCTCCGCCTGGGCGGTGTTCCGCTATATCCAGCTTCCCAAGATGCGCGGCGTGCTGACCATCGCGCTGCTGCTGCGCTTCATGGACAGCTTCATGATTTACACGGAGCCCTTTGTGCTGACCGGCGGCGGGCCCGGCAACGCCACCACCTTCCTGTCGCAGTTCCTGACGCGCCTCGCCGTGGGACAGTTCGACCTGGGACCGGCGGCGGCGTTCTCGATCGTCTATTTCCTGATCATCCTGGTGTTCTCCTGGGTCTTCTATCAGGCGCTGGAAGGCATGGGGAAAGGAGCGTCGAAATGAAGGTGAGAAAGCGCACCTTGGCGCTCGGCCTCTACTTCGTTTTCCTGCTGCTGCCGCTCTACTGGCTGGTCAACATGTCGTTGAAGCCGAACGAGGAGATCCTGGGCGAGCTGACGCTGCTGCCGCAGAACGTGACGTTCGAGAACTACGTGACGATCTTCACCAATGCGGACTGGTACACGGGGTATCTTAACTCCATCACCTACGTCTCGCTGAACACCATCATCTCGCTGGCGGTGGCGCTGCCGGCGGCCTACGCCTTCTCACGGTACAGCTTCGTCGGCGACAAGCACTTCTTCTTCTGGCTGCTGACCAACCGGATGGCGCCGCCGGCGGTGTTCCTGCTGCCGTTTTTCCAGCTTTACTCCACCTTCGGGCTGATCGACACGCACATCGCCGTCGCGCTGGCGCACTGCCTGTTCAACGTGCCGCTGGCGGTGTGGATCCTGGAGGGCTTCATGCGCGGCGTCCCGCGGGAAATCGACGAAACCGCCTATATCGACGGCTATTCCTTCCCGCTGTTCTTCGCGACGGTGTTCTTGCCGCTGATCCGGGCCGGTATCGGCGTGACGGCGTTCTTCTGCTTCATGTTCTCGTGGGTGGAACTGCTGCTGGCGCGCACGCTGACGACGGTGGAGGCGAAGCCTATCGCGGCGACGATGACGCGCACCGTCTCGGCCGCCGGCATCGACTGGGGGCTGCTGGCGGCGGCGGGCGTGCTGACCATCGTGCCGGGTGCGCTCGTGATCTGGTTCGTGCGCAACTACATGGCCAAGGGCTTCGCCCTGGGCCGCGTCTAGGGAGGCCGCTGGCATGGATCTGACCTGGATGGCCTGGACGCTGCCGACGGCGGTGTTCTTCATCACCATCGCGACGCTGCTGGCCGGGATGACCGTCTGGGACCTGGCGCAGCCCTCGGTCGCGCGCAAGGGCTTCCTGCCGATCGCCACGACGCGGGGCGACCGCTTCTTCATCGGGCTGCTGTCGGGGGCCTGGCTGCATCTGGCGTGGCTGGGCCTGACCGATCTGCCGCTGTGGTACCCGCTGGCCGCTCTCGTCGTGTGGATGATTGTTCTTCTGCGCTGGGGCTGAGATCGCTTCCGGCGCGTTCAAAGGGTGTCCGGGTTCGATCCAAGGACACTCCAAGAACCGACGACCTATCGCTGTAAATGGGGAGGTCTCGATATGACAGCGAAACCAAGGGACTGGCGGACGCGTAGCCGGCTTCTCGCCGCCGCCGGCGTGCTTACGGTCGCGGCGGTGTATGCCGGGACGGCGGCCGCGCAAAGCTTCGACGAGCGGATGGCCACCGCCGAGAAATGGGTGGACCAGGAATTCCAGCCTTCGACGCTCTCCAAGGAAGAGCAGATGAAGGAGATGGAGTGGTTCATCAAGGCGGCGGAGCCTTTCCGCGGTATGGAGATCAACGTCGTCTCCGAAACCATCACCACCCACGCCTATGAATCAGAGACGCTGGCGAAGGCGTTCACCGAGATCACCGGGATCACGATCAACCACGACCTGATCCAGGAAGGCGACGTCATCGAGAAGCTGCAAACGCAGATGCAGTCGGGGCGCAACGTCTACGACGCCTACGTCAACGACAGCGATCTGATCGGCACGCACTTCCGCTATGGCCAGGTGGTGCCGCTCAGCGACTGGATGACGGGTGCGGGCAAGGACGTCACGCTGCCCACGCTCGACGTCGACGACTTCATGGGCAAGTCGTTCACCACCGCCCCGGACGGCAAGCTCTACCAGCTTCCCGACCAGCAGTTCGCGAACCTGTACTGGTTCCGCTACGACTGGTTCCAGCGCGAGGATCTGCAGAACCAGTTCAAGGAAATCTACGGCTACGACCTGGGCGTGCCGGTCAACTGGTCGGCCTATCAGGACATCGCCGAGTTCTTCAGCGAGCACGTGAAGGAAATCGACGGCCAGCGGGTCTATGGCCACATGGACTATGGCAAGAAGGACCCGTCGCTGGGCTGGCGCTTCACCGACGCCTGGCTGTCGATGGCCGGGGCCGGCGACAAGGGCATCCCGAACGGCCTGCCGGTGGACGAGTGGGGCATCCGTGTCAACGACTGCCACCCGGTGGGCTCCAACGTTACGCGCGGCGGCGCCACGAACGGCCCGGCGGCGGTCTACGCGCTGTCGAAGTACATCGACTGGCTGGACAAGTACGCCCCGCCGGAAGCTTCGGGCATGACCTTTTCCGAGGCCGGGCCGGTGCCGGCGCAGGGGAACATCGCCCAGCAGATCTTCTGGTACACCGCCTTCACCGCCGACATGGCGAAGGAAGGCACGCCCGTCGTCGACGAGGACGGCAATCCGAAGTGGCGCATGGCACCCTCGCCGCACGGCCCGTACTGGGAAGAGGGCATGAAGCTGGGCTATCAGGACGCCGGCTCCTGGACGCTCCTGAAGTCGACGCCGGAGGAGCGGCGCAAGGCGGCCTGGCTCTATGCGCAGTTTACCGTCGCCAAGACGGTGTCGCTGAAGAAGACGCACGTCGGCCTGACGCCGATCCGCGACAGCGACATCCGGCATGAGTCCTTCACCGAGCGCGCGCCGAAGCTGGGCGGCCTGGTGGAGTTCTACCGCTCGCCCGCGCGGGTGCAGTGGACGCCCACCGGCACCAACGTCCCCGACTATCCGAAGCTGGCGCAGCTCTGGTGGCAGAACGTCGCCGAGGCGGTAACCGGCGAGAAGACGCCGCAGGAGGCAATGGACGGCCTGGCCGAACAGCAGGACCGCGTCCTGATGCGCCTGGAGCGTGCCGGCGTGCAGCCGACATGCGGGCCGAAGCTGAACGAGGAGATGTCCCGCGAGCATTGGCTGAACCAGCCCGGCGCGCCGAAGCCGAAGTTGGACAACGAGAAGCCGCAGGGCATGACGGTCAAGTACGACGACCTAATCGCAAGCTGGGAAGAGGGGCAGGAGTAGGCGCCTTCCCGAACCGGGCGGAGGAGGCGGGCAACCGCCTCCTCCTCTCGTTGTTGAGCCGGGTGCCGGGCCTATATAACCGTCAGCATCGAGGCCACCAGCGGATGGCGGACGATGTCGCTGTCGTCCAGACGGACGGCGGCGACGTCTTCCAGCGTTCCCAGCCGCGTGGCGATGTCGGCCAGCCCGGACATGCCGGGTAGCAGGTCGCTCTGGTCCGGGTCGCCGGTCAACACCATCGTCGAGTGCCAGCCGAGACGCGTCAGCAGCATCTTGATCTGGCCGTAGGTGCAGTTCTGGGCCTCGTCGATCACCACGAACGCGTTGTTGAGCGTGCGTCCGCGCATGAAGGCGACCGGCGCGATTTCGATGGAGCCGTCGGCCAGCAGGTGCTTGACCTGCTTGCCGCCCAGCCGGTCGCTCAGCGCGTCGTAGAGCGGGCGTAGATAGGGCGCCAGCTTGCTCTCCACGCCGCCGGGCAGGAAGCCCAGGGTTTCCCCCGCTTCCACTGCCGGGCGGGTGAGGACGATGCGCTCGACGTGGCCGGCGGCCAGGGCCTCGACCGCCTTGGCGATGGCGATATAGGTCTTGCCAGTCCCCGCCGGGCCCAGCGCCAGAATGCAGTTGGATCGCTCGATGGCGTCGAACAGCTTCTCCTGGCCCGCGCTCATCGGCCTGATCTTGCGGCGATAGCGCTTGTCGCGGGCGGTCTCGTCACCGTCCAGCGGATGCCATTCCGCCTCCCGGGGATAGAGCGCGCGGACCTTGCAGTTGTCGGCGGCACGACGCTGACGCTTGCCCATAATGGACTCCCTGGTTGTGTGCGGAAATTTGGAAACGGACGCGGCGCGGCGCGGGGTGCAATCGCATGAAAAGCGGCGAAGACGTTGCCGTATCCGCGGGCGCGGCGCGGACGGAGGTCGAAACGGGAATGGTGCGTGCGCGGCAGAGGATCCTCCCAGCACGTCACGGTGGATCGCCTCATATCGAAAGGATAGCGCGAGTCGGGCCCTTCTGTCTCATCATTCCTGGCGTCTTCAAGGAAGTTTCACACAAGATGTTGGTCTTATGCGGGGGCATGTGTCTGTAAGTTCGCCTGACGCGGCGTTCCAGCCGAAAGCGGACCCCCGCGCCTTCATGCTGCGGCGCAATGTCTCCTTGCCATGTTAGCCGATGTGGCCAATCTTCGTGGCGTCCGCTCAGCTTTCCGCGACACGAGGGGAAACCGACCGATGGTCGACGAAAGAGACATCCGGGCCTATGCCCGCGGATTCCATGCCCGCTTTCACGAGTTCGCCGTTCCTTACGCAAGGAAGTACGCACAAAAGCTGCAAAATTGCGGAGACACCGAGGGCGCGGAGGTCTGGCTCCGGGTCGCCGGCATGATCGAGAACGGCGACACAATGGACGCGGCGGCATAGCGGGAAACCCGTTTTTTCGCCGGAATGAAAGGGCGGCGGCCATGCGGTCGCCGCTTTCTTTTTGCCCGCGAGGCTGAACCGCATCGGGGCCGGAAACGTTGCATAGCTGCATGCTGCGTCGCAGCATGAGCTCTATGCCAACGACAGGAGTCTGGCGGCTCGACCCATGATCGATCTGACAGGTAAGCGGGGCCTTGTCCTCGGCATCGCCAACGAGAAATCCATCGCCTATGGCTGCGCCCGGCAGTTCCCGCGTGCCGGGGCGGAGTTGGCCATCACCTACCTGAACGACAAGGCGAAGCCGCACGTGGAGCCCCTGGCCCGAGAGTTGGCGGCACCCATCCTTGTCCCTTGCGACGTGCGCGAGGCGGGCCAGCTCGAAACCGTCTTCGAGGAGATCCAGCGCACCTGGGGCCGGCTCGATTTCGTGCTGCATTCGATCGCCTACGCACCGAAGGAAGACCTGTGGGCGCGGGCGATCGACTGTTCCAGGGACGGCTTCCTGATGGCGATGGACGTCTCCTGTCACTCGTTCATCAGGGTGGCGCGTCTGGCGGAACCGCTCATGCGCGAGGGCGGCTGTCTGCTGACGGTCACCTTCTACGGCTCGGAGCGGGTGGTAGAGGAGTATAACCTGATGGGGCCGGTGAAGGCCGCGCTGGAAAGCTCGGTGCGCTACATGGCGGCAGAGCTTGGGCGCAAGCGGATCCGTGTTCACGCTCTCTCGCCCGGCCCGCTGCAGACGCGCGCGGCGTCGGGAATCCAGCGTTTCGACCAGTTGATGGAGCGCGCCCGCAAGCGCGCGCCGCAGCACCACCTTGTCAGCATCGACGATGTTGGCGCGCTGGCCGCCTTCCTGACCAGCGACCAGGCGAAAAGCCTGACCGGGAACATTGAATATATCGACGCCGGCATGCACATCGTGGAGTAGCCACTCAGGGCCGGAGCCCGCGCATGAACGAGATTATCGAGAACCGCACCTTCGACGAGATCCAGCCCGGCGACAGTGCCAGCCTGGTGCGCCAGCTTTCAGAGCGCGACATTCAGCTTTTCGCCGTGATGTCCGGCGACGTGAACCCCGCGCACGTGGACCGGGAGTTCGCCCGCGACGACCAGTTCCACCAGATTATCGGGCACGGCATGTGGGCCGGCGCCTTGATCTCCACCGTCTTGGGTACGCAGCTTCCCGGCCCCGGCACGATCTATCTGGACCAGTCGCTGCACTTCGAGAATCCCGTGCGCCTGGGCGACACGCTCACCGTCACCGTGACGGCTCGGGAGAAGGACGCGGAGCAATCCCGCATTGTCTTCGACTGCACCTGCACGCGCCAGGACGGCGAGCGCGCCGTCACCGGTACGGCGGAGGTTCTGGCGCCCGCCAACAAGATCCGCCGGCCCCGCGTCACCCTGCCCGAGGTCGAGATGCACGACCGGGGCGCGAAGCTGCGCCGGCTGATCGACGAGGCCAAGGCGTTCGAGCCCCTGGGGATGGCGGTGGTGCATCCGGTCGATACGGCCTCTCTCCTGGGCGCCGTCCGGGCCGCCGAGGCGGGGTTGATCGATCCGGTCCTGGTCGGTCCCCGCGCCAAAATCGAGCAGGCAGCGGAGACGGCCAAGCTGGATATCTCCCGCTACCGCCTGGAGGCGACGGAGCACAGCCACGCCGCCGCCGCCCGCGCGGTGGAGCTGGTCGGCGCGGGGGAGGCCGCGGCGCTGATGAAGGGCAAGCTGCATACCGACGAACTCATGCATGCCGTGGTGAGCGAGGGCAGCGGCCTGCGAACGGAACGCCGGGTCAGCCACGCCTTCGTCATGGACGTGCCCGACTACGAGCGCCTGTTGCTGATCACCGACGCGGCTATCAATATCGCGCCGGACCTGGAGGCGAAGGCCGACATCATCCAGAACGCCATCGACCTCGCCCGCGCGCTGGGCTTCGACAAGCCGCGCGTCGCCATCCTTTCCGCCGTGGAGACGGTGTCGGCGAAGCTGGCCTCCACCATCGACGCGGCGGCACTGTGCAAGATGGCGGATCGCGGTCAGATCACCGGCGGCATCCTGGACGGCCCGCTGGCATTCGACAACGCGGTCAGCGTCGAGGCGGCGAAAGTCAAGGGTATCGTCTCCCCCGTCGCCGGCCACGCGGATATCCTGGTCTGCCCGGACCTGGAGGCTGGCAACATGCTGGCCAAGCAGCTCGAGTACATGGGCGACGCGCAGGCGGCGGGTCTGGTGCTGGGCGCGCGGGTGCCAATCGCCCTGACCAGCCGGGCGGACGACGAACTGTCGCGTATGGCGTCCTGCGCGCTGGCCTTGCGCATGTACCACTGGCAGCGCGGCCGTGAGGCGAAGCGGAGCGCGGCATGAGCGGCGACGGCCTGCTTGTCCTGAATGCAGGCTCCTCCAGCATCAAGTTCTCGCTCTATGCCGAAAATGGAGAGGCGCCGCGCCTGCTCTATCGCGGCCAGGTCGCCGACATCGGCGATTCGCCGTCGTTCGCGGCAAGGGATGGCGAAGGAGCCGAGGTCGATGCCAGCGTCCTGCGCGGGGACGAGGCCGACCACGAAGCGGTGCTGGACCGTCTGCTCGGCTGGATCGAGGGGAATGCCGGGGGGCTTAATCTGCGCGCCGCCGGGCACCGCGTGGTACATGGGGGGCCGAAATATACCTCCGCCATCCGCCTGGACGACGGCATCATCGAGGAACTGCGCGAGCTGATCCCGCTGGCGCCGCTGCATCAGCCGCACAACCTGGCACCCATCGACGCGCTGCGCCGGCTTTATCCCGACCTGCCGCAGGTAGCCTGCTTCGACACCGCCTTTCACCGCACGCAGCCGCGCATGGCCCAGCTTTTCGCCCTGCCGCGCGAACTGACGGAGGAAGGCGTCACGCGCTATGGCTTCCACGGGCTGTCCTACGAGTACATCGCGGACGTGCTGCCGGAATTCGCCGGGAAACGGGCGCACGGACGCACCGTTGTCGCCCACCTGGGCCACGGCGCCAGCATGTGCGCGATGATGGGCCGCAAGAGCGTCGCAACGACGATGGGCTTTACCGCGCTGGAAGGGCTGCCGATGGGCCAGCGGCCCGGTTCGCTCGACCCCGGCGTCGTGCTTTACCTGTTGCAGCAGAAGGGGATGACGCCGGACGAGGTGGCCGACCTGCTCTATCACCGCTGCGGCTTGAAAGGTGTCTCCGGCATTTCCGACGATATGCAGGACCTTCTGGCGAGTTCCGCCCGCGAGGCGCAGGACGCCATCGCCCTGTTCTGCTACCGCGCGGGGCGGGAGCTTGGCTCGCTGGCGGCCACGCTGGGCGGTCTCGACGTGCTGGTGTTCACCGCCGGCATCGGCGAGAACGCGGCCGAGATTCGCCGGCGCATCTGCCTCTATGCCCGTTGGCTCGGCGTCGAGCTGGACAGCGAAGCCAACGCGGAAGGTCGAAACTGTATCTCCCGGCCCGAAAGCCGCGTCGCGGTGTATGTCATCCCCACGGACGAAGAGCGCGTGATTGCGGGCTACGCACGCCGGTTGGGATAGGCGGCGGGCAGCTTCACTTTGCCGCCCGCGCCCCCGCAGGCGGTATTGGCCGGCTGGATCGACGCCCCCTTTCCGTAGCAGGCGTATCAAATTACATTGATCGTTTCCGGGGCCTTGGCTTTTCACGCCTTTCTGGCCAAGGTCACCAGGCGGTCGCACTGGAAGCAGGAACGAGAGCCATGCGTGCAGCGCTGGAAGAAGCCGCGGTCAAGCCGCGGATCGACTTGAGCGGTATCGCGCCGGAGCGTCTGGAGGAGATGGCCGAGGCCGGGCAGGAGGTCCTCAACGTTCACCGCGTGCTCGCCAAGACCGGCGACAATATCGTCGGCGAACTGCTGCGCGGGCAGGGGACGTTCTACGAGTGGGATCACTACCCCAAGGGCGACGTCTACGACCAGGAAACCCACAGCCAATACTATTATCATGCCCATTCCGCCGATCAGCGCTTCGAGGGCGAGCATGGGCACTTTCACACCTTCCTGCGACCAAAGGGCATGCCCGAGGGGGTGACTCCCGCCGAGGTGCCGGGCTACACCCCGCCCAAGGATCCGAACGATGCGCTGAGCCACATCATCGGTATCTCGATGGACAAGCACGGCCTGCCGTTCCGCCTGTTCACCGTGAACCGCTGGGTCACCGGCGAGGTCTGGTACAGCGCCGACGACGTGATCCGGATGCTGGACCATTTCGAGATCGACCACGCCCGTCCAAGCTGGGCGGTGAACCGCTGGATCAGCGCGATGGCGGTCCTCTTCCGCCCGCAGATCGAGGAGCTTATCCGCAAGCGTGACGTCACTGTCGGCGAATGGCAGGACAAGCACCCGGACCGCGATGTCTACGAGGACCGGGGCCTGGAAGTGACCTCATTCGTCGACGTCAGCATCGAAAACCAGGTGCAGGCGGTGATGGACGCTCTGGGCCGGGCGTAGATGCTGAACTGACAAGGTTCCGGCTTTTGCCGCCGCCGGGTCAGCCGGCGGCGGCGATGCCCGGGGGCGCACCATCCTCGTCGAGTGGCTCGCCCGGCGTCGGATGGGCCGGCAGGCCACGTTCCTTGCGCGGCGTGCGGCCAAAGAAGTCGCGATAGCACTTGGAGAAGTGGCTGGCCGAGACGAAGCCGCAGGCCAGTGCCACGTCGATCACCGACATGTTGGTCTGCAACAGCAACAGGCGCGCCTTGTTCAGCCGTAGCTCCAGGTAATAGCGGGCCGGCGAGCGGAAAAGGTACTTGCGGAACAGCCGCTCAAGCTGCCGGGTCGACAGGCCCGCCTTCCGGGCAAGCTGCGCGCGGGACAGCGGCTCTTCCAGGTGTTTTTCCATCAGCTCGATCACCGACAGCAGCTTGGGATGGCGCACCCCAAGGCGGGCGGGCAGGGAGATCCGCTGATGGTCGTGCTGGTCGCGGATACGCTCGTGCATGAACTGGTCGGCGACCTGGGCGGCCAACTCGTGGCCGTGCTGCATCGCCACCACGTTCAGCATCAAGTCGATGCCCGCCGTGCCACCGGCGCAGGTGAAGCGCTGGCGGTCAATCTCGAAAAGCTCCGTCGTGACCTCGATATCCGGGAAGTCCTCGGCGAAGCCGGCCAGCTGCTCCCAGTGGATGGTACAGTTGTAGCCGTCCAGCAGCCCGGCGCGCGCCAGGATGTAGCTGCCGGTGCAAAGCGCACCGATGTCCGCGCCCTTGCGGTCCATCCGGCGCAGCCAGGACAGGAGCGCCTTGTCGTTGACCTTGTGCACGTCCACGCCGGCGCAGATCGCCACCGTCGAAAGCTCGCTCGCCTTGTCCAGGTCGCCGTCGGTATTGAGCTCGAATCCGTTCGAGCCGCGCACCGGACCGCCATCCATCGAGAAGAGCAGCCAGCGGTAAAGCTCGCGGCCCGACAGGCGATTGGCCAGCCGCAGAGTCTCGATCGCGGGGATGAGCGCGATCATCGAGAATCCGGGGACGATGATGAAGCCGATCTTCTGCGGCAACTCGCGTGGTACGGACCCCAGCATATCCTTGTAAGCCCTTACGTGGACCGTTGATTCGCTCTTGCCGGGAAATTTGACATAGTTCGCCCCATGTCGCGATCTGAAATTTTCCTGACGGAGATTCGCTTGCCGGGTTTTGCGCCATCAAGTCCTTTCAGACAGCAGTAAGCGCCGCGCGCCGTCGTCTTCGCGTGCGGGCCGAGGGTCCGGGGGCCGGCCGGGGCCACAGTCGTTGATAAGGAGCGCGAACGGCGCCATGAAAGCTCGCTATTCAATCTTCTCGCTGGCGCGCAACGCCCTGAGTTCCCACGAGAACTGGCCGCAGGCCTGGCGCAGTCCCGAGCCCAAGAAGGAGTACGACGTCGTCATCGTCGGCGGCGGCGGCCACGGGCTGGTGACGGCGTACTACCTCGCCAAGGAGCACGGCATCACCAACGTCGCCGTGATCGAAAAGGGCTGGCTTGGCGGCGGCAATACCGGGCGCAATACGACGATCGTGCGCTCGAACTACATGTGGGACGAGAGCGCGGCGCTCTATGAGCATTCGTTGAAGCTGTGGGAGAACATGACGAAGGAGCTGAACTTCAACGTCATGTTCTCGCAGCGCGGGGTGCTGAACCTGGCGCACACGCTGAACGAGGTGCGGATCACCAAGCGGCGGATCCATGCCAACCGGCTGAATGGCATCGACAGCGAGTGGGTGGAGCCGGAGCAGGTCAAGGAGTGGGTGCCGATCATCGACCTGCGCGGCAACGGCCGCTATCCGGTGCTGGGCGGTTCGCTGCAGCGGCGCGGCGGCACCGCGCGCCACGACGCGGTGGCCTGGGGCTATGCCCGGGCGGCGGACGCGCTGGGTGTGGACATCATCCAGCAGTGCGCGGTCGAGGGCTTCGATATCGAGGACGGCCGCGTGACCGGCGTGCGCACCAGCAAGGGCGCCATCAAGGCGAAGAAGGTCGGTGTCGTCGTCGCCGGGCACGCTGGAGTGCTGGCCAACATGGCGGGCTTCAAGCTGCCCATCAACTCGCGCCCGTTGCAGGCGCTGGTGAGCGAGCCGGTGAAGCCCTGCGTCCACTGCGTGGTGATGGCCGGCGCCGTGCACGCCTACATCAGCCAGTCCGACAAGGGCGAGCTGGTGATCGGCGCGGGCACGGACGCTTACAACTCTTACGCCCAGTGGGGCAGCAACCCGGTGACCGAGGACACGCTGGCGGCGATCTGCGAGCTGTACCCATTGTTCCGGCGGATGCGGATGATGCGGCAGTGGGGCGGCGTGGTGGACACCTGCCCGGACGCCAGCCCGATCATCAGCACCACGCCGGTCAAGGGGCTGTACTTCAACTGCGGCTGGGGCACCGGCGGCTTCAAGGCGACGCCCGGCTCGGGCCATATCTTCGCCGACACCGTGGCCAACGACCGCCCGCACCCGATCGCGGAGCCGTTCTCGCTGGAGCGGTTCAAGACCGGCTTCCTGATCGACGAGCACGCCGCGGCGGGCGTGGCGCACTAACAAAGTTCAAGACGAGAGAGGCGGCGATGCTGCTGATACCCTGCCCCTATTGCGGCGAGCGTGCCGAGAACGAGTTCTCCTATGGCGGCGAGGCGCACAAGCCGCGCCCGGAGGTGCCGGAGGAGATCTCGGACGCCACCTGGGCCGACTATGTGTTCCTGCAGAAGAATACGAAGGGCACGTATTATGAGCGCTGGATCCACAGCCACGGCTGCCGGCGCTGGTTCAACCTGGTGCGCGATACCCTGACGCACGAGATTCATGGCGCCTACCGGATGGGCGAGGCGCCGCCCAAGGTGGACGAAAAGACCTACGTCTGAGGAGCGCCAGCAGGATGGCCCAGAGGTATCGCCTCGACAAGGGCGGCCGCATCGACCGCGACCGTCCCGTAGATTTCACTTTCAACGGCCGCGCCTACCAGGGCTACGCGGGGGACACGCTGGGCTCGGCCCTGCTGGCCAACGGCGTGCACCTGGTGGGACGCAGCTTCAAGTACCACCGCCCGCGCGGCATCTTCAGCGCCGGCGCCGAAGAGGCGAACGCCCTGGTGCAGGTTGGCGAGGGCGCGGCGACCCTGGCCGACCTGAAGGCGACGCAGGTGGAGCTGTACGAGGGGCTGAGCGCGCGCT
Organism: Ferruginivarius sediminum; assembly: GCF_003344765.1. Classification (GTDB taxonomy): domain Bacteria; phylum Pseudomonadota; class Alphaproteobacteria; order Kiloniellales; family Rhodovibrionaceae; genus Ferruginivarius; species Ferruginivarius sediminum. The sequence goes on along the minus strand of NZ_QPMH01000033.1, from coordinate 3,956 downwards.
CGGTCAACTGCTATCCCAGCCTCGACTTCGACATCGGCGAGGTGAACTCGCTGGCCTCGAAGCTGTTCCCGGCGGGCTTCTACTACAAGACCTTCATGTGGCCGCAGGCCGGCTGGCCGATGTACGAGCGCTTCATCCGCAAGGCCGCCGGCCTGGGCGAGGCGCCGCTGGAGCCGGACCCGGATTTCTACGACAAGCGCTATGCCCACGCCGACGTGCTGGTGGCCGGCGCCGGTCCCGCAGGTCTGGCGGCCGCGCTGGCGGCGGCGCGCTCTGGCGCGCGGGTGATCCTGGCGGATGAGCAGCACGAGCTTGGCGGCTCGCTGCTCTCCGGGCGCGACGAGGTGGACGGCAAGCCCGGCAGCGACTGGGCGGCGGAGGCCGAGCGCGAGCTGCGGGCGAACGAGAATGTCCGCATCCTGCCGCGCAGCGTCGTGTTCGGCTACTACGACCACAACTGGATCGACATCCTGGAGAACCTGAGCGACCACTTGGCGAACAAGCCGGCGGACGCGCCGCGCCAGCGCATGTGGAAGGTGCGCGCGAATCAGGTGGTGCTGGCCACCGGCGCCATCGAGCGGCCGCTGGTGTTCCGCGACAACGACCGGCCCGGCATCATGCTGGCCAGCGCGGCGCGGAGCTACGTCAACCGCTGGGCGGTCAGGCCGGGCGAGAGCGCGGTGCTGTTCACCAACAACGACGGCGCCTATGCCGCGGCCCTGGACATGAAGGCCGCCGGCATCAAGATTGCCGCCGCGGTGGACTTGCGTGCCGAGGCCGAGGGCGAGTTGACCCAGGCCGCGCGCGATGCCGGCATCGAGGTGCTGGCCGGCCACGGTATCGCCGCCACCGAGGGTCACAAGCGGGTGCGCCGCGTCAAGGTGGCGCCGCTGAGCGCCGACGGCCGCAGTCTGGCGGGCGAGGCGCGCACCCTGAACTGCGATCTGGTGGCGATGTCGGGCGGCTGGAACCCCACGGTGCACCTGCACAGCCAGTCGCGCGGCAAGCTGCGCTTCGATGCCGAGCTGGCGACCTTCGTGCCCGACCGCGCGGTGCAGGCCGAGCGCTCCGCCGGCGCCTGCAACGGCACCTTTGGCCTGGCGGACGTGCTGGGCGAGGGCTTTGCCGCTGGCGAGGCGGCGGCCGAGGCGGCGGGCTTCAGCGTGGAGAAGGCGCCGCGCCCGCAAGCCGGCAACGGCAAGTTCCTGCCGGCGCGCTGGCTGTGGCTGACGCCGTCGAGCAAGCCGGTCGGCCACGGCGGCAAGCACTTCGTCGACTTCCAGAACGACGTCACCGCCGCCGACCTGCAACTGGCGCTGCGCGAGGGCTATACCTCGGTCGAGCATGTCAAGCGCTATACCACGACCGGCATGGGCACCGACCAGGGCAAGACCTCCAACGTCAACGCGCTGGGCGTGGTGTCCGAGTTCCGCGGCGTGCCGATCGAGGAGCTGGGCGTCACCACCTTCCGGCCGCCCTACACGCCGGTGACCTTCGGCGCCTGGGGCGGGCGCGACGTCGGCGACCTGTTCGACCCGATCCGACGCACGCCGATGCATTCCTGGCACGCGCGCGCCGGCGCCGAGTTCGAGAACGTCGGTATGTGGAAACGGCCCTGGTACTACCCGAAAGCGGGTGAGGGCATGCACGAGGCGGTGCAGCGCGAGAGCAAGGCGGCGCGCGAATCGCTGGGCATCCTGGACGCGACCACGCTGGGCCGTATCGACATCCAGGGGCCGGATTCGGCGGAGTTCCTGAACCGCGTCTACACCAACGGCTGGAAGACGCTGAAGCCCGGCGCGATCCGCTACGGCCTGATGCTGGGCGAGGACGGCATGGTGATGGACGACGGCGTCACCGCGTGCCTGGGCGAGAACCACTACCTGATGCACACCACCAGCGGTGGCGCGGCCGAGGTGCTGGCCCACCTGGAGGAGTACCTGCAGACGGAGTGGCCGGAACTGCAGGTCTATCTGACGACGGTGACGGAGCAGTACGCGACGGCTGCCATCGCCGGGCCGAACGCGCGCAAGCTGTTGGCGGAACTGACCGACGACATCGACGTCGACCCGGATGCCTTCCCCTTCATGAGCTGGCGCGAGGGCACGGTGGCCGGCGTCTGGGCACGGGTGATGCGGATCTCATTCTCGGGCGACCTCAGCTTCGAGATCAACGTCGAGGCGCACAACGGCCTGCACCTGTGGCAGACCCTGATGAACGCCGGGGAGAAGTACAACATCACCCCCTACGGCACCGAGACGATGCACGTGCTGCGCGCTGAAAAGGGCTTCATCATCGTCGGCCAGGAGACCGACGGCACGGTGACGCCGGTCGACCTTGGCATGGAGAAGCTGTGCTCGACCAAGAAGGACTTCATCGGCAAGCGCTCGCTGTCGCGCCCGGACATGCAGGACCCGAACCGCAAGCAGTTCGTCGGCCTGCTGCCGGACGACCCGAACGAGGTGCTGGAAGAGGGCGCGCAGCTTGTCGAGACGGTGAAGTCGCAGCCGCCGATGGACATGGTGGGCCACGTCACCTCCAGCTACATGAGCCCGAATCTGGGCCGGGGCTTCGCGCTGGCCCTGGTCAAGGGCGGCCTGCACAAGCACGGGCAGAAGGTCTACGCCCCGATGCCCGGCAAGACCATCGCCTGTACCGTCACCAGTCCCGTGTTCTTCGATCCGGAAGGGGAGCGCCTCCGTGCCTGAGACAACATCCTATCGCCAGTCTCCGCTGGCGCCGCTGGGTTTGGCGGGGCAGGCGGCAAGTGGCCTGAACGGCGCCGGTATCGGCGTTGCCGAGCCCGATTTCCGTGTGCTGCTGGACCTGCGCGTCGAGCTGGACAAGCAGCCGGGCGCGCAGGACGCGGTCGAGAAGGTGCTGGGCCTGCGCCTGCCGGAAACCGCGAACACCGCCACCGGAAATGCCGAACGGCATGCCCTGTGGCTGGGGCCGAACGAGTGGCAGATCGTGATCCACGACAGCCGGCCCGAGGCCGGGCGCGAGTGGACGGCGAAGCTGCGCGAGGCCCTGCAGGGTATCTTCTGCGCTGTCGTCGACGTCTCCAACGCCCAAGCGATCCTGCGCGTCACCGGCCCTGCCGCGCGCGAGGTGCTGGAACGGGCGGTGCCGCTCGACATGCACGCCGGCAAGTTCCAGCCGGGCGAGGTGAAGCAGACCGTGTTTGGCCGCCACTGCGGCGTCACCCTGCATCTGCTCGATGATGCGCCGACTTTCGATATCTATTGCCGACGCAGCTTCGCCGAGTACGTCCACGCCTATTTAAAGGACTGCGCGCGCGGCGCATGCGAGGACTTCGCCGTCCTGGAGGGATAGCAGCGCCCCGCCGTCGCCAACGACAGGTGACCACACGGGCGGGGTCTGCTATACAGCCCGAATTGCACGGTCGGCCGGAGTCCTGCTAGATAGTCCCGGCCGGCTCCCTTCAGGCACAAGCCGTGCCGGGCCCGTAGTTCAGCGGTCAGAACCCGCCGCTCATAACGGCGTTGTCCCAGGTTCGAATCCTGGCGGGCCCACCATCCCTTTTTGGTCCTTTCTTTTTGTCGGGTCAGGCATAAGCTGGCCCATTCGAGGGCATAAAATGGCCCAGGTACGACCACTGACCAGCCACAACATCGTAGTTATCCGTGCCGGCAGACAGACCCATTGGATATGATCGGCGGACGGGCAGCTACGCCACCGGGATTCTTCAGCCGACGTTTCTGGGGATTATTACAGCTGCATCGAAGCGGGAAGCAGACCACTTACAACTTCGGCGACTTCAGACCCCGATACACCTGCTCTCGTGAGAGGTTCGAGTTAGACGGTAGGCCCGCGGTGAAAGCCCATAGTGCTGCCGGAACAGCGTGGCGAAGTGGGGCTCCGAGGCGAAGCCGCATTCGATGGCGATGTCGAGGATGCGGGCGTCGGAGTGCGCGATCAGGTTGCGTGCCACC
>NZ_QPMH01000032.1 GCF_003344765.1 Ferruginivarius sediminum | reverse complement strand
TATCCCGTCAATCCGACAAAAAAACCGCCACGCGGACCGGCCAAACCGGCCCTCGTCAAACTCCTCGCCGCAAATGACCGTATCGCAAAGGTCCCGCGTCGGGGGAGAAGGACAGGATGAGGGGGAAGCCGCGCCCCCCACCGCCCTCACTCCCCGGCCAACCGCCGCGTCAGCCAGTGCCGGAACATCTCCAACCCCATCACCTCCACCTGCTTGTCGTCGATCTCCGCCGCCCGTCGCAGCGCCCAGGCGAGCGCGCCCGGACGCCAGCCGGGGCCTTCCAGCACCAGGACAACGTGCACGTCGGGAAACGCGAGGCGCGCGTTCGACAGCAGATAGGGCAACCGCTCGTCCAGGCTGCCGCGCGTCTCCTGCCGCATCGCCTCCACCCACACCAGCTTGCCGAAGGGTGGCGCGTCCAACACGAAGTCGATGCTGCCGCCGTGGCCGTAAATCGTGGTGTAGCCGACGTGCCGCCACGCCCGGCGCGGGGAGGGGTTGTCGCCGATCTCGATGCTGCCGGGATTGCGCAGGTCGTGCACGTCGAAGCCGTGGTCGCGCAGCACCGCCACCATCGCCGTCTCCAGCGCCTGCCCGGAGCTGCGCGGCGAGGCGGACGCGACGGGCATGCAGAACACGGCGGTAAGCAGAAGCGCGAAGGCACGCGGCACAGGCAACACGGCTGTCCTCCCAGACGTCCCAAGGGAACAGCCGCCGCGCAACCCACGCGGCGGCCGGGAGGTCAGAACCTTCAAAGATAGAGCAAAAAAGGTCCGATGGCCTTTAGACCGAAGCCCTGGACATACGCCACCGGCTCCCGGCCCCAACCGTGTAAGGGCCACGAGCTATCGATCCACGAACACGGCAAGCCGCGTGTGGGCGAGGCTTTTAACACGTTACCCGTGCCGGCCCAAGCCAGGACCGGGAGCACTGGGCTCTATCTTTGTGGGGCTCTGACACCCCGCCCACATCTCCGCATATGCACGGGGACGCGTCAAGATGAAGGGTGCTGGGTGGAAATGCGCCTTTCCCGTGTATACCTGTGACGCGCGCTTACGAACTACCTACAAAATGGCATTAAGCTTGTACTGGACGATAATAATAGTGACGGTAGCTCAACCAGAGTCTTACTTGCCGTCCCCCGCCGAGTTGGATTGGACATGCACGCGGAATATCTAGTAGGATGCAAGAGTACATAGTCGGCCAATCGAAACTGACGTGATAGCTCCTGCGTGTGGCACTGCCCAAAAGAATACATTTAGGTCGTTTGACGAGGGCTACGTCGATTGCGAATGCGGTCCAAGCTGAGGTTATGTCCTACACGGCTCAGAACTGATTAGAGGAATTCTGGCCACCTTTAGGGCACAGCACATTCTCGGCTTCGCTGGCAGAGCAAACCGAAAGTAATTGTATCAACTCGTCAATAACTTGCAATATCTTGTCAGGTGGAAGAGTGTAAAATACAAGATTTGCATGGGCCAAATCAAAATCGCTTGGAGAGTAAATAACATCACTTTTATCAATCTGCCAATTGCGAACACTGGCAGCGGTTACATACATCACTGCTACAAATTTAAAGTCTTTGCCGCGGCTACCTTGTTTAGCCCAAACATGCTCTTTTTGAATCTTTACACGGTCTTCAGCATCTTCTCGAATATTATCACATATCGATAAAATGCGCCCGGACATTTCCGAGCGCCATTCTTCCCTGCTGCCCCTTGGCGCTCCAATCGCGCCCTTTATTGCAGCATGATGTATACGCCCGTGCCTCCAATGTCGGCTGTTTGTAATTGACCGATACCATGTATCTTCATCTATCACAGTTTTCTTTTCACACATTTTACGCAGACGTCAGTTGCAAGCTTCTATCATTATAACTGGTGTTGCTAAAAATATTCGCCAATATATGTAAAATATATTCCTTTGTTGATTTCTCCATCTTGGTGAAATGTGATTCATTCTTGGTGCCATCGATTTTGAGCATAACGGACACTGTGCCGTCGTCGTTCACGTCAAGCCAAACAACACCATTATCGCTGACCCACTCCATGCATATGGAACCATCTTCGGCGACCTCGGTATCTGGCAGACAGAATTTCCCCTCAATTGTTCTCAAAATTTGTTGAGCCAAGTGTACTGTCTTTTGCCTTACCGGGTTGGCATTTTCTCCATCCCAGCCATTTTCAAAGTATGTTTCTATTTCTGGGAGAACTTTTTCCAAGAGATCGTCGTGCTGTAGTGGTGTGGTTTCCCTTTCATCGGAAATAAACGCGATATTACGCTGTCTCTTAAAAATATAAGCCGAGACATCAACATGCTTGCGACCATTCCAAAATAGATATGGAATACTCATATCTGTGATTTCTGCATTAATAAAGGGGCTAGTCGCCTCGGTCGAGTTCAGAAGGAACATTAACCGATTTTGGTTATTCTTGTTAGCTGAACTATTGTACCTGCTGGTGATTTTGATTCTCACGCAACTGAACGGTTTCGATGCATATACACCGGCTTCTCCGGTTTCACTCGCTTCTGGATCCGCCTTCTCCAGTTGCATTTGTGCGCTGCCTCTCGCAGCGAAAGAGGCCGCGAGAGTCGGCGACAGCGATGTGCCGGAGTGGTGAAAGGCCGACGCACTCATCTCTATACCTCTCCTTGCTGAGCGTTCTCGTTTGCCAAGCACACCAACTCATTGAATATTGGAACGACGTCAGCGCTCTTCAAAACCTCTTTGTGTTCTGGTGCGGTGTTGTGATCAAATTCCAAATTCAAGAAGGTCCAAGTTGGTTTTTCGGATTTTTGGTCCTCAGTTAAGCCGTTTTCCATTTCGGCACGGATAACGCTCCAATTAGTAATACGATTTAATTCGATCGCGTGCTGACTTTGTCTTGGTCGGTTCACTCGATAGGTGATCTCTTTGCAATTTTTTCGATCGATGTGCACCGATTGCACATACTGTCCGAATTTTTCGTATGCAGCATCCCGATCTTTGGCTTCAAGTAAAAGTGTGCCGGCGTATGCTATCCGGGTGATTGCTACTTGAGGTGACTCAAGCCAAGGTCGTACTAGCCCAAGAAAATTATTTTCCTCTTCCTTGTAGGGACCAGTATAAAGTCTATATTCAGGCACTTGTGTTAATTGCGGATTTATAGTTATATCGATCCGCCGATTACTCACCGCGACTGTTAAGGTTGCGTGACCCCAAGTTCCAGTTTGACGACGAACGCCTTCTCTCCGACGAACCTCGTCAGTCTCTGGTTCTTCGCCGGTCAAATCTTCCCATAGATTAGTCAGCCCTTCTGTTGAGCTCGTCGTGAAGACGGTTAAGCGCAACGAGTGCACCTTCCAGACGTCTTCGTCGTCGCCTTTCGCCATCGTTTCCTACCGTGCAGAACCTAACCAAAAGGGGTTGCGATCATACAGTTTCTTGAAAAGGGTATCCACCATAGAGAGCTCAACGCAGCCGTGTTAAACTATGAGATTACGTCAATATAGAATCAAATGCCGCAATGCGGTCGTACCAAATCTCGAACGCAACCCTAACACAGATCCCTCCCCCACACCCCCATCACCCCCCATCCAACGGAAAATGGCACGTATACACATGCCCATCCCCCGCATCCGACACCCCCGGCGCCTTGCGCCGGCATAGGTCCTGCGCGTAGTTGCAGCGGTTGTGGAACTCGCAGCCTTGCGGGCGATTCATCAGGCTGGGGACCTCGCCCTTGATTTCCACGCGGTTCTTGCGGGCGTCGGGGTCCGGTTCGGGGTTGGCGGAGAGCAGGGCCTCGGTATAGGGGTGGCGGGGGTTGTGGAAGATGTCCTCGGTCGGTCCCTGCTCGACGAAGCGGCCCAGGTACATGATCGCCATGCGGTCGGTGATGTGGCGGACCACGTTCAGGTTGTGGGTGATGATAAGGATGGCGATGCCAAGCTCGTCCTGCAGGCGGGCCAGCAGGTTCAGCACCTCGCCCTGCACCGAGACGTCGAGGCCGGCCGTCGGCTCGTCGGCAATGATGAGCTTCGGGTCGAGGGCCAGCGCGCGCGCCACGCCGACGCGCCGCGCCTGACCGCCCGAAAGCTGGTGCGGGAAGCGCCGCGCGAAATCCTCGGTGAGGCCCACCATCTCCAGAAGGCGCTTCGCCTCCTTGTCCAGGTCGCGGCCGGTAATGCCGTGGATCTTGAACGGCTCCGTCACCAGCGAGCGGACGGTCAGGCGCGGCGAGAGCGAGCCGACCGGGTCCTGGAACATCATCGTCATGTGACGGCGGTGCGCGGTGAAGGACCGCTGCGGCAGGCCGACAAGCTCGTCCCCGCCGAAACGGATGGAAGAGCCGTCGTGCGCCGGCGTCAGGCCCATGATGGTCCGCGCGATGGTGGACTTGCCCGAGCCGCTTTCGCCGACGAGGCCCAGTGTCTCGCCCTCGCGCACCTGAAAGGACACGTCACAGACGGCGTCGATGAAGGGATCGTCCACGCCGGTCGCCAGCGCGCGCAGCATGCCCAGGCTGCGGAAGCGCACGCGCAGGTTCTCCACGTCCAGAAGCGCGCTCATGCCGGGGCCTCCGCCGTCTGGTCCAGCAGGTGGCAGCTTGCGGTGTGGCCGTCCGTCGCGATGGCGTGATGCGCCGGCCGCTCGTGCCGGCAGCGGTCGAAGACGTGCGGGCAGCGGTCCTTGAAGATACAGCCGCGCGGCATGCCAAGCAGGTTCGGCACGTTGCCCGGAATGGTCGGCAGGTGGCGCGTGCGCTCGCGGATGCGGCCGGGGTCGCATTGCAGCAGGGCCTGGGTATAGGGGTGGCCGGGGTTGTTGAAGATGTCCCGCACGCTGCCGCGCTCCACCACCTCGCCGGCGTACATCACCACGACGTCGTCGCACAGCTCGGCCACCGTGCCCAGGTGGTGGGAGACGAAGAGGACGGAGCAGCCGATGTCGCGCTGCAAGTCCTTCAGGAGGTCGATGATCTGCACCTCCAGCGTCGCGTCCAGCGCGGTCGTCGGCTCGTCCGCCAGCAGCAGGGCCGGCTCCACCAACAGCGCCATGGCGATGCAGATGCGCTGTCGCATGCCGCCGGAGAACTGGTGGGGATAGGCTTGCAGCCGGCTTTCGGGGTCGGGGATGCCGACGCGGTCCAGCGCCTCCGCCGCGTGCCGGCGCTTCCCGGCCTGGCCGCCGGGCGCGCGGTACTGGATGTCGACCATCTGCTGCTCGATGGTGCGGATCGGGTTGAGCGCGGTCATCGGGTCCTGGAAGATCATCGACATGCGTTGTCCGCGCAGGGCGCGCATCTGCCGCGCGTTCAGGTCCAGCAGGTTCTGTCCCTCGAACACGATCTCGCCGCCGGTGACCTCGGCGTTGCCGGCCAGCAGGCGGATGATGGCGAAGGCCAGCGTGGACTTGCCGCAGCCGCTTTCGCCGACGACGCCGACGATGCGGCCCTTGGGCACGCTGACGGTGACGTCGCGCAGGGCATGGACGCGCCCGCGCGGGCTGCCGAAGTCGAGCGACAGCCGGTTGACGTCGAGAAGTGCGGCGTCGCCCTGTGTCATAGGTCCTTCCGCAGCTTGGGATCGAAGATGTCGCGCAGCGCCTCGCCCAGGAAGGTGAAGCCCAGCGTCGTCAGGATGATCGGGATACCGCCCGCGACCACCGGCCACGGCGAGTTGCGGATGTAGTTGTAGCCGTCGTTCAGGATGGTGCCCCACGACGGCGTCGGCGGGCGCACGCCCATGCCCAGGAAGCTGAGCCCCGCCTCCAGCGTGATCACCAGCGGCACGTCCATGCTGGCCAGGATCAGCAGCGGGCCGATCACGTTCGGCAGGATGTGCACGCCCAGGATACGCGGGGTCCCCGCGCCCATCGCGCGCTCGGCCAGGATGAACTCGTTGTTCTTCAGCGATTGCGTCTGCGTGCGCACGACGCGGGCGTAGATCGGGATAGAGGTGACGGCGACCACGAAGATGACCGTGGAAAGGCTGGGGCCCAGCAGCGTCACCACCGCCAGCGCGAAGATGATGACCGGGAACGCCCGCACGGCGTCGAAGATCAGCAGCATGCCGTTATCCAGCCACTGCGGCCCGAAGCCGGCGATGAGCCCCAGCAGGAGGCCCAGGCTGAGCGCGGCGCCCAGGGCCGCCATCGCCACCATGAGCGCCACGCGCCCGCCCATGATGACGCGCGAGAGCACGTCGCGGCCAAGGTGATCCGTGCCCAACCAGTGGTCCCAGGAGGGCGGCGCCAGGCGCGGCCCCACCATGACCTTCGTGGCCTCGTAGGGCGCGACTACGTCCGCCAGGATCGCGCTGCCCACCATCAGGACGACGAGCAGCAGGCCCAGCATCCCCAGGTGGTCCTGGCGAAGCTGCTGCCAGTACTGCCGCAGCGCGCCGGGGCCGCGGACGCCTTCCGACTCGCCGGTGTCGTGAACGGTTTCCGCCGTCGTCATCCTACAGGCTCTCCCGCACGCGTGGATCGAGCATCGCGTTGACGAGGTCGGCGATGGTCGTGGAGATCACGAACAGCCCGGTCGTGACCAGCACCGTGCCCATCACGATGGGGTAGTTGCGCGTGTTGACGGCGGTGACGATCAGCCCGCCGATGCCGGGCCGGGCGAAGACCACTTCCGCGAACACGGCCGCCGAAAGCAGGTGCGCCATGCCCACACCAAGGACCGTCACGGTGGGCAGGATGGCCAGCGGCAGCGCGTAGCGGAAGACGATCCGCCGCTCCGGCAGGCCGAAGGCGCGCGCCATGCGCACGTGGTTCTCGCCCAGGATCTCCAGCATGGAGGCACGGACGATGCGCGAGATATAGCCGACCCAGCCGATACCGACCGCCAGTGCCGGCAGGATCAGGTGGCGTATCGCGTCCCACAAGCCGCCCTGACCGGCGCCGATGGCCGGCAGCCATTTAAGCAGTACCGCGAAGATCAGCAGGGCGTAGAGCGCCATCACGAAAGAGGGGATGGCGATGGTGCCGACCGAAAGGACGCCCGTCACCTTGTCGATCATCGTATTCCGCCGGATCGCCGAATAGCAGCCCAGCGGGATGGCGACCAGCGCCGCCCAGGCGATGGAGGTCAGGATCAGCGTGATGGTGAACGGAAGCTGCCCCAGCACGATGCGGCTGACCGGCCGCTGCGTGAAGACGTCCGTGCCCATGTCGCCGCGCACGACGTCGGCGAAGAATGTCAGGATCTGCACCGGCAAGGGGTCGTCCAGCCCCATCTTGGCGTGCAGCGCCGCCTTCAGTTCCGGCGTTGCGCGCGGGCCCAGGATGATGGCCGCGGGATCGCCTGGAACGGCGTGGATCATCACGAACAGCAGGGTCACCGCCAGCACGACGATCGCGACGGCGAGGAACAGACGCCTGACCAGATAGAGCCACATACCTTCGCTCTGGATGCTGTGGAAAGCGCCTCGCGGCGCCCTTGGGCCAGGGCGCCGCGAGGGAGAGGAAGCCTACCCTCAGACCGGCTCGAAGTCGCGGAACAGCGGACGGCCGTCGGGGCGCGTCGCCGACTTCAGCTTCGTCTTCCGGTACATCAGCGGCGAGCCGCCGTGGGTGAGGAAGCGGTAGCAGCCGGAGTTCTCCAGCAGGTCCTGCATCTCGTGGTACATCTTCGACCGCTTTTCCGGGTCGTTGACGGTGACCGCCTCGGCGTTCAATTCGTCGAAGCGCTCGTTGCAGAAACGCTCCCAGTTCCAGACGCCGACCTGCTCGCAGGTGAAGAACGTCGTCGCGTAGTAGGGATCGGGCACCATGGAGAAGCGCTGGATGATCGCCTGCATCTTCTTCCAGCGATCGCCCTCGCTCTCCATGCCGATGGTCCAGAACGAGCCCGGATCCTGCACGCTGACCTCCAGGTTGACGCCGATCTGGGAAAGCTGGGCCTGCATCATCTCGGCCATCGTCTTCAACGGCGTCTCGTTCAGGACGTCCAGGTTCAGGCTGAGCCCTTCGGCGCCGGCCTTCTTCAGGTAGTCCCGCGCCTTGTCGAGGTCGCCCTCGGGCGGGATCAGCGCCTTCTCGCGGTGGCCCGTCAGGCCCGGCGCGACGAAGCCGGTGGCGACCTCCGCCTGGCCGAAATACCCGGCGTCGAGAAGCTGCGGGACGTTCACCGCCCACTGCACCGCGCGGCGCACGTTGATGTCCTGCAGCTTGGGATGGTCCTGGTTCATCCCGAGATAGATGTAATAAAGGGAGGGATGATCCTCGATCACCGTGTCCTCCGGCGGGTCGCTCTTGAAGCGGTCCATCGAGGACAGCGTGATGTGCGTGAAGTCGATATCGCCGGCTTGATAGGCAGTCTCGCCCGTCTTCGGATCCTCGATCTTGAGCACGCGGATCTTGTCGAAGCCCGGCTTCGGCCCGGTCCATTCCGGGTTGCGGGTCAGGATGACCTCCTGATCCGGCTTCCACTCGTCGATCACGTAGGGGCCGGAGAAGCAGGGCGGCTCCATCCCGAAGTCGCCGCCGTCGCCGGTCTTCTCCATCACCGCCTTCTTCGAGACGATGTGCCCGCAGCCATAGGGCAGGGTGATGTTCCACAGCGGCACGAAAGGCTTCTTCAGCACAATGACGCCGGTGTAGTCGTCCTCCACCTCGACATGGTCGAGCGGGCCCCAGTCGCCCTTCACAGGGGAATCGTGCTCGATGATGCGCTCGAAGGAGAACTTCACGTCCTCGGCCGTCATCTCGCCATAGCCGCCGGTGAACATGATGCCCTTGCGCAGCCGGAAGCGAATATGGGTGGGATCGACCTGCTCGATCTCTTCCGCCGCCTGAAGCTCCCAGCCCCATTCGCGCCCCGGCTTGTACTTGATGAGCTTGGAGTAGATGCAGTTCATCACGTCGACGTTGTAGGCGTTCTGGTAGAACCCGGGGTCGAGCTTGTTGATGTCGGCGTAGGAGCGGGCGCGCAGCACCTTGCCTTCCGCCGCCCAGATCGCCTGGCCCAGCGGCATGCCGTTCGCCATGATCCCGGCGCCCACCGCGGCGCCCGCCTGCATGAAGCGGCGGCGGCCGAGCGAAATGTCCGTTGTGGATTTCCCGTCAGTCATGATGTCTCCCTCCCTCGGACCTGCCGTTGGGCAGAGTATACGAAAAGCCCGGTCGGCCGGGCATTCTATCCGCGTTTTTTAATTACCCAATGGCGGTCTCGCTTGTAACTTTCCGAACATGACGCAGGCCACTGCGCTAATGCAAGACACAATCTTCGAGAGGTAAGTATCCGGCGGTGAACTGCCGTCGGCCTGGCTCAATCCTCCAGCAGGTAACCCTGCCTATGCGTCAGGGATTCCTTGCCGACGATCTTGGCGATGACTTCGCCCGCGCTCACCAGCTTGCGAAGGCGGCGGGAGAGAACGAGGCCGTCGGTATCCGCATGAATGGCGCGGCGTGCCGTGCTTGCCTCACCGGCGGCGGGGTCGAGAAGATCCGCGATCGCCTCGCCCCTCTCGACGTGCTGCCCAAGCTCGACGCGATAGCTGACGACGCCCGCGAAGGGCGCGCGCACGACGTCGCAGGCATCGAAGTCCGTGGCCTCGCAGGGCGCGGAGGGGGCGGAGCCGGGCTCGCCCGCGACGTGGCCGCGGCGCTGCAGTTCCCGGAACAGGGCAAGGGCATCGCCTTCGGCAAGCGCGTCGGACACGTCGGCAAACCCGCGCAGCTCCACCGTTGCCGAGAAACAGGCCTGCGGGATGGAATAGCCTGGAAAGGACAGCGCCAGCCGCGACCAGGGCCGCGCGAAGCTTTCGGCGAAGGTGGCGCCGCCGGTGTCGTCCGCCAGCATCACGGCGCTGCACCCCAGCTCGCCCGCCAAATCGGCCGCCGCCGGCCACAACGAGGGCACCAGGAAAAGGTGCATCAGCCCTTCGTCGTCGCAGTGCAGGTCGAGCACGAAGTCGGCATCGCACGCCTCTCGGGCCAGGGCGAGACGCAGTGAATCGATCTCCCGCGTCGGGGCGCGGCTGTCCAGCACTTCGCGCATGGCCTTGCGGATGACATCGACGTTCGCCTCCGCCCCGCCGCCCAGGTGGCCGTCGACGCGCTCGGCCACGGGGGCGAACAGGTCGGGCCAGCCGCGGTTGAAATTGGCGCCGCTGTTCAGGTCGTGCCGGCCGAACTGATCGCCGTTGACGTACTGTGCCAAGCCAATGGGATTCGCATAGGGGACGAGCACGACCTGCCCCGCGATCTCGCCGCGCGCCTCGGCCGCGTCCAGAAGCCGCATCAGGTGATGTGCCACCAGGATGCCCGGCGTCTCGTCCGCGTGCAGGGCAGCGTGAATATACGCCTTCGGCCGCGCCTCGGCCGCGCCATAGCGGACCATGCGGACCGTCCTGCGGGTTCCCGGCGCGGACTGTCGAAGCGGAACGTCGAGGATATCGCGCGGCATCTTCGCTCCATATGGGTTTGTCTACTGGTGGTGTCAGGCAATGCATTAGCGCAGGATGGTCAGGGAATTCCAGCCAAGGCATCCTCGCTGCCGCTTCGGCCGGAATCGCGTTCCACTTGTCGTCGACGCCTTCCCACCCTCAACAATATGCATACTATTGCATGCTTAAAAGCATTGCGCGAATCCCAGCATCCGTGCAACTCACGACGATCCATGATCGGACGCATCCGACGAGAGCGATGTAATCAGCCTGTCGGGCAGATTGCGATATGCCGTGGTTCGCACTTGGAGAGTCGTAGCGTGGCCTTTGTTTGTGTAGCGGATTCACGTCTCCGCAATGCAGAGATTCTCCATTCAGACGGCGAACATGCCATCCTGGCCCGGATCGGATACGACTTGGAGGTGCGAGCTAATTATTTTGCTCACATCGGATTCTGTCCGCTAATTGATGAATCCTATGAATATTATTTTTATTTGGTCGAAGTGTTTTCGATATCGAATAAGAAACACATACACTGGAGCGGTGCCGACACGACCAAATTCATCCATAAGCATGACCGAAGGGTAATCCTGAATGTCGTCCTTCAAGCAACGAGAGCTATAATTGAACATTTGTATCCGGCTTGTGTTTTCAGATGCACGAACGACCCCGGCCCCCCGGTAAAGGCATTGAAGAAACATGAATTGATAACCGAAGTCTTTGAGTCCTACGGGTATACGACGAGGATCGCGACGCCTTACGTCGGGCGACTTTGCTGGTGGATGACGCGCCTCGAACCGGCATGAGTTGTGCGTAAGAAGAAAAACCGCTATTGTCACTGCAGGGTAGGGAGCAGAAATGATGCCGGACCGGGACAAGCAGGCTGATCTTTTGGAGACCGTTAAAGAGCGTAGACAGTCCTACGCCCGGCGCTGGCTTGAGAATGCGTCCTATCGCGAGGCGCTTCATCGCTACGACTTCGATTTTGAGCGGGATGACGAACGAACGAGCCGCATCGCCAGTGGATAGTGGCTGAACGCGCCTGCGCGTCATACGCCATGGCAGCGCGTTCGCTGCGCGTCGCCGTATCCCGATTGACCCAGGTCCTATCCCATCGCAATTCGGCTGTGCCGGGCGCGGCGGACCTGAATTTCGATGCGCCATGTGATAATGGCGAAGGCGATCCAGCCGCCGTGGAAGACAATGCCCGCCAGGACAACGACCTCACCCGGAATGGGCCCGATTGTCGCGCGCGACATGATCTCGCCGAAGCCGGTCATCGGGGTGGGGTGTATCGCCAGCTTGGAGTAGTACGCCAGCACCTGGATACCGAAAATCCAGCCGTAGTTGCGTCTCAGCCGCCGGCCGATGGCGCGGCCGAAGCTTATGTGGTGCTCGGGCTCGCGGTAGTCGCGGGCCAGCAGGTCGTTCCAGCCGTTGCCGGTCTGCACGCCCTCGCCATGCAGCAGCGGTGCGTAGAAATCCGTCTCCAGCAACCTCGCGCGGGCGCGCCAGACGTTGAAATAACGGTATCGCCGCGCCTCGAACATCAGGAAGACCAGCACGAGCACCCCAACCAGCACCATCGGCAAGGGCGAGGCCTTCGGCCCGCTGAACGTTAGCGACAGCGCGATCCCGGTCGTCACCACCGCCCAGTTCGTCGTGTTATCCAGGCGCGTGCGCCATATCGTGCTGCGATACACCTCGCCGCGATAGAGGTGCGCGATGGCACCGATCTCGGCGTTGGTGAACTGCTGGCTCACGGCCGGCATGGTGGGCTCTGGCTTCTGCATGACAATGGGCCTCGCGTGCATCGAGGGAACTCCACGGCCCTTCCATCATACACCCCGATGCCGCCGCCGACGCCAACACCGCGACGTCAGGGGCGATTTTCCCGACTCGGCGGATAGCCGAAGCGGCGGCGGTAGGCCCTGGTGAAGTAGGGTGCGGCGGTGAAGCCGCAGGCCAGGCCGACCTCGAACACCGGCATGTCGCTTTGGTTCAGGAGCTGGCGCGCCCGGTCCAGGCGCATGTCCAGGTAATAGCGCTGCGGCGGCACGCCCATGTGGCGGGTGAACAGCCGTTCGAGCTGCCGTTTCGTCACGCCGGAGGCGGCGGCGAGGTCGTCCAGGCACAGCGGCGTCTCGATATTGGCCTCCATCGTTTCGACGATGCGCACCAGCGTGCCGCTCATCGTGCCGACGCGCCGGTCGGCGGGCATGCGCTGGCGCAGTTCCTGGTGGCGCATCTCCTGATGGATGAACTGCTCGGCTACCGCCACGGCCAGTTCCTTCGAGTGATGGCCCGCGATCAGGTCGAGCATCAGGTCAAGCGACGCCGTCCCGCCCGAGCAGGTGAAGAACGGCCCGTCGATCTCGAACAGGCTGTCGCGCGCCTCGATATCCGGGTAGGCCTCGCGGAACGCCGCCAGGCTCTCCCAGTGCAGGGTCACCCGCCGTCCGTTCAGGAGTCCGGCCTCGGCCAGCAGGAAGGCGCCGGTATCGAAGGCGCCGAGATGGCAGCCGCGCCGCCGCATGCGACGAAGCCAGCCATAGAGGCGCGCGTTCGCGGCCGCGAAGGGCTCGAAGCTGGAAACCAGGCCGACGACGGGGAAATCCGAGATTTCGTCGAGCCCGGCCTCGGCCAGGATGGTCATCTCGTTACTGGCCGCGACGGGGCCGCCGTCGACCGAGAAGAAATGCCAGCTATAGGCCTGGCGCTCCAGGAAGCGGTTGGCGACGCGCAGCGGCTCGATGGCCGAGGTGAGGCACATCATCGAGAATTTCGGCATCAGCAGGAAGCCGATGCGCCTTGGGCCATCCGGGTATTCGGATTTTTGCATATCCCGTCCCTATCGCGGCCGGCCCCGTCTTGTCCAATCCTGCCAAGGGGCGGTGCGCAAAGGTAACGCGCCGGTGCCTCGCGGCGCTAGGCTGCCACGCCATGAACGCGGGAGGTGCCATGATGCGCGAAGCTCCGAACGACGTTGAGATCTCGGGCGGCCGCCTGACGCTGCACTGGGCCGGCCGGCCGCCGCAAGTCCTGCATCCGCTGTGGCTGCGCGAGCGCTGCCCCTGCGCCGAGTGCCGCGACCCTGGCACCGGCCAGCGCCTGCTGGACGCCTGGGACCTGCCGCTGGAGACGGCGGTGCGCGACGCCCGGCTGGGCGAGGGCCGCGTGACGGTCGTCTTCGCGAACGGCCACGAGGCGCCCTTCGAAGTATCCGAATTGCTGGCGGCCCTGGGGGCGCGGCCGGATGAGCGCGACGGCATCGAGCTTTGGGACGCCAGCCTCGACCCCATTCCCGAGGCGGACTGGCGTGTCGCGGCGGAGGACGACGCCGCGCTTTACGACATGCTGGAAAAGCTGCGCCGCCATGCCTTCGTGGTTGCGCGCAACGTGCCCGCGACGCCGGACGCGATTGCGGATTTCGCCGCGCGCATCGGTCCCGTCCGGGAGACCAACTGGGGCCGTGTCGCCGACGTGAAGGCGATTCCCGAGGCCTACGACCTCACCATGACGACGCGCGCGCTGGAGCAGCACGCGGACAATCCCTACCGCGAGCCGGTGCCGGGCTATGTCCTGCTGCACTGCCTGGTGAACGATGCGGAAGGCGGCGATTCCACGGTCACCGACGGCTTTCGCGTCGCCGAGGAACTGCGCCGCCGCGCGCCCGACGACTTCGATGCACTGACCAGGGTGCGTCCGCATTTCCGCTATGCCGACGACGATACGCTGCTGGAGAACGAGGGGCCGCTGATCGAGCTGGACAGTCGCGGGCGCGTGCGTCAGGTGCGCCTGTCCAACCGTACCGATCAGGTGGATGCCGAGGACCCGGACCTGCTGGACCGCTATTACAGCGCCCGCCGGCAGTTCACCCAACTGGTGAACGATCCCGCCTTCAAGGTCCAGTTCAAGCTGAACCCCGGCGACCTGATGGTGATGGACAACTACCGTCTGCTGCACGGCCGTTCCGGCTACAAGCCCGGTACGGGACACCGGCACATGCGCCAGCTCTACATGGACCGCGACGTCGTCGGCAGCCGCCGCAAGGTGCTGGCGCGGCGCCACGGGCAAGACACGGCCTCGGGGGCTTGACCGATTTCCGCATGACTGTGGCGGGATACGGCAAGACACTTTTCGGCGTCCGGCCATGATGGCGCCAAGCGAGAGACGAGGAGGCTAGAACATGCGACGCGACGTGATCGTGACCTGCGCGGTGACCGGAGCGGGCGAAACCACGGAGAAGTCGCCGCACGTGCCGGTGACGCCGCAACAGATCGCCGATGCCTGCATCGAGGCCGCGCGCGCCGGGGCCGCCGTCGCCCACGCCCACGTGCGCGACCCGGAAACCGGCGCACCCAGCCGCAACCCCGACCTGTTCCAGGAGGTGGCCGAGCGGGTGCGCGCCTCGGACACCGACGTGGTGCTGAACCTGACCTCGGGCATGGGCGGCGACCTGATCGTGGACGACGACGACCCGTCGGTGCCGGGCGAGGGCAGCGACCTTGCCAACGCAACCGAGCGCCTTCGGCATATCGAGCGCCTGACCCCGGAAATCTGCACGCTGGACTGCGGCACGCTGAACTTTGGCGACGGCAACGCCGTTGTGGTGCAGACGCCGAACATCCTGCGCGCGATGGCCCGGCGGGTGAAAGAGCTTGGCGTCAAGCCGGAGATGGAGGTGTTCGACACCGGCCACCTGTGGTTCGCCAACGCGATGGTGAACGAGGGCCTGATCGCCGATCCGCCGCTCTACCAGCTTTGCATGGGCATCCCCTACGGCGCGCCCGGCGATCCGGGCAGCATGATGAACATGGTCCGCATGCTGCCGGAAGGCGCGCAGTGGGCCGGTTTCGGCATCGGCCGCAACCAGATGCCGATGGTGGCGCAGGCGGTGCTGCTGGGCGGCCACGTCCGCGTCGGGCTGGAGGACAACCTCTACCTGGAGAAGGGCGTGCTGGCGACCAACGGCCAGCTTGTCGAGAAGGCCGTCAAGATCATCGAGCTTCTGGGCGCGCGGGCCGTCTCGCCGGACGAGGCGCGCGACATGCTGAACCTGCGCAAGAACGCCTGAACACAGGGACGAACACGATATGAGCAGACCCGATCCCAAGGCCGCCACCCGCGTCGGCGTCGTCGGCACCGGCGTGATCGGCGGCGGCTGGGCCGCGCACTTCCTGGCCAAGGGCTACGACGTCGTCGCCTACGATCCGGGCCAGGGCGCGGAAGACCGCCTGCGCCGCCTGATCGACGGCGCCTGGCCGGCGCTGGAAGAGCTTGGCTTGGCGCCCGGCGCGGCGAAGACGCGGCTGACCTTCGCGGATTCGCTGGAGGAGGCCTGCACCGACGTCGCCTTCATCCAGGAAAGCGGGCCGGAGCGCCTGGACCTGAAGCAGCGGCTTCTGAAGGACATCGACGCGGCGGCGGACCCGGAGACGGTCATCGCCTCCTCCACCTCCGGCTATGGCATGACCGAGATGCAGCGGGACTGCGCGCGCGCCGAACGCACCGTCGTCGGCCATCCGTTCAACCCGCCGTACCTCGTGCCGCTGGTGGAGGTCGTGGGCGGCGAGCGCACCGCGGCCGACGCCGTGGACTGGGCGTGCGACTTCTACGACCACGCGGGCAAGTCCGTCATCCGCATGGACGCCGAATTGCCGGGCTTCATCGCCAACCGCTTGCAGGAGGCGATCTGGCGCGAGGCGTTGCACATGGTCGCCGCCGGCGAGGCGACCGTGGATCAGATCGACCGCTCCATCACCGAGGGGCCGGGCCTGCGCTGGGCACTGATGGGGCCGTGCCTGACCTTCCACCTGGCCGGCGGCGAGGGCGGCATGGCGCACATGCTGGACCATTTCGGCCCGTCGCTGAAATCGCCCTGGACCCGTCTTATCGCGCCCGAGCTGACCCAGGAGTTGCGCGACCGCATGGTCGAGGGCTGCGAAACCCAGGCGGGCGAGCGTTCCATCGCCGACCTTGTGGCCGAGCGCGACCGCAAGCTGATCGCGATCATGAAGGCGCGGGAGGCGGCGTCTTGACCACACTGCCGACCCACCGGGAAGCCGTCCGGCCCGAGTGGATCGACTACAACGGCCATATGAGCGAGGCCTTCTACGTCCTCGTCTTCGGCCACGCCACCGACGGGGTCATGGCATATCTCGGCATGGACGAGGCGTATCGTACGCATACGGGCCGTTCGCTCTACACGGTAGAGGCGCACGTACGCTACCTGCGCGAAGTCTCCGAGGGTGCAAGCCTTGCCGTGACGTCGACGGTCGCGGCCTTCGACGACAAGCGCCTTCACCTGTGCCACGAGATGGCGGTGGACGGTGGCACAGTGGCGACGGAGGAGATCATGGCGCTGCACGTGGACGGCGCAACCGGGCGCACGGCACCGTTTCCGGACGGTATTCGGGACAACATGCGCGCGCTGACGGCCTCGCCGCCCGCGTGGGCGGGCCGGCGTATCGCCGTGCCGGCGCGCGGCTAAGGGTTATTGGAGGGACGAATATGAGCGAAGCGGTGAAGACACGCCGCGAGGGCGGCATCCTGGAGATCACGCTGGACCGGCCGAAGGTGAACGCCATCGACCGCGCCACCTCCATCGCGCTGGGCGAGGCGTTTTGCGAGCTTCGCGACGATCCGGCGCTGCGCGTCGCCATCGTCACGGCCGCGGGCGAGAAGGCGTTCTCCGCCGGCTGGGACCTGAAGGCCGCGGCGTCGGGCGAGGACGAGGAAGTCGGCCTGTGGTGGGAGACCGACTACGGGCCCGGCAGCTTCGCCGGCATCACCGAGCTGTGGGACCTGAACAAGCCGGTCATCGCGGCGGTGAACGGCCTGGCCATCGGCGGCGGGCTGGAGCTTGCGATCGCCTGCGACCTGATCGTCTGCGCCGAGCATGCCTACTTCGCCCTGCCGGAGGTGCCGCTTGGCATCGTGCCGGACTCCGGCGGCCTGCAGCGCGTGCCCAAGCGCCTGCCTTACAACATCGCGATGGAGATGCTGCTGCTGGGCCGGCGCATGGAGGCGCGGGAGGCCATGCACTACGGCATGATCAACGCTGTCGTGCCTGCCGACGAGCTTATGCCGAAGGCGCGCGAATGGGCGCGGACCATCGCCGAGGGCGCGCCGCTGGCGGTGCAGTCGATCAAGGAAATCATGCGCGAGACCGAGAGCATGTCGGTGCGCGAGAGCTTCGAGTTCCTGCGCAAGGGGCAGCTTGAATTGTTCCCGAAGGTGCTGCTGAGCGAGGACGCGAAAGAGGGCGTCGCCGCCTTCGCCGAGAAACGCAAGGCCGACTTCAAGGGCAAGTAGGCGCCGGCAGCCAGGGAGGGCTGGAGCATGGATTTCGCACCGACAACCGAGCAGGAACTGGTCGTCGACAGCGTCCGCAAGTTCGTCGAGCAGGAATGCTATCCCCACGAGCAGGAGGTGGAGCGCACCGAGACCGTCCCGGCCGAGGTCGGCGAGGCGATCCGGCGCAAGGCCATCGAGAACGGCTTTTACGCCGCGAACATGCCGGCGGAGCTGGGCGGCGGCGGCCTGGACACGCTCACCATGACGATGATGGAGCGCGAACTGGGCCGCACCTCGTTCGCGCTGCAAGCCTTCGTCCATCGGCCCAGCAACATCCTGCGTGCCTGCAACGACGAGCAGGCCGAGCGCTACCTCCATCCGACGATCCGGGGAGAGCGCATGGACTGCCTGGCGATGACCGAGCCGGGCGCGGGCTCGGATCTGCGCGGCATGAAGACCACGGCCGTGCGCGACGGCGGCGATTGGGTCATCAACGGCACCAAGCACTTCATCAGTCACGCCGACCTGGCCGACTACACCGTGCTCTTCGCCGCCACCGGCGAGGAGGAGACGCCGCGCGGCAAGCGCAAGAAGATCACCACCTTCCTGGTGGATCACGACACGCCAGGCCTGGAGGTGCGCGAGGGCTATCGCAGCGTCTCGCACCGGGGCTATCACAACTGCATCCTGAACTTCGACGACTGCCGCGTGCCGGCACGTCAGGTGCTGGGCGAGGAAGGCGCGGGCTTCGATCTCGCCAACACCTGGCTTTCGGCCAGCCGCCTGACCGTGGGCACGATGTGCGTCGGCCGCGCCCGGCGCGCGCACGAGATGTCGGTGGAGTGGTCGGCCTCGCGCAAGCAATTCGGCCAGCCCATCGGCCGCTTCCAGGGCACCGGCTTCAAGCTGGCCGACATGGCGACCGAGATCGAGGCGGCGGAGATGCTGTGCCTGCGCGCGGCCTGGCTGCACGATCAGGGCCGCATGAGCGACCAGGACGCGGCGATGGCGAAGCTGTTCGCCTCCGAGATGCTGGCGCGGGTCACCGACAACGCGGTGCAGATCTATGGCGGCATGGGCCTGATGGACGAGCTGCCGATCGAACGCTTCTGGCGCGACGCCCGGCTGGAGCGGATCTGGGACGGCACCAGCGAGATCCAGCGCCATATCATCGCCCGCTCTCTCCTGCGTCCGCACGGCGCGTAGGCGCGGCGATGAACACCTTCGATGCCGAAGCCGGGTCCGTCGAGAGGAGGCGGCGCAACCTCTGGCGCGTGATGCAGCCGTGCCACGTCGCCGTCATCGGCGGCAACGCGGCGGAAGAGGCGGCGCGTCAGCTCGATGCCGTCGGCTTTGAGGGGCCGGTCTGGCCGGTCAACCCGAAGCGCGACACCATCGCCGGCCGCTCCTGCTTCCGCGCCGTCGAGGACCTTCCGGAAGCCCCGGACGCCGTCGTCATCGCCGTGCCGGCCTCGGCCTGTCCCGACACCGCCGCGCGTCTCGCGGCGATGGGGGCGGGCGGGGGCATCTGCTTCTCCGCCCGCTTCGCCGAGGACGGCGACCACGCGCTGGAACGGGAGCTTGTCGCGGCGGCGGGCGACATGGCGCTGGTGGGGCCGAACTGCCACGGCGTGCTGAACTACCTGGACGGCGCGGTGCTCTGGCCGGACGAGCACGGCGGGGAGCGGGTCGCGCGCGGCGCCGCCTTCATCAGCCAAAGCGGCAACGTCGCCATGAACGCGACCTTCCATCGCCGCTCGGTGCCGCTGGCCTACGTCGTCGGCACCGGCAACCAGGCGCAGCTCGACGTCGGCGATTTCGTCGACGCGATGCTGGACGACGAGCGGGTCGATGCCATTGGCCTGTTCGTCGAGGGGCTGAAGGACGTTGGCCGCTTCGCCCGCGCCGCGCGCCGCGCGCTGGAGAAGGGCGTGCCGCTCGTCGCGCTGAAGATCGGTCGCTCGGACGAGGCGGCGCGCGCCGCGCTCAGCCACACCAGCGCGCTGGCCGGGGCCGATGCGGTCTACGAGGCGCTGTTCGAGCGGCTGGGCGTCCTGCGCGTCGAGTCCATGGCGGAGTTGCTGGAAACGCTCAAGGTCTTCTCCCTGACCGGGCGCATGGGCGGCAACCGGGTGCTCTCGCTCTCCTGCTCCGGCGGGGAGGCGGCGTTGATGGCGGACGCGGGTGCGGCGGTCGGGCTGCGCTATCCCGCGCCCGACCCCGCGTTGGCGGTGGAATTGGCCAAGCGGCTATCCATCCCGGCGGACAGCATCGGCAACCCGCTGGACTACAACACCCACGTCTGGGGTGATCCAGCCGCCACCGCGAGTGCGTTCGAGCTTGCACTGTCGCAGCCTTACGACGCCGCGGCCCTGGTTTTGGACTTCCCGCGCGCCGAGCGCTGCGACCTCACCAACTGGCGCGTCGCCATGAACGGCCTGATCGCCGCGCGGCAACACCGGAACGTGCCGGCTGCCGTCATCAGCGTCCTGCCGGAGAGCTTCCCGGAAGAGGACCGCGCCGCCTGTGCCAATACGGGGATCGCGCCGCTGCAGGGCTTGCGGGAGGGCGTCGTGGCGCTGGCCGCCGCCGGGTGCTACGAGCCGCGCCGCCGCCAGCTTCTGGATGAGGCAATCTGGCCAGGACCACCGAGCAGCGAATCGCCGACAACCGAGGCCGTCGCGTTCGACGAGGCGGCGGCAAAACATATGCTGGCGGACTTCGGCCTCCCGGTGCCCAACGGCAAGGTGGTCGCAACCGCCTCCGAGGCGGCAGAGGCCGCCCGCGCCATCGGCTTTCCGGTCGCGGTGAAGGCCGTCGGCGCGGACATCGCCCACAAGAGCGAGCTTGGTGCCGTTGCCCTTGACCTGACGACCGAAGACGCGGTGGTCGAGAGCGTCGCCGCAATGACCCGCTCGCTGGAGACGGCGGGGGTTCAGGCAACGGGCTGGCTTGTCGAGGACATGGTGAGCGACTCCGTGGCCGAGCTTCTGGTCGGCGTGGTGCGCGACGCCGTGGCCGGGCCGGTGCTGGTTATCGGCGACGGCGGCGTACTGGCGGAGCTTGTCGCGGAAACGCGGACGCTCTTGCTGCCGACGACGCCGGAACGTATTCGCGCTGCCATCGAGAGCCTGAAGTCGGGCGCCCTGCTGCGCGGCTATCGCGGCAAGGCCGCCGGCGACATCGACGCCGCCGTCGCCGCCTGCATGGCCGTCGCGCATTTTACCGAGGCGAATGCCGGGCATCTTGCGGAGCTGGACGTCAACCCGCTGCTGGTCCGTCCGCAGGGGCGCGGGGCCGTGGCCGCCGATGCGTTCATGCGGTTCTATGCGCCGTGCGCCGAAACGGGGGCGATGGGTCAAGATTCCGGTAAATGCGTGCAAGACCATGTGGCGCAGGCACCCTAGCCTTTGCCTTGTCGCCGCCTGCGATTAAAGGAAGCAACCGGTCGCGCGCGTGAAAAGGCGCGTTCCGCTTCGACCGAATACAACAAGCACCGCAGGCAAACAGACAACAATTCGAACGAGAGGAGGGCGCGACGATGTCTTGCGTCAACATGAGAAGTGCGTGCCGCCGTGGCGGTGTGCGTGCGGGTCTTGCCGCTTTTGCCTTCGCGGTATCCACGGTACTGGGCGCTGTCGGCGGCGCGAACGCGGCGAACGACGACGCGCCGACCATCCGTTTCGGTGTCCCGACCTGGCCCGGCGTCACGGTGAAAAGCGAGGTCGCGGCCCAGCTTCTGGAGCATATGGGCTATGGCACGCACCAGATGAACGCCAGCCCGTCAGTGATCCTGAACTCGCTGAAGACCGACGACCTGGACATCTACCTCGGCGGCTGGATGCCGACCGAGAAGGAGATGATCGACCCGCTGGTCGAGGCCGGCGAGGTCGAGACGCTGACCACGAACATTTCGGACGCGCTGCTGGGCGTGGCCGTGCCGACCTACGTCTGGGAGGCCGGCGTGCGCACCGAGGCGGACCTCGACAAGTACGCGGAGAAGTTCGACCGCAAGCTCTACGGCATCGAAGCCGGCAGCGGCACCAACAAGACCTTGCAGGACGCCATCGACGCCGACCGCCACGGCCTGGGCGACTGGGAGCTTGTGCAGTCCAGCACCTCGGCAATGCTGGCGCAGGTGGGCCGCAAGATCCGCAAGGACGAGTGGATCGCCTTCTCTGGCTGGCGCCCGCACTGGATGAACATCACCTACGACATCAAGCAGCTCGAAGCCGTCGGCGATTCCCGCATCGCCGCGCAGAAGAGCGACGTGCTGACGGTCGCCAACGTCGATTTCGTCGAGCGCCACCCCGACCTCGCCACGTTCTTCAGCCAGTACCAGATCGAGAATGAGGAGCAGTCCCGCTGGATCCTGGAGTACAGCTACAAGGAGCGCGAGGCGCCCGACGTGGCCGCCGAGTGGATCGAAGAGAACATGGACCGCGTCGCCACCTTCCTTGACGGCGTCAAGGCCCGCGACGGCCGCCCCGCCATCGAGGCCGTGCGCGAAGCCGTGGCGGCGATGTAACGGGCCAGCGAATAGCCGAACAGCCGTTACGGGGGGCGTCGCCGTGCGCCCCCTTTTTTTATTGGTGTTTCGCGGTTTGGGAAGCGATGAAGCAACGCCGCCTTGGCATTCGATGCGCCGGCGGTTCCGTGCTTGGGCAAGGTTGGCGCTTGTGTCGAACTTCGCCAAGCGATATGGTTTTTGTATTATCATTGTATACAAATAGCAGGACGTTTGCCGATGTGCTTTGATCGAGCCCTTGAGCCTGCCTGCACGCCTGACGGTCTCGCCGTGCGGCGTGCGCGGGCGGCGCGGTCGACCCGCATGACAAGCGGCACGAGGGAATGACGCGCTATACGGCCCGCAGGACGCCCCGGAATCTCGCCGGCTCGGGGTGGTACGAGATTCTGCCGCCGCCCGGGCCGGCGCGGGAACTGGATCGCGACATCACCGCCGACTGGGTGATCGTCGGTGCCGGTTTCGCCGGGCTGGCCGCGGCCCGGCGCCTGGCGCAGCTTCGCGGCGGCGACCGTATCGTGGTGCTGGATGCCCAGCGCATCGCCTGGGGCTCGGCCGGGCGCAACACCGGCTTCATGATCGACCTGCCGCATGAGCTGAACAGCGACAGCTACGCCGGCGCGCGGGAAGAGGACCTTCGCCAGATCAAGCTGAACCGCGCCGCGATCGAGTTCACGCGCCAGACCGTGGCCGAGTTCGGACTGAACGCCTACTTCTCCCCCTGCGGCAAGTACCACGGGGCGGCCGACCGGGCGGGCGTGAAGGCGCTGGACGCCTTCGCCCGCCACCTCGACACGCTGGGAGAGCCCTATACGCACCTGGACGCGGAGGGCATGCGCGCGGCGACCGGAACCGGCTTCTATGCCGGCGGAATCCACACGCCCGGCGCCGCCCTGGTGCAGCCGGCGGGCTACATCCGCGGGCTTGCCGACAGCCTGCGCGGGCGTGTCGAGATCTACGAGAACTCCCCGGCGGTGAGGATCGACACCGGAACGGAGCGCGCGGTCCACACGCCGCGCGGCCGCGTGAGTGCCGGCAACATCATCCTGACGGTCAACGGCCACCTGGAATCCTTCGGGCTTTACGAGCGGCGGCTGATGCACGTCTATACCTTCGCCAGCATGACCCGTCCGCTGACGGCGGCGGAGCGGGAGCGGCTGGGCGGCGCGCCGGAGTGGGGGCTGATCCCCGCCGACCCGATGGGCTCCACCGTGCGGCGCACCGCCGATGACCGCATCGTCGTGCGCAACACCTTCACCTACAATCCGGGCATGGAGACGTCGCGGCGCCAGGTCGCGCGCATCGGCCGGGTGCACGACCGCTCCTTCGCCGCGCGCTTCCCGATGCTGGAGGGGGTGGAGATGGCCTATCGCTGGGGCGGCCAGCTGTGCCTGTCGCTGAATTCCGCGCCCGCCTTCGGCGAGATCGAGGA
The DNA here is from genome assembly GCF_003344765.1 of Ferruginivarius sediminum. Taxonomy (GTDB): domain Bacteria; phylum Pseudomonadota; class Alphaproteobacteria; order Kiloniellales; family Rhodovibrionaceae; genus Ferruginivarius; species Ferruginivarius sediminum. The sequence continues at coordinate 343 of NZ_QPMH01000032.1, read as the reverse complement.
CGGGCTCTACAGCGCCTGCTGCCAGAACGGCCTGGGCACGGTGAAAGGCACGCTGGCCGGAATGCTGGCAGCCGATCTGGCGACCGGCTCGAACAATCCGCTGCTGGCGGACATGCTGGCCTATCCCCAGCCCAGCAAGCTCTACCCCGAGCCGCTGATGACGCTGGGCGCGCGGGCCAAGCTCTGGTGGATGCACCGGCGCGCCGGGCGGGACCTGTAGCCGCGACGCCGCGCCCCTCTGCTCGCCTTGCGGCGAGCTGTCTCCCCGGCGTCGGGACCTTTGCGAAATGGGCGAGGTGTGATTCCCTGCTTGTGGTTGGCGCAGTGAGGTTGGAATGGCGTT
>NZ_QPMH01000031.1 GCF_003344765.1 Ferruginivarius sediminum | reverse complement strand
CCCTATCCCGTCAATCCGACAAAAAAACCGCCACGCGGACCGGCCAAACCGGCCCTCGTCAAACTCCTCGCCGCAAATGACCGTATCGCAAAGGTCCCGCGTCGGGGGAGAAGGGACAATAACCGTTGGCGGCACGGCCACCCGGCTTCACTGCTGTTCGCGCAGGCGGCGGAATCCTGTCATACTCCCGCGACAAGCAGCGGTTTCTCGGGATACTCATCCCACGTCCGGCCATGTAGTACGCGGCCGGTCCGCTTCTTGTTCGTGCCGCCCCATTGCTTGAAAAAAAAGGCCGTGCCATGAGCCCGGCAGGCGGAGAGCAGTTCGTCGACCCATGCGACGTCCATGGGCCGGGCGCCGGGACCGCTCTCGCCGCCGACGATGGCCCAGGATATGTGCCGCAGGTCGGGGTTGTGGACACGACCGATCAGCGGCTCGAAGGAAACGAAGCGAATGAATGTATAGCAATAGGAATATTGACCTACATCCCAGCCCACGCTACGCTCCCCATCCGCGTTTCCACAACCAACCCACGGGAGCGATGCATGAACGAGGAACTGACACCGCAGCAGGAGGCGTTCTGCCGGGCGTTTGCGGTTGGCGGCTCGGCTGCGGCGACGGCGCGGGCGGCGGGGTATGCGGAAGGGTCCGCGCGCACGCAGGGGTGGCGGCTGTTGCAGCAGCGCGAGGTGCGTCGCCGGTTGAATGAGCTGCGCAGCGACGCGGGCGCGGCCAAGCACGCCTTTGCCAGCCGCATGTTCGCGCAGGCCGAAGCCCTGCGCCGGAAAGCGACGCACGACGGCGACCTGCGGACCGCCATGCAGGCGATGAATCTGCAACTGCGGATGGCCCAGGACTATGGCCTGCCGATGGAGGCCATCCTCGATCCCGCGCCCGAGGACGAAATTCCCGAGGAAGCGTCGAACGGAGAGGATATATGCGGGGCAGCGTTGCCGGAACCGGAGAGTACGGTCAGCGATTCGGCGAACGGCGGCCAGCCGGTGGCGAGGCGCGGCGTCGCGAGATCCGGGCGGCGGCGGTAGGGCGCTGCCGCGCGGCGGCTTGCGCCGTCTGCAAACGTCATCATCCGTCATCATTCGTCAACATGACGGCGTGAGGCGAGCAGAAGGGATCGGTTCCTCGGCTCCGCGGCCGGCCGCAGCGGGGGCGCCCCTCAGTCTGCTTCGCAGACAGCTCCCCCGCCGGGGAGCGACTTGGGGTGGTGGAAAATCTCGAAGCAGTCGTCTCCTCTGCAGGGGGAGACAGCTCGCCGCGAGGCGAGCGGAGGGGGCCGCCCCTCTGGGGCGCCCCTCAATCTGCTGCGCAGACAGCTCCCCACCGGAAAAGCCACAATCGCTCCAAAAAAGACCGCCCGCTTCGTGAAGGAAGCGGGCGGCGCCTCAGAGTGTCCCGCATGGGAGAGCGGGCGGGGTAGGGTAGGCTACTTCCTGAGGCGAGGCAGAATATCCCGCGCGATCGTGTTCACCTGCTCGCGCTCGTACTTGTAGGGCACGAAGATGATCTTCTGCACACCGACGTCGAGGTGCGCCTGAAGCTGCTCGACGCATTCCTCCGGCGTGCCCATGATGGCGCTGTCGGTGGTGGAATCGCTCCAGCCGGCGAAGTCCCACTCGGTGTTCAGCCATTCCATCATCGGCCCTTCGACCTCGGCGCGGGAGTTGCCGACCATGATCGGGAGCTGGTTGCAGTTGGCCAGCGTGTCGGGATCGCGGCCGCCTTCCTCGGCGAAGTTCCGGATCTTGTCCCACGACTTCGTAAAGCCCTCGGGCGTGTAGAAGTAGGTGAGCCAGCCGTCGCCGCCCAGCGCCGCGCGCTTGAGGACCCGGTCGACGTAGCCGCCGATGAGCAGCGGCGGGCGCGGCTGCTGGTAGGGCTTCGGGAACATCACGGCGTTGCGCAGGTTGTGCGGCGGATATTCCCCGGCGACCATGTCCTCGCTCCACAGGCGCTTCATGATCTCCAGGTTCTGGTCCATGATCTTGCCGCGCTTTTCGAAGGGGATGCCGACGGCGTCGAACTCCCGCTTGTACCAGCCCGAGGCCATGCCCATCATCAGCCGGCCCTGCGAGATCTGGTCGATGCTGGAAAGCTGCTTGGCCAGGACCAGAGGATTGCGCAGCGGCAGGACCAGGATGCCCGTGCCGATCTTGATGGTGGAGGTGCGCGCCGCGACCGCCGTCAACAGGGACAGGGAGTCGATGATCGGGAAATGCGGCTCGACGCCCAGGAGAATGTGGTCCCAGACCCAGAGGGAGTCGAACCCAAGCTCCTCCATCTCCACGCCGTACTGGATAAGGTCCTGGGCGTCCGGGAGCTGCGGCCATGCGGTGAAATTCCGCATCGCGATCCCGAACTGGTTCGAAAGATTGGGCATAAAGGGTTCCTCCCTGTATTTGTCAGCGGCTGGCTAAAAGCGATTTTCCGATTTCAGGCGGTGTACATGCGGTCGGGATCGAGTTCGCGCAGGACATTGAGCTCGCTTTCCTGCGGCGGGTCCGTGACCTGCACGTTGTCGTCCACGAGAAGCTCGAACCCGGTGTTGTCCTGAACCTCCTCGGCCGTGACGCCCGGATGCAGCGACAGGATCTTCATGCGCTTGCTGTGGGAATCGAATCCCATGATCCCCAGGTCGGTGACGACCCGGTACATCCCACCGGCGAGCAGGCCCGAGCCGCGGCGGGTGTCGCCGCCGTCCAGGAAGCCGGGACTCGTGATGAAATCGACCTTCTCGACGAAGCGGCGCTTCTCGTGGCGCGTCGCGACGATCATGTTGGCAAGGCTGGAAATATCGTTGCCGCCGCCGGTGCCGGGCAGCCGGGTGCGCGGCTCGTCCGGGTCGCCGATGTACGACGAGTTCAGGTTGCCGTACATGTCGATCTGGGCGCCACCCATGAAGCCGATGTCCACATAGCCGCGCTGCAGCAGAAGCAGGACGTCGGTGGCGCTCAGCAGCATATTGGCGCGGTGCGTGCAACGCTGCTCGTTGGTGGAGGGGGGCAGCTTGCCCGGCTCCACGAATGCGCCGATGGTGCCGCCCTCGAACAGGATCGTCAGGCTGGGCGCATGGGTGCGCTGGGCCAGCGTCGCCGCGAAAAGCGGGACGCCGACGCCGGCAAAGACGACCTGGCCGTCCTTCAAAAGGCGGCCGGCAACGACCGAAAGCAGCTCGGTGGCTGTGTAGTTCCGCTCAGAGGTCATAGATGCTCCTCCCGCGACGCGCGGCGTCGACGATCTCGGCGGTACCGAGCTTCGACAGGTACTCGTTCCAGTCCTTCGGGGCGTGGATGAATTCGTCGATGTAGCGCCTGGCGCCCTCCACCGGGTCGGCCTTGATCTGCTTGGCGTACCAGTCGAGATGGTCGAAGAACGGTTCGTAGACGCCGTAGCACTCGTGCGGGGCGCAGCCGAAGGGAACCTCCACGACCGCATCGACGGTGAAGAACGGAATCTTCGTCTGGTCCGGCCGGCGGCGGATCTGCTCGTTGGAGACGACCTGCTCGGTGGTGAGGATCACCTTGTCGGCCGCCATCGCGAGATCGATGTCCATGAAGGACAGGCCGTCGAGCTGTGCGTTGCCGAAGGCGTCGCAGCGCTGCACGTGGATTAGCGCGACGTCCGGGTTGAGGGCGGGCACCAGCAGCAGCTTCTCGTCCGTGAAGGGACAGGTGCTTTCCTCGATGTCCTCCAGCCGGTTGGTCAGGTTGGAGCCGAGCATGGTGCGCATGGGCAGGTAGGGCACGCCCATAGCGCCCGCGCGGAAGCGCATGCCCACGCCCATGTGGCTCCATTCCTCGAAGACGGCCAGCTTGTTCTCGGTATAGTGGCGCATCACCTTGGAGACGCCCCAGATGATGCCCTGGCTGAACCAGCTCGTCAGGATGTAGCGGCTGACCCCCGCGGCCAACAGCAGCTCGCTCTCGGAGGATGCGATACTGCGGTAGAGCTTGAGGTCCTTGCGACCGCTGCGGATCAATTGCCAGATCATCGCGAGCGGGGTGCGGGACAGGGTGCTGCCCCCGAGTCCAACCCCGTCGCCGTCGTTCACAAGGCCCGCCGCCTCTTCCAGCGACACCACCTTTTCGCGGAGACTGCGGTCGCGCGACCTGACATCCTCGCGAAGCTGGTCATAACTTCTTACTGTCGGCATAGACATCTCCCAGCCGGCTTGAGTGCGGCCGTGCCTCTACGCGTTGGCGCCGGCACGAACGCCAACTTCTTCGTTCATTTGTCCGATCAGGTTGTCCCAGGCGGGCACGAGCTGGGTCAGCCCCTGCCAGAAGGCCTGGTTCTTGCGCACCTCAAAATCGTCGAGGGACGTCCCCTGCTGCTCGACCCAGGTGTAGTAGCCGAGGTTGAACATCCGCTGGCGGTCGACGTGAGTCAGCTCCATGACGTTGTCGTCGGCCAGGCCAAGGACGCGGCTGCCGAAGACCTCGCCGGCGCTGACGTCGTCGAAGCCCTCGGCGAAGCGGGTGTTCAGGGTCTTCTCGCGCTCGCTCTCGTAAAGCTCGGCGCCGTCGGTGGCGATGGTGACGATGGCGTCGTTCTCGTCCATGTCCATGCGGCGCGCGAGCTTGATGGCCGCCAGGACATTCGCGATGCCCGACAGGCCGAACGCCCCCAGGCTATCGACCAGTTCCCTGGGCAACTGACGGCGCTGGGCCAGGTACTGACGGCCCGTTTCGGTGTTGAACAGCACGTTCAATTCGTCCGAGCCGCCATCGGAGACGCCGACGACGAAGTCGGTGTTCATCAGGTTGTGGATCAGGGGCACGTGCTTGTCCCCGATCCCCTGGATATTGTGCTCGCCATAGCCGTTCTTCAGGAGGGTGGGGCACTCCAGCGGCTCGACCGCGGCGATCCGCGTGCCGTACTCGCGCTTCAGGTAGTCGCCCGCCCCCAGTGTGCCGGCGGAGCCGGTGGCCGCCACGAAAGCGGAGAGGCGCAGAGATTCATCCCCGCCGGCGACGGTACGGAACACGTCCGCGAGTGCCTGGCCGGTGACGGCATAGTGGCCGACGTAGTTGGCGAACTCCGAGAACTGGTTGATGATCCGCGTGTCGGGCGCGGCGGCAAGCTCGTGGCACTTGTCGTAGATTTCCCGCACGTTGCTTTCGGTGCCGTACGTCCGCACGATGTCGGCGGGATCGCTCACCCACTGCTCAAGCCAGTTGAACCGCTCGCGGCTCATGCCCTCGGGAAGCACCGCGACGCCGTGGCAGCCGAGAATGCGGGAGATCGCCACGCCGCCCCGGCAATAGTTTCCCGTCGATGGCCACACCGCGCGGTGGCGCGTGGGGTCGAACTGCCCGGTGACAAGGCGTGGAACAAGGCAGGCATAGGCGGCAAGCACCTTGTGCGCCGAGATCATCGGGAACCACTTGCCCAGCATCACCAGGATGCGGGCACGCACGCCCGTCAATTCTGGCGGCAGTTCCAGGTAAGCCGGATGGGATGTGCGTGCGTCACCATTCGGCGTGTTGTACCAATGGACCCTGAAGAGGTTCGCCGGATCGGCGGCGCCGGGATCGACCTTCGAGACGCCCGCCCAGTTCGGTTCGGGAATCCTTGAGGGGCGCGCCAGTTCCTCGAAGGTCGGCAGCACGACCTTGTGCGCGCGAAGCGTTTCCACCGCGCGCTGCCATGTTGCCTTGTCCACGATTTCCGTTGCCAGATGTTCCCGCATGACCGCCCCTTGCCGCCCTGAGTTTGTAGCCTTGCATCGCGCCGGTCCCGCCGCTTCCGTCGGAACCACGAAAGGCGCCGATGCGCGCCATCGAAACAATTCATCATAAGGTATTAAAGATAGTATGATGCGATGATTGGGGTGTCAAGCCAGCCGGCGGCGACCTGGGCAAGCTTGCGCGGCCGCGAATTGGCCGTGCAGATCTCCGGCGAGGCGGTGCGCGAGCCGCGAGTAAAGCCTGCGGCAGTCGATCAAGGAGATCGGCTGCGTATTCACCTACCTTACGGCGACGAAGGACCAGCTTGGCATGACCACGGAGCAGCTCGCCTGCCGCTCCATGTTTATCGATCATAAGCCCGACAAAGAAGAACGCTTCATCTATCCGTGGCTTCCGACGCGGAGTTCAACAAGCACACGGAAATCGATGCCGGCAAGCTGACGACCATAGTGGCGCAGCTCTTCGCTCACGCCTCGTACTGGCTGCCCGAGATATAAAAGGGCACGCCCCCGATCTCACCCAGCTTCACATCGCTCTCGCCCAGACGGAATCCGAGCTTCGTCGGGTTGTAGCTGACCAGCATGTTCGTGGCCTGCTGGTAGTGCTCCAGCATCATGGCGTGGTTTTCGCGCCTGATCCCGGACTGCTTGTAACCGCCCAAAGCCGCATGGGTCGGATAGGTGTGGTAGCAGTTGGTCCACACCCAGCCTGCCTGAATAGCGCGGCCGAAGCGGTAGCAGGTATTGGCATCGCGCGGCCACACGCCTGCGCCCAGACCATAGAGCGTGTCGTTCGCGATGCTGAGCGCCTCGGCATCGTCCTTGAAGGTGGTGACCGCCAGGACGGGACCGAAGATCTCCTCCTGGAAGACGCGCATCTTGTTGTGGCCCTTCAGCACCGTGGGCTTCACGAAGAATCCACCGGCCAGATCGCCACCCAGCTCGTTTCGCGCGCCGCCGGTCAGAACCTCGGCTGCCTCCTGGCGGTCGGTATCGATGTAGCTGAGGGTCTTCTCCAACCGCTCGGACGACGCCTGCGCGCCGATCATGGTGGCCGGGTCCCCGATCAGTTCCATCAGCACCATGATCGACACGGACGTCTATTCGGCAGGCATATGTCATCGCGGGATCGGTGTTTGTCGGCCTGCATACTCCATAGGCCAACCGGCTATTCTTCTGCTTCTTCCTCGATAGCCTGGCCGGCGCTTTCGACGTCCCGCCCAAAGCCTTCGGCGGTGTTACAGCCGGCGACGGCAAGTAATCCGAATATCGAAATCAGGGCGAGCACTCTGCGCATGACTTCCCTCCTTCTTTGATATGGTGTTGAACGCGTCAGGGTGACGGCGGGCGACGCCCGCGTAACAGGCTGACAACGAGGGTGGCAACGAACAGCACGATGAAGACCGCGAAGAGCAGCTTCGCGACCCCCGCGGCCATCCCGGCGATGCCGCCGAACCCGAAAACCGCGGCCACGATTGCCACGATGAAGAAGAATATGGCCCAACCAAGCATCTCGCCCTCCAAACCGCGGTTAATGTTCAGTCCTCGCTGTCGTCGGTTTCCTCGGAAATCACATAGCCGGCACCGGCACCGGCAGCCCCGGCAAGAACCAGTAACAGAGAGATCGTCCGTTTCATGATTTCCTCCGCTCTTATGCGGATCTTATGCGGATCGTCTACGCTGGAATTGTGAATCGTCGACGAGATGTGCAACGACAGTCATTGTGATCATATTGTGATTTTGAAATATATTTTTGCTCAAGAGGACATGAACATATATTTGGCTTCTTTGATTGAAGGTTTATTTTCCCATAGCGGAATGTGTCACCGTTCGCGCCGACAATACCGGCAGATGTTGATACGCCCAGGTCTCCGTCAGAATCCTGTCGCCAATTCTGAGATAGAGACGGAGCTCGACCGGCTCAGCACCGTTCACCGCAAGGTCGAAGAGCGCACGCCATCTCCCGGTTCCGGGGACGCGTTCGGCACCGATACCGGAAAGCCTGCCGCGCGACGCGCTGACCACGGCCAAGGGCTTGTCGTAAGGGCCCAGCATCTTTGGCGCTGGCCCGGCAAATTCCACCACGAACTTCTCGACGCCTTCAGGCCGCTTCGTTCCGGGTTCGCCGCCGCGGCCGATCCGCGTGGCAACGCAGTGCGCCGTGGGCTCGGCCGGGTGGGGGGGGTGCGCCAACCAATGAAGCCGGTACTTGAACGAGAAGCTGGCCCCGGCCTTGGTCGGGCTGTCGGGTCGCCAGAGCGCCACGATGTTGTCGTGGGTTTCGTCGTCGGTGGGAATCTCAACCAGCTCGACCGCTCCGTCGCCCCAGTCGTCGAGCGGCTCGACCCAGGCACTCGGCCGGCGTTCGTAGTGAACGCCGTCGAGATAGTGCCCGAAGTCGCGGTCACGTTGCAGCAGGCCGAACCCGCGGGGGTGCCGGTCGACGAAGGCGGACGCCCTCGTCCGTCCGGGATTGTTCAGAGGCCGCCACAGACGCTCGCCCGCTCCGGTCCACAGCGCGAGACCATCGGAATCGTGAACTTCGGGGCGCCAGTCGATCCGGTAAGGGCGGTTATATTCCGCGTACCAGAACATCGAGGTCAGCGGCGCGATGCCCAGCCGGTCGATGTCGGAACGGATGAACAGTTGCTTTTCGACGTCCATGACGACGCCCGAGGTGCGCGTGATTTCGAAGCGGTACGCGCCCGTAAGGCTCGGGCCGTCCAGAAGCGCGTACAAGAGCACGGGGTCCTGTTCATCGGCCGCCGGCACGACGTAGAAGGCCGTGAAGCGCGGAAACTCCTCGGGCGTCTCGGTGGCGGTGTTGACCGCGACGCCGCGTGCCGAAAGGCCGTATTGCCCCAGCGCGCCGATCGCGCGGAAGTACGACGCGCCCAGGAAGGCGACCCAATCCTGCGTCTTCCAGTCGTCGCGCCAACGAGATTCGTGAATGCGGAAGCCGGCGAAACCAGAGTCCGATGGCATCCGCTTTGCGATGTTGCCGGACGGTATCTCGAAATAATCCGGATTGTAGCGCAGTCTGCGCGCTTGCCCGTCTTCCACGGAATGTATTTGCACCGGATGCTGGAAGTAGCGTCCGAGATGAAACAAGGTCAGCGGGTAGACACCCCCGCCATCCGCGAAAAGAGCAAGGTTGCGGCGGTATTGGATGGCGCCGTGGGCGTCGTAACCGATCCGCTGCACGATGTCGGGCGCCGGCGAAGGAGGCGGCGCATAGGCCTGCTTTGCAAGGTCACGCGCCTGTTCGATCAGCGAGGCGAAGCTGAACGGCTTCGGCGGGTCGAACTGCAGCGTGGGTTCCTCGTCCGAGTGGGCGTACGCGGCCCATGGCGCGGCAACGACCGTCGCGGCAGCAGCCGTCGAGCGCAGGATATCGCGTCGGTCATAAGTGCGCATTTCAGGCTTCTTCCGATTGCGATGATATTCGGGACGACAAGTTGTCAGTGCGGCATATCAGCCGGCGGCGGCATGCGAGGATCACACGATGGCCGTGTGTTCCCGGCGGACGTCGGTGTACCCGAAGCGCGATGCCGTCTCGTTCGTGCATTCCCAGATCAGGCGCCGCTGGTCGGGCGTGAACGAGAGTTGATAATAGGCCGGCAAGCGGATCTTCTTTTCGGCCATCGCCGGAAGTGTTTCTTCGGACAGTTCCGCATGGCGCAAAATCCTGATCATGCTTTCACGGGGATTGTCACACATGTCCTCGAAGCGCACGACGAGGACGACATTCCGAAGCTCGGGCGTGGTTTCGAGGGCGTTGGCGATATAGCTGTAGATCATTGACCAATAGCGGGCCCACCCCTCGATCTCTCTGCCGCGATCCCATAGGCGCTGGATGTTTTCGACGGCTTCTGGGTCGCCGACGTTGACCGCGTGAAGGTCGAGGCCGAACTCGAAGTGTCCGGCCCGGCGCATATACCGTTGCACGCGGGGCATTTCGGCGGCGGCGCGCGTCAGTAAAGCGTGCTGCTTCATTAGTGAGGCGACGTGCCACACGGGACCGCGGATCGGGATAATGAAGCGGGCGTCAGGGAAGAGCTTCAGCAGATAGCGCAGTCGCGTAACGTTATAGTTCCCCTTCGCAAGGTACCGCGGAGCGCTGCGGACCACCAGGAGCTTTCTCAGATGGTCGGTATAGAAGCTATCGAATTCGCTGTTCGCGTGGCGTTCATCCAGGACATTGCAGACTTTTGGATCGTGCAGACCCGGGAACATGCTCATCCAGATCATTTCCTCGAAGGCCTCCGGGCTTTCCTCGGTAACCCGGATACCGTCGCGATGGGCGCGCTCGCGCGGCGCTTGGGGACCGGCAGCAGCCAAGTCGACGAACCTGTTCCAGAACCAGGGGATGTGAAGCATCGGAAAGTCGCGATACCGGTGGGTGGCGACTTCGGGATGGCGGGCCAGCAACTCCAGAAGGATCGTGCTGCCGGAGCGGGCAAGGCCGGCGATGTAGATCGGGCGGCGAATGGCCACATGCTCGATCCGGGGCTCCAGGGTCCGTGTTTCCCACTCGCCAAGGCGCATCCATAGTTCCGGCCATCCCTCGACCAAGCCCCCCAGGATGTCGAGCCAGAGAGGGACATGGAAATGATCGCCTTCGCGCCTTGTTCGCTGCTTCATCACGCCCCCGTCAGGCGATCCGCCTGAGCTTCATCAGCACCAGGGCCCACAGGCACAGGCTGGCGAAGAACGGTGTTTCCCATGTACGAAGCCACGATGGGCCGGCGCCTATGACCTGCTGCCTGGGAAGGTCGAGCAGCAGTTCGTCGATTGGCGCGTGCCTTGGCAGATATCCTCCCGGATTGCCGATCAGGGCATTCCACCAGGTACGCTTGTAGAGCAGGGGAGCCGGCTTCCGGATGCTGAGCGTCATCGCCTTGCCGTTCGCGGGATTCCTGATCACCACGTAGGCCGTACCGGCGCTGCCGACCCCATCGATCCATTCGGCCTCGAAGCTGGGTGGCGTGGTGCGCACGCCGACCGTTTCCCGCGGGCCAGGGAACCGGAGACTGTAAGCCGCATCCAGCCAGACAATAAGAGACAGCACCGGGATCGACGCGATGACAGCCGCTGGCGCCACAAGGCCAAGACGGCGCAATGCGGCACGCAATACCCGTGCAATCCGCTTCTTGGCGCCCGCAAGGTCGCCGTCGTAGGCATTCAATTCGCGTTGCGACTGCCTCAACTCCCGCTTTGCCGCTGTGATCCGGTCCTGGGGCGAGAGCAGCTTGTAAAGCTCCATCGACGCCCAGGCGGCGAGACCCGCCCAGATCAAGAGGCGCACGGCCGGCGGGAGCGCCTGTCCCGCCAGCTCGTCGAGCCACTGATATGCCGGCGCCGGTTGATCGAGGAGTCCCATGATCCGGCTCTACGCCTGCCGGTCCTGGTTTTCCGCGCCGTCGGTACCTCCGGCGCCGGGCGCGTTCCCTTGCGCGCGTCGCCGCATCAGGCGCCGCAACGGCCATGCCGCAATGAACACCAGGATCATCCCGATAGAGATGATCACGGCCCAGAATGCAGCCAGCAGACCGAGCCCCGCGCCGGGTCCGACATAGGCTTGGGCCAGGCTCGGAAGCAGTGTGGAACCCAGCAGGAGAGAGAAACCAATCCAGCGTGCCTTCATGACCTTATCACCTCCCTTCGGCTTCAGACGCGCCCGTGCTGAAGGAAATCGGGCACGAAGTAAGACTGGCTGTAACGTTCCGCCCAGCAGACGATTGGGATTTTCTCCGCGGACGCGCCGCCGCGCTCGGGGTTGACGAACTCCCACACCGTTTCGCCCTGCCTCGTCACTTCCAAGATGCGGCCGCCGTTGGATTCCGTGATCAGGGTGTTGCCATTGGCGAGCCGCTGCTGCGAGGATCGGATGGCGCTCGCAAACGGCTGGTCGGCATCGCCGGCGTACTGCCAGGTGAGTTCCATCGTCCGCGCATCGAATTCGATAACGCGCGAACGGCCGCCTGGTTGTTCGTGCCGGCCGTAGTTGTCGAATAGGAGGATGTTGCCGTCGGCAAGGATGTCGGGGTCGTGCTGGCCGATCCAGTAACCTTGCGTCGCCCAGACGATTCTGCCCTCGTCGATATCCAGGACCCCGAGGGCCCGCAGTTCGCGGAAGGACAGCAGGATCTGACCGGCCTGCGCGTACGGAAACGCCTTGGCGGCCTCTTGGCCCACGAAGTCGACGGCGTTCGTGTGCAGGGGATCGCGAACGCTGTACCAGGATACGGTGTGCAGGAGATGTGCGTAGGGAGACCGCGCGACCGTCTCCGTCAGCGATATCTTCATCAACTCCTGCCCCGACGGCGAGAGGACGACCAGGAAATCGTCGATCCGCGGCGGGCCGAGATGCGCGAACTCGGGAAGTTCTTCCGTCGTGAGTTCGTGCGTCAGGACAAAGATCCGGCCGTCCGGCGCGATATCGAAGTCATGGTGCGTGTTTTCCAGGTATGACCAGATGACGTTCGAGTGCCGGTCGAGCTTCACCATGCCATAGCCGTAAGGTGTATCGCCGACGGCTTCGTAGATCGCCAGCAGGTCGCCGTTCGGGAACGCCCGCGCCTTGCGGAAGTAGACGTGCGTGTCCGGTCGGGGTGTCCGCACGGCGGCGTCTTTTGTCCAGACACTGCTGAACGGTCTTTTCCACTGATGCAGAACCTTGCCATTAGCGTCGATCAGGAAAGCGGCGGCTTCGTGGCCCGATGTATAAAGCGTCAGACCCTGCTGCATGCGCTTCGCATCGCGCACGCTTGCGCCGGTTTCGTCCGTGCGGGCGGGGTGCCATAGATCCGTGGCATAGACGTCGTCATAGCTGGTCCACTGGTCATAGAGCGCCATGCCACCGCGATAGGCGCTGGCCAGGATCGGGCTGGGGAAAATGTCGGCGATCGCGACGAACGCGCCGGCCATGAAGATCGCGATCGCCACGCTGATCCGGAAGCCGGTTTGCAGCAGGCGCTCCCACCACGTCGGGCAGCCTCCGGCTTGCGCATGTTCGTCGTGAGTTTCTCGGCGCATCTTCGGATCCTGCCTGTTGCCGGTGCGTACGCTGTAAGACCCCTTTGCTGCGGATTTATTCCCCGGAATGCGATTCCCTTGAGTGAACCGGGCCTATGCGGACGGGATCTCGCAGTTGGTGCGAATGTAAAGCCATCCGGGTTAAGGGTTGTCGAGCGACTCCGGCTGGGTCTGGTCTTCTCGCCAGCCAACGCCAAGAACGCTCCATCCATCGATCCAGGCCACTCCGAACACCGGTCCTGTGTCGGCCCACAGTTCTCCAGTTTCGGCGTCGTAGGCGGTCAGCGCGATCTTCGCGATCCCCCGCTGTTCCTCGTGCTTGAAGAGAGGGATCTCCGGCGTGCTGAAGCTTTCGGTCAAAGGGACCGGCAACGGGATTGACGGCAGCCCGACAAAGTCCTTGCGCCGGTTGATCGAGAGTGCCCCGGAACGAACCTCGACGACGATTTCCGCCTCGCCCGGCTGGCGGATCAGTCTGGAGCCGTTCTTGAGGAGGTGAGCGCGGATCGCGCTGACGACGTAGCCCTTATCGTAAGTTTGCAAATACTGCGTATCGACGAATACCGGCGTATCCAGCGGGACATTCAGGTCCAGCCGCTCGACCGCCTTGTCGACGGCGGTCGACATCAGCAATTGCTGCGTGGCCGTCTCGTCCGGCTGCGTCTCGCGGACTGACGTACACGCCTGGACCAAGATTGGGACAACTACAAGGAAAAGAAGGTTCCAGCGCATGCTTGAATAGGCTGGCATCGTCTAGACTTCTTCAGGACGGCTCGGATGGTTCGCGGCTGCCGTTTGCTCCAGGTCCACTTCCTTGCGAACACGCAGCAGGCGCTGTGCGACCCTGCGAAGTTCGGGAGAGGGGAAGGATGTCAGGCCGCAGCCATCGCACGAGAAGGCGTCCGCCCGGGCCAGGCACCAACCGTCGGTACCGATAATCTCGCCACAGCGTGGACATTGGTGCATCAGCATCATTGTTTTCTCCAGCGTGTAGACGCGTCGCCTACAGGTAATGAATTGGGCAACACACAGCCCCGCCACGTTATGTTCGGTGGCATTTTGCAGGGATTTTACCGGTTGGATGGCTGCTGTTTTTGAGCCTCGAATTCTTTCTCAAGGCGGCGATAGAGGGTCTTGTCCTTTTGGGACTTCTCCCAGATCGCTTCATATTGGCGGAGCGATATTCCCTCGGTTGACTTGATCGCCATGACCATCTCCCGATCCGCCTTCTTCGAGAGTTCCTTCGCCTTGCCGGCTTCGCCCGCCTCGTCAGCGGCGCGGATCTTCGGCGACCATTTCCGGCGCACTTCTTCGACCTTCGTTGCCGCTGTCACCCAGGCTTGCAGGGTCTCCTCACTCGGTTGGCTTGCTGAATCGGACTCTTGCGAACTCTGTGCGTGGGCGGTGTGGAGAGGGGAAAGGCCAGAACCGCCAAGGCCACTAAGCGATGCCGCGGCGATGGCAACTGCCAGGGCGATCCGCCGAACGGGTCGGTCAAACATGACGCTTGCTCCAGTTTCGATGTTGCAAGGCCTATCGAGGTCGCCTGTTTGACCGGTATCCCGGGAAACTTATTCCTTTGCGGACGTCGCACCATGGACGGGTCATGCAGGCGTTGTCCGCGGGCCGCCGCCCCGACTCTTTCCCTCGCGGGGCGAGACGAACGAATTGTGCTTTCGGCTTCGAGTCATTTTGCCGACCTGGCCCCTTCCCAATGGAATAATCGACGAAGGGCGCCTGTCTGACATCTTTAAAGCGGCACAATCGGGCCGAGACGGCCGGCTGTGCATGCGCGGGAAAGGAGGTTTGTCATGACCATTCCCGATCCGATGAACCCAATGCCGCGGCCACCTCTCAGCGATCCCGAGGAAATACGCCGCTCGCGCCACATGAGGTCTCAGGCCCCCAGCAAATGGTGGGCGGTGGGCGTCTGGGTCGGTCTCATCGTCGCGTTGCTGGCGCTTACGTTCCTGTAACGTATATCACGGCGGGGGAAGTCTGCTTCACCGCCGGATGTTCACGAAGACAGGGCGTCATTCGGCAAGGAAAAGGCCGGGGAACGTTTCTCGTTCCCCGGCCAGTTTTGTGCAGGGAGGCATCCAGGACGGGGACCGGCCTTGGAAAAAGAGGAGGACCGGCCAAATGCCGTGTCCACGTAGACAAACACGTTCCCTGTTTTATTCCACCGTTGTCGGAAGCCTATGCCGGTTCCAACGGACGCACGCATGGGGGGAGGGTGAAAATGGAATAAATCCACATTGCCTGCTGTCTTTCAGCATTGACACATGATGGAGGGAACGATGAAACGCGCGATCCTTGTTGCCATCATCGCCACGTTCATCGGAACCGCGACCGTCAGTTGCACGACGCGCGAGGTTCTGTCGGGCGCGGCCGGCGCGGGTGCCGGCTATATTATCGGCAAGGAAACCAGCGACGATGACGATTGACCGACATGACGGGGCATCGCTTCGAGCGGATGCGTTGGGGTATCTCTAGCACGTTCCGGTGCCCAAGGCCTGCATCACTCCGCTTGCGCCCGGCGCTGCCGCGTCCGACGCGGGCAAAAGTTACATCCTGGAGGTCGGGTCGAGCACGCGTGCCACTTTGCACGCGAGCACAAGTTCGAAGCCGAGGTGTTCAGCGCGAAGGGCGAGCCGGTCCGTGTCCCGGAGTTGACACTGCGTTGGGAGCTCACGTCCGAGGATGGCTCGTTCAACACGACCGATGCGGTCACCCGCCACGATGTAACGAAGATGCGCCGGCAGGTCGTCGAGGTGTACCGGAAATGCCGTCGAGGCTGCATCTGGGCGGAGGCCGAGTTTTCGGGCGGCCGCCAGCTTGAAGCGGGCCGTGAATGCCTGCCTGCCGAGAACTGATGCCATGGCCGCCAAGGTCGCCCGGCTTATGTAAGCCCGGCCGGCCAGCGACCTTCCCAAAGTGAATAAGCGGCGGCTGCGGAATAAGATGCAACCTCCGCCTGTCTGTTGGGATGACGGGTAGAGTTCAAGCATCCCACCTTTCTCGACCTCCGAGAAAGTTCCCCTACCCCACTGATCTTGAAGCTCCCGTCAAAGGTCGGTCCGGCCGCTCGCATATCGACAGCCGGGCCGGCCAACACTCTCGGGTTTACTGGCCAAAAGGTGCTTAGCGATGGCAGCCGTTGCGGTAGAAACGCGGACAGTGGAAAGCGGGCAGTGTGAAGCTCTCGATACACGCGTCCATCATGCAATGGACTGGTACTTGCGAGCCCTTGGCGTGACTGACGGATCGGTCCGTGAGGCTCTCATCGCGGCGGCCGCACGCGAGCCGCTTCGGGATCCAGGCGATACAGCCTCGGCGATCTTGGCGGTGCGGCGGCTTGTTGCCCTCAGGTCGGCCATTGCGTTCGGGCGCCCGGAGCCGAGGTCGCCCGAGGACGAAGCCGCGGCGATCCTGGCGTTCGTGCTCTCCGGAGCTATCCGGTCCTGCCCGCAGGCACTGATTGACGCCCGCGGACACACCGGACGATGGCTGCAACAGTTGTATGACGAACTCCCCGGACCTGTCCCGGCCGAACGTCGAACACCCATGCCGGTGCAGTCGCTTCGTACCATCCCGGTTTATGGACGATTGAGAGCTTTCCTGGCGCGCCTGCGTTTACCCTTCGCCGCACGTCAGCAGAGCGGATAACGATGCCGATGGAACGCCGGAATTTCTCATCAATCCTGTTCGGACTTCTCCTGGTCCTCTCGACGGGCACGGCGGCCGTGACCTTTCATAGCGTGCTGGCCACCTGGGGTATGACGGCCGCCGAGTGGCTGCTCCTGGGGCTATACACGATCCTCGTCGTCTGGATCGGGTCCAGCTTCTGGATATGCGTCTTCGGTGCCATCCGTCTGCTCGGCGACAATCGCCGGCAGCGGGGCGAAAAGCCGATGCCATTACTGCATCCCGGGCCCTGGCAACATGCGCGTACCGCCGTGGTGATGCCGCTCTACCACGAGGAAGCGGAACGCGCGCTCGACGGGCTGCGGGCCACCTACGAGTCCCTAGAGGAACTGGGCGCGATCGAGGCGTTCCATTTCTTTGTCCTCAGCGACAGCCGTGACCCCGCGAAGTGCCGGAATGAGGAGCGCGCCTGGTTGCGCCTGTGCCGCGACCTCGGGGCCGGCGGGCGGTTGTTTCTGCGGCGGCGGAAGTGCAATACCGGGAAGAAGGCCGGTAATATCCAGGAATTCTGCGAGCGTTGGGGCCGCTGCTATGACTACATGATCATCCTCGATGCCGACAGCATCATGGCTGGGGAGACAATCCTCGACATGATGCGCCGGATGGAGGCGGAGGAAAGGCTTGGCCTTCTTCAGGCCTGGCCTACTCCCGTGAACGGGCGCTCCTTGTTCGCCCGCGTTCAGCAATTCGCCGCGAATGTCCAGGGCCGGCTGATCGCCGCCGGGCTGTCGGTATTGATGGAGCCCTGCGGCACTTACTGGGGTCATAACGCGATTATCCGTGTGGAAGCCTTCATGCAGAGCTGCGGCCTACCCCGCCTGTCCGGCCGGCCCCCACTGGGCGGCGAAATCCTCAGCCATGATTTCGTCGAGGCGGCACTGCTGCTTCGGCGCGGCTGGCGGATCCGCATCATGGTGGACGGCGAGGGCAGCTACGAGGAGGGGCCGCCGAACCTGATCGAGCATATGAACAGGGATCGCCGGTGGTGTCAGGGCAATCTTCAGCATGCGCGATTGATTCTTACGGAGGGCTTCAAGTTCCCCAGCCGGATGAACTTCGTGATGGGCGTGCTCTCCTATGCGGCCTCACCGTTATGGCTGGCGTTCATGATGCTGGCGGTCGTTGTTGCGGCGCAGCCGCTTCCATTTCACCTCGAAGCCCTGCGCGCCTGGCTGATGTCGATGAACGATCACGGCGTGCCCTCACACATTCCATGGTTGATTGGCCTCACCGTGACCCTGCTGCTTGGCCCCAAGGCACTTGGCCTGTTGCTTGGTGTCGTCGACGCCGAGCGGCGTCGAGCCAGCGGCGGTGCGGCGGCATTGTGCGCCAGCATCGTTCTTGAGGTCGCCGTTACGGCGTTGATAGCGCCTTTGATGATGCTGATGCACGCCGAGTTCGTGGCGACAACGCTTGCGGGGTACACCACCAAGTGGGACGCACAGCAGCGCGACACCGACGCCATCAAGCTGCGCGACGCCGCCCGTTTGCTGGGCCCGCGATGTGCGGTGGGCGCGACGCTTGCAGCCATGGCCGCATGGTGGGCGCCCGCGCTGATCTTCTGGATGCTGCCGCTCTTGGTCAGCTTCGTGGTGGCGATCCCTCTTGTGGTGCTATCGAGCCGCGAGCACAAAGAGCGCGGACCTGCCCGCTTGCCCTGGCTGTTCCGCACACCGCCTGAAACCATGCCAAGCCCGGTACTCTCTCGTTTGCGATCCGTAAGAGCGCTTCGGGGGCGCCGACGCCTTTTCCACGTAAGACAAGACGATCCGCTGGAAGCTGAAGTGAGTCTCCTGCTCGGTCGTGGTCCTGCTTCCTGAATCGAAGGCATTCAGGAATGCGCCGGACGCGAAAGCGGAAGGCCGGGACGTCCGGCGGCTCGAATGACGATCCTGTTCATCCACTGGTCACACCGGGACCCCTGCAGGGACACAGAAGAACACCCAGCTAATCGGAAGTCTGCGTGAAGCGTTGCAGGGCAATGCACGCTCTAACACGTCAGGTAGGGAGGTGGATGGTGGACGGGTTATCCAGCGATTTGCATTCCCATATAGCAAGCATGCGGCGCTATGCGATGGCGCTGGCCGGAGATACTGTCGAGGCGGACGACCTTGTGCAGGAGAGCCTGCGCCGGGCGATCGCCTATACCCGGAAAGGCGGCAGCGTTCGGAACCCGCGCGCATTCCTTTTCACTGTCCTGCACAACGTCTGGGCCAACCAGGTTCAAAGCAACGGCAGTGCGGGGCAGCACATTCCCATCGATGACGTCGCCGCGACGCTGGGCATTGACGGGAACCAGCAGCGGCAGGTGGAATTGAAAGCGCTGCTGCGCGCCATGAACGATTTGCCGAAGGACCACCGGCAAGTGCTCTTGCTGGTATGTCTCGAAGGCTTTGCGTATCGCGAGGCGGCGGCCATGCTGGGTGTGCCGATCGGAACGGTCATGTCGCGGCTGGCCAGGGCACGGAAGAATGTCATCGCCCAGATTTCCGCCGAGCAACCGGCCCGGCAGCTCAAGAGAGTGAAGTGATGGCGAAGCGGCAAACGTCGAGCGAGGAGATAACGGAGGAAACGCTCGCGGCCTATCGGGACGGCGAGCTGGACGAGGTCCGACGCACGCAGGTGGAGGCATACCTCGCCGCCAATCCCCAGGCGGCGCAGTTCGTCGATGACAGCGGCCGGCTTACAAGTGCCTTGCACCATCTCTTCGACCGCCGTCTCGACGAGCCGCTTCCCGCCTCGCACGCTGAACTGGGCAAGGAGCTTGAGCGCCACTTGCAGCGGAACAAACGCGCGCCCCGCGTGCGGCGTATCGCACTGGTCGCGGCATCCGTGGCACTTGCCTTGCTTGCCGGCGGCGTTGGCTGGCAACAGCTCTCCAATGATAGTGCAAACGAAAAGCTGTTTGCCTTCTTCCAGAACTCTCAGTCGGGGACTGTCCAATCAGCAAGCGAGCTGGAGCCGGCGACCGCGGAAAAGGCCACGACGGTTTCTCAGAATGAAGCGGCTGGCGAGAACGCCGGTTCCCAGTCTGAAAGCGGCACGGGCCAGAACAAGACCGGTGCGCCGGACTTCTCCGAGTTCGGCTTCGCGCTGATCGGGACGCGGTTGCTGGCGCAGGGCGATTCCGGTTCGATGCAACTGATATACGAGTCCCAGCAAGGTGCGCGGGTCGAACTCTTCTTCAATTCCTCGGGCGGCAGCGCGGGCAGAAGCCTGACATTGATGGAAAAAGGGCCGATCTCCTTGATGTTCTGGAACAATCAGGGGCGCGCGTACAGCCTGCTTGGAGAAGTAGACCGGGATACCTTGCTGAACATGGGCAAGGTCGTGAACGGCGAGTGGACCGTCGATATCTCGGGCAACGACGGTCAGGGGACATCGGAGGAGAACGGCGGCAATGCCGCGGGGTCGAAACGAAACGGCCAGCAATCCACATCTCCTGATGGGGCATCCGGGCAGGAACCATCCGCGACGGACGGTACTGTTACCCCAGAGGAGGCCAATGATTCTGGCGGCGACTCCCAGAAGGAAACCTGATCGGCGGGGCTATGGCCCAGGGAGCTTCGCTTCACGGGTCGAATGCAAGCGGTCTGTGCGGCAAGTGCGAGGCATTTTTGGGCCCCGTCGAGGCGGCCTGTATTTTGGCATAATAGGCTCAGAAATTCAGAGATCAATAACATCAACGTCCTATCCATTAAAATCCCATCGATAATTGAAGCTTAACGCCCCGCCATTACTCCCTCCGGCGCAACATTGCCTCAAAACATCATGGAATAGGTAAGACGCCCAGCTTGTCCAGTGGGACGGCAGGCGGCGAACGATAACCGCGGCCAATGCACGCATCGCGGCATCGATCCCGCACGCCTGCCGTCTTTACACCCCGCAATGGAGGAACTCCAATGCGGACAGATAACCGTAGGATAAGGCTGCTGGCGACAGCAAGCGCCGCCGTGCTTGCACTGGGAATTACTCAGGCGGCGGCGTCCCCGACAACGTTCAATCACTCTTCGCTTTCCAACTCTCCCCAGGGCGGCCAGATAATCCTGGCAGCCGCAGGTGCCAGTGCCGGCGGTAGTGCCGGGGCAGGTGCCGGCGCCGGTAGCGGTGGATCGGCTGGCGGTGGGGCAGACGGCGGAGGTTCCGCCGGTGGCGGATCCGCTGGTGGTGCTGACGGCGGAGGTTCCGCCGATGGCGGGTCCGCTGGCGGTGCCGATGGTGGCGGCTCTGACGGCGGCGGCTCGGCCGGCGGTTCTGACGGCGGTGCCGAAGGCGGTTCAGCCGGCGGGGCATCGGGTAGCGGCTCCGATAGCGCGGGTGGCAGCTCCGCAGGTGCTGGTGCGTCGGCTGGCGCAAGCGGCTCCGATGGCGCATCCGCGGGTGCCGGCGGTAGCGCGTCCGCTGGCTCGGATGGTGCCTCGGCCGGTGCCGGTGCGTCGGCGGATGCTGGCGGCAGCGATGCCGGTGCTTCGGCCGGCTCTGACGGTGCCTCGGCCGGTGCCGGTGCGTCGGCGGATGCTGGCGGCAGCGATGCCGGTGCTTCGGCCGGCTCTGACGGTGCCTCGGCCGATGCCGGTGCGTCGGCGGATGCTGGCGGCAGCGATGCCAGCGCGTCCGCTAGTGCGGATGCCAGTGCGTCGGCCGGCAATTCCGGCGGCACGGCTGAAGCCAACGGTTCTGCCAGTGCCTCGGCGGATAGCAATGATGGAAGCGGTTCCGTCAGCTCGAATAGCTCCGCCGATGCGAGTGTCAGCGGCAATGCCGCGAACGCCAGTGCCAGCGGAACGGCTGAGGCTTCCGGCAGCGAGTCGGCTTCTGCTGGTGTAAGCGCCTCGGCAGGGATCAGTGGCGACACGGCGAGTGCGGGCGTCGATGCTGCGGCCGATGCGTCAGGCAGTGGCCCGTCTTCGTCTGATGCGGACGGCGCCGCGGCCGCCGGAGTTTCGGACGGCAACACGGGGAATAATGCCGCTTCCGGCGTTGACGCTGCGGCCGGCAGCGATGACGGCTCCGCGAGTACGTCCGTGGGTGCCAGCGCGGAGGCCGGTCCGGAAGGTAGTGAGGCCGGCTTTGGCGGCACTGCTGCCGCCGAGGGCGATAACGCTGCCGCGTCCACGTCTGGCGTAGGTACGGCGTCCGCCGCAGATGCCGACATAAGTGTCGGGGCGTCCTCGGATGCGAGCGGTGCGACGGCGGCGAACGCTTCGACGGAGGGTAGCGTCGGCGCGTCGGTCGGTGAGGACGGCGCCACCGCGACCGGCGATGTCGGTGCGACCGCCGCGGCGGAAGGCGAGAACTCAGCCGCATCGACCGGCAGCATCGGTGATGTGTCGGTGAATGGCGCAACTTCCGGTGTCGCTGCATCCTCGGATGCGAGCGGCGCGACGGCGGCGAACGCTTCGACGGAGGGCAGCGTCGGCGCGTCGGTCGGCGAGGACGGCGTCACCGCCGCCGGCAATGTCGGGTCGGCCGCCGCCGCGGAAGGCGAGAACTCGACCGCTTCGACCGGCAGCATCGGTGACGCGTCGGTGAATGGCGCAACAGCCAGTGTCGGTGCGTCCTCGGATGCCAGCGGCGCGACGGCGGCCAATGCTGCCAGCGAGGGCAGCGTCGGCGCGTCGGTCGGCGAGGACGGCGCCACCGCGACCGGCGATGTCGCTGCGACCGCTGCGGCGGAAGGCGAGGACTCCAGCGCCTCGACGGAGAGTATCGGCACGGCATCGGTAAATGGCGCAACAGCCGGTGTCGGAGCCTCGTCTAACGCTAGCGGCGCAACGGCGGCAAACGCTTCCACGGAGGGCACCGTCGGCGCGTCGGTTGGCGAGGACGGTGCCGCCGCCACCGGCGATGTCGGTGCGAGCGCTGCGGCGGAAGGCGTGGACTCCAACGCTTCGACGGAGAGCATCGGCACCGCGTCCGTGAATGGCGTGGAGGCCGGCGTTGCTGCCTCGTCTAACGCCAGTGGAACGACGGCGAATGCTGCCAGCGAAGGCAACGTCAGCGCGTCGCTCGGCGAGGACGGTGCCACCGCCACCGGCGACGTCGGTGCCACGGCGTCGGCGGAAGGCGAGGATTCGACCGCGTCGACCGAAAGTGTCGGTGTCGCCTCCGTTGAAGGCGCGAGCGCTTCGTCCAATGCGTCTTCCGAGGCAAGTGGAACCGCGGCGAACGCGTCCAGCGAGGACAGCGTCGAGGCTTCCGCTTCGGATGGCACCGGGAACGCCGAGGCAGGCTTCGGAGCCACGGCAAACGCGGAAGGCGATGCCGAGGCCAATGCCGAGGGTGAGGCCGCGGCCGATGTCGGTAATGACGCTGAGAACGGCCAATCCGAGGACGCGACTTCCGAGGAGACGTCGAATTCCGTTACGCAGGCCAGGGCCCAGTCGATCAATAACTCCGTGACCACGCCGCACATGTCCTTGAGCATGTCGCAGTCCCTGGCGCTTGGTCAGAGCGTGAATCCGTCCGAGCAGGACGTCTCTGTTGGAATCGCTCGGTCGAGATCGATGGCACAGACCGTCAATACCCCTGGCACGACCCAGGCATCCGTCGATATCAACGCCGGCGCGCAGACAATGGGTGACGCGGAAGCCGATGCCGACGCCGAGGGTGAGGCCAGTGTGAGTCCCTCGGGTCAAATGAGCACCTCGGCAGGCACGTCGGCCAGCGTGTCCGTCGAGTAAGCGGTCCTTTGAGGGCGCTTCGCCGGAGAAGGCGCCCACTCCCGAGTGCACCGGATCCGGCTCCCCGGAAGGCGGTCGGCAGCAAGTCTGCCGGCCGCCGACGGGGAATTTGAGAGTAATGCCCTGGCTCGGATCCGGCCGGCTTCCGGCTTTGGACCACCGGCCGGTTCCAAGCCACCCCGACCAAGGAGCTTCTCATGGAAATGTGCGCGCGAGCCAGGACGGCGACAGTCGCGGCAATGGGCGCCATAGCAGCGGCAATTGTCATTCCCGTTGGATTGGCGCCCGTATTTGCCGGGGACGACGCCGCAACTCAGAGCGATAACTCGGAGGGCGTAACAGTGAAGACGACGAACGGTGAAGTGGATACCAGCGAAGCCGGTCACAGCAAGAGCGAAGCCAAGGCAAGCGCATCCGCGTCGGCTTCCGCCTCTTCGCGTTCCGGCTCTGAAGACGGCCAGGAATGCGAGGCGAACTCCTCCGCTTCCGCCGAAGCCACGGCGAATGGAGAGAGCGAATACAAGCACGACGAGGAGCACGTCTCGAAGCAAGGCGAGGGCTGTCAGGCGGAGGCGCGTTCCAGCGCAACGGCCGGAAGCCAGGACTGACGGCGCGGGGAGTCGGAGTTTCACGCGTAATCTTGGGAGGAACGAAAATGAAAATCGGTCACCTTCTTCGCTACGGCGTATCGGTTCCGGCAGCCGCTTTGCTTCTCGCCGGCTGCAGTTCCTCGTCGTATGAGTATCCCGATGCCCATCTCGTGCCGGAGAAACCTGGTCTTTATGCCGTTCGCAACGATGAGCTGAAGCGACTGGACGGCGATCGCGAGTGGGAGAACGAAACCTGGAAGTGGCGGTCGGATCTGCCGTCGAACGTCGAGTTCGTCGTGTATGATCCAAGCATCAAACGCGATGACACGTCCCCTGATGATATCGTGAACCTGTACCGCGTCGGCTGGCTTCGAAGCGAGATCGGTGCGGACGGGAGTATCCAGCCGATCGTGAAGGGGAGCCGCTGGGTGGTGCCGGAAACCGATGTCGCCAGGGTCCCCCTGGCAATTGATCATGTGGCGGGCCGCGAGGATGTCGTCCGGGCCACGCCCAGGGAAAGCCTGTCCGAGGGCCTCTATTCCCTGCAGATACGCAGCGACCGCGTTTCGAAGAATGCGCGGGTCGGCGTCGACTGGCGAGCTTTGAACCACGACGATTATGCCACGAGCCATTGCTTCGACCGGTATCGCGGCATGGGTGAAAGGCAGCTTCGGCCCTGCGGCCGTCAGCACGAACTGCTGCTCGGCAGGGATCTTCAGCTACATCTGGTGAAGCCGTACCGGCAGACGGTCAACGGCGTCGATCAGATGGTGATTCAGGGGGTGCTGGCGAACTCGGTCAAGCAGCCGCGACGGGTGCCACCCCTCACTGCCGAGTTGAAGGACGGCACGGGAGAGATCATCAAGAGCTGGCGGTTCGTTCCGGAGGCGGACCAACTGGCGCCAGGTGAGAGCGTATCGTTCGAAACGGTCGTCAACGCGCCACCATCCGGCACCAAGACCGTGACCGTCAACCTCGGGCGGACCATCACATCCGAGATGTAAGCCACGGAAAGTCCGCCGACTCATTGCAGCAGCGGCCACCCTTCCCAGTGACAGGGGAGAGTGGCCGCAAGCCTTTGATTTTCATGCCACCAGGAATAATCGGCTCGTCGCCGGGAAGTCCGCACCGGCCGGAATATGCACGCCGTTCATTGCGCCGGGACCAATCCCGGTTCCTCGCGCCCGGAAGGGGCCAGATTCAGGTCAAGTTCGATACGCGTGCCGGAATCTTCGAGGACCGAGATCTCGGTGCCTAATTGACTGGCGAACCCGTGTATCAATTGGGTGCCCAGATTGGTCGGCGTCGGCTGGTCCTCGGGCGGTTGCTTTCCCTGCATGCCTACACCATCGTCGGCAATGACGAGGGTGGCGGAGGTCGGGCCTTTCCGAATGACCTGCAATGTGATGCGGCCCGGCCGATTGTGGGGGAAGGCGTGTTTCAGTGAATTCGTTATGGCCTCGGTGACGAGGAGACCGATCGAGACGCCTCGCTCAGCCTGCACCGTCACATTCGGGATATCCAGATTTAGCGATATCCGGCGGTCGGGGCTGGAAAGGCTGTTGACCAGCATTTGTGCGAGTTCGGTGAGAAAGGGTTTGAGGTTCATCAGGCGCACGTCGCTCCCTTCGTAGAGATACCTGTGAACCAGGGCCAGCGCGCGCACCCGCATCCTGATGTCATTGATCACTTTATGCGGATCGTTGTTTTGTATTTGCTTATCGTGAATGTTCAAGAGGCTGGTGATAATTTGAAGGTTGTTTTTCACCCGGTGGTGCACTTCCCGAAGCAGCATGTCCTTCTGGTCAACGGAATCGCGGAGGTCGTGCTCGCGATCCTGGATCCGGTGCGCCATCAGCATCAGGCTGTTCCCAAGGTCCCGCAGTTCGCTGGGTGCCCGTTGCAGGTCAAGTTTGGCCGAGTAGTCGCCGCGAGCGTAGGCCAGCGCCATCCGGCGCAGCGAGGTGGTCCAGCGCGTGACCAGATAACGCGTTCCGATCCACGCGGCACCGATACCCATGAGCCATATGGCGGCAAGGCTCGAGACGCGGGCGACAAGGTCCTGCTTGATCCAGCCCAGCATCGTGCGGGCGGGCACGCCGAACAGAACAATGACATCGCCGTGCGGAAGCGCGACGCTGCTGTAGACACGCCGGACCCCATCGTTCCCGATTGCCTGGAAGTCCACGAGCCTGCGTGCCACAACCTCCTTGATAAGATCTTGTCGCACGATCGAGGTTAGCGGCGCGCGGTCTATCGGAGGCGAAGTCGCTGACCCTGCATCGCGTTGTTTCGGTAATGCGCCATCCGCATCGTTTAACAGGGAGTGTGAATTCGCGAGCACCTGACCGTTGCTGTCGAGCAGGAAGAAGACAGCATCCTTCGGCAGGCGTGCTTCGCGAGAGAAGGCGCTGAGCCAATAGAGCTCGATCGACGCGTTGAGAACCCCTCGAACCTCTCCCGGCGATCCGAACACTGGAACCGCGGCGACGATGACCGGCTGGCGGGAATCCGGGGTGAACGTATAGTCGCTTATCGTGAAGTTCCGGTACCTCAGTGCTTCCTCGAACCAGGCCTGCTGGGCCGCGGAGCCCTTGGTCCCGCTGAACTTGCCCCCATCCTTGGACCAGCCGAGGAAATTTCAAAGCTGACACCGGTATGCATGCGCTGGACTCGCATGCCGGCCCCAAACTGGAAATTCCTTCCGGGACTCCTATGTCAGGGTCGGACCACTCTCATGTCCGTGTTTTCAAGGTGTAGGCGCGTAGGTTCTGCTCCGAAAGGCTCAATCCGAAGTAATGCGTAGTGATGAACGCTCCGAGACAAGGGGACCAGGGCGC
>NZ_QPMH01000030.1 GCF_003344765.1 Ferruginivarius sediminum | reverse complement strand
CTGAAACGCCTCGGCAAAGCTCAACTGACCCGTCCGCTTCAACGCCATTCCAACCTCACTGCGCCAACCACAAGCAGGGAATCACACCTCGCCCATTTCGCAAAGGTCCCCTGCAGGGGGAGACCGCTCGCCGCAAGGCGAGCAGAGGGGTGTGTCCCCCGTAAGGTGCCGGGGGTTCCCCCTCATCCTGTCCTTCTCCCCCGACGCGGGGGAGAAGGGACGATAATCGAGGGGAGGACGGCTACCCCGCGCTGACGGTGGCGAGTAGCTGTGCAGGTGCGTTTATCGCCCCCTCTCCCCCGCGTCGGGGGAGAGGGACGGGGTGAGAGGGTGGCCGGTGCCACTCGCGCCACGCCGCTTTCTGCGTTTGCTGGTCTTGGGTACGAATGTCGCACCCTTCACCTACAATATATTGGGAAAGCCCGAAGCAGGCACATAAGCCACTTGCTAGCATTTCGCAGATTTGGTAACATTAACGAACAATAAACGTATGTAAAACATTTTCTTCTCCGCGAATCAAGAATAACGATTCCGGGGTAATAGTGGATTATTGAAAAATGGCAACAAGGTATGCGAGAAAAAACTTATTTCAGATATAAAAAATTTTACTTTTAGAGAATTTGCTTAATCGATTTCTTACGAGAGAAATCGAGCGTGGCGATTTCATATTTAGACATGAAAGGTGTTGAAGTATGCGCACGAAGATAGCTGCTCTGTTGATCGCCGCCCTGGCCCTGCCGGCTACTGCTGTCGCACAAACTGGCGACACCGAGCCTGGCCCGTCGCCGGGTGACTGGGAAATCACCCTCTCCGGCAACGGCACCAGCAACAACGACTTCGACAACCACCAAATCGGTCTATCCGGCAGCGTCGGGAACTATATCTTGGACAATGTCCTTCTGGGCGTGCGGCAGAGCGTGAACTTCACCGACCTGCCAGGCGACGACCAGACCAACGCCGCCACCCGCGGTTTCGCCGATTACGTGTTCGACTTGGGCCGCTTGCGCCCCTATGTCGGCGTCAGCTTAGGCGGCATCTACGGCGAGAACGTCAACGACACCTTCGCAGCCGGCCCGGAAGCCGGCCTGAAGTACTACGCGGACAACAACACCTTCATCTTTGTCCAGACCGAGTACCAGTTCACCTTTTCGGACACGGACGACGCCACCGAGGCTGCGGACGACGGCCAGTTCTTCCACTTGGTGGGCATAGGCTTTAACTTCTAAAGCCGAGGTGCTTCTGCAAACGCACCTTCTGAGACCCCGGTCGGCTGACAGGCCGCGCCGGGGTCAATTGCACACAGGGAAGGGGGCGTGAGCCCCTGCCACTGACGCCGGTAGCGAAGATGGCGAAGTGATTGATTTCGAACCAACCTTGTTGGACCGATCTTCAACGGTGACCGCGGGCTACGCAACAATTCCATCGGTGTTTTCTGTAAACGCCTCTGCGGACCATGAGGTTGGCAGGCTTCGGTGCAGGCTGATCCCAGGCATGGCTAGCTTCCGACACAACCGATCGATAACTCAAAGGCAGTCGCGAGCTAGGAATATTGACCTATATAACAAACCCCGCTACGCTCCCCGTCCGACTTTGCACGACGAACTGACGGGAGCGATGCATGAACCAGGAACCGACGATGCCGCAGGAAATTCCGTTACCGTATGCAAACGTCATCATCCGTCATCATCCGTCAACATGACGTCACGGCGCGGCGATTGGGCGGGGCGTGAAATAAGCGGGTGCGCTTCCCCCTCATGCTGCCCCCTCCCCCGCGTCGGGAGAGAGGGAGCGAGATGAGAGGGTGGCCGCCGTCGGCGGCGCGGAACCGGGGTCAGGCTTCCTCGACCGCCAGTTCGTTGCCGAAGACGTAGGTCGTCGGATGCATCCGGAAGCCTTTCACCTTCTTGTGGTGGAAGGTGAAGATGGAGCGCCAGAAGGGCTGCACGATGGGGCCGTCCTGCTGCAGGATGCGCTCCAGGTCGTCCATCACCTTGCGCCGCTCGTCGGGGTCCAGGATGCCCTCGGCCTTGTTCAGGAGATCGTCGAACTCGGCGTTGGAGTAGCTGCTTTCGTTCCACGGCACGCCCGAGCGGTAGGCAAGGCCAAGCGTCATCACGCCCAGCGGGCGATGCACCCAGCGGGTGAAGCCGAAGGGCACCTTGTCCCAGATGTCCCAGTACTGCGCGCCCGGCATGACGTTGAGCGTGACGCGGATGCCCGCCTCCTTCCACTGCTCCGCCAGCGCCTGCGCGGCGACGCTTTGCCACTGCTGGTCCGCCGGGACAGCGAGTTCAAGGTCCACGCCGTCGGGGTAGCCCGCCTCGGCCAGGAGCGACTTCGCCTTCTCCACGTCGCGCTCGAACGGCGGCAGCTCGGCGTACTCGGGATGGATCTGGCTGACGTGGTGGTGCTCCGCCGGGACGCCGATGCCCTGTAGCGAAATCTCCAGCGTCTTTTTCTGATCCACGGCATAGCGCAGGGCCTGGCGCACACGGGCATCGTCGAAAGGCGCGGTGTCGAACTTGCCGCGCACGATGCCGGTGTCCGCCGTCTGCGCTTCGTAGAACTCCAGGTCGGGCAGCTTGCGCAGGGTGGCGAGCTGGGTGACGTCCGCCATGAACAGGCCGTCGATCTGTTTCGAGGCCATCGCCGCCATGCTGGCCGAGGCATCGTCGCCCAGGTCGACGAACAGCAGCTCGTCCAGGTGCGGCCCCTCGCCCCAGTAGTCCTCGCGCGCCTTGAAGAGCGAACGGTTGCCAAGCTCATGCTCGACCAGTTCGAACGGGCCGGTGCCGTTGGCGCCGGGGCCGAACTTGCCGCCCTCCTCCGGATCGATGATGAGCAGGGGGTAGTGGAACAGGTGCTCCGGCACCGCAAGTTGCGGCTGCTTGGTGTTCAGGCGGACAGTGTGGTCGTCAAGCTTCTCGATGGCATTGGCGTCCCAAAGCTCCGCCGTCTTTTCGCCGTCGACCTTGACCTCGTTCAGCATGTAGCCCTTCATCAGGCCCATGACGGACGAGCCGGTGGCCGGATCGAGCACCCGTTTCAGGTTCCAGATGGCGTCGTCGGCCACGAAGTCGCGGCCGTTGCGCCACGTCACGTCCTTGCGCAGGTGCAGCGTCCAGGTGCGCAGGTCGTCGCTGGCTTCCCACTTTTCCAGCAGGTAGGGCCGGGTGACGTTGTCGTGGCCGGTCTTGGTCAGGTACTCGCAGACCTGCCGGCCGATATTGCTCTTCTCCGCCCAGTCGAAGGTGTGCGGATCGGAGACGTCGAGCACCCGCATGCCCAGGCGAAGGCGGCCGCCCTTCGGCATGGCCGCGCGGGCCTGCTTCACGAGCGGTTCCCCGCTCACCTTGGCTGCGAAGGCGTAGGCCGCCGTCGCGGAAAGACCCAGCAGCGTCGCGCTGCGCAGGAACTCGCGCCGCCCGACGCGGCCCTCGGCAAAATGCGCCTTCAAGCCCCCGATCAGGGGATGTTCGCGCTCGCCCATACCGTTCCTCCGTGATTGAGCTGTTTTCTTTTCGGGTGGGGACGGCCACGACGGCGGCGACAGTGTTCTTGTAAACGTTCGTTATCGCGCAGCCTAGCTTGGCTTTCGAGTGAAAGCAATGCGGTTGCGGGCGTTAATGTCCGGCGGCCCGGCTATGGCACCCGCCTGGCGCTTCGGCTAGGATCGCGCCGGTGCATTCGAAAGTCCGAGAAGAACGAACGAACGCAGGGGAGGAACTCGGCGATGATTCGGCGGATTTTTTGCGCGCTGGCGGGCCTCGCGCTGCTGGCCGCGCCGGCTTCGGCGGCGGACCCGGTGAAGATCGGTATGATCACTACGCTTTCTGGCGGGGGCAGCGGCCTTGGCATCGACATCCGCGACGGCTTCCGGCTTGCCATCGACCAGGAGGGCGGCACGCTGGGCGGCCACGCGGTCGAGCTGATCGTGGAGGACGATGCCCGCAAGCCCGACAAGGCGCGGCAGATCGCGGACCGCATGGTCGAGCGCGACCGGGTGGACGTCATGACCGGCATCGTCTGGTCGAACCTGGCCATCGCGGTCGTGCCGAAGGTCGTGCGCGACGGCGTGTTCTACGTCTCCCCGAACGCGGGCCCCTCGCTGCTTGCCGGCAAGGGCTGCCACGAGAACTACTTCAACGTCGCCTGGCAGAACGACAACCTGCACGAGGCGGTGGGCCAGTACGTCAAGGACGAGGGCTATGAAAGCGCCTTCGTGCTGGCGCCGAACTATCCCGCCGGCCACGACGCGATCGCCGGCTTCAAGCGCTATTACGACGGCGAGATCGCGGGCGAGGTCTATACCAAGCTGGGCCAGCTCGACTACGCCGCCGAGATCGCGCAAATCCGCGCGGCGGAGCCGGACGCGGTGTTCTTCTTCCTGCCCGGCGGCATGGGTATTTCGTTCATCAAGCAGTACGACCAGTCCGGCCTGCGCGAGAGCGTGCCGCTGTTCGGGCCGGCGTTCAGCTTCGACCAGACCATCCTGGGCGCGGTCGGGGACGCGGCGCTGGGCGTCGTCAACTCCTCGCAGTGGAGCCAGGATATCGACAACGTCGCGAACGAGGCCTTCGTCGCCGATTTCAAGGAAGCGTACGGCCGCCTGCCATCGCTCTACGCCAGCCAGGGCTATGACGCCGCGCGCCTGATCGCCAGCGCGCTCAAGGCGACCGGCGGGCAGGTGAAGGACGACATGGATGCCTTCCGGGAAGCCCTGCGCGCCGCCGATTTCCAGTCGGTCCGCGGTGACTTCGCCTTCGGCGCCAACCACCACCCGGTGCAGGACATCTACATGCGCGAGGTGGTGAAGCAGGACGGCGTCCTCACCAACAGGATCACCGCCAAGGCCTTCGAAGACCACAAGGATGCCTACGTCGACGAGTGCCGGATGTAGCCGCGCCGGCCGGCCTGAAGCGGGGGCGGGAATGCGTATGTCATGCTGCTGATCCTGGAGCAGACGCTGAACGGGCTGCAGCTTGGCGTGATGCTGTTCCTGATGGCGGCGGGGCTGACCCTGATCTGCGGCATCATGAGCTTCATCAACCTCGCGCACGGCTCGCTGTACATGGTGGGCGCGTACGTGGCCGCGACGGTGGCGCAGGCGACCGGCTCGTTCCTGCTGGGCGTCTGCGCCGCGCTGCCCGCCGCGGGGCTGGTGGCGATGGCCCTGGAGTGGTCGGCGCTGGGCCGGCTGTACGACCGGGATCACCTGGATCAGGTGCTGGCGACCTTCGGCCTGATCCTGTTCTTCAACGAGCTGGTGAAGATCGTCTGGGGCGCGCAGCCGATCTTCCTGGACACGCCGGCATGGCTCTCCGGCTCGGTCGAGATCGTGCCCGGCGTGCCCTACTCCACCTATCGCCTGGCGATCATCGTGGTCGGCCTTGCGGTCGCACTGGGGCTTTACCTGCTGATCGCGCGCACGCGGGTGGGCATGCTGATCCGGGCCGGCGCCAGCAACAGACGCATGGTCTCGGCGCTGGGCGTCGACATCAAGCGGCTTTACACCCTGATTTTCGGTCTTGGCGCGATGCTGGCGGCACTGGCCGGCGTGATGGCGGGACCGATCTACGCCGTGCAGGTCGGCATGGGAGAGAACATCCTGATCCTGGCCTTTGTCGTCATCGTCGTCGGCGGCATCGGATCGGTGCGCGGCGCGCTGGTGGCCGCGCTGCTGGTCGGCCTCGTCGATACGCTCGGCCGGGCCTTCCTGCCGACGCTGCTGCAGCTCGCGTTCGACCCGGCGACGGCGAACGGGGTCGGCGCCTCGCTGGCGTCGATGACGATCTACATCTTCATGGCCGCGATCCTGGCATGGCGGCCGCAAGGGCTGTTCCCCGCGCATGGATAACGGACTGCCGCGCCTGATCCTGGCCGCCATTCTCGCGGCTGCGCTGCTCGCACTGCCCGCCCTGGTCGAGGCGGCGGGGCGCGGCTACTGGACCGGCATCGCCACGCACGTGCTGATTTTCGCCCTGGCGGCCGGCAGCCTGAACCTGATCCTGGGCTTCGGCGGCATGGTCAGCTTCGGCCATGCCGCCTTCCTCGGCACCGGCGCCTATGTCGTCGGCATCCTCAGCCACCACGCCAGCATGGGCATCCCCATCGCCACCTGGCCGTTCGCGATCGCCGGCACCGAAAGCGCGCTGATCGCCTGGCCGTTGGCGATGTTGGCAGCCGGCGCGCTGGCCTTCGTGATCGGCCTGATCAGCCTGCGCACCGGCGGTCTCTACTTCATCATGATCACCCTGGCCTTCGCGCAGATGGTCTATTTCTTCTTCGTCTCGCTGGAGCCGTACGGCGGCGACGACGGGCTCAGCATGTGGAGCCGTTCGCGCCTGCCGGGCCTCGACCTCGGTTCCGATACGCAGTTCTATTACGTCGTCCTGGCCCTGGTGGCGCTGGCCTATTTCCTGAAGTCTCGGGTGATCCACAGCCGTTTCGGCGTGGTGCTGCGCGGCAGCCGCGACAACGACCGCCGCATGCGCGCCATCGGCCATCCCACCCGGCGGTACCGGCTTGCCGCCTTCACCCTGGCCGGCGCGGTCGCGGGGCTGGCCGGGGCGCTGATCGCCAACCAGACGGAGTTCGTGAGCCCCGCGTTCCTGCACTGGACGCGCTCGGGCGAGATGCTGGTGATGGTGATCCTGGGCGGCATCGGCACGGTACTGGGCCCCGCGCTGGGCGCCACGGCCTTCCTGCTGCTGGAGGAGGTGTTCTCGGGCTGGACCGAGCACTGGATGATCGTGCTGGGGCCGCTGCTGCTGGCCGTCGTGCTGTTCGCCAAGCGCGGCCTGTGGGGCCTCGTGTCGCGTCCGGGGGAGGTGCCGCGTGACTGAGCCGTTGCTGCGCGTCACCGGGCTGCGCAAGGCGTTCGGCGCCGTCGTGGCGACGGATGGCCTGCACCTCGACGTCATGCCGGGCGAAGTGCACGCGCTGATTGGCCCGAACGGTGCCGGCAAGACGACGCTGGTGGCCCAGCTTGCCGGCGAGATCGCGCCGGACGATGGCCGCATCGACTTCGCCGGCGCCGACATCACGCGGCTGTCGATGCACGCCCGCACACGGCGCGGCCTTGCCCGCTCGTTCCAGATCACCAGCCTGTTCCCCCGCTTCACCGCGCTGGAGAACGTGGCACTGGCGGTACAGGCGCGGGCCGGGCACGCCTTCCGTTTCTGGCGGCCGGCCTGGCGCGATCCGACGCTGCTGGAGCCGGCGCACGCGGTGCTGGCGCGCCTGGGCCTCGACCTTCACGCCGACCGGCCGGCAAGCACCCTTTCGCACGGGGAGCAGCGCCAGCTCGAGATCGCGGTGGCGCTGGCCACGCAGCCGCGCCTGCTGTTGCTGGACGAGCCGATGGCCGGCCTGGGGCCCGAGGACTCCGCCTGGATGGTCGAACTCCTGGGCGAGTTGCGCGGCGAGGTCGCCATGCTGCTGATCGAGCACGACATGGACGCCGTCTTCACCCTGGCCGACCGGATCACCGTCCTGGTCTATGGCCGCGCGCTGGCCAGCGGGACGCCGGATGCCATCCGCGCCGACCCGGAGGTGCGCCGCGCCTATCTGGGCGACGGGGCCGAAGCGGGCGCGGAGGCGGTGTAATGCTGCAGTTGCTGGATGTGGAAGCCGGCTACGGCGACAGCCAGGTGCTGTTGGGCATGGACCTGGAGGTGGCCGAGGGCGAGGTCGCGACGCTCTTGGGCCGCAACGGCATGGGCAAGACCACGACGGTCCACAGCATTCTCGGCCTGGTCCGCCCCAGCGCCGGGCACGTGATGTTCGACGGCGTGGAGATCACCGGCCGGCCGCCGCACCGCGCCGCGCAGGCGGGTATCGGCCTAGTGCCGGAAGGGCGGCAGATCTTCCCCAACCTGACGGTGCGCGAGAACCTGGTCGCCACAGCCCGCCCGCCGCGCGGCGGCGCAAGTGGATGGAACGAGGCGGGGATCTACGACCTTTTCCCCGCCCTGGCGGAGCGTCGCGGCAACTACGGCAACCAGCTTTCCGGCGGCGAGCAGCAGATGTTGGCCATTGGCCGGGCGCTGATGACCAACCCCCGCCTCCTCATCCTCGACGAGGCGACGGAGGGCCTGGCCCCGCTGGTTCGCGCCGAGATCTGGCGTGTGCTGGCGCAACTGAAGGCAGCCGGACAATCGATCCTTATCATCGACAAGAACCTCGACGCCCTCCTCCGCCTCGCCGACCGCCACACCATCATCGCCCGCGGCCGCGCCGTGTGGCGGGGACTTTCGGAAGAACTGCGCGCCGACCAAGCGTTGAAGGAGCGGTATCTGGGGGTCTGAGGGGGAAGGGAAAGACAGTCTCACGTCTCGTTTATCGGACCGGCAGACGTTTCCTCAACCTTAAAATCGTCTCCATCGGCCAGCGCCGAAGCTGGATCGGCGATAACGACCTCTGTCGCGCGGCTTGCTCTAGCCTTCTTATCCACCTTCGGTTTCTCCGGAAAATTGATCTGGCGCGGAATGTCGACGTGGGCGAGATATTCCCACCTCGTGCGGTGCTCGGGCAAAAGTATGCCAACCACTTGCAGGCCATTGAGCCGAGCGAACTTCAGAGCGGGTATTAGATCCGTGTCCGCCCCGACGACCAGTACACGGGACACAAAGCTTTTGCGGGCATACTCAGCAAGGTCCAAGCCGATACGCATGTCCACGCCCTTCTGCTCGAATACGGGCAGGAAGTCCTCGTCACTAAGTTCCGCGCCCTGAATCGGGATCTCTTTGGGACGCCAACCGCGAAACTTCAGCACTCCACGTCGGACGGCAAACAGTTCACGCCGCGCCAGATCATGCAACCACCTGTCGCTGCCGTTAAACTCCTTCTCGCGACCGCTTACCGGCTGGCGCACCTTCCCGGTGAAGGGCGCGCAGTCGTAATAGAGGATACGGACAATCTCTTCGTCCTGATTTGCGCACCGCTTCGCGACCTTCTCTATGAAGTTCGGGTTATAGCGATAGCCGGCGTCCTCCGCGCATTTGCGAAGGTGTCCACCGTCGATCAGAACAATCACTTGGCGTGCTTGCATCACCCCCGTCACTCTGCACCAAACAAACGAAACCCCTGCACCATGAAGGTGCAGGGGTTTCAAAAACATGCCCCCTATGGGGCCCTAAATCTACGCCTCCAGAAATCGGCCAAATCGCCAGCCGTGTCAACACCCAACCAGTTCAGGCCCCCGAAGCCCGTCGGGATTTAACGCATGGGATGCAATTCGACGTTGCTCCAATGCGTCTTGAGCGCATTTCCCGCACGCACGGGCCTTATCTCTACCGGAAGAAACGAACGAATACCTAAAAACCCGTCCAAAAATAGATGGTGGGCGCGCCTGGGATTGAACCAGGGACCTCCTCGATGTCAACGAGGCGCTCTGCCGCTGAGCTACGCGCCCATCCGTCGGCGGGTGGGATGTGTCGGCGGAACCGACGTGGGAGCGGTTACCACTCTGCTACGCGATTTGCAAGCCCGGGAACGCATCCTGCTTCGAAGCAGGCGCGGGCGCCCGGTTCAGGCGGCCAGGAAGGATTCCACCTGCCCCACCAATTCGCGAAGGTGGAACGGCTTGGAGAGCACGCGCGCGCCCTTTGGCGGGGCGGAGCGCGCGCTCATGGCGACCGCGGCGAATCCGGTGATGAACATGATCTTGATGTTCGGGTACTGCTTCCCGGCACGCCGGGCCAGTTCGATTCCATCCAGGCCGGGCATCACCACGTCGGCCAGCAGCAGGTCGAATCCGCCCTGCTCCAGCGCGTCGGCCGCCGCCAGGCCGTCGTCCACGGCCCTGACCTCGTGCCCCGCGCGCTGCAGCGCCACCGCGAGGAAGTTGCGCAGCGAGTGGTCGTCTTCGGCAAGCAGGATGCGGGCCAAGGCCT
Organism: Ferruginivarius sediminum; assembly: GCF_003344765.1. Classification (GTDB taxonomy): domain Bacteria; phylum Pseudomonadota; class Alphaproteobacteria; order Kiloniellales; family Rhodovibrionaceae; genus Ferruginivarius; species Ferruginivarius sediminum. The sequence continues at coordinate 21,883 of NZ_QPMH01000030.1, read as the reverse complement.
CCTCCATCCAGGGGTTGCAGCACGCCGCCGGTTCACAGGGCCGCCACGGTGGCGTCTCCCGGCCCGGCCGGCCGGAATCCCGGCGCAAGCTATACCCACCCTATGAAGCCCCCGTTAATCGCGGACCTCGTCATGCATCCCATTCGGCGCGGGAGCGGCATTGCCGGGTGACAGCCGCACCCAATTTCCGTAACACTCATTGTATGAGAGGGCAACGCGGCATGGGCCACGGAACCGTCGAATCGAACGAGGCGATGGAAGCAGAGATCCAACCCTGCGAGATCGAAACGCCGCACGAGGTTCTGGCGCCCGAGGCGCAAACCCTGCCGCTGGTTGTGGCCTCCCCGCATAGCGGCCGCAACTACCCGCCGGCGTTCGTGGCCGCCTCGCGCCTGGACCGGCTGAACCTGCGGCGCAGCGAGGACGGATTCGTCGACGAGTTGTTCGCCGCCGCGCCCGACATGGGCGCACCGCTTCTGCGGGCGAACTTCCCGCGCGCCTACGTCGATGCCAACCGGGAGCCGTTCGAGCTGGACCCCCGGATGTTCCGCGACAACCTGCCCGGCTACGCCAACACACGCTCCCCACGGGTCGCCGCCGGCCTGGGCACCATCGCGCGGGTCGTCGCCTCGGGCGCGGATATCTACCGCGAGAAGCTGCCGTTCTCGGAAGCGCTGCACCGAATCCGCAGCTACTACTGGCCGTATCACAACGCCCTGCGCGGACTGATCGAGACCACCGAGTCGCGCTTCGGCGGCTGCATCCTGCTGGACTGCCACTCCATGCCTTCCGTGGGCGGGCCGATGGACCGCGATGCCGGCCATCGCCGGGTCGATTTTGTCCTGGGCGACTGTCATGGCACATCCTGCGGCGCCAAGGTCGCCGAAACCGCCGAGCGCGCGCTGACCGGCATGGGTTACCACGTGACCCGCAACACCCCCTATTCCGGCGGTTTCGTCACCCGGCACTACGGCCGTCCGGACCAGGGCGCGCACGCGCTGCAGATCGAGATCAACCGCGCCCTTTACATGGACGAACGCAACGTGCGGCGGCTGCCGGGCATAAGCGTCCTGAGAGAGGACCTGCGCCAGTTGATCGCCGCCCTGGGCGCGCTGGACCCCACCTCGCTGTGAGCGGCCCAACGCTCAGAACCGCCCGCGACCGCGATGTGGGGGCGGTGCAGGAGATCTACGGCCACCACGTCCGCCATGGGACAGCCAGCTTCGAGCTGACGCCCCCCGATATCGAGGAGATGGCCTGCCGGATGGCTGCCGCAGGCGAGCGCGGGCTGCCCTACGTCGTCGCGGAGCTGGATGCCACAGTTGTCGGATTCGCGGCTCTGGGTCCCTACCGGCCGCGCCCGGCCTATCGCTGGACGGTCGAGGATACGGTCTATGTCGCGCCCCACGCCTTGGGCCGGGGCATCGGGCGCTCGCTTCTGGACGAGTTGATCGACCGGGCCGGATCCGCCGGCTATCGCCAGATGATCGCCGTCATCGGCGACAGTGCGAATGCCGCTTCCATCGCGCTGCACGCCGGAGCCGGATTCGCCAGGGTGGGCGTGCTGACCGACATCGGCTTCAAGCACGGCCGCTGGCTCGACTCGGTCCTGATGCAGCGCGCGCTTGGCCCCGGAGCCGCCACACCGCCCGAGTCTCTCTGAATAGCCGAAAAAAAAAGGCCGTGCGGACATCGCACGGCCCAGGTCTGGGGAGGTAAACGCTCATGAAGGGCGTTTGCGACATCGCGATAGGGCACCGCCATGTCGCACTGCACAATCTGGCCCCGGATTGGAGCTTTTGCAAACAAAAAATGCAGTGCGCTGATCCCAAATGATTCCGGTCAAATCCACCGAAACGCGACATGCCCGCAAAAGCGCCATCAGATGGTGCGCTGCAAAATAACAGGGCCCATGCGTACGAGTGCCGTGCTTATGGCACGCGCCTTGCTTCGGCTTGCCTGAAACCGACGGAGGCCGAATGTTGCAACGACGCCGCTTCGCCCCGGCACCAATCCTCTTGCTGGCCGTCCTCGCGGCGCTGGCCGCGCCGCGTCCCGCCCTGTCGAACGGCGGCGCATGGGCGGTCTGCGCGCGAGCGACAGCCGCCGCCGAGGAACTGCGCTCCGATCTGCCGGCCCACCTTCTCTCGGCCGTCGCAGCGGTGGAGTCGGGACGCTGGCACAAGGGCCGGCAGGCAACTATTGCCTGGCCGTGGACCGTCACCGCCGAGGGCGAGGGGCGATTCCTGCCCAGCAAGGCGGCGGCTATCGAGGCCGTGGAACGATTGCAGGCCAGGGGCATCGCCAACATCGACGTCGGCTGTATGCAGGTGAACCTGCACTATCACGGGGACGCCTTCGAAAGCCTGTCCAGCGCCTTCGACCCGGCGGCCAATGTAGCCTACGCGGCGGAGTTCCTGCTCGACCTGCGCCGCGAGCGCGGGTCCTGGACGCGGGCCATCGGCGACTATCACTCGCAGACGCCGCGCTACAGCGGGCCGTACCGGCTCAAGGTGTTCCGCGCCTGGCGCAAGGCGAAGAAGGCCGCCTACGCCGAACAGCGCCGGGAGCGCCAGGCAAAGGCTCTGTTCGCCCAGGATTTGAGCGGCTATCTACGGGACGACCGCTTGCTTTAATCGCTCGCCGGCTGGGCTGCGCCGGAGAGTACGCGTCGCAGCCAGAACTTCAGAAGGTAAGTCGCGACGATCGGCACTGCGATTGCCACCAGCACACCAACACCGGCAACCCACCAGGATCCGCTGGCCACGACCGAGACCGAAGCCGCGGCGCCGAGCAGAAGGAACACGCTGCTGGCCCCCAGCGTCAGCGCGGAGGCGATGAGCCCGACCCGGCGCCGGAAATCGGTCATGAACGCCTCGACACGTGCGCAATGCATTTCCTGCAATTCCCCGTCGGCGAGGAATTCGGGCGTCACCCGGTGAACGACATCCCCATCGAGCTGCAGGACAAGCCGCGCGTCGGCCTTGTCTTCGGCCCGCCCCGGCCCCCGCGTTTGCACCGTCAGGCCGCCTTCCCGCCCGATGGTCCTGAGATCGGCGGCGAATTCCGCAATTGCCGCGGGCAAAGCTCCGGGGCCGTGCACGCGCAGCAAGGCAAGCGCCTCTCGATGCAGGGTCCATGAATCGGCAACAAGGGACAGACGGGGGATCGGCAGGCCGCCCCACAGGCGCGCGATGCGTTTCAAGGCTTGAACAAGCCTCCCCACAACGACGCAATGGTGGAGGAGACGAAGTTCGTCAGGGTCTTGACCAGGAACTGCCAGTATTCAAGCGAGGTCTTGACCGTCTCCCCATGCATCAGATGGAGCGTCTTGTCGTTCTCGGTCTCGCGGCCCGCGCGGATGCGGGTCATCGCGTCGCCATCGATTTGGATCACGCTTTGCATCAGGACGCGCTCGGTGCCAACCTCCCAGATCTTACGAAGCGCCGTCATCTCGTCCGGCAGCAGTTCCATCGCACTCAGCTTGGTGGCATCCTTCAGGTCGTCGCGCGTCATCGTGCGCGGCTCTGCGCTGTAGCCGCGCTCGGCCAGGGCGGCGAATATCCGCTCGATCCGGCCGGAATTGCGGCGGATACGGTCGATGACGATTCGCGTTTCCTCCGACAGCACGCCGCGGTCGGCGGCAAGCACTTTTGAGCCCCATTTGCGCAGCTTGAAGAACGTCGACTCTTCCGCCGACAGAAGGATCCGTCCCGCCCGCTTCTCGTCATCGCCCAGAAATCCGTCGCCCTCGCCAAGCCCGGCACCGACGTCGCCGGCCGTGTCGCTGAGCAATCGCTGGTATTTCTCGGCGATATCCAGCATGGCGTCGGGCGGAGCGGGCATTTTGCGCGCTGTCAATCCGCTGGAGACGATCGTGTTGACCTCAATGTGGAGAAGGTCCTTCGCGATCGATTTCACGCTGTTCTTGAAGTCTGCCATGACCTTGAACGCTGCCTTCCTGCTTGGATGTGAAGGCTTACGGGAACAGCGTCTCTATCTTCTTCGCCAGGTCGGCAACCGCTTCGATGTTTCGAACAATGATATCGTTGCCCTTCTTGACCTGCTCGTTATGAAAATCGCGGACGCTTTGAAGATCGCCGGTAACGAACACCGGATCGACCAGATTGCGAATGTCGCCGTCGATGAGGTCGATGCGGGTCACCATCGCCTTGGTGTCGGTGTCTGGAGCGATGTCTGCAACGATCTTGCCGGTATCGTTCGTCTTGACGGAGACGGGGCCGACCATCGTCACGACCTCAAGTTGCGTCAGATCCTTCACCGCGGACTTGATCGCGTCCGCGATACTTTTCTCGGCCATGATTCCCCCGTTTAATTAATAGCGCGCCGGCACGCCAACGGCGAAAAACACTGTGCCACGCCCCCGTAAAGGCGCGAAGGAAAAACGTCCGGGAAGCTTGAGCTTGAAGCGCCGGGTCGTGGACCGCGCCGATTCACAATGTGGCCGGATTGGCCCAGCGAACCAGGTGCAACCCCCCGAAAAGCGCCGCAATGGAGAGGGTCACGGAGATCCCCGCGTAGCCCATCGCCGCCCAGAAGCGCCCGCGCTCAAGCAGAACGACGAAATCCAGCGAGAAGGTGGAAAAGGTCGTGAATGCGCCCAGAAAACCTACCACCAGCACGAACCGGACCGCCTCCGGCGCGGACCAGACCAGAGCCAGCGTCTCGCTCAATGCGCCAAGGAGGAATGAACCCGAGACGTTCACAAAGAGAGTGGCGAAAGGATAACCGGAACCCAGCGTGTGAGCGGTGAGCACGTAGATACCGTACCTGGCCGCCGCGCCGGCGGCCCCGCCCATCGCCGCGAAGAGCATATGGCCGAGAAAACCCACAACGCCACGATGGTGCCCGCCCCGGGGCATTCCAGCCAGGGCCGGCACCATCCCCCTCGCGCCTGTCAGTGCCCGATCATCCAGCGCTTGTTCGGCGAGTGATCGTGGTGTGCGTGGTGATGATCGTGCATGGGACGTCCAAGCTCTCCCAGGTTTTCGCTGCGCACGACCGACGGGCTGTCGGCGCTTCTTTCGCAGCGATTCAGGGCGTTACGCATGCCGCCGTCCATGCGGTTCACGTTGGGCGCACACACCAGCCGGGCGCTTGTCTGGCCGCATTCGGGGCACTGGGCCGGGCTGGCGGCTTCGTCCATCGACTGCCAGGTCCGGAACGGCCCACAGTCCTTGCAACCGTAATCGTAGAGTGGCATCGCACGATCCTCTGTCTATCGGAAGGGAGCGCTTGCACGCTTGATGTCCGGCGCCTGGAGCGTTTTACATGACCAACCGGTTCCCATTTCGTCCGAAATTGCTTTAGCCGGCGGCAGGGCCGAGCACGCCTTCCAGCAGCAGAAAGCCCGGCAGCCAGCCGGTCAGGATCCCCTGAAGCGTAGTCACGACGCCGGTAACGCGCTGGATCGGCCTTTTCATCGCCAAGAGCACGAAGAACATGAACCAGAGCACGGCCCATGCCGCCCAGCAGAGACCGAACCACACGTCCCAGGTTCCCTGAGCCGTCCCCAGGGTCTGCACGGCGACCGGCACGACGGTGATCGAGACGAACAGGCTGAACCAGCCGAGACCGCGGCCGTCCACCTCCACGAAACGGTCGTAGGCGACCCAGAGGTAGGTGAAAGTAAACAGCAGGGTCAGCGCCGCCGCGCGGATCGATCCGGCATCGGCTCCCGGCCCGAAAGCCAGATACAGGGCGACAAGCAGTGTGATCCCGCCGGAGAAGATATTGATGATAAAGATCTCTTTGTCGTCGATCTTGCCGAGCATCCAGATACCATTCAAGAACAAGACGGCCCCGACATAGAGTAGCGCTAATCCCAGCAACATGTCTCCGCCCTCCCCTTTTTGTTTCAAGGCGAGGCGGAAGCGCGCGCAGGCGCTTCCGCCGCGACCCTGTTTTTCAGCTTGTCTTGGCGACGTCGGCGCCGGATACATGGCGGGTGGGGCCATCGGCGTTCGGATGGATATCGAAGTCGAAGACCTCCGTCGGGATTGCGAGCGTCGCACAGACGTTGGGGATGTCGACGATGCCGCTGATCCGCCCCTCGACGGGCGCCGTGCCGAGGATCATGTACGCCTGCTCGCCCGTGTAGCCGAATTTCTTGAGGTACTCGACGGCGTTGAGGCAGGCGCGGCGATAAGCGACATGGGCGTCGAGGTAGTACTGCTCGCCGGTATGCTCGTCGACCGAGATGCCCTCGAATATCAGATAGTCCGAGAAGTGCGGCTCGACGGGGCTGGGCCTGAAGATAGGGTTGATGACACCGTACTTCGCCATGCCACCCTTGATGACGTCGACGCCGATATCGATGTAACCCGCCATCTCGATGGCGCCGCAGAAGGTGATCTCGCCGTCGCCCTGCGACCAGTGAATATCGCCCATCGATAGGCCGCCGCCCTTCACATAGACCGGGAAGTAAACCTTCGAGCCGCGGGACAGGTTCTTGATGTCGCAGTTGCCGCCATGTTCGCGCGGCGGAACCGTGCGCCAGGCTTCCTTTGCAGCTGCCTCCGCGGCACCGCCGGTCATCTGGCCCATCAGCGCGGTTTCCGCATACGGCGGCGCCAGCAGCGGCGGGACGCGGTCCGGATCCGTGGCAAACAGCTCGGCCTCGCGCCGGTTGGCCTCTTCCATCAGTTCGCGCGACGGCAGGCAGCCGATAAGGCCGGGATGCACGATGCCGGGATAGCGCACGCCGGGGATGTGACGCGACGTGGTGTAAATACCGTTGAGATCCCAGCAGGACTTGCGTGCCTCCGGGAAATGCTCGGTCAGGAACCCGCCGCCGTTATCCCGGGCGAAAATGCCGTTGAAGCCCCATTCGGAACCGGGCAGCGGCCCGATGTCGAGGATGTCGACGACGAGCAGATCGCCCGGTTCGGCGCCTTCGACGCCGAAGGGACCGCTGAGATAGTGAACCTTGGTCAGGTCGACGTCGCGAATGTCGTTGGCGCTGTCGTTGTTGCCAATCTGACCGCCCGTCCAGTCGTAACACTCCACCCGAAAGGTGTCTCCGGGCTTGAAGTTCTCGACCATCGGAATGTCCGGATGCCACCGGTTGTGCGTCTTGACGGTCTGCTGTTCCGGCGTCTTTTTGAGGTCGACTTCGAAGGCGGTTCTGGGCATCGCTTCCTCCCTAAACTGCTTTTGCTTCGTTCATACCGGCATTGGGCGGCAGACATCGCGGCGCTTGGGGCCGCCGCGCTCATGTGTTTCCGTCCATCCGACGCCATTACGAAGTCTAGGGAGGCTTTGTAAGCGCACTGATCGAAAGCGGCCGGGGAAATGTAAAATTTTGTAAACTGGTGGTAAGCTCGTCGCACCCGCGTATTATGCTCTACTCCGGGTCTCGGAAGCCGATGGCGCCGATTTGCGGCGTAGTACCGAACTATTGCGGGCAGGACCGTCCTTATGCAGTACGTCCGAACCGGCTCGCGGATTTTGCTGGTCGATGACGATCCCCGGCTGTGCCGGTTCCTGAACCGCTTCTTGACCGGCGAGGGTTTCGCTATCGAGACGGCCCACGACGGACACCAGATGCGCCGGGCGCTGGCGAATGGGCAGTTCGACCTCATCATCCTGGATGTCATGTTTCCTCGCGGCGAGGACGGCCTCAGCCTGGTGCGAACCCTGCGCAGCGACTCGGTGACCCCCGTCATCGTGCTTTCCGGCAAGACGACGGCCGTCGACAAGATCATCGGGCTTGAGCTGGGCGCGGACGACTATCTCTCGAAGCCGTTCGAGCCCCGCGAGTTGCTGGCACGGATCCGCGCCCTGCTGCGCCGGAGCGAGGGGCCTTTTTCGCGGGCCGAGGGCGGAGCCGCGGGCAACGGCGACGGAGAGGTGGTCGAATTCGGCGGCTGGCGGCTCGATTTGGAGCGCCAGGAGTTGCGATCTCCCGACGACGAGCGCGTCGAGCTGACGAGCCACGAGTTCAAGCTTCTGAAGGCGCTGGTCGAGCGGCCCGGCCGGGTGATGTCGCGCGATCGCATCCTCGATATGACGGCAAACCGCCTATGGAACCCCGATGACCGCAGCGTCGATGTCTCGATCGCGAAGCTGCGGCGCAAGCTTGGCGACGATCCCCGCCATGCCTGCCTTATCAAGACGGTTCGAGGCGTCGGCTATGTCTTCACGCCCCCCGGCCACGGAAGCTGACGCCCCCGCCCGCACTGTCGCGCAATCCTCGTCTCAAGGCTCCGCCGAGCCGTCCGGCGCTTCGCCGCCACGCGCGGACCCCGCGCCGATGACCCGGGAGAGTTCCTCGATCTGAACCGGCTTATAGAGGATGTGCGCCGCCGCACCGTCGAATGTATCGACAAGGTTCTCCGCCGCGTAGCCCGTGGTATAGACCACCTGCAAACCCGGTCTCATCCGAACCGCGGCATGGCCCAATGCGGTTCCGCTGATCCGGCCCGGCAGGACAATGTCGGTGAACAGCACATCGATATCGTCGCACTCCCGCAGTATATCCATTGCCATCTGACCGTCCGGCGCTTCCAGCACCCGGTGACCGAGCCGGGTGAGAAGCCGGTGCGTCAGCCGACGGACGCCGGCCTGATCCTCAACGACGAGGACACGACGACCGGCGGCCGAAATTTTATCTGCCGAAGCCACCTGTCGGGCCGCGGAAGTCTTCTCTTCCGAAGCTTTTGGGAAGTAGAGCCGGGCGGTGGTGCCGCGCCCCGGCCGGCTGTCCAGCTCCAGATGGCCGCCGGACTGCGTGACGAAGCCATAGACCATGCTGAGGCCCAGCCCACTGCCCTGCCCGGCCTCCTTCGTGGTGAAGAACGGCTGCACGGCGCCGTCCAGGACGTGGGGCGGCATGCCGACACCCGTGTCCGTCACCGACAACAGGACATGGGCACCGGCCTTGGCATCGTGATGCCTCGACCTGTCCGCCCAGTCGATAATGGCATTCCCCGCCTCGATCCTGAGTGTCCCGCCCTCCGGCATCGCGTCGCGGGCGTTGATCGCAAGGTTCAACAGGCTGGCCTCGAGCTGACTCCGGTCGATCCTCGTGGGCCACAGGTCCTGCGCCAGATCCAACTCGATCGCGATACGGCTTCCGAGCGTCCGCTCCAACAGCCGCGACATGCCGAGCACCAGTTCGCGGATGTCGGTTACCTGCGGACGAAGCGTCTGCGCACGGCCGAAAGCAAGAAGCCGGCCGGTCAGATCGACGCCGCTGCGGGTCGCGTCGATCGCCTCGTCCAGCAACTCCCTGAATTCCGTGCCTTCACCCGCGTCCTCCTGGAGCAGGCGCAGGTTTCCGAGGATGACGGCGAGGAGGTTGTTGAAGTCATGCGCCACGCCGCCCGTCAGCTGGCCCAGCGCCTCCATCTTCTGCGCCTGTCCAAGGCGCTCCTGGGCGCGCCGGCGCTCGGTCACGTCCGTCGTGATATTGCCGACCCCCAGGGGCCCTCCCTCGCCGTCGGGCACGGGAAACTTGGTGATGAGCAGCCACTGCTTCGTCCCTTCGGGACCGCTCGTCTCGACCTCATGAGTGACCGTCTCGCCACGCTGCATGACGGCGGCATCGGAGGGTACATCGGGCGAAACATCGCTTTCCCCGTCCTCGACCCCCTCGAACCACTCGTCGAACCGCGTGTTGGTGAGAAGGTATTCGCCCCGCGGATCCTTGAGCGAAATGGCGGAGGGCGAATGCTCGACGACCTTTCTCAAACGCTGCTCGCTCGCGGCGAGCCGTTCCTTCGCCTGAACGGCCACAAGCACCTCGGCCCCGAACGACGTCAGGATCCGGGCCAGCTCGATGTCCTGCGCGGTGAACGCCGGCCCGCCGGGACGGTGAGCCAGCACGACACCCAGTGGCGCGTCGTCGTTGTCCAGCAATGGAAAGGCCAGGAACTGAGCGTTTTCCCGTCCCGGCAGACCGGCGACGACCCCGGCAAGCTTCGATGCGTCCGCGCTCAGTGCCGGACGCCTGCAGGCAAGCGCATCGCCGAACAAGGGCGCGGGCGGCGGGGATAGGGGAATCTCGCTCTCGTAGCCTTCGCCCCTGTGCGCCTTCATATCCAGGTGATGGTTACGCCGGGCATAGAGGACGCCTTCGTCCGCCCCCAGGTCGTCCAGCACCAGGTTGAGAAGCAATTCATGGAGGGCCGCCGGCTTGGAGCAGCGGGACAGCTTGCGCAGACTGGACAGTATCCCGGCAAGGCGTGCATTGAGATGTTGGAGTTCACTATTGCGAAGCCGGACGGCCGCTTCCGCTTGCTCCCGCTCCCTGGCCAGGCGGTGGCGCTCGAAACAGCGGCTAAGCGTCGAGAGCAGGTCATCCGTGTAAAACGGCTTGCAAAGATAATCGTAGGCCCCTTGCTTCAGCGCCTCGATCGCGGTTTCCACCGAGGCGTAGGCCGTCATGATCACGTTGACGATGGCAGGGCATCGCTTGCGGAGTTCGGGGATCAGTCCGACGCCGTCGGCATGGCCGAGGATAATGTCGACGAGCGCCACCGAAACGGTTGCCCGTTCGACGAAAGCAAGCGCCTCGTCGCCGGAATAGGCCGCTGCCGCGCTGTAGCCTTCCAGGCGCAGGAGCTGCACGAGGCTATCGGCAAAGTCCCGGTCGTCGTCGATAACCAGAATATCGCACTCGTTATCGCTGTCCGGTGTCAACGCGGCCTCACAGTGCTTTTGAACCTGGTTTGGTTCGCGGGACGCTCTCTCGATCGCTCGCTGCCGACAGCGCTCGCTCGCCCAGCGCCGACGACCAGCGGGGCAGGATCATCGTGACAGTGGTTCCCCTACCCGGTGCGCTTTCCAGCTCGATGTTCCCCTCGTGCTGTTCGACGATGCGCTTCACCAAGGGCATGCCAAGGCCGACGCCGAACGGCTTGGCGCTGTAAAGCGGCTCGAAAACCTGCTTGCGGACGTCGCCGCCCATGCCGGGGCCGTTGTCGCTGACGGCAATGGCCACACTGGTATCGCACGCCCAGGTGCGTACAAGGACATCCCAGTCGGCCGCTTCCCGGCCGTCCGCCCCCTGCACGGCCTGAACCGCGTTCTGCAGGACGTTGACGAACGCCTGCCTCAGCTTGTCGGCATCGACGAGGATCTCGACCTCGCAATCGAGTTCCATGCGAAGGCGCACGTCCTCGTGGGTATCGAACTCGTCCACCTGCCGGGCCACCCAGTCGTCGACGGCCACCGTTCGAAGCGTGTTTTCCCGCTTGCGTGAAAATTCCAGCAGTTCCTCGATGATGTGCGTGCAGCGCCGCACATTGCGCTGCATGCGCTCCAGTTCCTGGCGCACCGGCGTATCGGCGCGCTTAAGGTGGTGGGTCAGGACGGACACCGAGGTGGTCAACGTGCCCAGGGGATTGCGAAGCTCGTGACTGACGGTGCCCGTCAGCTCGCCGATCGTGGCCAGCCGCTCGTTCCGCGCAAGTTCGTGGCGTGTCTTGTGAAGCTGCTCCAGCGAGGAAACGAGATCGCGTTCCGCCAGTTCCCAGCTTTCGTGCGACAGGACAACCCACCAGGCGGCAATGCACAACAGCGGGATCATCGCGATGTAGACGCGCAGCAGCAGGCTGGCGTGGCCGACGTCGTCCACGCCCGTGCCGACATCGATCATGCGGTAGACCAGCAGGAAAAGCGCCGCCGTCACGACGGACAGGATGAGCAGGACACCCAGGAACTTCGCCAGCCGCTGGCCCATATGCGGTGCCACCTTGCGCGTGAAGTAGCGCCCGACATAGCGGGACTTCTTCTGCAGCAGGTCGGCGACAGGCTTCTTGCAGCTATCGTGGCAATGCGAATCGAGGCTGCAGCAGAGCGAGCAGATCGGCCCCTCGTAGAAGGGGCAGTGCGCCATGTCATCCGACTCGTAAGGGTAGGAACAGATGCGGCAGCGCACCGTGCGGTCCGGGTCTTCGCCGGCACTTCCCTCGGCCGGATGCGGCTCGCGGGCGATATAGTAGCCCCCCTTGGTGGCGAACCCGACCAGGATCGCCACCGCGAACGCGATGAAGAACGACAGCGGTGCCGAATAGGCCTCGGCAAGGGGCCCGAACAGACCGGCGAAAGCGGACACGGAAACGACCGAGGCAATGGCCATGGCGCCGCATCCCACCGGATTGATGTTGTAGAGATGGGCGCGTTTGAACTCGACATAGGAAGGACTGACCCGCAACGGCTTCAAGACCACGAGATCGGCGAAGACGGCGCCAATCCAGGCGATCGCCACGTTCGAGTAGACGGCCAGCACGACTTCGAGCGTCTCGAAGATGCCAAGGAGCATCAGCAAAAGGGAAATCAGGATATTGAAAACCAGCCAGACCACCCGTCCCGGATGATAGTGGGTGGCGCGGGAAAAGAAGTTCGACCAGGCCAGGGAGCCGGCGTAGGCGTTGGTGACGTTGATCTTGATCTGCGAAATCAGGACGAAGAACGTTGCCGCGGCAAGCACGATAGAGGGGTCGTCGCTGACGTACTCGTAGGCCTTGATGTACATGTGGATGGGCTCGACCGCATTCGTATGCGCGGTGCCCGCCCCGACGGCAAGCACGGCGAGAAGGCTTCCCGCCAGAATCTTCAGGCCGCCGATGACGATCCACCCGGGCCCGGCGGCGACGACCGCCGTCCACCAGCGCAAGCGGTTTTCCGCCGTCTTGTCGGGCAGGAAGCGCAGGTAGTCGACCTGCTCGCCGATCTGCACGACAAGCGAGAACAGAACCCCCGTCGCCGCCCCGAAAAACAGATAGTTGAAGCCCGGCTGCTCTCCGGGCCGCGCGAAAGCAACCCAATCCTGCAAGACATGCGGCTGTTCGTAGAATATGAAGACGAACGGCAAAACCAGCATCAAGCCCCAGATCGGCTGTGTGATGATCTGCAACCTGCTGATCATCGTTACGCCCATGAAGGTGATCGGAATAATGACCATCGACGAGATCACATAGCCGAACACCAGCGGCACATCGGCATAGATCTTGAGCGCCTGCGCCATGATCGCCGCTTCCAGCGCGAAAAATATGAACGTGAATGAGGCATAGATAAGCGAGGTGATGGTGGACCCGATGTACCCGAATCCCGCACCACGCGTGAGAAGGTCCATATCTATGTTGTAGCGGCTGGAGTAATAGGCGATCGGCAGGCTTGTGACGAAGACGCAGAGGCAGACCACCAGGATTGCCGGAAACGCGTTAATGAAACCGTAGTTGAGCGTAATCGCCCCGCCGATCGCCTCCAGGGCCAGGAACGAGATCCCGCCAAGCGCCGTGTTGGAAATGGAAAATCCCGACCAGCGCCGAAACGACCTCGCGGCGTAGCGGAGCGAGTAGTCCTCCAGAGTCTCGTTCGCGATCCACGACTTGTACGACCGCTTCGCCGGTATCGCTGGGGATTTCATGACTATGTGCGAGCGCGTCCCTGCCAATGGGGTCGATAAAGCTTAGGACCGCGGCACGTCGGAATACAATAGCATTGCCCATGATTTGACATTACTCCGCCAACGGCAATTCAGGTGCGCAGTATCGAGGGCGCGTGTCCAAAGAAATCGCGGAATACTTTTGAGAAATGAGCCGAGTTCGCGAAGCCGGTCGCAAGCGCGATTTCGGTAAGCGAGAGGGTCGATTGCTCCAGCAGGTTCCGCGCCTTGTCGAGCCGCAGTTTTCGATAGAATTCCATCGTGCGGCAGCCAAGCTTCTCCCGGAACAGCCGGTTGAGCTGACGCGGCCCGACACCGGAAAGCTGCGCGAGCTGGGCCAGTTCGAGGGGATCGGCAATGTGGTTCTCCATCGCCTCGATCGCCTGGATGACAGCGGGGTTGGTCGTCCCGTGGCGTTCCACCAGACCGGCCCGCTGCGGTCCGCCGGAAGGACGTACCTCCGTATGCAGGAACCAGTCGCTGACCTGCCGGGCGAAAGCCGGCCCTTGGTGCTCGGCGATAAGTGCGTGCATCATGTCGAGCGGCGCGGTGCCGCCGGCACAGGTGATGCGGTCCCGGTCTATGACGTAAAGCGTGCGCTCGACCATCAGTGTCGGCGATATTTCCGCCAGGGCGGGGGCGTGCTCCCAGTGAACGGTCATGCGCCGGCCTTCCATCAGGCCGGCAAGAGCCAGGATCACCGGCCCACCCGAAACCCCGCCAAGCCGCACGCCGCGCCGGGCCAACCCGCGCAGCCAGTTGAACGCACGCTCGTCGCGGAACACGGCCGGATCGCCGCCCGCCACCACGAGCACCAGATCGAAATCGAAGTCGTGCCCGAGCTCCGCCGAGGCCTCGACAACCGCGCCGCCGGAACTTACGGCGCGGGCACCCGCCGCCGGCACGTGACGGACCTCGTAGACCGTCCCGCCGGCAAGCAGATTCGCCGCCCTCAGCGGTTCCACTGCCGCGGCGTAGGACATCAGCGCGAAGCCGTCGATCAGGAGAAAACCGATCCGATACGCGGACACGGATTTAATGGTTCCGACCATAACCGACAAGATAACGTCTTTTGCAAAAAAGTCGATGACGGCGGACCGGAGAGACGATTGGTCCGAACCGGAAGGGGCGCGACACAATGCGGTATTCGGCACTGAAGATCCTGAAAGAGGGGCTTACCGGCAACCGGGGCTGGAAGCCGGTCTGGCGCGAGCCGGAGCCCAGGGCGGAATATGACGTGGTGATCGTCGGCGCCGGCGGGCACGGGCTGGCGACGGCGCATTACCTGTCAAAGGAATTCGGCGTCACGAACGTCGCCGTCCTCGAAAAAGGCTGGATCGGCTCCGGCAATGTCGGGCGGAACACGACGATCATCCGCTCCAACTACATGCTGCCGGGCAACGAGCCGTTCTACGAGTTTTCGCTGCAGCTCTGGGAAGGGCTTGAGCAGGACCTGAACTACAACGCGATGGTCTCGCAGCGGGGCATCCTGAACCTCTATCACAGCGACCCGCAGCGCGACGCCTTCGCGCGGCGCGGTAACGCCATGCGCCTGGCCGGCGCCGACGCGGTGCTGCTGGACCAGGCTGGCGTGCGCGAGATGTGCCCCTTCCTCGATTTCGACAACGCCCGCTTCCCGATCAAGGGCGGGCTGTGGCAGCCGCGCGGCGGCACGGTCCGCCACGACGCGGTCGCCTGGGGCTACGCCCGCGCCGCCGACAGCCGCGGCGTCGACATTATCCAGAACTGCGAGGTGACGGGCTTCGACATCGAGAACGGCGTCTGCCGGGGTGTCGAGACCTCCAGGGGGCGGATCCGCGCGAAGAAGGTCGCCGTTTGTGTAGCCGGCTCCTCGGGCCGGCTGATGGAGAAGGCGGGCATTCGCCTGCCGATCGAAAGCCATGTGCTGCAGGCCTTCATCTCGGAAGGGCTGAAGCCGGTGATTCCGGGGGTGGTGACCTTCGGCGCCGGGCACTTCTACGTCAACCAGTCCGACAAGGGCGGGCTGGTGTTCGGCGGCGACCCCGACGGCTACAACAGCTACGCCCAGCGCGGCGGCCTGCCGGTGGTGGAGGACGTCTGCGAGGGCGGCATGGCGATCATGCCGATGATCGGGCGGGCCCGGCTGCTGCGGATGTGGGGCGGCATCATGGACATGTCGATGGACGGCTCGCCCTTCATCGACCGCACGCCCGTCGATGGCCTCTATTTCAACGGCGGCTGGTGCTACGGCGGGTTCAAGGCCACGCCGGCCTCGGGCTTCTGCTACGCGCATCTCATCGCCAAGGACGAGCCGCACCCGACCGCCGCCGCCTACCGGCTCGACCGCTTCCGCCACGGCGCGATGATCGACGAAAAGGGCGTGGGCGCCCAACCGAACCTGCACTGAGGAGGACCGGCGCATGATCATCAACCATCCCCTTCTCGGCCCGCGCGACGCGGCGGAGTTCGTCTATCTGGGCGACGCCTCGCTGATCGACCGCCCGGACTGGGAGGACCCCGACGCGGCCGAAAAGTATTACGAGTATCTCTATCTCCGAGACAACCCGGCCGGCTTGCACCGCGAGCTGTGGTTCCACGAGCAGGGCGACCGCTCCTGGCTCGTGGTGACCCGCAACACGCTGACGCACGAGATCACCAACGTCGAGCTCGCGCGCGATGTCGCCAAGGCTCAGGGACGCAGCAGATGACCGATAAACCCATCAATGCCCCGACCGCCACGCTGCGCGAGGCCCACGGTGGCGGAAGCGCCACCTACGTCGAGCAGCCCAACCGCCTTGCCGGCGGCCTGGTCGACCACGGCCGTGCGCTCAACTTCGACTTCGACGGCAGGGTGCTGCAAGGCCATCCGGGCGACACCCTCGCCTCGGCGCTGTTGGCCAACGGCGTGCGCCTGGTCGGGCGGTCGTTCAAGTACCACCGCCCGCGCGGCATCTTCACCGCCGGCTCGGAGGAGCCGAACGCCCTGGTCGAGCTGCGCCGCGGCGCGCATCAGGAGCCGAACACGCGCGCGACCACCGTCGAGCTGTTCGACGGCTTGGAGGCCGGCAGCCAGAACTACCGCGGCTCGCTCGGCTTCGACCTGCTGGCGGCGAACGACCTGTTCTCGTCCTTCCTGTCGGCCGGCTTCTACTACAAGACCTTCATGTGGCCGCAGGCGTTCTGGGAGAAGGTCTACGAGCCGCTGATCCGCAACTCGGCCGGCCTCGGCCGGCTCTCCGGCGAGCCCGATCCCGACAGCTACGACAAGGGCTTCCTGCACTGCGACGTCCTGGTGATCGGCGCCGGCCCGGCGGGTCTCTCGGCCGCGCTGGCGGCGGGCCGCGCGGGCGCCCGTGTCATCCTCGCCGACGAGGACTTCCGGCCCGGCGGCCGCCTGAACGCCGAGACGCTGGAGGTCGACGGCATGTCCGGGGCCGACTGGGCGGAGCGCGCGGTCGCCGAGTTGGCGGCGATGGACAACGTCCGCCTCATGACCCGCACCACCGTCCATGGCGTCTTCGACCACGGCATCTTTGGCGCGCTGGAGCGGTGCACCGACCACCTGCCCACCTCCGGCGGCAAGCCGCGGCAAGTGCTCTGGCGTCTCTACACCAAGCGCGCGGTGCTGTGCGCCGGCGCCACCGAGCGTCCCATCGCCTTCGGCGACAACGACCGTCCCGGCGTGATGCTGGCGGGCGCCGTGCGGGCCTATGCCAACCGCTGGGCGGTGACGCCCGGTCAGCGGGTCGCGGTGTTCACGAACAACGACGACGGCTGGCGGACGGCGGCGGACCTGTCGGCCCGGGGGGTCGAGGTGACGGCCGTGGTCGACCCGCGCAACACCCAGCCAAGGGCCGAGATTCCCGGCGCCGCGATCAGGATGGGCGATGCCGTCGCCGGCACGCGCGGCCGCAAGGGCCTGAAGCAGATCGAGTTGGCCAGCGGCGGGACCATCCCGGCCGACTGCCTGGCGGTCTCCGGCGGCTGGAACCCCAACGTCCATCTGACCTGCCATCAACGCGGCCGGCCCGAATGGCGCGAGGATATCGCGGCCTTCGTGCCGGGCAAGGATCTCCCTGTCGGCTTGACGGTCGCCGGCGCGGCGAACGGCTCGCTGTCGCTGGCGGCCGCCCTTCTTGACGGGGAGACGCGTGCCCGCGAGGCGGTGGAGAGTCTCGGCTTCAAGCCGGCCAAGCACACGCCGGCGAAGGCCGAGGACGAGGCGGTCGAGCTGACGCCCTTCTGGCACGTCAAGAAAGGCCGCGCCCGCGCCTGGGTCGATCACCAGAACGACGTCACCGTAAAGGACGTCAAGCTGGCCCACCAGGAAGGCTTCCGCGCGGTCGAGCACCTGAAGCGCTATACCACGCTCGGCATGGCGACCGACCAGGGCAAGACGGCGAACGTCCTGGGCCTCGCGATCATGGCCGAGTGCACCGGCAAGAGCATCCCGGAGACCGGCACGACGATCTTCCGGCCGCCGTATTCACCGGTGCCCATCGGCGCCTTCGCGGGCCGCTCGCGCGGCAAGGACTTCCGGCCCTTCCGCCTGACCCCCAGCCACCATTGGGCCGAGGAGCAGGGTGCCGTCTTCGTCGAGACCGGCGCCTGGCTGCGCGCCCAGTGGTTCCCGCGTCCGGGCGAGACCCACTGGCGCCAGAGCGTCGACCGCGAGGTCGAGATGACGCGCGGCTCCGTCGGCATCTGCGACGTCACCACGCTCGGCAAGGTCGACATCCAGGGCCGCGACGCCGCGGAGTTCCTGAACAAGGTCTACATCAACGGCTTCGCCAAGCTCGCCGTCGGCAAGACCCGCTACGGGCTGATGCTGCGCGAGGACGGCATGGCGATGGACGACGGCACCACCGCGCGCCTGGGCGAAACGCACTACGTGATGACCACCACGACGGCGAACGCGGGCGGCGTGTTCCGCCATCTGGAATTCTGCCGACAGTGCCTGTGGCCGGACCTCGACGTGCACCTGATCTCGACCACCGACGGCTGGGCGCAGTACGCGGTTGCCGGGCCGAACTCGCGCAACCTGCTGCGCAAGATCGTCGATCCCGAGTTCGACATCTCGAACGAGGCCTTCCCCTTCATGGCCTGCGCGGAGATCACCGTCTGCGGCGGCACGCCGGCGCGGCTGTTCCGCATCTCCTTCTCCGGCGAGCTGGCCTACGAGATCGCGGTGCCCGCGCGCTATGGCGACTCCATGATCCGCGCGCTGATGGCCGCGGGCGAGGAGTTCGATGTGGTGCCCTACGGCACCGAGGCGCTCGGCGTCATGCGCATCGAGAAGGGCCACGCCGCCGGCAACGAGCTGACCGGCCAGATCTCCGCCCAGAACCTCGGCATGGGCCGCATGGTCTCCAAGAAGAAGGACTGCATCGGCAACAAGCTGTCCGAGCGCCCCGAGATGAACCGCGAAGATGGCTTGCGCATGGTCGGCTTCCGCCCGGTGGACCGCTCGCGCTCGCTGACCGCCGGCGCGCACTTTATCCCACGCGGCGCGGTCGCCAGCATGGAGACGGACGAGGGCTGGATGACCTCGGTGGCCTATTCGCCGGAGCTTGGCCATTCCATCGGCCTCGGCTTCATCAAGCGCGGCAGCGAGCGCATGGGCGATATCGTCCGCGCCGTCGACCTCGTCGGCGACAGCGACATCGAGGTGGAGATCGTCTCGCCCCACTTCGTCGACCCGGAAGGAGAACGGCTCCGTGTCTGACCTGACCCTCACCCCGGCCCCGGCGCTCGGCGGATACCGCGAGCGCTTCGAGGGCGTCCAGCTTGAGGAACTGCCGAACCTGGCCATTGTCTCCATCGCCACGCCGCGCGGCGGCGAGGCCGAGTTCGCCGCCGCCATCGAGAAAGCCTTTGGCGTCGCCGCGCCGAAGCCTGGGCACTCCAGCCTGTCGAAGGACGGCCGCACGCGCCTCGTCGGCATGGCCCCCGACCAGACCTTCGCCGTCTTCACGCACGACGGCCCCGATGCCCGCCAGGTCATCGACGGCGCCCTGGATGGCGCGGGCTACACCACCGACCAGACCGACGTATGGGTGTCGCTGCGCATCGACGGCCCGCGCGCCCACACCGCGCTGGAGCGGATCTGCCCCATCGACCTGCACCCCGACGCCTTCCCCGAAGGCCGCGCGGCGCGCACGGTCATGGAGCATCTCGGCACCATCGTCCTGCGCGACGGCGCCGATTCGTTCCTGCTCCTCTCCGCCCACTCCTCGGCCGAATCCTTCCTCCACGCCGTCGAGACCTCCATCCGCAACGTGACGTGAGGCATCCGGGCATGTCCTGAGAAGCCGCCCTCGCCCCGTAACCCGCCAAGTGGTTTTGCCGGTCGTGCCGGTTGGTTTTGGCTGGCGGGTTCGGGGTTGGGGCGGGTTCGGGGTTGGGGGTCTTTCTCCGACAGGTCTTGAAGGTCGCACCCGCCTGCGCGAACGCTGGCCGGCGTTGGTGAAGTCCACCTGACCTCCTGACATAACGCCGCGCACCCCCGCATCCCTCACCGCGCGGGGCGTGCATCGCCCGTGTATGCTGTGCTAACTTGCGACTCCGAGGGGGAGCGCAACGGACATCCGGATACCCTGCAACCACTGGGCCTTCACCAGCCGAGGCCGCCCAGCGGCACACAATATTCACGAGCGAATAGGTGAGTAAAACATGTCGGACGAACAAACGCCCCAGCCGTCCCAGCCCTCGCAGCCGTCACAGCAGGACAGCCAGCTTCGCGCGCAGGTCTTGCTGTCGAACAAGAAGTCGCAGGGCATAGCCTTCCTGCTTACGCTGCTTTTCGGCCCGCTGGGGATGATTTACGCCACGGTCGTCGGCGCCATCGTGATGTTCATCGTCAATGTCGCCGTGGTCATATTGACCTTTGGCCTGGGCTTCCTCTTGACCTGGCCGATCATGCTGGCCTGGACCTACTTTGCCATCCGCGGCAAGAACGAAGCCATCGACCAGCAAGTCCTCTCATCGTAGCACCCACGCGCCGCCCTGGCCGGCAATTCCGTGCAGCGGGGGACAATTCGGACCCGTCTCCCTGTCGCCATTCGACTTGCGCAAGGCAGCGGGCGCATCTTAGTCTGCTGCCGTAAAAGGCGGCAATGTCAGCTCAAATTCAGGGCGTTCGGCATTACCGTCACCAGCTGAAAAGTAAGAGCGACTATGAGAAACGCCGCACGAGCGATCCATCCTCCCATGTCCGGCATGCCGCCTCGCGTTTTGCTTCGTACGTCGCGACTCGGCGGCGCCAGGTTGAACCGGCGCTCGGGCCCGACAATGGCGCCGTGGTCGGCAAATATTGAGAAGAGAGAGGTTTCACGGTGTCGCGACTGACAGATCTGATCGCACGGGCGAAGGCGAAGGATCGGGCTCTCGGGGAAGAACTAGAGCATGAGTTCAAGGCGCTGGCGTCGCGGCGCGCATTCGGCCTCAACTTCGAACGGCATCGCCCCGAGAGCGTGGAGTTGCCCGGCCGGCCGATCCGCCGTGGCGACAAGGTGCGCGTCCTGCCACCCCGCGGATCGACGGCGAAGGGTGATCAGCGTCTGTGGAAGGTGCTTCGCATCGAGGAGGCGGACGGAAAGCGGACGGCACATGTCTCACTGATCGATGCCGGCGAGCCCGAGACGGTCGACGTTCCTGTCGATGACCTGGTCGTCGTGGCGGAGTTTCGCGACTACATCTATCCCGGGCTTGTGAGCACGGGAAGGGTCGAGCGCGGGGGCGACAAGCCGTATCACACCGTGATCAACGGCGAGAATTTCCATGCGCTGGAAGCGCTGACCTATACGCATCGTGGTACAATCGACGCGATTTACATCGATCCACCCTACAACACTGGCGCACGTGACTGGAAATACAACAACAATTACGTGGAAGGGGAAGACCTCTATCGCCACTCCAAGTGGCTAGCCTTTATGGAGCGTCGGCTAAACCTAGCTCGTGACCTTCTAAATCCGGAAAGCAGCGTTCTGATTGTCACAATTGATGAGAAGGAATTTTCACGACTTGGACTCCTGCTAGAGCAAATATTCCCGCAGGCTGAAATCCAAATGATTACTAGTGTCATCAACCCCAAGGGCACAGCGCGCGCCAATGAGTTTGCGCGTATCGATGAGTACATATTCTTTGTAAAAATAGGCAATATATCAATTTCTCGTTGGCGGTGGGATATGCTTACCGCACGGGATTATGGGGAAGATAAAGAAGTCAGATGGAGAGGCCTAGCAAGAACCGGAAGGAAAGGCCTTCGCAGCAATAACCCTGGTTCGTGGTATCCGATTTATGTTTATAAAGACGGCTCTGGTATCCATTCAATCGGTGACACTGTATTGGTCGGAGAGCAGGAGCCAGCCGATGCCCCTAGCAGGACGCTGAAAAAGTAGCTGACGCCGGCGGTTTGGCGTGATTCCCTCCGGCATGGACGAACGCGGGAGGGACGGATGCGCGGGGACGACGGCCGGTCGGGCAGCC
>NZ_QPMH01000003.1 GCF_003344765.1 Ferruginivarius sediminum | reverse complement strand
GTTGACGTTGGCCGGCGTCGTGACGACCGCGCGGATCAGGCCGGAGCCCTGGTCGACGCCGACATGCGCCTTGTAGCCGAAGCGCGCGCCGCCCTTGCCCTGGCGCCTGGCGAAGCGGGCGTCGGGGTCGGCCGCCGGCTTGTCCCCGCGCGACCGCCGCGCGGCCTGGGTCTCGATCAGCGTAGCGTCCAGCATGGTGCCCCGCTTGACCATCACCCCCGCCGCCTCGAGCTGGCGGTCGAGCTCGGCGAACAACCGCTCCAGCAGCCCGGCCTCGATCAGGCGCAGCCGGAAGCGGCACAGCGTCGTGTGGTCGGGGGTATCGTCGTCCAGGCTGAGCCCGACGAACCGGCGGAACGACAGCCGGTCGCCCAGCGCCTCCTCGATCTCGGGATCGGACAGCCCGTACAGCGACTGCAGCAGCAACGCCCGGAACATCAACACCGGCGCGTAGCCGCCGCGCCCCGGCCCCGGATCCCGCAACCCTGTCAGAAGCCGCTCGAAACGCTCCCAGCAAACCAGCGCCGACAGCCGATCCAGCCGCCCCGGCCGGCCCACGCTCGCCGACTGAAACGCCTCGGCAAAGCTCAACTGACCCGTCCGCTTCAACGCCATTCCAACCTCACTGCGCCAACCACAAGCAGGGAATCACACCTCGCCCATTTCGCAAAGGTCCCGACGCCGGGGAGACAGCTCGCCGCAAGGCGAGCAGAGGGGCATGTGCCCCGTAAGGCGCCGGGAAGCGACTGGGGGCGGGGAAAACGAGACCGAGTTGTCTCCCCTTGCGTAAGGGGAGACGGGTCGCCGGAAGGCGGCCGGAGGGGCGTCCCCCAGCGGTTCTTGCAACCGGCCGCGCCGGGGACGCCCCTCACCCTTGTCTGTTTCGGGATATGGCAGGATGGATGTGCAAGCCCGGGCGCGGACTTGGCTCCTTCGGGGTGAACATCATATGAAGCAGCGCCCTGACGAACGGTGCAGAGTGAGGTACTCGATGACACCAGCGATTCGGCTGACGGCAGCCGGTTTTGTCGCCACCGCCGTGGCGTTCGGCCCCGCGCGTATGGGCTTCGGGCTCTTCCTGCCGGCCTTCCGGGAGGAATTCGCGCTTTCCACATCGACGGCTGGAATGATCGCGAGCGGGGGGTTCCTGGCCTTCCTTCTGGCGCTGCTGGCGAGCGCCTGGCTATGCCGGCGCCACGGCGAGCGCGTGTCCGTGATCACGGGCGCATTGGCGGCGGCGGCGGGCTTCGCGGCGGTGGCGGCGGCCGGGACATCCGGCCTCCTCGCTTTGGGGATCGCGCTTGCCGGCGCGAGCGCCGGCCTCTGTTGGGCGCCGTTCAACGACGCGGCCGAGCGCGTTGTGCCCGACACGGCCCGCGCCACCGCGCTCTCGGTGGTCTCGACCGGGACCACCTTCGGCGTCGCCGCCGCCGCCGGGCTCGCGCTCGCCGTCACCGAGGGGGCGCTGGACTGGCGCGGGGCCTGGGTCGGCTTTGCGCTCAGCGGCCTTGCGCTCGCGGGGATCGCGCTGGCGGGCCTGCCGTCGAATCGCGGCCGGAAGCCGGCCTTCGACGCGGGCGCGGCGGGCCCCAGCCTTGCTCGGCGCGCCGTCATCCCGCTCTACAGCACGGCGCTCTGCTTCGGCGTGACGAACGCCGTGTTCCTGTCCTTTGCCGCCGATCGGGTGGTGGCGGCGGGCGGGCTGCCCGGCCTGCCGGACGATGCCGCCTCGGCAGTGATCTTCCTTGGTTACGGGTTCTTCGGCGTGCTCGGCCTCTTGACCGGGCGGATCGAGGCCAGAACCGGCCTCGCCCCGCTGTTTTGCGCAATCTTCGCCGCGGCGGCGCTATCGCTCGTGCTGATCGCGCTCGCGCCGACTTCCTGGAGCGCGGTGCTCGCGGCCTCCGGGCTGCATGGCGTGGCGATCATGATGGTGAGCGCGGTGTTCTCGTTCTGGAGTCTGCGGCTGTTTCCCGGGCGCGGCACGCTCGGTTTCACGGTAACGTTGCTCAGCGTCGCGGCGGGCAGCGTGCTGGGTCCGGCGCTGGCCGGGCTGCTGGCCGCGGCTCAGGGACCTCAGGTCATGTTCCTCTCCGCCGCCGCCCCGCCGCTGGCCGCGGCGCTCTGGTTCGGGGCGAGGCTCCGGCGGGCGCGACCGCGTCTACCGCCGGTGGCGGGATAGCGACGACGCGGCCAACGGGCCGGGCCGGAGCGTGAGGGGCGTCTACTCTGCGCGATGTTTCGCTCGCTCCGGTATACCGCCAGCGATATCCATGCATTCCACTTCACGACAGTTCGTCGGCTCCCGGCCGCCGCGTCACCGCCCATCCTGCCAAAATTCAAAGACACAAGGGGGCTAAGGTGCGTTCCCGGTCACTCCGCCGACCTTACCCTGGGGTATTTTAAGGAATAGAAGGCCACGGAGTGTCTGAAGCGACGGGGCCTTCCTCACCGAATTCCACCCCGAGGAGGCCTTCCAGACGGATACGCATCGCCTGCTTGGACACCTGAAAGCGCTTTGCGACTTCGGATAGACTTCCAGTCTTTTCCCACTCTGCCAAAACCAGATCGCGTGGCATCAGAAGGCCGGCTGCGAAGCGGTTGGCCTCGGTCTCCTCGGCCTTGCCGATGGATCGATTGTAGAACCTTCCCTCCGGGGCGCTACGGTAGGCGCGGTTATCGTCAACGCCGTCGGAAATCAGATGCGCGTGGTAGAGGAAGTGTCCCAACTCATGCGCCATCGTGAATCTGCGGCGGAAATAGTGGTCTGTTTTATTGGCGGATATCTTGTAAGACCCATCTTCCGAACACTCGATCTGTCCGGCTATGTCCTCATCAATCCGCCTTCTTGTCGAGCGCGATACCTAAGTCCCTGATAATACCCTCGATGTTGACAGGAGGGCCGGAGTGTTCCCGGATAATTTTCTTAAAATCTTGCATTATTATTCCTCCCCATTGAATGATTCGGCAATATCGAGGGCATCCTGTTCGCTGATCGTGGGGTCAAAAACCATGTTATGCATGGCAGACCTGACAGCACTTTGCAGGAGGTGCGGGTTTTTCTCCAACGCCTTGGCCAACACCTGAGGGCTTATAAGATCAGGAAGAATATTCGTAATCCTGTCGCGTGCTTCTTCCTGTGCCGCATACATGGCTGCGCTCCTGACGACAAAGAAGCTTCCAAACGCCATTAGCGCCAGCGTCACCCCAAGAACGGTGAGCGAGACGGCAATAAGATCCAGGCGCCCCAATTCAGCCGCTGTTCTTACAGCATCTGATGCCACCGTGCATGTCTCGCAAGTCGGAACCCAGAATTCGTTTCCCGCGAAGGACACCGTCTTACCAGAAGGACCCACCGCAATGAGGTAACCAATCACGACTAACCATACAATATGTAGGCCGATTGAAACATATCCCGCCCAACTGGGGCGATGCAATTTCCTCTGCGACATACGCCTTCCCGCGCGGCGCTTCTTTTGTCGCGATACTATAACTTTCTATGCGAACTTCAACCCAATTTATAGTAATTTTGCTGGGTGTCGACGCAAAATCAAGATTAATGTGACGCACCAGCAGGTTTGCAGGCTGGAACGCGGGGTCAACCAGATAACGGCGGGGCGCCTTCACACGCTTGCGCGGGGGCTGTCGGTTCCGCCGGCTACGTTCTTCGACACTCTCGAGGGCGATGGGCTGGGTGCCGCGCCGTCCCGCCGCCATGCCCGGCTACGGCGGCGTTATCCCATCCACCGGCTGAAGATGGCGGAGGACAGCACGCGGCCCGCGTGGTCGCGCACCGCCATCTCGCCGCTTTCCAGCGTGCCCGGAAGGTCGGCCAGCGCCTCCGCAAGGCCGAAGTGGAGGGATTGGCTGGACATGCGGATGGCGTAGACGGTGGCGACCAGGAACAGCGGGTCGTCGCTCAGGACCGCGCGGCACAGGCTCAGCAGCTCGGGCAGGTCCTCGAACAGGCGCCAGACCTCGCCCTTGGTGCCGCGGCCGTACTTCGGCGGGTCCAGGATCACGCCGTCGTAGCGATTGCCCCGGCGCACCTCGCGGCGCAAAAACTTCAGGGCGTCGTCGCAGATCCAGCGGATCGGCGCTTCCTCCAGGCGGGCAAGCTCCTGGTTGCGGTTCGCCCAGGTGATCGCCTTCTTGGAAGCGTCGAGGTGGGTCACCTGCGCCCCCGCACGCGCGGCGATCAACGAGGCGACGCCGGTATAGGCGAAGAGGTTCAGCACCTTGGCCGGCCGTGGCCGTTCCTCCAGGCGCGCGGTTATCCAGTCCCACTGCGTCGCCTGCTCGGGAAAGACGCCGAGGTGCCGGAACGGGGTGAAGCGCGCCTCGAAGGCCGTGCCCCGGTATTGCATTTCCCAGGCCTGCGGCGGTTCGCCCTTGAACGACCAGCGCGAGGCGCTTTCGTCCGTGCCCTCGAAACTGGCGTCGGCGGCGTCCCACGCGGCGTCGTCCAGGGCCGGGCGCCAGATCGCCTGCGGCTCCGGACGGATGACCGTATGCGGCCCGTAGCGCTCCAGCTTCCGCCCGGCGCCGCTGTCCAGCAGGCGGTAATCCGCCCAGCCATCCGCCGTCAGCACCACCGGCGTGATCTCGCGATGCGCGCCCGTCATGCCCGCCGCCGGTCCTGGTTGTAGACTTCGTAGAGCAGCAGCGAGGCGGCGATGGCCACATTCAGCGAATCCGCCCGTCCCCGCATCGGAATCCTCACCAGCCGGTCGCACGCGGCCTCGTAGCGGGCCGGCAGGCCGGACTGCTCGTTCCCCATCAGCACGAAGGTCGGGCGCTCGTAACGCACCTTCTGATAGTCGACGTCGCCTTTCAGCGATGCGCCGACCATGGTGCCCCCCTGCCCGCGCCGCCAGGCCATGAAGTCGTCGAACGAGGCATGCGCCAGACGCTGGCCGAAGACGGAACCCATGCTGGCGCGCACGCCCTCCAGGGAATAGGGGTCGCACGACTGGTCCAGCAGGATGACGCCCTGCGCGCCGATGGAATCGCAGGTGCGCAGGATGGTGCCGAGGTTGCCTGGATCGCGGATCGCCTCCAGCACCGCCCAGCAGAAGTCGCCGCGCGCATCGATGTCGGAAAGCCCCTCCCAACGCTGCCGGAACACGCCGACGGCACCTTGCGGGTTCTCCTTTCGCGCGACCTTGGCGAGTACCGCCTCCGTCACTTCCAGGACTTGGCCGCCGCCGTCCAGGCACGCCTGCACCAGCCGCCGGCCGACGCGATGCTCGCGCATCTGCGGCAGGATCACCAGGGTCTCGATCCGGTGACCCTGATCCACCGCCTCGGAGAGGATGCGAAGCCCCTCGGCGATGAACAGGCCGGTCTGCTCGCGGTATTTCTTCTGGTGCAGGGCGCGCACCTCCTTCACCGCCGCGTTGGCGGGGGAGGTGATGCGCCTGATCTCGCTTGGCTGGGTTCCGGCTGTCATGGCGGCGCCATGTCTCCGCCATCCGCCGCCGGGCGTCAAGCCGCCGCAACGCCGGGGATGGTCCAAGCGTTTGCATTTCGCCAGACTCGGGCCGTGGAGAGCTTGCTGGCCGCCGGTCGGAGGTGCGCCGTGCCGATACACAACAGCGACATCGCCGAGCAGTTCGATGAGGTTGCCGACCTGCTGGAGATCGAGGGCGCGAACGCGTTCCGCATCCGGGCCTACCGCAACGCCGCGCGCACCCTGCGCGACCTGGCGCACAGCGTGGCCGGCATGGTCCGCGACGACGCCGACCTGACCGAGCTGCCCGGTATCGGCAAGGATCTGGCCGGCAAGATCGAGACCATCGTCGAGACCGGCAAGTTCCCGCAACTGGAAGACCTGAAGAAGGACGTCCCCGAAGGACTGGTCGATGTCCTCGGCATCGCCGGGCTTGGCCCGAAGCGCGTGCAGAAGATCCACGAAGAGCTGGGGGTCACCGATCTGGAGGGACTGACGAAGGCCGCGAAAGAGGGCCGCGTCCGCAAGCTGTCCGGCTTCGGCAAGAAGACCGAGGACAATATCCTGCACGAGCTGGAAACGCGCGGCAGCGGCGAGACCCGTACCCAGCGCCGCGAGGCCGAGGGCCGGGCCGAGCCGCTGGTCGATTACCTCGCCGGGACGAAAGGGGTCGACAAGGTGGTGGTGGCCGGGAGCTATCGCCGCCGCAAGGAGACCGTCGGCGACCTTGATATCCTGGTGACCTGCACGAGCGATTCGCCCGTCGTGAAACGCTTCGTGGACTACGAGGACGTGCGCGACGTGATTTCCAAGGGCGAGACCCGCTCGACCGTTATCCTGAAGAACGGCCTGCAGGTGGACCTGCGCGTCGTGGAATCGGCCAGCTACGGTGCCGCGCTGCATTACTTCACCGGCTCCAAGGCCCACAACATCCATGTCCGCAGGATGGGCCAGGACCAGGGCCTGAAGATCAACGAGTACGGCGTTTTCAGAGGCGACAAGCGGATTGCCGGCAAGACCGAGGAAGAGGTCTACGCCCAGGTCGGCCTGCCCTACATCGAGCCTGAGCTGCGCGAGGACCGCGGCGAGATCGAGGCGGCCCGGACCGGCAAGCTACCGGAGCTGATCGAGCTGGACGACATCCGGGGCAACCTGCACAGCCACACCAAGGCCTCGGACGGCGCGAACACCCTGCGCGAGATGGCGGCGGCGGCGAAGGAGCGCGGCTGGGCCTACATTGCCATCACCGACCATTCCAAGGCCGTGCGCGTCGCCAATGGCCTGGACGAAGACCGCCTCGCCAAGCAGATCGACGAGATCGACGCCGTCAACGACGAACTGGAGGGCATCACGCTCCTGAAGTCGATCGAGGTCGATATCCTGGAGGACGGCGGCCTGGACCTGCCCGACAGTATCCTGAAGCGCCTGGACCTGCGGATCTGCGCGGTGCACAGCCACTTCAGGCTGTCCCGCGACAAGCAGACCGAGCGGGTGATGCAGGCGATGGACAATCCCTGCTTCACGATCATGGCGCATCCCACCGGGCGCCTGATCGGCACGCGCGAGGCCTATGCCATCGACATGGAGCGGATCATCGAACACGCCCGGCAGACCGGCTGCATCCTGGAACTCAACGCCCAGCCGGAGCGGCTGGACCTGAACGACGCCCATTGCAAGATGGCCAGGGACGCGGGCGTGAAGCTGTCCATCGGCACCGATGCCCACACGACCGGGCAGCTGGACTTCATGCGCTATGGCATCGATCAGGCGCGCCGGGGCTGGGTGACGGCGGACGACGTCGTGAATACCCGCTCGCTGAAGGACCTGCGCAAGCTGGTGGCACGCTGATGGCCAGGACGGCGGACGGCAAGCCGGATTTCAAGGCGCACCCGAGAAGCGATTTCAAGCCGGTTGCGGAACTTTCGCGCGACGAGGCCCGGCGCGGTGACGCCCTTCATTCTGGGCACCGTTTTCCCGGCCCCGGCCGTTGCATAGAGTGTGCGGCCCATTCGTTTATGTACGACCGGGAGTGGACTGCCGATGCCCGAACTGCCCGATGTCGAGGTCTTCGCCAGGGACTTCGCCTCCAGGGGCCTGAACCGAAAGATCGAATCGGTCGACCTGCGCGACCCGGATCGCCTGCGCGGCTCGGCCCCCCAGGACCTGCGGGCCGCCCTCAACGGCTATGCCTTCGAGACGGTGAAGCGCCACGGCAAGGTGTTGTTCGTCAAGGTGAGCTGCGGCTGGTGGCTGGTGATGCACTTCGGCATGACGGGCTTCACCGCGTTCTACGACGATCCGGCGGATGAGCCGGGCCATGCGCGCCTGGTTGTGGGCTTCGCCGACGGCGGTTTTTTCGCCTTCGACAATCAGCGCAAGCTGGGCTGGCTGGAACTGACCGACGACGTTCGCGCCTACCTGCGCTCCCAGGGTATCGGCCCGGACGCGTTGGAGCTGGACGAAGCGGCGTTCCGGGAGGTGATCTCGGGCACGCGCGGCAGCGTCAAGCCCGCGCTGATGGATCAGGAAAAGATCGCCGGCATCGGCAACGTCTATTCGGACGAGATCCTGTTCCAGGCCGGCATCGCGCCGGAGCACAAGGGCAACCAGCTTGACGGCCAGCAGCTTGCCCGCCTGTTCGAGGCCACCCGCAACGTTTTGCGACAAGCCGTCGAGTGCCGCGCCGATCCGGCCCGGATGCCCGACGACTGGCTGACGCCCCGGCGGGAGGATGGGGACGATACCTGCCCGCGCTGCGGGCGCCCGCTAGAAACCTGCAAGGTGGGCGGCCGCACGGCGCACTTCTGCTCACACTGCCAAGCTTAGGTCCGGCGATGCGCCTGACGTTCCTCGGCACGCGCGCCTATATCGACATCGCCAAGCGCGGCCACCAGCGGCATAGCGCGGCCATGCTGGAACACCGGGGCGCGCGAGTGATGATCGATTGCGGCGAGGACTGGCGCGGGCGGGTATGCGACCTGAAGCCGGACGCCATCATCCTGACGCACGCCCATCCCGACCACGCCTTCGGGCTGAAGGACGGCGCGCCCTGTCCGGTCTACGCGACGCAGGTCACATGGGATTACATCGACGACTTTCCGATTGCCGAGCGGCGCACGGTGACGGAACGCAGGCCTGTCGAATTCCGGGGCATCGTCTTCGAGGCCTTCGGTGTCGAGCATTCGACACGCTGCCCGGCCGTCGGCTATCGGATCACCACTGGCGGGGAGGTGTTATTCTACGTCCCCGACGTCGCCTACATCCATGAGCGCGCGGCCGCGCTCGACGATGTCGCCCTCTATGTCGGCGATGGTGCCACGCTGGAGCGCCCGCTTATCCGCAAGGCGGACGACCATCTGGTCGGCCACGCCCCGGTGCGCCAGCAACTGACGTGGTGCGCGACGGAGGGGGTTCCCTCGGCCATCTTCACCCATTGCGGCAAGGACGTTGTGGGCCACGACGGGCGCAAGGTGGCGGGCACCCTGCGCGCCCTGGCCAACGCCCGCGGCGTCAGCGCGCGCTTCGCGCATGACGGGATGGAAGTCGACTTGGATTGAACCGGAGACGCTCCGTCGGACAGCCGTCCGTTACCGGGCCTGCCGTTTGAGGTAGTCGATCAGCGCGTCGCGGACTTCCGGATCCTTGAGGCCCGGATAGGTCATCCGGGTTCCGGGGATGAACTTCCTGGGATTGGTGATGTAGGCCGCCAGCGTTTCCTCGCTCCACACCACGCCGGATTGTTTCATCGGCTCGGAATAGCGGTTGAAGCTTTCAAGCGTGCCGGCCTTGCGCCCGAAAACGCCGTGCAGGCTTGGCCCGACGCGGCTCTCGTCCGGCTTGAGGCTATGGCACGCCCAGCACTGCTCGTAAGCCCGCGCACCCGCGTCGAAGCCGTCGATCAGGTCGGCCGTCTGCACGGCGCCACCGCCGAGCAAAAGACCAGCAAGCGCAAGCCCCAGCAACCGCTTCATTCCATCACCCCTATCCGGCTATCCATGCCGGCAGAATGCGCGCCAGACGGCGGAAACGCAATGCCTCGTCGCGCTATGGTTGGAGGTGTGCACAGGGGCCGAGCGGTATGGCCGGAGATGCAGCGACGGGAGAAGGTCGGTTTTTAAGGAACGCCCTATCCCTCCACCCCCGCCTGGATCAGATCCGCGATCTCCGTCGGGCTTGCCGAGGATGCCACGTGGTCCACATGGCGGCCGTCCGGTCCCATCAGGAAGATGTAAGACGAATGGCGCATCAGATAGCCCTCGTGGCCGTCGTGACCGGCCATTCCTTCTTCATCCATCTCCTCCTGGGTGACCTTCTCGTAGGAGACTTTATAGGCGCCGGCGGCGGCCGCCACCTGCTGCGGGTTGCCGGTCAGGCCGACAAGGCGTGGGTGAAAATTCTCGACGTAGGCCTTCATCCGGGAAAGGTCGTCGCGCGCCGGGTCGATGGTGATGAAGACCGGGGTGACCTGATCCGCCTTGCCCGGGCTTTTCCCGGCGACGTAGTTCAGCGCCTGCGTCATGGCGTTCAGCGTTGCCGGGCAGACATCGGGGCAGTGGGTGTAACCGAAGAAGACCAGCATATACCGGCCGCGGAAATCGGCGGCGGTCACGGTGCCGCCATTCGTGCTGTCGAGCTGGAAGGCGCCGCCGATGGCCTGGGTGTCGGGCTGCTGCCCGATGGAATCCGTTTGCCACATCTTCCAGCCGACGGCCGCCACCAGCGCCAGGGATAGCGCGATCGACACTGTCGCCACCGTGCGGGCGATGCGGGACTTCGGAAACATGGCGGTCAATCCGTATAAGGGCGACGGTTCTGGAGTTTGCGCACCAGATAACCGGATGGCAGCGGTGCTTCAAGGCGGACGCGGCGACGGGTCGCGGCACGCGGGGCGGCGCGTTTTCGAAGCGGCACATTGACCCGGCACACGCAAGTGGCGAAAACTGCGCCCATCATGGACCTGCCCGCACCCATCGGCGCGTATGGCGCCGCCGACCCGCTGTTCCTGCTGCTCGCGGCTCTCGTTATCGAGGCCTATGTGGGCGATCTTGCCGCGCGCTTGCCCAGGATTCCGCATCCCCGCGCCCTGATTGCCCGGACCACCGGGGAGTTGGAGCGTCGCCTCAACCGGCCGCAGCGTAGCCGACGGGCCCTCGTCCTTCGGGGCGCGGTAGTGGTCGTCGCGCTGGCGGCATTGGCCGTTGCCGCCGGGGCGGGGCTGGCCATAGCGGCGCGCGAGCTGCCCTTCGTCTGGGTCCTGGAGCTGTTCTTGCTGATCTCGCTGCTGGGGCAGAAGCTGACCGGGCAGAAGGCGGCCAGGGTGGCCGACAGCCTGCGCGACGAGGATGTCGAGGGGGCGCGCCATCACCTGCGCGCGCTGGCCGGGGAACGCATGGACCCGCGGCGGATCGATGCGCTGGACGGGCGCGGAATCGGCCTTGCCGCCGTGCGCGGTATTGGCACGCGCTTCGGCGGTGCGGTGGTCGCGCCGGTATTCTGGTTCGTGTTGCTGGGCCTGCCCGGCTTGTTCCTGCAGCAGAGCGTGCGCGTCGCCGCGACGGTCCTGGCGACCGGCAACCGGCCGGGCGGCGGCGGCTACGACCCGGCAAGCGAGGGCGACTTCGCCTTTCCGGCCGTGCGACTGGATTCGGCGCTGGAGTGGATTCCCGACAAGCTGGCCGGGATTTTTCTGGCGCTGGCCGCGCTGTTCGTCCCGACGGCCCGCCCCGCGATGGCGGCGAAGCGGCTGTTGAAGGCGCGCTCGTGGGCGATTGCCGCGCTCGGTGGGGCGCTTGGCCTGATGGCGCGGGCCGACGCCGCGCCTTCGCCTGCTGCGACGGCCGGCACGACGGAGGTTGCGAGAGGCCTGGCGCTGTTCACCGTGGCGTGCCTGTTGAACGCCGGCACGGTCGGCGTCCTGGTCCTCCTGCGGCACGCGATCTGAACGCCGGTTACGCGGCTTCCCGGGGCAATTCGTTGACCGCCTCGTCGATGTCGTAGAACGACGGCTGGATCGGGGTGGGGACGTTGCCGCGGCCGACCTCGACGGCGACCTGCGGGGCATAGCCGTGCGCCATGCCGACGAGTACGTCCTTGATGACCGAGTAAAAGCGCAACTCCTCCTCGCTGACCTGCTTCATGCGGTTCGCGAAGGGGCCGACGACGCCGTAGGACAGGAACACGCCAAGGAAGGTGCCGACCAGCGCGCTGCCGATCAGCTCGCCCAGCACCTCCGGCGGCTCGTTGATGCTGGCCATCGTCTTGATGACGCCCAGCACCGCCGCGACGATGCCAAGCGCCGGCAGGGCGTCGGCGACGGTCGTCAGCGCGTGGCCCGGCTCCAGAGCCTCGTGATGGTGCTTTTCGAGCTGCGCGTCGATGTAGTCGTCGATCTGGTGCGGATCGTCGAGATCCAGCGTCATCATCCGCGTGGTGTCGCAGATCAGGCTTTTCGCGAAGTGGTCCTTGAGGATCTTCGGGTACTGCGTGAAGATCGAGCTTTCCTCGGGCTGCTCGATGTGCGCTTCGAGGCCGAGGTTACCCTTCTGCTTCTGCAGGCGGGCCAGCGAGAACAGCAGACACAGCAGGTCGCGATAGTCCTTCTCCGACCACTTCGGGCCGCGCATCGCCTTGCCGAATCCGCCCAGCGCCCGCTTCACCACGCCGAGCGAATTCGCGACGAGAAGGCTGCCGGCGGCGGCGCCGCCGATGATCATGAACTCGAACGGCAATGCGTGCAGTACGATGCTGAGCTTGCCGCCCGCCATCGTGTAGCCCCCGAAGACGCAAACCACGACGACGACGACCCCGATGATCGAAAACATGAAAACCCTCCTCGAACGCCCGCCGGGGAACGAGGTAGCGCAAACATGCTGAACATTCGGTAAACCCGGCTGGCCGCCGGCAACCTATCGAGCCTGCCGGCGCGCGTCGTAGTTGACCGCGTGGACGCGCCATGCCGGCGGCTCTTCACCGTCGGGCGCGGCGATATGGTCGATGCGGGTGAGCGAGCAGTTGTCGATGACGAAAGCCAGCGCCCGCTCGGGGGCCAGGCCCAGGGCCTGCGCCAGCGCCGCGCGGATGGTGCCGCCGTGGGCCACGGCCACGATGTCCCGGCCGGCGT
Organism: Ferruginivarius sediminum; assembly: GCF_003344765.1. Lineage (GTDB taxonomy): Bacteria > Pseudomonadota > Alphaproteobacteria > Kiloniellales > Rhodovibrionaceae > Ferruginivarius > Ferruginivarius sediminum. Next base: position 344,117 of record NZ_QPMH01000003.1, on the reverse strand, counting down.
GCGCCTGCGAGAGACTCTCGACCGCCCTTTCCACCCGGCGGACCAAATCCGTGAAGCTTTCCCCGCCTTCGGGTGCCCGGTCCGCCGGCGTCAGCCAGAAGCGGTTCCAGGCCGTGCCCTGCTCCGCCATCACTTCATCGCGCGGGCGGCCCTGCAGGTTGCCGAAGTGCTGTTCCGCCAGATCGGTGACGACGACGGGCTCTCCCGGGCCGGCCTGCCCGCGCGCGGCCAGGATGGCCCCGGCGGTCTGATGGGTCCGTTGAAGCTGGCTGACGACCCAGACGGGGTTGTCGGGCAGGATGCTGGCGAGTCCGGCGAAGACGGCTTCCTCGCCCACGTCTGCCGGCAAATCCATCTGGCCATAGATGCGGCCGTCGGCCGGCACCGGCGCGTGGCGAATCCACCACCAGCGGGTCGTCGTGGGCATGCCTCGATTCCATCTTCTGTCTGACGGGCGTGTCGCGGCCCCTATAGCGGGCAACGTTCGGCGGGGCAAGCGCGCCCGGTCTCGTGCCGGTCTTTGTTTTCAGGCATCGTTTGCACTGGCGACGCCGGGCGGTATAGGACGAGACCCTGCACGAACAGGGGGACGTAAAGGAGAGATCATGGCCCCGCCGGAACCCGCCGCCAGTTTCGCCGAAATCCGCGCCCTGTTGCCGGAACTGCCCGGACCGGACCTGGAGTCCGGCACCGCGGCCGTCCAGCGGCAACGCCAGTTGACCAAGCCGGCCGGCGCGCTGGGGCGCCTGGAAGAGATCGCCGAATGGCTGGCCACATGGCAGGGCCGGCATCCGCCCCAGCTTGAGCGGCCGCGCACGGCCGTGTTCGCCGGCAACCACGGCATCGCCGCGCACGGCGTCTCCGCCTATCCGCAGGAGGTGACGCGGCAGATGGTGCGGAACTTTATCGACGGCGGCGGCGCGGTAAACCAGCTCTGCGCCGAGGTCGACGCCGATCTGCGCGTCTACGAGCTGGCGCTGGAGGAGCCGACGGAGGACTTCACGCAGGTCGCGGCCATGAGCGAGGAGGACTGCGCCAGGGCGATGGCCTATGGCATGATGGTGGTGGAGGAGGGCTTCGACGTCATGGCCCTGGGCGAGATGGGTATCGCCAACACGACCAGTGCCGCCGCGATTTGCTGCGCGCTCTTCGGCGGCGAGCCGCGCGACTGGGCCGGCCCCGGCAGCGGCCTTGACGAGGAAGGCGTCAAACGAAAGGTGGATGTTGTTGCCGCCGGCCTTTCCCGGCATGCCGGAAAGCTGGACGACCCGCTGGAGGTGCTGCGCCGGCTGGGCGGCCTGGAAATCGCGGCCATCGTCGGGTCCATCCTGGCATGCCGCCTTGCCCGGACGCCCGTCCTGCTCGACGGTTTCGCCTGCACGGCGGCGGCGGCGGTTCTCTACCGGATAGACCCGCGGCTGCTCGACCATTGCATGGCGGCGCACATCTCGGCCGAGCGCGGGCACCGGCCGCTGCTGGAGGCCATCGGCAAGCGCCCGCTGCTCGACCTCGACATGCGGCTGGGCGAGGCCTCCGGCGCCACGCTCGCCATCTCCTTGCTAAAGGCGGCATGTGCATGCCATGTCGGCATGGCGACGTTCGCCGAGGCGGAAGTCAGCCGACGGACATGAACCTCGCGACCTCCGCGGGCGTATATGTTTCGGCAATAACGCAATGCCGGAGGTGGAAGTGACCGCGCGTGTGAGGGTTCATGCATTGACGCATCACGGTGCCGTGCGGCCGCACAACGAGGACACGGTCGCCGTTGGCGAGTGGATGGCGTCGAACGATCTGACCCGATCGAAAGTATTCACCTTCGAGGAGGAGGGTCCGGTCGTTGCCGTCGTGGCCGACGGCCTGGGCGGTCACGCGGCGGGCGACGTCGCAAGCCGGGCGGCCGCCGGCTATCTGGCCGCGCGGGCGGGCGGGCTGACGACCACGGCCAAAGCCATCAGCCTGCTGCAGGACTGCAACGGTGTGCTCTACGACATGATGGTCCGGGGCGAAGGTGCGCCGGGCATGGGGACGACGGTCGTCGGACTTGTCGTTCGCGGCGATGGCGCGATCGCATTCAATGTCGGCGACAGCCGTGCCTATCGCTTCGACGGCTCGGAACTGGTGCAGCTCAGTACCGACGACACGCCGGGGCCGAAGCTGGAGAACGGTCGCACGGCGGCGATGACGACGCCGTTGATAACCCAGTCCCTCGGCGGGCAGTCGAGCTTCACCGAGATCCACCCGCACGCCGAATCCGACAGCGCGGTGCCGGGAACGCGCTACCTGCTATGCAGCGACGGGCTGAGCGATCTTGTCGGAGCGGATGCCATCGCCGCGCGCCTGCGCGAGAACGAGGACGCCGAGGCCGTACACGCGCTCTTCAAGGATGCGATGGGGCTGGGCGGCAAGGACAACATCTCCATCGTGATTGTGCGCGTCGAGGATTGATCCTCACTCGCCCACCTGCAGCAGCAGGCCTCGCTGTCGGGCGGTGCGATAGCTCCAGAGGAACACACCGGCGCCCAGTGCCAGATACACGGCATCGGCGACGGCGGCGTGGAGCAGCAGATCCACTCGCACGGTCTGCTCCAGCACGATGGCACGCATCCCCTCGAAAACCGGGGCCGTCGGCAGCGCCCAGGCAACTGGCTGCAGCCACTCCGGCAGGGACGAGACGGGGTAGTAGATGGCGCTGACCGGCGCGATCAGGAACACCGTGATCCAGGCCACGCCGATGGCGCCTTCCCCCGCGCGCAGAATGATGGCGGAAACCACCATGCCAAGCGACCAGCTTGCCACCAGCAGCAGCGAGAAAAAGGCGACCAGCGGCAGCCCCAGCGTGAAAATGGAGTATTCGTAGAATACGATGGCGAGCCCCGCGGCGGGCAGGATGCCCAAAAGGGTGCGCAGCAGGCTCATCGTGGTGAGCGCGGCCAGATACTCGCCGGGCGAAAGCGGGCTGACCGCCAGGTTGATCAGGTTGCGCGACCAGATCTCCTCGACGAACGACATGCTGAAGCCAAGCTGGCCCCGGAACATCACGTCCCACAGCAGTACGGCGGCGATCAGCACGCCCACCGTCTGCGCGACGTAAGAGCTGTGGTCAGCGAAGAATCCGGAGATGAAACCCCACAGGATCATCTGGATCGTGGGCCAGTACATCAATTCGAAAATGCGCGGCCAGGAGGTGCGTAGCAGATAGATGTGCCGCAGCACCACGGCCAGGATGCGGTTGATGCTGGACGTCGCACCCGCCGGGGTCATTGCGCGGCCTCCGTCGTGCCGTCGTGCCCCCGTCCCCGGGCGACGTCGAGAAACACCTCCTCCATCGTTGCGCGACCGTAACGGGTAATCAGGGCCTGCGGCGTACCCTCGTCCACGATGCGGCCCTTGCGCATCATCAGGACCCGGTGACACAGGCGTTCCACCTCGCCCATGTTGTGCGACGCCAGCAGGATGGCGCAGCCGGTGCGGTGCTGATAGGCCTCAAGATAGCCGCGCACCCAGTCGCCGGTATCCGGGTCCAGCGAGGCCGTTGGCTCGTCGAGGAACAGCACGTCGGGCGCGTTGATCAGGGCCTTGGCCAGTGCGACCCGCGTCTTCTGGCCGGAGGACAGGCTGCCGACGCGGCGGCGCAGCAACGCTTCCAGGTCCAGGTCGGCGGCGATTGCGCGGGCACGCTCGCGCGGGCGCGCCACGCCGTAGAGTTTGGCGAAGACGTGCAGGTTCTGCATCACCGTCAGGCGGCGCGGCAGCTCGACATAGGGAGAGGAGAAGTTCACGCGGGCCAGCGCGCGCTCACGCTCGCGCACGACATCGATGCCCAGCACCCGGATGGTGCCGGCCGTTGGCAGCAGCAGGCCCAGAAGCATCGCCAGGGTCGACGTCTTGCCGGCACCGTTCGCGCCGAGCAGCGCCACGGTTTCCCCCGCCGACACATCGAACGAGATGCCGTCGACGGCCTGCACACCGTCGAACTGCTTCGTGAGATCCGCGACCTGGACGACTGCTTCCGACACGCGACTACATATGGCACGCGTCCGGCTGCAAGGCCAGTGCGGGCTCAAGCCTTGCGCCGGTGCACGGGGGTGCCAATTTTGACACTCGTCATGTTGCACAATCGTACCGCGCTCAGACGTGCGCGCAGTTTCCTGGTCCCCGCCGCCGGCCCGGCACCCGATGGCGGGCGCGTACGGCTGCGCACGCTCATGCTGATCCGTTGGGTGGCCGTCATCGGGCAGACCGCCGCGCTGGTGATCGTCAACGTCAGCCTGGGTTACGAGCTGCCGATGACGCCGGCCATCGCGCTGGTGGCGGCATCGGTGGCGGTGAACGTCCATGCCAGCCTGACGCGCCCCGGAAGCGCGTGGCTGGCCGATCGTCCGGCGGCGGTCTACCTGGCCTATGACCTCGTGCAGCTTTCGCTGCTGCTGGCACTCACCGGCGGCCTGGCCAACCCCTTCGCGATTCTGCTGCTGGCGCCGGTCACGGTGTCGGCCAGCGTGCTCTCGCGGCACAGCACGCTGCTGCTGGCCGGGCTGGCGGTTCTCGTGGCCTCGATGCTGGCGGTGTGGCATCTGCCGTTGCCATGGCCGGGCGGCCTGCACCTGCCCGCGCTCTATATCGGCGGAATATGGGCCGCCCTGGTCCTGGCCGTCACCTTCATTGCCGGCTATGTATTCTCATTGGCGGCGGAGGCGCAGCGGATGTCGGATGCTTTGTCGGCAACCCAGATGGCGCTGGCGCGCGAGCAGCGGCTGTCGGCGCTGGGCGGGCTGGCGGCGGCGGCGGCGCACGAGCTTGGCAGCCCGCTTTCGACGATTGCCGTGGTGGCGCGGGAACTGGCCTCGGAACTGCCGGACGACAGCCCCTACAAGGAAGACGCCGACCTACTTCTGCACGAGAGCGCGCGCTGCCGGGACATCCTGGCCAGCCTGGCCCACAAGCCGGAGGACGACGGCGGCCAGCCCTTCAACCGCCTGCCGCTGTCGGCCCTGGCGGAAGCCGCCGCCGCGCCGTTCGAACATGACACGATCACCGTGGCCATCGCTCAGGCTCCGCAAGACGACAGCCCGCAGCCGGAGGTCACGCGAAAGCCGGAAATCCTGCACGGCGTCGGGACACTGGTAGAGAACGCCATGCGGTTCGCGCGTTCCCGCGTCGATCTGGAGGTTGCCTGGGACGCGCGTGAGGCGCACATCGCCATCCGCGACGACGGGCCGGGCTTTGCCGAGGACATCCTGCCTTTCCTGGGCGAGCCATACCTGTCCTCGCACGGCCACGAAAGCGGCGGTGAGCATATGGGGCTTGGTGTCTTCATCGCCCGCACCCTGCTGGCCCGCACGGGCGCGGAGGTGAGCTTCGCCAATCGGCCGGGCAATGGGGCGGAGGTTGTTATTACATGGCCGCGCGCGCATCTCGAAGAGGGGGAGCACGCCACGGGCCGCAGCGAAGAGGAGAGAGCGAGATGAACGACGAGGGCGAGGGTCGGGCGCCGGCGGCGGACACGCCGCAGTCCCGGGAGCAGGAGGTGCACGGCCGCCTGCTGATTGTCGATGACGACGAACGCTTCCTGAACCGTCTGGCGCGGGCGATGGAACGGCGCGATTTCGAGGTGGAGACCGCGACCTCCGTGGCTGACGGCAAGGCGGCGGCGCATCGCGGCACGCCGCACTTCGCCGTCGTGGACCTGCGCCTGGAAGACGGCAACGGCCTGGAGGTCGTGCAGGAGATCCGCCAGGCCGCCCCGGACTGCCGCATTGTCGTCCTCACCGGCTATGGCAACATCGCCACCGCCGTGGCGGCGGTGAAGGCCGGCGCCGTCGACTACCTGTCGAAGCCGGCGGACGCGGAGCAGGTGGCCGCCGCCCTGCTTGCCGAGGAAGGCGAGTTGCCGGAGCCGCCGGAGAACCCGATGAGCGCCGACCGGGTGCGCTGGGAGCACATCCAGCGGGTCTACGAGCAGTGCGATCGCAACGTGTCGGAAACCGCGCGACGCCTGCGCATGCACCGGCGCACGCTGCAGCGTATCCTGAACAAGTACGCGCCGCGCAACTGACGCTCGAACCGCTCGCCGGCCCGCTTCACGCCAGCGGGATCGCCAACTGGCCCCGGATGTAGCCGCAAAGCGCGTCGCCGTCCCAGCCGCCCAGCCAGAACGACAACGGCCAGTGCTGCTCTGCGTCGCCGCCCAGCGTGTTCGCGGCGACGGGTCCGTTGATCGGGATGTTCCAGCCGAAGGCCTGCAGCGCGAGCGTGTAGGCGCGCCGGTCGATCGGCTTGACGCCGGTGTCTTCCTTTGCCGACAGGTTCCACCATTGCCGGACGATGCGAAGCTGCGCGATGCGGGTTTCCAGGGCCGCGCGCCGCACCGGGTCCTCGGTTTCGGCAAGCAGCAGTTCCAGGCTTTCCCGGCGCCCGTCACGGTTTTCGACCAACGCGGCGTTCGTCGCGTTCGGCAGGCCGGTGGCTTCCGCGACCTCGAAGGAGTTGCGCGTCATCCCCGCGCACTGGCGGCGCTCGATCTGCTTGCCGTTCGCCATGAGGATCGTCAGGCCGGGATCCTCCGGGTCCAGCAGGTCCGTGCGGTCCAGTAGCATCGTCCCGTTCTTGCGGACCTGGATTTGCAGCGGGTCTATCGGGAACATGTCGTCCCGCACCACGATACCGTTGCGTTCCTCCAGCCGTGCACCGGGCAGCATGACATCCGCGCCGACCAGCTCGGGCAGCGGGTCGCCGTTCCTCGTGGCGGCGCGGACCTGGACGCCTACCTTGGGGTTGGTGGGGCTGCAGGGGCCGAAATCACGCTGACACACCCCCGGCTCGTCGGCTTGCAGGTGCAGGACGCCGTCGAAATCGGGTTCGCCGGGCAGGGCGAAGGTGTAGCCGCTCAACCCGCGCCGGCTGTCGGTGGGGTCCGGGTCGGTGGCCATGCGGTACTGGAACCAGCCTTCGAACGACAGCGTGATCATGTGTCCGTCCTCCCCACGATGGACCAGTGGCTGCGCCAGTCCATCGCCAGGCGCTCCATGCTTTCGGTGACGTATTCGATGCGTGCGACGGCATCGGGGTAGTCGCTCCGCATGCCCAGGATCTTCAGCCCCTTCAGCCGGCGGACGAGGTCGTCGAGCTGCTCCTGGTAGATGCGGTGCGCGATTGTCGCGTCCGGGAGCGTGGACATGGCCGAGGGCAGCTCGAAGCTGGCGCCGGCGGTGTGCCGCCGCTCGGGGTCGCGAGCCTCATCGAAGGCCGGCAGCACGGTCAGGATTTCGCTCAGCGGCCGGATGAACATCGTCATCAGCGGGAAGAAAACCGCGTCGACGAGGGCTACCCGCTGCTCCGGCGTTTTGTTCCAGTTGCCGTAAAGCTCCATCATCATCGACAGCATCAACTCGTAGCCGAGGTTGAACGCCATGCCGACTTCGCGGGTCTCCGGGCAGGTGATCAGGTTCACCTGATCCATCGCGGTATTCGGGTGATCGAACACCATCGGGTTGGCCACCACGGGCCGCGCCGGATCAAAACCCGCCGCCGGCAGGTCCGTCAGGATGCCGTTGAACAGGCAATAGTGGGTGTTCTCGCGGTAAGTCGGCGGCGCCTGGATGCCCTCGCCCTGCTCGACGATCTCGGAGATGGCGTTGATCGCGCTATCCAGGTCGCGCACCGCCACGATGTCGATGCCGTACTGGTTCAGGTCGTCCATCGTTCCGGCATAGGGGCTGTTCGTGCCGCCGTAGAGCTGGGCACCCGGCGGGCCGGCGAACAGCGCCTCCTCCCCCAGGCGCTCGGTGACGACGGCGAAGCCCAGCGCCATGCGGGTGTAGAGGTCCTGAACGTTCTTGAAGCGCAGATAGGGCGGCCACAGGGGCGCCCGGCCGGCGATGCCGCTGGGCGGCTTCCGGTCCGCCGCGCCGGATTGCGGGACCGGGTCGCCATTGCAAGCGCACCATGCCGTGGGATCGTCGGGCTCGGGATGCGGCTTCTCGAACTCGCGGAAGCGGGCGATGGTGTCGGCATCGAAGCGGGTCAATTCCGCCTTGATATGCGACAGGCCGTAGTGGCCCATCGGCTGCCGGAAGTTCGCGCGGCTGAGATAGGGCGCGCCGCCGATGGCAGAGCGGAGGTTGAGGACGATGCCCAGGTGCTCCATCTCCTGGCGGGCGATCAGGGTGATGTCCGAACCCCATTGCCGTGCCCGCTCAAGCTGGATTTCGTTCAGTCCCTCGTCCAGCCCGGTTTTCAGGGAATAGGCGGCGAAGAGATACTGGCACATCAGGTCGTGTTCGAGCTGCGCGGCCATATCCAGCCAGAGCAGCAGATCGCTTCGTGTCGAAGGCACTGTCGGCAGCAGCGCCTCCACGTCGACTTGTCCGAATTGCATTCCGATATCCGCCGGAACGACCGGCGCCCCCAGTCCGCCTGTCTTCCAGGCTTGTTGGCTTCACAAGGAATTGAACGCCGCGAATAACCGCAGCGCGCTTGGCACACCGCCTGATTGTATAACAAACATTAAGTATTAATGAAAATTCTTCCACACTGAACATGTTAAATGTGTTATATAAAAAGCGCAGGTCTAAGCAGGGGCTCATTTAACGGACGGGCAGAGTAATCCTTATGGTAAACTGGCGGACGGGCGAAGAGCTTGCGGGGGAAACGCCGACGTGCGGCACCTCGGAGTGTTGGGGGTTGCAACAGATCGATCCGGATTTTCGCGGCGCCATTACCGAACATTGCCAGCGATGTCAGGGGGCAGGCGGCGAATGCCTGGTCGGGCAGATGTGCGAACTGGTCGCCGATAGCACGCGGGACTGACGCGCGGCGGCGCGACTGCCGCTTGCTACGATTTGGGGCAGGCTGGCAGCCGGTCCTAGCCGCCGAGCAGATGCAGGCCGTAAAGAGCGGCAACGCCAAGCGCGACGATGCCGAAACCCTTTAGGGCGATCATCGTATAGCTATTGCGCCACGCCTCTTTCTTCTGCTTTTGCTGATATTGGCGCCGCAGCTTCTCGTCGTGACGCTTCTTGCGTTCACTCTCGACCTCGCGGCGCACCTCGGCGCGTTGCTTGGTCACGTTTTCCGTGTGCCGCAGCGCCTCGCTTTCGCGGAAAACGATGCGGGACTGGAACGACTGCTGGGTCTCGTCCCAGATTTCCTCGACGACACGGATAGCCGGATAACGGCGCGACTCACTCATGCGCCGCGCTTCCAGCAACGCCAATTCCTTGTCGTCGAAGAATGCCTGGATCTTCCACTGGCCCTGTGTGTAGGTCTGAATTTCGTAGGTCATGGTCCCATCCACACGGCCCCGCGGTTGTCGTGCTTCACGAGTCGTCGCCGGTCACCAGCCGCCCGTTGGCCGCGCCCAGCACATAGTCAATCTGCGTCCCATCGCTGGACAAGGGCAACAGGATGCTTCGATAAAGCAGGTCGCCCGACACGACCTTGCCCTCGCCGCCAAGGCTCATCGGCACGCCCTTGTCCAGCGTGCGGGAGAGATAGTCGGTCAGATAGTGCAAAAGCGTGTCCTGCGGACAATCGCGAAGCCGGAACTCGTCGGGCACCTGCTTGCCGTGCAGCAGCTCGGCGCCGACGTGGTGAAAGCGGGAGTCCGCCAGGGGGTCGGCAATCTCAAGCATGGCGCAGTTCGGCCAGTCGTCGCCGATCACGTTCGGGTCGACCTCGCCCGGCGGCGGATATTCGCGATCGCCGCGCAGATCGTCCCAGTAAGCCATGAGCCTGAGGACCAGACGTCGTTCTTGAGGACGGTATACCGACATGCCTCCCACCATCACGTTGTGAACGCGCACAACGTGACACCTTTAACTTAAAATGTCGTAAAAGCACACAGCAGATACGCGCATCGCGCACACCCCGTTCTCCTGATGGTCGCCATGAGCGTCGAAGGCGGCGTCCGTGTCGCATCACTCTTCCCGCCGCAGTTTACAGGCGCCGTATCGCTGCCACAGGGGCTCCACCGGCTGGCCGTCAAGCTGCACATAAGGCAAGGGGTCATCGGGGCGGTCGCGCAGCAGCCAGGCCTCGCCCTCGAACGTCGGCTTGCCGTTCTCGAAGCAGGTGATGCGGTACCCGCGCTCGTAGATGGCCGCGCAATCTTCAGTGGCGTTTCCGCTCCGGCACGCCTCTGGCGTCGGCTCCATCGCGGGCACGGGGCCGATCTGAAGGACCGTCCCCCACGCGGCGGCCGCAAGCCATATTCCCAAAAAATTAAATGTCCCCAGGCGCATTTTCTTTTTCCTGCCGGAAGTTCGGAAGGCACGGCGATACTTCCTATACTCCGCTGGAACGCGGCCACCTCAACTATCTTATGTAGCAGATAACTGGTGTTAACCGTAAGACTTCCGTATTATACCCCGATCGGATAGCACCGCGACAAGCGGAACAAGGGCGGCATTGATGTCGGGCTGGCGGGTCATAGCGGTATTGCTGGGCGCGTTCGGGATGTATCTGTCCTGGACGGCGCCTCCGGCGCTGGGGCAAAGCGCGGGCGAGGCCTCGGTCATCGAGGACGATCGCCTCACCATCGAGTCGGATAACACCGACGTCGAGGAATTGCGGCGCCTGTCCCGACAAATCGGACGCGTCCCCGGGACGCTTCTGAACACGCTGGTGCGCCAGGACCGGGCGTCCGCGCGGCGCGCCGTCGCCAGATTCCTCGCGCGCGGGAACGCCGCGCCGAAACTGATGGCCGCGCGCGCCATCGCGCTGATCAATCAGGTCCGCACCGACCCGCGGGTTCAGACACGCGGGCGCACGCTGGAACTGGCCAGCCTTGTTTCCGACATGGTCGCGCGATCGGTCAGCTCGCCCCGCGTGATCGAGATATCGGTCGACGGCGACTACATCCCGCCGGCCAATGCCCGCGCCTACGATCTGGGGGGAGAGGACGATCCCGCCGCCATCGGTTTCGAGAAGCTGACGCCGGCCGGCGAGATCGCCACGGGACATCGGGAAACGCCTTTCGCAAGCGATTCGCTGGGGCCGTTGCTGGCCGACGGCATCGCAAACATCCGGCGGATTTCCCTGCCCCTGGCGAACGGGACCTACCGCGTCATCCTGCTCACCGGGCGTTCGGCAGCGCGCAACCTGCCGACGGCGCCCTTCGGCGAGACCCTGACGGCGAACAGCACGCGGTACTACCTGGGCGAGGCCCGGCCGGCGACCTGGATCGGCGGCGCCCGACTGCTTCGGCCCACGCTTGCCGCGTCGAACAAGGCGGGCCGAATCGGGCTGTCCGGGCTGGCCCGCGAACTGGACGAGGCACCCTGGTTGCGGCCCGGCGGAGAGGCGGTGGGTATCGCCTTCAAGGTCGATATCGTACACGGCTTTCTCACCGTCCGCTTCGAACAGCCGGGGCCGGGCGGTGGCGTCGATCTTTCCGCGATCATCGTCGAGCCCGCGGGCCAGTCCAGCAGCCTCGTCCATGGGCGCGAGGTAGTGCGCGCGGCAATGGGACAGGAAATCGCGGATACCCTGTCACGCCGCTACGATGCCGATCCCGATATGGCGGCGGCCCTTGCGGCACTGGGGGCAAACATGGCACCGGCACACGCCTCGGACATCGTTACGGCGGCTGTGCGCAGCCATCCGCAAGCCGCGAAGCTTATCGTCACGGTCGTGTCGCGGCTGGACGGCGTGGATTCGCAGGCGATCCGTGCTGCGATCCAGGACGATCCGGGGCTGACGCGCGATGCCAGGATCGCGGCCCTGGCGGCCTTGCCGGATGGTGAGCATTGAGGGGGGAGCGTTGAAATGAGGGGACGCAGTAGGTTCCGGGCATTGGCTGCCATCGCGGCGTCGACGATCGTGGCGTTGCTGACGGCGCCGGCTGATGCCCAGGACACCCGGATCGAACAGCTCGAATCCGGCAGTGTGGTCGTCGTCTTTCCCGACCGCACGCGTGTCGTCCTGGACGAGGATGCCGTGACCCGACTGTCGCAACGCTTCGAGACCACGCTGCTAGGCGCGGGCGCCATGCTCCGCGGCGGTACGTCGGGCGGAACCGATGGGGGCGGCAACGGCACGACGACGGGCGTGATCGCGGGTCTGGAAAGCGATACCTCGCAGTACGGCATCGAGGAGGCCCTGGCCCTGGAAAGCCAGTTGAACAGCATCGTTGCCGATACCGTCGCCGACGGTGGAATCGCGGGTGGCGGCACGAACGACGGCGCAAGCCTTGCCAGCGCGGACGGCAATAGCGGTAACGGCGGGGACAGTGTGTTCAACCCGGTCGTCGACCTGACCGACCCCGAGGCGGTCGGCGATGAGGATATTCCCGCCAGCGGCGCCCAATGACGGATAGTGCCTGCCCTATTCAACATGCCGGACTTGTGGTTGCGGCCGGAGCAAAGGAGGGGCGTGGCACGGGCGCATCCCGGTTGACGCCCGCGCTGACCGCGCTTGCCGTTGTCGTGCTGCTCGTTTCGGCCGCCGCGCCCGCCTTTGCGCAAACGGCGCGCGACCTTTCGGTGATGCGCCGGCCACGGCCGGAATTTCAGCCCCTGTGTTTCCTCACCGACCTCGGCCTCACCGGCGAGGAGGGGGCAGGTGGCTTCAGGGTATGTCCCAGGGTGCAAGTCACCGGGGGCTACGACGACAACGTCTTCCGCACGGAGGACGACGCCGAAGGCGACGCGTTCACCCGCGTCTCGCCACGGATCGCCCTGCGCTCGAACTGGGAGAACCATGCGGTCGGGGTCGAGCTGCGCGGCGATATCGAACGCTATGCCGACCTGACGAACAACGACTGGGAGGATTTCGAGCTTCGCGGCCAGGGCCGGCTGGACGTCCGGGAAGACCTCTACGCGCGCGCCACCGCATCGGTCGGCCGCTTTCACGAGGACCGCGACGATCCGGACGCACCGCCCGGCGTTGCCGGAGTGAACCAGTTCTACAAGGGTGAGGAAGGACTGCAACTGACCTATCAGCCGACCGACCTGGTGTTCCGCCTGGAAGGCCGTGCCAGGCAGATCGACTGGCGGAAGAACGGCTTCATCGACAACGACGATCGGGATCGCCACGAATACGAAGTGTCGTTCCGCGCCGGCATGGAGTACGCCGAGGAATTCCTGTTCTTCGTCGAGCCGGCCTACAACATCCGCCGCTATCGCCGGGATCGCGACTTCGAGGGGTTCGAACGGGATTCACAGGGGTTCGACGTGCGAGCCGGCGTTCTTTACGACGTTTCGGGGCTGACCTTCCTCGAAGCCAGCGCCGGTTATTTCCGGCAGGATTTCGCTGACCGGCGTTTCGAGACGGCGGACGGGGTTTCCGTCCAGGTCGACATGGCATGGAACCCGACGGAACTGTTGACGGTCAACATGGGCGCGGGCCGCTCGGTGGAGGAGACGACCCAGCTTGGCGTTTCCAGTATCGTGGCCAGCCGCGCGACGCTCGGCTTCGAGTACGAGATCGACTACAACCTCATGTTCGACACGCTGGGCACGTTTCGGCGGGACGATTTCGAGGGCGGTTCCAGACAGGACGACAACATCTTCGCGCGCGCCGGGCTTACCTACCTGATGAACGAGTATCTCTCATGGAATGCGCGATACCTTTACGCGCGCAGGAGTTCGAGCCTGGCGGGCAACGATTTCACATCCAACACGTTGCTGCTGACATTGCGCGGTCAACTTTAAGGTTTATAAGAGGCGCACATTTTGGAGCGAAGGCATGTCGGAGGGGAAATGAAGGGGACAACGACGTGGCGTACGATTCACTCCGCCGTACTTGCCGTCGTGGCTTGCGTGGTCCTGTCTGCATGCTCCGGCTCCGCTGCCAGGGATGCGGAGGTGCTTTCGGCCGGGAACGCCGACGTCGCCAAGGTGTATCGCCTGGCCCCCGGAGACAAGCTGCGCGTGAACGTGTTCGGGCACCCCGACGTATCCGGCGAGTTCGAGGTGGATGGCGACGGCACGATCACCTTTCCCCTGTTGGGTCAGGTGGTTTCCTCGGGGCGAAGCGTGAACGAGTTGAAGGAATACATCGCCACCGAGTTGAACGAGAATTACCTCGTCGACCCGAGGGTCAGCGTCGAAGTCCTGAACTACCGGCCGTTCTACATCCTGGGACAGGTGGAGCAGCCGGGCAGTTATCCTTTTCAGTCCGGCATGACCGTGCGGCAGGCGGTGGCCCTTGCCGGCGGGTTCACGCGCAGGGCCGTCAAATCCGAGGTTACGCTGATCCGCCCGACAAGCGACGGCACCGTCGAGGCGATCGCGGATATCGACGCCCAGATACTGCCCGGCGACACCATCGAGGTGGATCGCCGCTTCTTCTAGGCGCATTCGTGGAGAAGGGTCGAAAACAGGTTTAATTAATTGTAAACCATCCGCTACAATGGACGTCTACGACAAACGTTCGGATAACAACGGCGCTTAAGGGGCATCGCCTGCGGTAAACGCTAAGCCTTTCGTGCTATGATGTTACAGGGGTCCGTTCGGGGGCAATGGGGAACGGCCGGGTGTGACAATACAATCGAGTGTCCGCAGCCTGAAGCAGGCAGGTGACGGCGATACGGGGATACCCGCGCCGCACCACGGCGCCGGGCGGATCGCGCCCGGCGCATACCATGGCCATTACGGTCATGGCCCGGATCGCAACGGGCCGCCGGATCCTGCGAGTGCAGGAATCGATCTCCGTTTCCTGTTCGGCGTACTGCGCCGGCACAAGGTGCTGATCATCGGGCTGGTCTCGCTCATCACCGTCTGCGCCGCCCTCTACGTCAGCCAGTTGACCCCGCTTTACCGGGCCGACGCACAGATCGTCCTGGACCCGGATCGGCGGAACATCGTTCCGGTGCAGAAGGTCGTCGGCGACCTCTCTGTGGACTGGCAGACCGCTGAAACCGAGGCGGCGGTCATCGCCTCGCACGAATTGGCACGGGAAGCCGTGCTGCGCCTGCAATTGGCCGACAGCGAGCTTTTCAACCCGGAGCCTAAGGCGGGAGAGGCCGAGTCTCGGGGTATGGTTGCGCTGTTCAAGGATTTGCTCCGCCAGGGAACCGCGAACCTCCGCGTCTGGTTGCAGGATGTCGGGGTGCTGGCGGCGCCGCCGCCCCCGCGTCGGGCCGGGGATGGAACGGCTGCCCAAACTGTGAGGGAACCCTGGGAGCAGGTTCCGGCGACGGAAAGCAATACGGACCCGCTGATCGAGCGTCTGACCAGTCAGTATCTCGCGGGCCTGTCGGTTTTCGCTTCCGAGCGCAGCCGGGTGATCACGGTGCGCTATATTTCGACGGATCCCCGCTTCGCGGCCGTGGCGGCGAACACCACGGCGGCGCTCTATATCGAATCGCAGGCCGAAACCAAGACCGAGGTCACGAACAAGGCTGGCGACTGGCTGCGCGGCCGTGTCGAGGAGGTGCAGGCGAGGCTTCTGGAATCCAGGAGCCGGCTGCACGAGTTCCGGCAGCAAAGCGGCCTCGGCAACGGTTCGGGTCCCTCTCTGCCCGCCCAACAACTGGCGCAGTTGAACAGCCAACTCGTCAACGCCCGCGGCAACATGGCCGAGGTCCGCGCACGCTACGAGCAGGTGCAGCAACTGCTGAAGAACCCTGGCGAGATCGAGACCGCGGCGGCTGTCCTCGATTCCGACCTGATCGAGCAGTTGCGGGTCCAGGAGATTCGCCTCAATCGGCGAGTGGCCGAGCTGGAAACGCAGTTTCGCGACAGCCACCCGAAGATGATCAACGCCAGGGCCGAGCTTGCGAACCTGCAGGACAGGATCGAGAACGAGGTCGGCAAGATCGCCAGTAACCTTGGCAACGAGTACCAGGTGGCACAGGTGCGGGTGCGCAACCTGGAAACGGAGATCGCGCGCCTGCAATCGCGGATCGACGAACTCAACGACGCGGAGGTCAAGCTCCAGACGCTGCAAAGCGAGGTGGACGCCAACGAGGAGCTTTATCGCACCCTGCTGCAGCGCCTGAAGGAGACGAGCGTCCAGGAAGACACGATCCAGCAGCCGGACGCGCGTATCATCAACCAGGCACAACCACCCGGGGGGCCATTCTATCCGAACAAGAAGATCTTCGTCGCCATGGCGTTCATCGTCTCGGCCGGGCTGGCGGTCTGTCTGGCGTTCCTACTTGAATATCTGGACGCCGGTTTCCGAAGCCTGACGCAGATGGAGAACCAGACCGGCCACCCAAGCCTTGGCCTGGTCCCGGCGGTGAAGCTTCGCCGCAATCAGCAACCGCACAGCACGCTGGCCCTGCGCCAGGGATCGATATTCGCTGAATCGATTCGTACGCTGCGCACGAGCCTGATGCTGGCCCCTGGCGGCAAGCGGCCGTCCGTGGTCATGGTCACCTCATCCGTCCCGCACGAAGGCAAGACGTCGACGACCCTGTCGCTGGCCGCGCAGATGGTGCAGACCGGCCAGCGCTGTATTGTCGTCGACTGCGATCTGCGTGTCGCGAATCTCGGCGGTTACTTGGGATTCGCCGATCGTCTGGGGCTGAGCGATTTCCTGGCGGGGAACGCACGGCTGGACGAGGTCATCGAGGTCGATCCGGCAAGCGGCGTCCACTTCATCACCGCGGGGTCCGAGGTGTATCACCCGGACGAGCTGCTAGGTTCGGACGTGATGGTGAACCTCGTTCGGGCGCTGGCGCAGGAATACGAGACGGTGATTCTGGACACGCCGCCGGTGCTGGCGGTGTCCGATGCCCTGCTGCTGGCCGGGAAGGCGGATGCGGTCGTTTATCTGGTCCACTGGGGAAAGACCAAACGGGAATTGGTGCAGCGCGGGTTGCAGCATCTCGCGGCCGTTGGCGCCCCATACATCGGGCTTGTGCTGAGCCACGTCGACCTGCGCAAGCATGCCCAGTACGACTACACGGATTCCGGCCAGTATTACGGCGACGCTTACCGCAAGTACTATGGCGCACGCTGAAACCGGCAGCGGCGTAAGGAGGGGCAGCCGACCCCGGCGCGGTGCGGCGGTCGTCGCGGTCGCTGCCGGGCTGATCCTGCTGGCTCTTGCCGGCCCGCGCTTCGCAGGCGGCCTGATCGTCGCCCCTCACAGCTCGATCGCCGCGCGACTGGCGCGTGGAGAGACAGTGGAGCCCCCGCGCCTGCGCCGCGCGATCGAGGCGCACAGGACAGCTCTTTCGATCTACGACAACCCCCGCGACCGCGCCCGTCTCGGGGAACTCTGCCTTTCCGCTGCGCATATGGCGGGGGTGCAAAGCCGGGAAGGCGCGCGTCTGCTCGATTGCGCGATCGAGGCGCACCGGGATGCGTTGGCACGAAGCCCCGCGCTGCCCTACTCCTGGAGCCAGCTCGCCGTCGCCCTTTATGGCCGTCAGGGTGGGACGGATGCGTTTCGCACGGCGTTCCGGGAGGCAATGACGGCGGCGCCGCGCACGCGCCGGCTCGTCCTCGCTCATGTCCGGCTCGGCCTGCGAAGCTGGCAAACGCTGGACGCCGGCCTGCGCGAGGAGGTGCGGGAGCGCCTTGCCTGGGCGGTTGAGAACGTGCCGCGCCATCTGACCCGCAGGCTTGAGCGCCCGCTGGACGTCCGCCTGGCGCTAAGCCTGCTCGCCGGCCAGCCGGGCCTGCGCTGCCGTCTGGCCGCCGCGTGGCAGCAACGAAGCTTCGACGGCTGCGCCGCCCTGGGCAGCTGAAGACCCGTGGATATGCCGGCCGTGCCGCCAGGACTGCGCGACGGCCGTCCCCATGAGGGCGGCGTAGGTGATGCTGACGGCCGGGATCTGCAGGCTGAAGTCGACCAGGCTGTGCGTCGCGACCAGCGCCGTCGCCCCGACACCCAGGCACGGGAACACCGCGTTCCGCCGCCGCGTCGCGGCGCCGCGCAGGCAGCGCAACAGCAGGGCCGAAAGTAACGCCATTAGCAGCAGGAACGCCGGAAGCCCGGCCTCCAGCGCCACCTCCAGGAAGCTGTTGTGTGCCCGCAGGAACGTCTCCTTGGTGATGCCGAAAGCATCGGTCCGCGCGGCCTGATAGACGTTGTCGAAGCCACCCGGCCCGATACCCAGCCAGGGATGCTCGGCGATTTGCCGGGCAGTCAGGGCATAGACCTCGCCCCGTCGCTCCACGGCGCTGCCCGCCATCAGGTCCGCCAGGCGCCCGGCAAGATCGCCGCCGGAGATGGCCAGCAGCACCCCGGCACCAAGCAGCAAGCCAATGACGGCGGGCGTCCAGAGACGCGAGGCCCCGCGCGTCCTGCGAAGGCTGAGCGCGAAGGCCAGCACGCCCGCCAGGCACGCGACGAAGCCGCCGCGAGACTGGGACAGCAGCAGCGCGGTTCCGGTTACGACAACCGCCGCTGCCAAAAACCAGTCCGCCGGTCGCAGCCTGTCGAGCGCAAGCAGCAGGCCGCGCGGCGATGCGTCGAAACTGCGGGACGCCTCCGCGGCACGGTCGAACGCGAGCGTCAGGCAGGTCAGCACGGTCAGGCCCGCGTAGGTCGCGTAGTTGTTCCGGTTGACGAAGGTGCTGGTCAGCGATTCGACGTAATGCCACTTGTCGAACCACAGGATCGTCCCGCTTCCGCTCAAGTGAACGGCCAGGCCGTAGGCCGCATAGGCGAAGCCGGACAGGGCCGCGACCCAAAGAACCCGTCGCGCCATGCCGGAATCCCGGGAGAAATGCAGGCTTAGCCAGAACACGCCGGCATAGGTCAGGAGGCGCATTGCGGTTTCGATGGCGGCCGAGGGATCGACAGCGACACGGCCCGCGAGATCCCGGTTCAGTGCCACGGCCGCACGCGACCAGACCTCGGGCGCCCAGGCGTCCGGCAGCAGCGTCGAGGCCTGCAGGGTGCACCACGCCAGATAGGCCCCGAACGCGAGCGCGAAGGGCAGGGAGCGGTTGTGGGGTATCAGGATCGCGGCCCGGTTTCGCCAGGCGTGCAGGCCCCAGATCGTGCAGGCGAGGCCGACGGCCAGCGCCAGGGCGCTCCATGCCCAGGGCTTGTTCGAGGCCAGCGGCAACGGCGCCAGCGCAAGCACAGCAAAAAACAGCACGTGCGCCGATAGTGCGCCGGGCTGTCCGCCGCTGGACTGTCGTTTGGCTGCCACGCGTTTAAAGCCCCGTCCCTGAACCGTCAGCCGCCGCCTCAATGGAGGCCGGCAGGGGACTTTCGCCCGACGGCAAGGCGAAACTCAAGACGGTCAGCGCATGCTGGTGCGAATCTGCTCGCCCACCTCATCCATCAGGCCATGTACGCCGCCGTCGGAGATCAAATCCACGCCCAGGCTGGATTTCAGGAAGTACACCACGATCACGACCGGCAGGAGCATCGCGGCCAGACCGATCAAGCTGACCGCCGCATCCAGCAGGCTTGACACCATGCCCTCGCGCTGCAGGCGTTCCTTGTCGCGCCGCTCCACGCCGCCCAGAAGGACAAAGTAGTACCGCCTGCCAAGAAGCCCGATCGATCTGCGGACATCGATGTCGTGCTTGGCCCGTGCTCTGGCGCCGAACATGAGCTTGATCGCCCTGCGCTGGGCGGGCGTGAAGGACGCCGCCACCTCGGGGTCGACTCGCTCGAAGTAGTATCGGAAAAAGGGATCGCGCTCGCTCATACCAATGAGATAGAACACAAAAGTTGATGAAAAGTTTATCAAAACACGCGACACGCGAAATACCTATGCGCACGTCACGCGAGGGCGGGGTGGGATTCTGGCACCTGATAGCGCACCCGGCCGCGGCGCCGGCGGCGTTGCCGGGCGGCGCGGCGACCTGGGCGGCACGCCTTGCCGGGCTCACTTCCCCGGCAATGGCGGCGGACCTGCTTGGGCCGGTTGCGGATAAGCTGCTTGACGGGGAGGCCGTGCGGCTCAGTCGGCTGCAAGGACGATTCCGCCGCGCGCGTCAGCGCCAAACGCTGCGCTGGATCGCCTCTGCTGGCTTCGACCCGGTCGCGCTCAAGGGGTTCGCCAACGCGGCACTGCTCTATGGCGACCCGGATGCCCGCGTCGTCGGCGACCTGGACATCCTGGTCCGGCCGGAGGATTGGCGGCGTCTCGTCGATTTCCTTGGCGCGGCCGGCTATCGCTTCATGCCCGCACCGCTGCCGCGCTGGGGTTTCATCTCCGATGCCAGCCTCGCGCCGTGCATATCGCCGGACGGCGCGGTAAACGTCGACATCCACCTGAAGCCGGATTGCTATCCACTCTCCCGCGGCTTGTCGGCCGAGGCGGTGCTGGGCGCGGGATGCCGCATCGAGGAGGACGCCTACGCGCTGCCGGCCTTGGAGCATGTTCTCCTGCTGGCGATAAGCAACGCATCGAAGGACAAGTTCGGACCGTTCGCCGTGAAACAGCTTGCGGATGCGCTTGTCCTGCTGCGCGACCACGGTGGCGAACTGGATTGGGAAGAGATCCTTTGGCGCGTTCGCCGGGCGCGGCTGTGGCGGGCGTTCCGGGTCACTCTCGCGCTATTCCTTGCGCTTGGGCTGCCGCGCGAGTGCCTGCCTCGGAACCTCCACGCGCCTGTGGACCGCGTGAAGGGCGGAGAATTCGAGCGGCTTGTCGCGGCATGGTCCCGGCTTTTCGACGGTGCGACCGGGCAGCCGGGGCCATTCACGCTGCTGCGGCGCGAATGGCTGTTGTCGGCGGAGCCGGACGTGGCCGTCGTGCGGACGTGGTGGCGCATGAAAGGCCTGGCGCGGCCGCGGACCGGCGTACCTTCCAGGCACTGACCGCCATGCCCGGCGTTCACAGGAACCAGTGATGCAGACCTTGCTCGGCAAGCGTCTTTACGTATTGCGTCAGGGCCTGGATCCGTGCGCGCTTATCGGTTTCCCGGTGCGTGACCATGAACAGGTCGCGCACATAGCCGATGTTCAGATCAAGGGAAACCAGTTCCGGCGCTACACCGTCGATGTAAAGCGGTAGCAGTCCGATCCCGAGGCCGTGGCGGACAGCGTGAAGATATGAGATCGACGAATTCGTATGAAGTGGAAGTTGCGCATGGTCATCGATCAGCCGGCGCCAGACGTCATCCGTATCCGCGTCGTAATAGTTGGAATGATTGAGAATCGCGTGGTCGCGCAGATCGGTGAAGGATTCCGGCTGCCCGCAGCGTTCCAGGTAGGTGCGCGCGGCGAACAGGCCGAAATGCACCTGCCCCAGTTCGCGGCTGATCAGGCGGGGATCGGCCGGTTCCCCGAACCGAAGGGCGATGTCGGCCTCCCGGGCGCCGAGATTGAGCGGCTTGTCGGCGATGATCAACTCGATCCTGATCTCCGGGAAGTCCTCCCGGAACGGCTGGAGGCGGGGGACCAGCCAGCATGAGAGAATGCCTTCGGTGCCGGTGACTCTCACCGACCCCTGGGTTTCCATGTCGCTGCCGACGAGGGCGCGTTCGATCGACTGCGCCTGCGTTTCCATCAATTCCGCCCGCCGGATCACGGCGCGGGCGGCGGGGGTTGGCCGCATCCCTTGCGCATGACGGTCGAAAAGCTTTGCGCCGAGGCGTTCCTCAAGGCTCTGGATGCGGCGGCTCACGGTCGACTGTGTGGCGCCAAGCATTTCCGCCGCCCGGCTGAAACTGCCGCTGCGGGTGACGGCGAGAAAGACTCGAACGTCGTCCCAATCCCCTAGACCAAGTTCCCTGACGCGCTTCTGCATACTTCGAATCTCGGATGCCGGTTGATCGTTATGCACGCTCCGCTTGGCGGGGGTTTGATATCCATCACCCCTACGCGGCACCTGTAGGTTAGCGCATTCCATGGGATTGTCGCCAGAGTTGTATTAGCTAATGATCGAACGAACTACAAGGTTTGAAGTCACATGTATGCCGGCAAGGGCCATGGCCTCGATGCACCAGATTATCGAATACCTCTAAGCAATTGACTCCACGATCTCGCCACGGAAATCGCATAAGTTGCATAAGTAGTGCGGTTATATGGCAGAACACGAAAAGATGTCGTCTTTTGTGAAAATGATATGCCGAGTAACAAACCAATAAGTAGAAGATTTTTAGTAAAATCTTTCCAGGGGTGTTCGTGCCGGGCGCCGGATCTATCCAATCGCTACCAGGTGACCGCCATGCCGGTGGCCAGTCAGGTGTCGCTGTCGAGCGATGGTGGCTGAGGCCATGGTTCGGGCGGGGTCCGGGCCGCTTCGCGGATGCGGTCCTCGACCTCGCAACGGGCGGCGGCAAGCAGATGTGGCGCCGTTTCCAGGCCAAGTCCGCGTGCCCCATCTTCCAGCCGAAGCAGCGTCTTCCTCATTTCATTCAACTTCATCCCCGTGCGTCCTTCCCATTGAACATGCGTGCCAACTACCTGTTTTCCATTCCGCTTTTGCGAATCCAAGCTAACAGCCAAAAATTCACGATTTGTTCGCAATAAATGGTACCTCCAGACGTAAATCTATAAACGGAATAATACTTAAAGTAGCAAAATAGATACGAAATCCACTTTGATGTTGCAATCGACGCGACGCGCGTATACGCCATCGGCGAGCAATCAAACACGAAAGAGTGCGTATCTGGTGCATTCCAGCCCGTCATCCGGGACAATGCCACTGATTGTCAACTTTGCGTTTGACGGCGAATGCAAGCTGATGCAACCGGCGTACTTAGCAGGCGAGAGGCAAATGCTGTATCCTGGATGGAAAACCGTGGCTCTTGCCACGGCGTTTCTTGCGGTTGCCGTCCCCAGAGCTTCGGCCCAGACAGGCAGTAGCGACACGCCGGGAGCTGCGCCAGTGGCGGAGTACGTTTTCGCCAACGGCGACGTCGGGGTCTCCCTTGGCGCCGGCGTGGCCGTCAGGCTTCCGGCGCCGCTGGCCGCGCAGCTTGAGGCGCTTGCCCTGCATGGAGAGGCGCGCCAGGTCGGCCGGGGCCTTCGGGAGTTGATCGCCAGGCACGGTGATGCTTCCAACGTGATGGCCCAGGCGATGATCCGCTACGCCGGCGCACGCCATCCCGGCGGCTCCCCTGCTATCGAGCGTGCGCTGGAAGGCGTCGGACTGGTCGGCAAAGCGGATTCCGGGAACGGATTGATGCTTGCGTCGCTTGACAGGCCGGGCGGAGGCGCGAGGGCGCGCGCTGGCGACCGGGTATCGCGAGCTTCGGGCGGCGCGATTGGCCGGCTGCCGTCGGCATACGATGCCTCGCAACGGGTCGGCGGCCTCGGGCCGGGGATGGAGCTGGCGGGCGACGCGACACAGCAATATCGAGAGTTGGCACCGCTGCCCTCCGACTCGCTGGATTCATTCGAGGGGGAGCAGGCGTCAATGGGCCGCACCGCCGATGCGACACTTCTGTCGCCCTTGATCGGCAGCGTGGCGCCGGTGCTGCGCCGGGTCGCCAGCCCCGTCCTGCCATAGGTTTCCGGAAATGAGGCTGGCAGCCGTATCCGCCGCCATCCTGGCGGCGGGGATAACGACGCTCGTGCAAGCTGGTGGCGAGGCCTGGGCCGGCGACGCGCTTACCAAGCCCTCCCGTCACTGGCGGGCGGGCGCCAAGTCCGATGGCGGCGGCATTCGTCTTGGCGGCTTCCTGACCTATCTCGCCGCCGATATCGCCACCACTTACGTCGACAACCTGTTCGCCACGGACGAGGCGCTGGTCGCCGACGTCGTCGCGCAGGCCCGGATGGCGGCGGAAGTCGAAAGCGACTGGCGCAGCCATGGCCTGGCGTTTCGCGGTGTCGCGCTCGGCAAGGCGCATACGATGACTTCCAGCGAGGACACCGTGGATTACCGCGCAAGCGTCGATGGCTTCATCGACATCCTGCCCGGCACGAAAGTGGGCGGTATGGCAAGCTATGCCCGCGAGCACGAGGATCGGGCTTCGCCGAACGACGCGCGCGGGTCGGAGCCGACGCCCGTCGATCACGTCAGGGCCCAGGTGGACGCCGAACAGCAGTTCGCATCGCTCGGGCTCAGCTTCGCCGCCAGTTACGAGGACCTGGACTTCCAGGATGCCGACTTCTTCGGCATCGCGACCATCAACAACGATGACCGCGACCGCACCTTGTGGAGCGGGTCGGCACGTCTGCGGTACGACGGCGGCGGTCGGTTGCGGCCCTTCGTGCATGCCGCCTACGACACGACGGATTACGCGGCGGCGCGCGACGACAACGGCTTCGCCCGGGATTCAGATGCACTCGAAGGTGCTGTCGGCGCAGAGCTGGCGCTTGGACGCGCAACTTCCGGCCTGATCGCCATCGGTTACCGCCGCCAGGATTTCGAGGACGCGCGGCTGGGCACGGTTTCCGGCCTGACGCTGCAAGGCCGCCTTGATACGGACCTTGGCAGATCGAGCAGAATGGAACTGATCGTCGGCCGTGAGCTACGCGAGACGACGGTCCCGGGCGCCAGCGGTTTCTTCGAGACGGCGGCCGACATGCGCTTCAAGCACAGGCTGCTTCCGAAACTGCACGTCAATCTCACGGCCGGTTACGCCCGCAACGATTTCCGTGGAATCGACCGCATCGACGAGGTGTACCGTGCCGGCGCCGGTCTGGAGTACGCCTTGAGCGGTTACGCACGGTTCCGGGCCCAGTACGAGTTCACGACGCGGGAATCCAGCGCGGATGCCGACTTTACGCTGAACCGCGTTACCAGCGGCCTCCGGTTAAGGTTCTGATGCGGGGCGGCGATGGTGCGCTTGAGGATCGTCTTCGTCGCCGTCTTGCTGATCGCCATGATCGCCTCGGCGCTGCCGCTTCGCGCGCGGGACGACGCGCGCCCTTACCGTCTGGTCCCTGGCGACCGGATCGGCGTGACGGTGTATGGCCATGAAGACCTTTCCGGGGAGTTCCGTCTGGATCGTAGCGGCTCGGTTTCGCTTCCGCTGGCGGGGCGCGTCGCCCTCGACGGCGAAACCCTGCGCGGGGCGGAGGCGGCAATCGTGCGGGCACTGCGGCCGGACTACCTGAGGAGCCCTCGCGTCACGGTGCAAGTCCTCGGCCATCGGCCGATCTACGTGCTGGGCGAGGTGGAACAACCCGGCCGGTACCCCTATGAACGCGGCCTGACCGTGATGGGCGCCATCGCGCTGGCCGGTGGTTACACCGAGCATGCCGACAGGACGGCTGTAAGCGTCCTGCGTGCCAGGGGTTCTTCGCGGCGGGGAAAGCCCGCTGACGAAGAGGATGCCGTCGGCCCCGGCGACATCGTCCGCGTTCCCGAACGCGATCTCTTCTAGGCCGGATTCGCGTCATGCATGGCACACTCCCACAGCTATCGCCCGCGCCGAGCCGGACAGTCCCCATGGCCGCGCGGCAGCCGCAAAGCCCGGCTGCGCCGGACGGCGCGGATGCGCTGCGTGTGCTGTGGCGGCGTCGATCCACGGTGGCGGGTGTAGCGGCCCTGATCCTGCTGGCGACCGCGCTTGTCACGCTGGCCGTGCCCGAAAGCTACACGGCAACGGCGGAGGTGATGCTGATGCCGCGCGAGGCCGCCGACACGGATGGCGGCGAAACCGGGTCCGGGACAGGTGCCGCGATCGCCAGCGAGGTGGAGGTCCTGCGTTCCCGCGAACTGCTCCGCCGGGTCGTGCGAGAGCGGCAACTCCTGCTGGACCCGGAGTTCAATCCAGCCGTCCGTCCCGCCGGTGGATTGTTCTCGCGGCTGGGTTTCGTCGCCACGCCTTCCCCGCGCGAGCTTCGGATCGAGAGGCAGCGTGCCCGTACCGTCGCCGCGCTGCGCGAAAAGATGTCGGTGCGTATTCTCGGGCGCTCCCGCGTTATCGAGGTTGCGGTGTTGAGCCGGGATGCCGACAAGGCGGCGCGCATCGCCAATGCGCTGGTGCAGGATTATCTGGCCCAGCGGCAGGCGGCGGTTTCTCGCGCCAGGGCCCGAACCTCCGATGCACTCGAAGCGCGCGTTGCGCGTCAGCGCGAGCGTGTCGAGGCGGCGGAGCGGGCGCTCGAAAACCACCGCCGGGAATCGGGACTGGCTGGCGACGGCGGCGCCGGCGTCGATGCCAAACGCCTTGGCGATCTAGAAGCCAAGCTGGTGGATTCCCGGGCCGAGCGGGCGAAAATCGAAACCCGGCTGGCGGCGTTGCGGCGCGGCCTAGAGGAAAGCGGTCCGAACGCGGTTCCCACCGGCCTCCGCTCACCCTTGGCTGAAGAATTACAGGCGCAGCTTGCCAAGTTGCTGCGGCGTAAGTGGGAGATGTCCCCCGAGTACGGACCCCGGCACCCGAGGATGGTGGACGTGAACGCGGAGCTGGAAGGGCTGCGCCAGGAGCTGGCCGAGGAAGGACGCCGCATCCTCTCGGATCTGCGCGGCGAGCTTGAGGTCGCGCGGGCGCACGAGATGACGCTGGAGCTCGAACTTGGCGAGATGCGGCGCAAGACGGACCGTCAGGCGGATGCCAGGACGCGGCTTCGCCGGCTCCAGCGAAAGATGGAGGCGGAAGGCTCGCTGTTGAACACCTTGTCCGAGCGGCTTGAGCGGACGTCGCTCAGCCAGGGTCTGCAGCAGCCCGACGCCCGCGTGATCTCGGCGGCCTCGCCGCCCAGCGACCCGAGTACACCTTGGATCGGACCTGTCATGATCCTGGCGTTTCTTACGGCGCTGCTCAGCGGCATAGGTGCCGCAATGCTGATGGAACGTTTCGACCGCACGGTCGCAACGCCGGACATGCTGGAAGCGCACGCCGGGCTCAAGGTCCTGGCATCGGTACCGTCCGGGCCTGTGCCGACTGGGCGGGAACGCAGGCTGGCGCGCCATGCCATCAGCGAGCCGACGTCCGATTTCGCGGAGTCGGTTCGATGCATGTATGCGGGCATGCAAAACGGCGATCCGGAGCGCACCCCGCGTTCGATACTCGTGACCTCGGCCTTGCCGCAGGAGGGGAAGACGACGCTGGCCGTGACGCTTGCCCGGATGCTGGCGCGCGAGCGAAAGCGCGTCATCCTGGTGGAGGCCGACCTGCGTCGGCCCCGCGCGCACCGTTTCTTCGGTTGGAAACCCGGCTTCGGCCTTGCCGAGTATCTGGCCGGACGCGTACCGCTTCAGGGCGTCATCCGTCGCGACAGGGAGAGCGGGCTGCACGTG
Source organism: Ferruginivarius sediminum (assembly GCF_003344765.1). GTDB lineage: Bacteria > Pseudomonadota > Alphaproteobacteria > Kiloniellales > Rhodovibrionaceae > Ferruginivarius > Ferruginivarius sediminum. Next base: position 317,107 of record NZ_QPMH01000003.1, on the reverse strand, counting down.
ATCTGCGCGGGCGAGGCGGGACGGGATCCGGGGCGCAGGCTGTCCGGCAGGCGTCTGGCGCTGACGGTCGAGGCGCTGGCCGCCCACTACGATGCCGTGATCGTCGATTCGCCGCCCACGCTGCCATTCGCCGATGCGCGCGTCCTGGCGCCGCTGACCGACGCGACGATTCTGGTGACCCGCTGGCGCAAGACCCCGCGCGAGAGCGTCGCCTTGGCGGCCAGGACTCTCCGCGATGCCGGGGCAATGCTCTCGGGCGCGGTGCTCTCCCGCGTGGATTCGAAGCGTTACAGGCACTACGACACCGCCGACAAGCCGATCCATGGCCGCGCACTTAGAGCCCACTACAAGGGATAGGCGGAGGCTGCGAGGTGCGGCCGCTATTCTGATCGGCGCCGCGCTTCTGGCCCTGGCACTGCCGATTGCGGTGGCGTCCCTGGCCTGGCTTCCCGCACGCCCGGCAGTCGAGGAGATTCGCCGGGGATCGCCGCCTTCGACCGTGCGGCTACGGCATTCCATCGCGACCGAGCGGATGGCCCTGCGGTGGCGGGAGGATGGGCACGGCCGCTTCCGTCTCGCCCTCGCCCACCTGGCGTTGGCGGGCAGGGCAGGGGTGGCCGGTGCAAATCGCCACCTACAGGCGGCGGAGCGGGAACTGGTTCGCGGCCTTTCACTGGCCCCGGCCAATGCGCAGGCCTGGACACGGCTGGCGCTGGTTCGCTATCGGCTGTCGCGCCCGGCGCCCACTATCGTCGAGGCGCTTGACCTGTCGATCCGCACGGGCCCGACGGAGCGCGGCCTTGCACCGGCCCGCGCCGAGTTGATCCTCCGCCTCTGGCCCCTGGCGGCGCGACGGATCGGGCGTTCGGCGCTGGACCGCCAATTGCGGTTGGCATGGCAGGTCGACAGGGCCTTCACGACGGCTGCCGCGCAAGCCAGCGGGCGCGCGGACGTCCTGCGGCGTGCCGTCGGGGCGGGCGCGGGGGCCGTGCCGCCGCAAAGCCAAGCAGGGCGGCGCCGGTGATGGCGACGGCCGGAACCTGCGGCGCGAAGTCGATCAGGCCGTGCGCGCCCAGCAGGACGGCGGCGGCAAAGCCGACACGGCCGGCGGGTGCGCCCTGGCGTGCCGCGATCCAGCCGTTCACGGCCAGCAGCGCGACCGCCGCCGCGGCGGCGATGGCGGCGGGTATGCCAAGGGCGAACGCCGTCGCCAGGTACGTGTTATGAACGTGAACGAAGATCCTGTGCGTGTCTGGCGGAGCGACGGCTGCAAACATGTCGGCGAAGCTGCCAAGACCGTGTCCCAGCCACGGACGCTCCGAGATGAGGTTCCAGGCGGACGCGTAAAGCGACAGGCGCTGTTCGGCATGCTTCGCCAGATCGACGAATCGGTGGTCGAGCGCAAGGCCGATGGCTCCCGCGACCACGAGCGCGGTGCCGGCGAGTGCGATCGTCCGCGTCCACCCGCCCCTCCCGCGCGGCGCGGCCGCCAGCCACGCCATCAGCGCAATGCCGCCGGCGACAATTCCGCCGCGCGATTGCGTGCCCAGAAGCGCGGCGGCCAGCAACAGCCACGCCGCGCTCCACGGCCATGCATGTCCGAACAGCGTTGCCGGTCCCTCCGCCCGCACCCGCGCGGCGAGCAGGCTGCTGCACGCCAGAAGCGCGAGGCCGAGATAGCCGGCGAAGGCGTTGCGGTTGACGAAGGGGCCGGTGACGGAGTTGCGGTACGCCGCTTTCTCCACCCACAGAACGGTGTCCCAGCCCCCCGCATGTGCCAGCAGGCCATAGCCGGCATAGACCGCCGCGCTTCCGGCGACGACCTTCAGCAGGCGGTGCCGTGCCGCATCCGTCCGGCAGCCCTCTTCGCGCGCGAGCCACGCGACGCCGCAGACCATGAGAATGCCGGCAAGCCCCGCCCGGGCAGCCGGCGGGTCGACGGCGATGCTTGTCGGGACCGGCGTTGCAAGCGCGCTTTCAGCCGGTTCCCACAGAGGGTGCGCGCCTGGCAGTCCGGGGATTCCCTGCGCAAGCGCGGCCAGAAGGACGAAGCCGAGGCAAACGATTGCGGAAAGCACGAGGGACGGAATCGCGGGTGCGTACGAATCGGACCTCAGACTCTTTGCGCCATGACCTGCCACGGCCAGCGCGAAGCCGCAGGCCAGTGTCGCCCAGGCCCACGCGGGCGCGGCGCCGAAAGCGGCCGGCGCCAGGGCGACGAGGGTGAGGAACAACATCTCGACCACGCGCCGGACCTCCTGTTTCGAATGCGACGAAGACTACCACGAAAGAACAAGACTATCGCCGATCGATGATTGATGTGATAAGCCTGTCCGCCGACCGGAAGCCTTATCCGGCGACCGCTCGCAAGCGCCGCCCCGCGTGGCGGCCGTTGCCGATCGAGCGTGTCGAGCGGCCGGCAGGATGCCGATGGCCACACCGCGGTGCCGCCGAGAGGCTTGGATGAGCGATCACGGCAAAGTGGCGGATATCGGCGAACCGTTGACCGCTCTCGACGGGCGTTCCACGCGTATTGGGACGCGCTGGTCGCCGGGTGTCGTCGTCGGCGTGGTGCGCGCGGTCGATCTGGCCATCCTGGTGGCGACAGGGGTTCTCGCCTACTTGGCCCGCTTCGGGTCGGTTTCCCTAGGCCATGACGAGTTGATCGCCGTCGTCCTGATCGGGCCGGTGGCCGCCAATGTATTCCAGGCCGCCGGCGTCTATGGCGCGGAAGCCTTGAGCGACTCGCCGACGCAGGCCCGGAAGTCCGTCCTTGCCTGGACGGCGACCATGCTTATCGTCGTGCTGCTGGGCTATATCACAAAGACGTCGGAGCAGTATTCCCGCCTCTGGGCGGGGCTGTGGTTCCTGCTTGGCGGTTTCGGCCTGTTGGCGTTTCGCGCCGTGCTGGCCGCACTCCTGAACCGGGCCGGCGCGCGGGGCGCGTTGACGCAAAGGGTGGCCCTGCTGACCAGCCCCGGCTTGCTTTCGGATGCCCGGCGGCTGGCCGGGCACCTTGCGGACAACGCGCAGCCCGGCGTCGAGCTTGCCGGCATCTTCACCGTTGCCGGGACGGACGCCGGCGGGACGGAGCCGAACGTGGCCGGCGACGCTCGTGCCCTGCTTCGCAAGGCGGAAGCGAATGGCGTCGACAGGGTGATTGCCGTCCTTCCCTGGAGCGACATGGACGCGCTGCATGAAACCCTGGAGCCCTTGCGCGCCGTCAACGTCGACGTCGATCTGGCCCCGCCGGCACTGGACGAGCGGCTGATGGGCCGGCCTGTGCGGCAGACCCTGGGCGTGCCCGCCATCAACCTGATGACACGGCCGCTCAGCGGCTGGGATGTCGTGCTGAAGCGCGCGGAGGACTACCTGATCGGCACTGTCGCCCTTCTGTCCGCATCGCCGTTGATGCTGTTGATCGCCCTTGCCATCAAGTTGGAGAGCCGCGGCCCCGTGTTCTTCCGGCAGCCGCGCCACGGCTTCAACAACAACCTTTTCCGGGTCTACAAGTTCCGCACGATGTACCAGACGCAGCAGGATCTGGCGGCGGAACGGCTGACGGTGCCCGGCGATCCGCGCGTCACGAAGGTCGGGGTGGTCCTGCGCCGCACCAGCCTCGACGAATTGCCGCAACTCCTGAACGTGCTGAAAGGGGAGATGTCGATTGTCGGGCCGCGCCCGCACGCGATCTCGGCCAAGGCGGGCGGCATTCCCTATCGCGAGGCGGTGAAGGAATACGCCCATCGCCACCGCGTGCTGCCGGGCATCACCGGCTGGGCGCAGGTCAACGGCTGGCGCGGCGATACGGACATCGTCGAGAAGATCGAGAAGCGGGTTGAACACGATCTCTATTACATCGACAACTGGTCGCTCTGGCTGGATCTGCGGATCATCGCGATAACCCTGTTAAAGCTAAGCCATCGGAATGCGTACTGATCGCGCGCATGAGCGAAACTGACCGGGCCCGGGCATGGCGAATGTGACGCAAGCGCTGGGCGACGGTCTGGCAAGCCTGAGATCGTTGAGGGGGCACCACCTGGCGCGGCGAACGGCGGGCGCCGGCGGCCTTCGGATCGCCCGCACCGGCCTGACCTTCGCCGCGGCGTTCCTGGCGGCGCGCTGGCTTGGCCCGGCGGAGTACGGCCGATATGCCGTTGCGCTCTCCGTCCTGAGCCTGCTGGCCATGTTCGGGGCGCTTGGCCTGCCACAGCTTCTGACCCGCAGCGTGGCCGTCTACGAGCAGCGCGACGCCTGGGGGCTTCGTACCGGGCTGGCCCGGCGGACACTGCAGTATGTTGCGCTGCTGGCCATCGTCCTGGTTCCCGTGGCGGCAATCGCGACCCTGGGCGGATTTCTTCCCTGGCCGCCGCCGCGCGACTCCTGGTTGTTCTTCGCCACCGCCTGCCTTGTCGTGCCGGTGGTGGCGCTGCGCCTGATGGGCGCCTGGCTTATCGGCCGCGAGCAGGCGATGGCCGGCGAACTGGCGGACGGGGTGCTGCGCTATCTGGGGGTTCTTCTCCTCATTGCCGGGGCGATCGTTCTGGGAATTCCGGCGGACGGGTTCGTTGCCCTGCTGCTGCACGGCGTTGCCCTGTGCACGGCGGCGGTCCTCGTCGCGCTTTACCTGTTCCGGCAGGAGCGCACCCTGCCGCACCCGGTGCCGAGGTTCGAAACGCCACGCTGGCTGCTGGCCGCGCTGCCGATGATGTGGACGGCGGGGCTGACCGTCGTCCTGCGCAATACCGACATCGTCATGCTGGGCGCCATGGCCGATACGTCGGCGGCCGGAATCTATCACGTCGCGACCCGGATGGCCGAGTTGATGGCGCTGCCGCTCGGCGCGGCGGAGGCGGTTCTGGCGCCTATCGTGGCCCGGCTGTGGGTGTCGCGCGACCGTTCGCGATTGCAGGCGCTTGTGGTGAGGGCCGCCCGGCTGCTGATGGTTCCGGCGGGCCTCGGCTTCCTGGTGTTCGCCTTTGCGGGCGATGCGCTGCTCGGCATCGTCGGTGCCGGCTTCGCCGCCGGGTGGCTTGCGCTGACGATCCTGGTGGGCGCCAACCTCGCGCGTGTCGCTTGCGGCTCGACCGCACTGCTGCTGAACATGTCGGGGTTCGAGCGGGACACGATGTGGGCGGTGTTCTTCGGGACAGTGGCGAACGTGGCGTTGAACTTCGTCCTGATCCCGCTTTACGGGCTTGAGGGTGCGGCCATCGCCACGGGCGGCACGATGGTCATGTGGAACCTGCTGCTGGCGCGCGCCGTCATCCGGCGGCTTACCATCAACCCGACCATTTTCGCGAATCCGGCCTAAGGGAGGACACGTGCATTCGGATTGCGCTGGCGCGGAAATGGCAAAGAGAGGAAGGTGCGCGTGACCAAGCCGCGTATCGGCGTCTTCCATCCCGGCACGCAGGACGCTTGGCAACGCGCCGTCGCGTTCCAGGACGCGGGCGCGCTCGCATGGTACGCGACCTCGGCCTACTTTCATCCCGACAGCCGGGCCGTCCGTCTGGCGGCGATCCTGCCGGGAGAGGCCGGCGCCCGCCTGCGGCGCCTGTTGCTGAAGCGCTACTTCCCGCTGCTGGACAACCGCCATGTCCGCCGCATGGGAATCCTGGAGTTCGTCGAGCTGATGCTGTGGCGCCTGCGTTGGGACCGGCTGATCCGGCGCGTCAATGCCTGGGGCAACCGCCGCTTCGGCCAGCAGGTCATCTCCCTGATGCAGCGCGAGCCGGTGGATATCGTCTGGGGCTGGGACACCTCTTCCCTGGAGGTGTTCCGCTGGGCCAAGGCACGCGGCATCACCTGCGTGCTGAACCAGTCGATCGGCCACCCGGCGGCCGAGAACGCGACGATGCTGGCCGAGCAGGAACGCCACCCCGGGTTTTTCGCGCAGGCCTATCGGCCGCATTCGCAGGCGTGGATCGATCGCCAGAACGAGGAGATGGATCTGGCTGACCTCGTCATCTGCAACTCGGACTTCAACGCCTCGACAATGATCGAGCACGGCTGCGACCCGGGCAAGGTGCGGGTCGTCCACGAAGGCTATGACGAAACGGTCTTCCCCGCCGAACCGCCGCGGCGCGCGCCGCTGGAGGACCGGCCGGTGAAGCTGCTGTTTACCGGCTCGGTGGGAGCGCGCAAGGGGCTGGCGTACCTGCTGCCGGCAATCTCGCGAATAGCGCCGTCGGCGGCCGAACTGACGCTCGTCGGGCGCATGGATATCCCGGGCACGACCTTCGAGAAGTTCGCGGGGCGCGTCACGCATGTCCCGCAGGTCCGGCACGAGGACATCGTCCGCTACTACCGCGAGGCCGACCTCTTTGTCTTTCCCAGCCTCTTCGAGGGCAGCGCCCGCGTCCTGCACGAGGCGATCAGCGCGGGCACCGGCCTCGTTCACACCTGGATGGCGGGGCTGGGCGCGACGGAAGGCGAGAACGGCACCGTCCTGAACGAGCTTTCCGTCGATGGATTGACCGAGACCTTGCTGACGATCTGTGGCGATCCCGAACGCCTTGCGGCCTGGCAGGTCGCCTCGTGGGCGCGCCGCCTGGACCGGACTTATGCGAACTATCGCCGTGATATCCGGACGTTGATGGGCGTATGATAGAGGTCGCGCTGTTCCTGCAACTGATGCTCTGCCTGGCCGTGGCGGCCTTCTTCGTGGCGCACCGCTCGGCCTCGGCGTTTCATCCGCTGTTCTTCTATCTCGTCTTCCACGCACTGGTTTTCGTCATCCGCCCATGGCTGGTCCATTACGCGGATTTTGATTCGCAGTGGCAATACATGCGCATTCAGCCGACGCCGGAGGTCTTTCTGCTGACCCTCGCGGTCACCTCGGTGGCGCTCCTGGTCTTTGCCGGCTTTTCGCTGTCGGCCGGGCACGCCGCGATCCGCTTCGACAACTCCGGGTTCTACTTCACCCGCACGCAGAGACAGGCGTTCTATATCGTCATGGTCCTGCTGCTTCCCATCGCGCTCTATGGTGCAAAGCGTGACGCGGAGATCTTCGGTTTTCTGGCGGCGCGGGGCGAATCCGGCATGTTCCTCGATCCCACTTCCGCCCAGACGTACTTCCAGAACACCACCGGCTACGTCGTCAAGGCGCATAACCTGCTTATCCCGCTTACCGCGCTGTTCCTGGCGATGAACCGCTTCCGCTGGTGGGCCTACGTGCCGCTTCTGGCGTTCTGCACCTATCGCATGTACCTGGGCAGCCGCTGGGGCATTGTCGTGGCGCTGGGTATCGTGATGCTGCTGCATCTTTATTGGCATCGCGCCAGATGGATGCGCGTGCGCTATCTGGTGCTGGCGATCCCGGTATTCCTGATATTCCACGCGATGGGCCAGGACCGCGATTATTTCCGCGAAGCGATCGGCGTGGGCGAAACCCGGTATCGTGTCGAGGCTTTCGAGGACGAGGGCTTCGTGGAAAGCCTGGATGCGCCCGACTTCGCCAATTTCGATTTCCTCGCCTACATTGTGCGGGCCGTGCCGGACAAGTCGCATACCTATACTTATTTCACGCAGTACCTGTGGCTGTTCACCGAGCCGATTCCGCGCATGATCTGGCCCGACAAGCCGCGTGGCATGCCGATCAAGCTGGTCGATCTGAACGACCACGGCTGGTTCGGAACGCGGACGTGGTCGATCGTCGGTGACGGATGGCTCAGCTTCGGCTTTATCGGGGTGATCATCACGCTCGGCACCGTGGGCTGGTCGCTGGGCCGGCTGCACGGATGGTTTGCATCCTACCCGCACAGGGCGTTTCCGGTGCTGGTCTACTGCTGCTTCATGCCGGCTACGATGCTGTGGTTCCGCGACGGCAATATCGTCAGCGCGGCGAAGCTGGCCATGTGGATACTGCTGCCGGTGTTCATGTGGCTTGCCGTCTCGAAAGGGATCGAGTGGCTCGTGCGTGACCGGCAGGAGCTTCAGCGTGTTCCCGGCGCACCGCCGAGGCCCCGGCATCCGCCGCCGGGGCGGGGATACGACTAAGGAGTTGATGAAAAACACAAATCAGTCGTCTCCCCGACGGGGAGACAGGCTGCCGGAAGGCAGCCAGGGGGGACAGCCTCCCTGCTTTATGGCTGTCGGGCTAGGATTCCACGGAACGCACGCCCCCCTGGCTGTGCATGCGCTGCCGCCCCAGCCGATGCTCGAGTTGGGCCAGGACGTTGTCGAGGTTCGTGGGGGCGAGGTCCGGATAGCCGCGCACGATCCGTGCGATGATGTCCCTTTGATAGCCGGCCTGGGTTTGCGCCTGCTCGCCATGGATGTCATCGCGCAGGGCCGAGACGGCGGCGTTGAAGGCAGGGAAAAGCTCTGCCGGCAGGCCGGTCGCGTTATAAAGCTCGCGGCGCTCCAGCATGCCCTCGTGCATCAGGTAATCCCGCACTTTCTTGTCAGAGTGAGATGTCAGCCGGGCCAGCGCGTGGAACACGAAGGTGTCCTCCCGCATCATCAGGGCGCGCAAAAGTGTCAGGCCGTTCAGCTTGCCGCGCCTGTAGAGGCTGTCCACCAGAGCTGTGATATTGGAAACCGGCTCTGCGTTCTCGGCCAGATCGGTGACGGCCGCGCCTTCGACGAGTTCGCAGAGGTCGTGCCGCCATTGGGATGGCAGGCCGTGGCGAGCGAAAAGCCGGTCGATCAGGTCTTCGGAAACGCGCTCGACCAGGCGCACGACGATGGCCGGCGGCAGGCGGGGACGTTCCACCAGCGCCGCATGGACCGCCGGGCTTTCGGCGTGCCGGTCGAGCGCCTTGTTCATGGTTTCCGTCGGCAGGCGTGCCTTCGGGTTCGACATCAGGGATGCGGCCACCGTCTCGCTTCCCTTGTCCAGCAAGGCGTCGCCGACCTGCGCGGATACACCGCTGCGCCGGCTGATCGCGAGCATCTTGTCCTGGCTGGCGGCCGCGATGATCGCAATGAGGTCGTCGTCGCTGAGAACCTGCGAATAGCGCAGGATGGGACAGGCAACGCTGTCAACGTCCTCGGCAAGGGTCCGGGCCAGTTCCGCCGGCAGGAGCGGCGAGTTGCAGAGCTGCTCGGCCAGCACGCGGCGGACCCTCGTATCGACGTCACGTGCGAAAGCCTCGAAAATCTCGCAGGCAATGGTACGTTCGGCGTTGCTCAGGCGTCCGCCGTTGAAAACCGCCGACACGTCCTCGGCCAATTCAACGCGGCCTTCCGCGGTTGGTCCAGCCTTGAAACGCTGCAGGTGCGCCGCGAGGGTCTCCGGGGCTTCGTCTTTCTTCTCCGCCATCGCCCGCAGTTCTTTAATGGGACGCAGGTGTTTGCCTGTCCGGTCAGAAAAGATACAATAATTTTTAACATTTTTCAACGATATCACTTCAAACATTCTTGTTGTTCATTAAAAATACAAATTCTAACATATGTGGTGATCGCAAGTGCCTTTGGAATTGCCCGGCGCATTCTTTAATAAGGATGGGTGATTCGACGAAAGTCAAACATCGATCCTTCCCACCGCAAGCGGCCGGGGCCCGACTTACGCAGCTTTCAACGGCCAGCGGAAGTTATGCAAAGAGCATCGAGACTTGCTGGCGGGCTTACACTTTTGGATAAATCGCAGGTATAGGACCAACCGCCCTCGGCCAAGAGGGGCGGCGCATCGGGGACAGCGATGAAGCAACGAGCGCGGATCGCGATTGCAGGCGCCGGTATTTACGGCGCGACGGCGGCCATCTGGCTGGCCCGTCGCGGTCACGCGGTGACGCTGTTCGATCCACTGGGCCTGCTGAACGCCGCGTCGGCCATCAACCAGTTCCGGGTGCACCGTGGTTATCACTATCCGCGCAGCCCGGAAACGATCGCAGAGGTCCTGGAATCGCGCCAAGCCTTCATTGCGGAGTACCAAACGGCCATCGTCAGCGGCAAGGCCCACTACTACGCCATTCCACGCGAAGGGTCTCTCGTTTCCTGCGCGGAATATGAGGCCGCGATGGCGCGCTTCGACCTTCCGCTGGAGGAATCGCGGCCAGGATGGATGGACTTTGACTTTATCGAGCGCTGCTACCGCGTGGAGGAATCGTTCTACGACCCGTCAATTCTGCGCGAACTCCTGCGGGTGCGGTTGCGCGACCTGGGCGTGGAATGCCGGCGGGAACGCTTCGGTCCCGAGCTTGAGGGCAAATATGATGCCTGCATCTATGCCACCTACGCCAATGCGCATGGAGAGGCGGGTATCTTCGGGCAGATGCGCCGACAGGTGGCGGAGAAGGTTCTGATCGAGGTTCCCGCCCCCTTGCGCGATATCTCGCTGGTCATCGTCGACGGCGCGTTCACGGCCTTCGACCATTATCCCGGCCGATCCGAGGCGCAGTTCGGTTCGGCCCGCTTCAGCAACCGCTGGACCACGCTCGACCCGGGCGAGCCGGTTCCGGCGGCGTATGCGGATCTCATCAATTGCGGCGGCTTCCGGCCCGTGGCGTGCACCAACTTCACGGCGATGCGGGAGGATGCCATGCGGGCCGTCCCCGCTATCGAAGAGGCGCGCTATCTCGGCTCGCGTTTCACCTGCCGCATGGTCGAGCACGATCCGGGTACCGACCGGCGGGTCCTGCGTATCGCCGAGTCGCCGGACGGCCGGGTGTTCCACGTCTTTTCCGGCAAGGTGGTCGGGGCTGTGAAGGCCGCGGAGCAGCTTGCCGGGCGTATCGCGAGCCGCGTGCCATGAGGGCCGCCATCGTTGGACGCGGGCGGTGGGGTCAGCGTGTGGCCGGCATTCTGGAGAGCGAGGGGCACGCCGCGCGGATGCTCAGCCTGCGCAAGGCCGGGGAGGAGAAGGATACGGACTTCGCCGAACGTTGCGCACGGCGTCTGTGTGCGGAAGCGTCCGGCGCGGCGCTGGTCTGGCTCGCGGTGCCGCCGGGTGCGCCGCAAGCCGCGCTGGTGCGCGGAGCGCTGCTCGCCGGCAAGCACGTCGTCGTCGAGAAGCCCTGGTGGGGCGGTGCGGCGGAAGCGGCCGACCTGGCGAGTGAAGCCAATCGGCGCGGCCTTATCGCCGCCGTTCATTTTCAGTACTGCTACCTCCACGAATGGCCGGCGCTGGTCAGCAGGTTCGATGCGGGGGACGCCGAGTTCCAGGGAACCTTCACGACGGCCCGCGCGGCGCGACCCGATATTCCGGCGGGCGATAATCTTGCGACGCATCTGCTGGCCGTTCGCCGGCGCTGGTTTCCGCGAAGCCGGATTGGCGAACTTCATTACGGTTATGGAACGGATGATTGCCGCCACGTGGAGTTTCGCCACGACGAGCGGACGGCGCGGGTCGACTTCACCACGAACGCGCAACCCATCGTCCAGCGGTTCCTGGCCGATGTCATGGGTCACGCGGAGGTCGGCGCGCCGTTCCCGCTGGATCTGGCATTCGCCGCCGAGGTTCAGTCGGAGCTTGCCCGGATCGAGGGGTCCGAATGAGCCGCCGCCCGGTTGTCGTGTTCTTCTGGAACCAGTTTGCGCCCTATCACATCGACCGCATCGAAGCGGTCGCAGACGAACTTGGTGACGAGGCGGAGGTTTGTGCAATCGAGGTCGCGCAACGCAGCGCGCGCTATGCCTGGACACCCAGTAGCGGCGATGGCGCATTCCGGCACATCGTCCTGGCGCCGGGTCGCGCGCGGGAGGATGTTGGAACGGCGGCGCGCTTCGTGCGTCTGAGCGCGGCGTTGATCCGCCTGCGTCCCATGCATGCGTTCCTGTGCCACTACAATCAGCCGGAAGTCCTTCTGACGGCGTGGCTGGCGCGGCTTTGCGGCGTGCGCGTCCACAACATGTCCGATTCCAAGTTCGACGACAAACCGCGCCGCCTCTGGCGCGAGGTCGCCAAGCGCCTTTGGATGTCGCCCTATCATGGTGCATTGGTGGCTGGCTGGCGCAGCGCGGCTTATGCCCGGCTGCTGGGCGTGCCGGAACGGCAAATCGCGCAGGGCTATGACACCGTCGGCGTGGCGCGGGTTCGCCGGCTGGCCGAAACCGCGCCGGCGCCGGATGGCGTGCCGTACGCCGAGCGCGATTTCGTCGTCGTGGCCCGCTTCGTGCCGAAGAAGAACCTGACGACCGCCATTGCGGCCTACGCACGGTACCGGGAACTGGCGAACACGGAGGGCCTTCCGCCGCGCGGACTGTTGCTTTGCGGCGACGGTCCGCTACGCGCCGAGCTTGAACGCGAGGTCATGCGCCGCGCGCTGGATGGCGTGCGCTTCACCGGGTTCGTGCAGGCGCCTGAGGTTGCGGGGACGCTTGGCCGCGCGCTGGCGCTGCTGCTGCCAAGCGTCGAGGAGCAATGGGGGCTTGTGGTGAACGAGGCTTTCGCCCTTGGGGTGCCGGTGCTGGCATCGACGAGTGTCGGCGCGGCGGACGGCCTGATCCGGGCCGGTGTCAACGGCTTCCTGTTCGACCCGTTCGAGGCGGAGGGCATGGCCCGCGTCATGCACACGCTTGCCAGGGACGCCGACGCCTGGCGCCGGTTCGCCGAAGCCGCCCGCGACAGCGCGGAGCTTGGCGACGTCGGACGCTTCGTCGAAGGCGTGCGGGCCTTGATAGTCGGCAAGGGGGCGCCGGGCGATGGGTGAAGCCGGGCCGGCGTGCGAGGAACTGGTCATCCTGGCGCCGAACTATTATCCGGCCATCGGCGGCGGCGCCATGTATTACAAGCTGCTGGCCCAGGGGCTTGTCGACGGCGGCCACGTCGGCCGTGTCGAGGTGCTGACCGAAGCGCATCCCGGTTGTCCGCGAACGTCCGCGGAGCGCGGCGGCCGGCTCGTCGTGCGGCGTGCCTACCCCTACCGGACCGGCCGGCCGGACAAGCACTGGAGCCGGTATCCGCGCTATTTGATCGAGAACCTGATGTTCCCGGGCCTGCTGCTGCGCCGCTGGCGGCCGGGCTCCGTCCTGATGGTGCATAGCAGCTTTCACCTGTATCCCAACACGTTGCGCTGGGTCGTGGCGCTACTGCGCCGGTTCCGCAGCGGCGGTCCGGTGATGATCTGCGACGTGCGCGACCCGCGCCTGCCGCGTCGGCGCTTCAAGGAACTGATTTCGTACGACCGCGTCGTCGCCTGCTCCCGCCTGGTCGAGCGCATCATGGGGCGGGATGACCGGATCGCATGGAAGCTGTCGCATATCCCCGTCCTGATCGAGACGGAGCAGCCCTCGCAGGCGGAGCGGCAGGCGGCGCTGGCGAGGCACGGCCTGAAGCCGGGCGGCTATGTCTTCTGGGCCAACGGGGTATCGCGGCTGAAGAACATCGAGGTTGCGCTGGCGGCGATGCGACAGGTGCGGGCGCGCCGTCCCAACCTGAAGCTGGTCGTCGCCGGCCGATGCCGGGACTGGGACGACAGCTTCGCCCGCGCGCAAGCCGAAGGGGTGATGGCCTATATCGGCTCCCTGGACAATCGCGAGGTTCTGGCGCTGGACGCGGAAGCGGCGTTGGTCCTCAATGTCTCCGAGGTGGAGAGCGTCCCGCGCGGCACGCTGGAAGCCGTGGCGGTCGGCGCGCCCCTGTTGTTTCCGCCGAACGTGCCCGAGTTCGAGGCCGCCTGCCCGGATCACGTGGCCGACAGCCGCGATGCCGCGCGCCTTGCCGCGCAGATACTCGACGCGGTGGAGGGGCGGACGCCGCCGGCTTGCTACCCGTTGGAAATGCACGGTAACGCGTGGGTCTTGCCGCAATATGCGGAGCTGTTCCGCGCGGCGATGTCGCCCGAGTCAGGAGAACGGTGAAGAACCGGCCATCCGCCTCTCGTTCTTGAGGTCCTGGCTGCGCTCGGCCGGCAGCACGGCGCGGATGGTCGTGCCCTTGCCGGCGGTGCTTTCGATTTCCAGGTTTCCGCCGTGCAGGTCGATCAGCGATTTTGCCAGCGGCAGGCCAAGCCCGGTGCCGTGGAATCGCCGGGCCGTTTCGCTGTCGACTTGACCGAAGGGAGTCAGCGCGACGTTGACGTCGTCGGGCGACATGCCGATGCCGGTGTCGGTGACCTCGAACAGCACACCCTGTCCGCCAGCCGGTGGTTCCAGGCGCAGGCAGACGCGGCCGCCGGGGTTCGTGAATTTGACCGCGTTGCCGAGCAGGTTGATCAGCACCTGCGACAGCTTCACGCCGTCCGCGCGCAGGTGCTGCGGCCCGGCCGGCGTGTTCACATCCAGCCGCAGGCCCGCCTGCTCGGCGCTTTGCGCGACCGTCCGCACGGCCTGGCGCGCGACATCGACCGCGTCCACCACGTCCTCGCGCAGTTCAAAGCGTCCGGCCTCGACCTTCGCCATGTCCAGGACATCGGTGATGAGCCGAAGCAGGTGGCGGCCGCTTTGCGCGATGTCGTTCGCGTAGTCGCGGTAGGCGTCGTGGCCCAGCGGCCCGAAAGCCTCGCCCTGCATCATTTCGGCAAAGCCGATGACGGCGTTGAGCGGCGTTCGAAGCTCGTGGCTCATGTTGGCGAGGAACCGGCTTTTCGCCTGACTGGCCTCCTCGGCGGACGCCTTTGCCTCCAGGACCGCGTCCTCCCGTGCCTTGATGTCGGTGATATCCTGCGCGGTCCCCCGGAAGCCGGAAAGCCGCCCGCTGTGCGTGTCGAAGATGGGCACGCCGCACATGCGGAACAGCCGGACCTGACCGTTTCGATGGGCGATGGATACTTCGTGGTCGCGGAACTTCGGTGGCCGGCGGGTCAGGTTCTCGACGTCCAACGGATCGTTCTCCGCGACCAGCGACCGCCAGGATCGGCCGATCAGCTCCATGGGGTGATAGCCGAGCACTTCCGTCACGCGCGGAGAGACGAAGACGAACTTCAGGTCGCGGTCGGTTTCCCAGATCCAGTCGGAAACCAGGCGCGAGATATCGTCCAGCCGCTCGCGGGCCAGGCCGAGCGCATTGTTCAGCTCCCCGGCTTCGTCGCGCGGCTCGAAGCGGACGGCCACCGCCTTCAGCCGCCCGTCTTCCTCGGCGATCGGCTCGTAGATGGCCTGATAGGTGCGGACCTTGTCGCCGGCGATGATGCGATGCTCGCGGGTCGGCAGCTCCTCCGCGCCGCGCGCCTTCACGAGGTCGCCCGTGTCCGGAAGCTGCGCCACCCGCTCGCCGTCGAGCTGTCCGCCAAGCTTCCGGTACCCTTCGTTGGCAAAGACGATGCGGCCGTCGGGCTCGGCAAGATACAGCGGTGGCACCCGGTCCAGAACCGCAGCCTGCAGGCCCGGCGGCAGCCCGGCAAGGGCGCCGGAGGTATCCCCCGCGCCGTCGGGTTCGCCGAAGCCTCGGGCGTTGTTATTCGAGGTGCGGACAGGCTTGACGCGTCGTTCTGCCACGGCGTTGCTCCTCGATGGCCTCGATGGCGTCCAGGTATCCGGGCTCGCGCTGCCAGCGCTTCAGCGCCTTGCGGGCAGCGTCTGGGTCAATGTCGTCGAAAAAGCGCATGGCGACGGAAACCTCCCGCGGGTCGACGACCTGCTCGCCGCCGCGCCCCTTGCGGGACAGCAGGAAGATCGGCGCGAAGTTGGCCTTGTCGACCTGCAGTGCACGGCACACCACGGCAAGACCCTTGCCGCCGGTTTCGTAGATGACGTGCTGCAGGCGCGGCGGCTCGATGCCGCACATCTCGCCGAACAGGGCCTCGAACAGGGGAATTTCCCCGCGCCGCAGCACCTTGATGATGAGGGTGGAATCGATCTGCCGCTCCGCCGCGATCCGGCGCGCCAGCGTTCGCGCGGTCGAGGATGTCTCCGCTGTCTCCGTCGCGTCGCGCTCGCTCATCGTGCCGGCGATGCTCTCCAGCGCGTCGTCCAGCTCGTCCTCGGCGATGTCGTAGCTTTCCAGAATCTTGTTCCGCAGCGCCGCCGAGACGTGCCAGTACATCCGCTTGGCCAGCGAAGGGCCAAGGTCGGTGCGGTTCACCAGCGGTTCCTGGAAGGTGTCGACGTGGCGCGCCTGGTCCACCAGGTAGGCCATCGTCGCCTCGGAGATGTACGCGCTGGGGTTCTCCAGCAGCGTGCGGATGACGTCGTCGTCGCCGTTCTCGACCAGGGCGTCGCTGACCGGCTCGCTGACGTTGCGGCGCAGGGCGATGGCAAGCTGATGCTGGCGCGTGCGGTTGCGCACGATCTCGATCAACTCGCGGTCCTGCAGCACAGTGCTCTGCATCAGAAGCGGGCGGGCGACGTCGATGTCGTCGTTGGCCAGCGTCTTCACCAGCGCGCGCGGCACCTTCTCTTCCTGGGCAAGCCGCTTCGAGAGTTCCACCCGCACAGTCATCTCGAAATCGCGGACCAGCTTCTCCAGGATTTCCGTCATCAGTGCGCGTTCGCGCTCGCTCAAGACCGTCTCGCGCTCGGAAAAAAGGTCGCCGATGACGTCGACCAGATTCATCCGCGCGTCCAGCGACGTGTCGCGCGCCAGCTCCAACAGCTCCTGGAGGTGCTCCGGATCCCCCATCCGCCGCTTGTCCCCGTTCTGAACCATCTCGGGATCGCGCCCCCTTGCGTTCGCCCGGCATCCTGCCCCAGCGCCCAAGCAGCAATCGCCCCGCCAATGAAACAAACGCTTGCCTCTAAAAGTTAATATTCCAATAAGAGATAAAGTTCAAGGCGTAGCACACTGATTCGTATTTACATTTCTTTCAGAAATTACCGACTGCACAGCCTAACGTCGATGTCGTTACACAAAATATTTGAATTTAAGATATGATAGGATAGTAATATTTTCGTGTTGCAACGTGGGCGCGACTCGCGCGTCCGGGCGCGATCCGATGAAGGCTCATCTCCGGTTATGACGCCCGCATGGGCGACTGCGTCGAAAACGCGCGTTTTTAATATTGAGACCGCACATGTTAAGCTTCAACGTTCGACCCGCCACTTCAGGGTCTATCGACCCGATCACATCTGAAGGAAGGGAGGCGCAGTCATGAGCAACCAATCGCGTCACGTGACTTTCGGGCGGCGCGGCTTCATGAAAACTGCCGGCGTTGCCGGCGGCGCATTCGCCCTGAGTAGCGCGCTGCCCATGCGCGTGTTCGCCAAGCCGGCCCAGGTGAAGGTCGGCCAGATCGCGCCGATGACTGGTTCGGCCGCGGAGTTCGGTCCCTTCTACCGCGACGGTGCGCAGCTTGCGATCGATCATATCAACGCCGCCGCGAGGGAGGTCTTCGGCGGCCCGATCATCTCCGCCCACATTACGGAGGACACCAACACCCTGCCCACCCCCGCCATCGAGTCCGCGCGCAAGCTGGTCGAGGCCGACGGCGTGGCCGCGATCATCGGCGGCTGGTCCAGCGGCGTGACCGTGGCCACGGCGACATCGGTGTCGATCCCTTCCGGCGTGGTGCAGATCTCGAACGGCTCGACCTCGCCGCTGATCTCCGTCCTGCCGGAGGACCGCGAGGCGGACATGCTGTTCCGCACCACGTCCTCCGACGCCTTGCAGGGCGTCGTCGCCGCCCAGCTCGCCAACGGCGAGATCATGGAGGACTACAAGTTCAAGACCGCATCCACGATCTTCGTGAACAATCCGTACGGCCAGGGCCTGTCGAACGCCTTCGCCCGGTCGTTCCAGCTTCGCGGCGGCACGGTGCATGCCCAAGTGCCGCATCCGGAGGAGGTGCAGCCGACCTACAAGTCACAGCTTGCCGTGGCTTTGAAGGACGAGCCCGACCTGCTGGTGGCGTGCAGCTATCCGGGTCACACGGCGACCTTCCTGAAGGAATGCCGCGACGTTTTCGGCTTCACCAACTGGCAGTTCGTGGATGGCAACAAGTCGACCAAGGTGCTGGACGCGGTGGGCGCCGGCGACCTTGTCGGGAAGATGGGCACGGCCCCCGGCCAGGATCCCTCGATCCCCGCCTTCAAGAACTTCGCCGAGGCCTTGGAGAAGGAATTCGGCCATGACCGCGTGCCGCCGTTCACCGAGTCCGCCTATGACGCCGGCATGGTGATCGGACTTGCCATCGCCAAGGCCATCGCCGAGGACGGCGGCGAGATCAACGGCCGCGTGCTGCGCGACAACCTTCGCCCGGTCGCGAACCCGCCGGGTCAGACAATCGTCGGCGGCGACATGGAAAGCCTGGTCGCCGGCATGCAGGCGATCAAGGAAGGCAAGGACGTCGACTACTCTGGCGCCGCCGGCGCCTGCGACTTCGACGACAACGGCGACGTCAAGACGCCGATTGCCTTGTGGAAGTACACCGAAGACGGTACCGAGACGGTGCAGATCCAGAGCGCGGAGAATATCCCCTCTGAATAACGCCATCGCCGCCAGCCGGCATGGTGGGCGGGGCCCTTTTTCGGAAGGGGCCCCGCTTCTCGTCGTGTCCGTGTTTGCGGGATTGCGTTCCGGACGCCGAATGTCAGCGTTAATCCGGGTTCGAGGTCATGCCGAAATCGGCGATGTCCCAGATTCCGACTCCATCGACGAATGCGACAACGGCAATGATGATAGCGATGACAATGAGAACCTTGCGCGGACCCTCGGGCACCAGCGCCTCCTTTCAATGGTCGTTTGACCGTCGGGACGGGTTGTAACGTTTCACCACGGCATATAAAAGCGCCATGGTGCGTCGCGCACTGCATAAGCTGCTGCGCGCGCTGATGTTTCTGTCCCACGACGCCGGGTGTCGCCACGTGGAAGCCGTGCTCGAGGTCGAGGCACTGACGAAACGGTTCGACCGTCTGGTCGCCGCCGACCGGGTGACGTTCTCGCTCGCCCGCGGCGAGGTGCTGGGCTTCCTGGGGCCGAACGGGGCCGGCAAGTCGACGACCATGCGTATGATCGCCGGCTTCCTGCCCCCGACATCCGGGACGGCCAGGGTTTGCGGGCACGACGTCGTGACCGCGCCCATCGCGGCGCGGCGGGCCCTGGGCTATCTGCCGGAAGGCGCGCCGCTTTATGGTGAGATGACGCCGGCCGGGCTGCTGGATTTCGTCGCGCGGGCACGCGGATTTCGCGGCGCGGCGAAGGCGAGCCGCGTTTCCCGGGCCGTCGAGCGGCTGGAGCTTGAGCGGGTGCTGCACCAGCCGATCGACACGCTGTCGAAGGGGTTCCGTCGTCGCGTCGGCTTGGCGCAGGCGATCCTGCACGAGCCGGGCGTGCTGATCCTGGACGAGCCGACCGATGGTCTGGACCCGAACCAGAAGCGCCAGGTCCGCGCCCTGCTGCGGGAGTTGAGCGCGAACACCGCCATCGTCGTCTCCACGCATATCCTGGAGGAGGTCGAGGCCGTGTGCAGCCGCGCCATCGTTATCGCCGGCGGCCGGGTCGTCGTCGACTCCACGCCCTCGGAACTCGCGGCGCGTGGGCCCCTCGACGAGGTATTCCATGCATTGACCCGTCCGAGCGAAGCCGCGGCGGCGGAGGCCTAGGATGGGGAACGTGGCCACGGTCTGCCGCCGCGAGCTTGCCGCCTATTTCAACTTGTCGCTGGCTTATGTCTTCATCACCATCTTCATCGCGCTCTCGGCCGCGCTGACATTCCACCTGGGCGGCTTCTTCGCGCGTGGGCAGGCCGACCTGCAGCCGTTCTTCACGTTCCATCCCTGGCTGTACCTGTTCCTGATTCCCGCCATCGGGATGCGCCTGTGGGCGGAAGAGCGGAAAACCGGCACGATCGAACTGATCGCCGCGCTGCCGCTTTCGACGCCGCAACTGGTTCTGGGCAAGTTCCTCGCGGGCTGGATCTTCGCCGCCATCGCGCTGGCGCTGACCGGGGCGATGTGGATCACCGTCACCGTGCTGGGCGAGCCGGACCATGGCGCCATCCTGGCGGCCTATCTCGGCTCGTGGCTGATGGCGGGCGGCTATCTGGCGGTCAGCGCCTGCGCCTCGGCCCTGACCCGCAACCAGGTCGTCGCCTTCATCCTGGCGGCGGCGGCGTGCTTTGTGCTGCTGACGGCGGGAACGGATATCGTGCAGGGCGCGCTGCGCGGCTGGGCGCCGGACGCCCTGGTCGCCGCGGTCGCCTCGCTGTCGTTCCTGACCAACTTCCAGGCCGTCGCGCGTGGCGTCATCGAACTGCGCGACCTCGTGTTCTTTCTGGCCCTGATCGGGGTGGCACTGTTCATTAACGTCATGCTGGTCGAACTGAAGCGGGCGAGTTGAGGGATGCGCTGGCCGAACCCCCGCATCGACCGCGACACCCTGGCCGTCCTCGGCATCGCGCTGGCGGTCGTCCTGTTCCTGTCGCTGAACCTGCTGGCCAGCACGACGCTGGGGCGGGTGCGCGTCGATCTGACGGAAGACGGGCGCTACACCCTGTCGGAAGGCACGCGCCGCACCTTGTCGCGGATCGAGGAGCCGGTGACGCTGCGCCTTTACATGTCGGAGGGCCTGCGCGAGGTCAGCCCCCGGCTGGCCGACCATGCGGGGCGCGTGCGCGATCTGCTGGAACGCTACGTCCGGCTCTCCGGCGGCGCCATCGAGCTTGAGGTCCTGCGCCCCGAGCCCTTCTCGCCGGAGGAGGATCAAGCGGTCGCGGACGGCTTGCGCGCGATGCCGGCGGGCAACGGGCGCGACAGCCTGTATTTCGGCCTGTCCGGCACCAACAGCACCGACGATCACGAGGCGATTCCCCTTTTCAGCCCCGAGCGCACGGCCTTCCTGGAATACGACGTGACGCGCCTGGTCCACGCCCTGGCGAACCCGCGCAAGCCGGTCGTCGGCATCCTGGGCGCGCTGCCGATGACCGGCAATATGGCGACCGGAGAGAAGCCCTGGCGCGTTGTAGAGCTGATGCGCCAATCCTACCGAGTTCGTTCGGTCAAGCCGGATGACGGGGAAGTCGACCCGGAGATCGACATCCTGCTTCTGGCGCAGCCGCACGGGCTGAGCGACACGGCGCGCTACGCGGTCGATCAGTTCCTGATGCGCGGCGGCAGGATCCTGGCCTTCGCCGATCCCTTCGCCGAAGTGTTCGGCTATCGACAGGAGGCCGGAGGGAACGGTACGGCGGCCCGCCTGGATGCGGGAACGCAGGCGCTGCTGGAGGGCTGGGGCGTGCGCATTGAGCCCGATACGGTCGTTGCCGACCGGACCCATGCGCGCGAGGTTCGCAGCCGTGTCGGCGGACGCGATACCGTTGTCGGCTACGTCGGCTGGCTGGCGCTGTCGGGCGACGCCCTGGCCACGGACGATGCCGTCACCGCCAACCTGTCACAGCTTGCCCTGAAATCGGCCGGCGCGATCGAGGCCCGGGACGGCACGTCGGCCCGGATGACGCCGCTGGCAAGGTCCAGCACGCAGTCCATGCCGCTTTCCGTGGAGATCGTGGCGAACTTCCCGAACCCGGCGAAGCTGCTCTCGGACTTCAAGGCGGAAGATCGGCGCTATACCTTGGCCGCGCGCATCGACGGTCCATTCCAGACTGCTTTCCCCGACGGCCCGCCGGACGGCACCGATGAGAGCGGGCACAAGACCGGTAGCGGCGAGGGCGCCCACGTTATCCTGGTCGCCGATGCCGACATGCTGGCTGACGACGCCTGGACCCAGAGCCGGCAGCGCAACGGCGAAAGCGTCAGCGTCCCCTACGCCAACAACGGCGATTTCGTCGTCAACGCGCTGGATAACCTCAGCGGCGGCAGCGACCTGATCGGCCTGCGCGGGCGCGGCCTGGACGACCGGCCCTTCACCATGCTGGAGCGCATGCGCCAGGAGGCCGAGGATCGCTATCGCAGTCGGGAGCAGCGCCTGATCGAGCGGATCAACGAAGGCAAGGCCCGCATCCGCGAACTCCGCCGGCGCGAGGTGGAGACCGGTGTGGTTATGACCGACGCGCAGCGCGAGGAAGTCGAACGCCTGCGCGAGGATATGCTGGAAGCGCGGCAGGCGCTGCGCGAGGTGCAGCACAAGCTGCACGAGGACGTGGAGCGCGTGCGGGCGGTCGCCCGCGCCGCCAACATCTGGGGCATGCCCGCGCTGGTGATCGTCTTTGCCGTGGCCCACGGCGCCCTTCGCCGCCGGCGCCGCCAACGCTCCGTCACGGGCAGCTAGAAAGGGGCGGGGATGCGGCCGAGATCGTTCCTGGTGCTGCTTATCGTCACGGTCGTGGTCACGCTCGCGGCCTTTGCCAGCTATCTGGGCGAAAGCCGGCATGACACCGTGCGTCTCGACGGCGAGCCGGTATTGCCCGGCTTCGGTGAGCAGGTTTCTAAGGTGCGCACGGTGGAGGTGGTGACAGGCGGCGGCGGCTACACCCTGGAAAGGCGCGGCGACGGCTGGGTTGCGGCCAGCACGTACGGCTATCCGGTGGAGGATCAGCAGGTGCGGCGCATGCTGGTCGGCCTCGCCGGGCTGGAGAAGATCGCCGCCAAGACCCGCCGGGCCGACCTCTACCCGCGCCTCAACGTCGAGGACCCGGACAGGCCGGGGGCCGGTTCGCGGCTGGTCCGCCTGCTGGGCGCGGACGGCGAGGTGCTGGCGGCGCTGATCGTCGGCAAGCAGCGCCACAACCGTACCGGGTGGGAGGACAAGGGAACCTATGTCCGCCGCCCCGGCGAGGCGCGCGCGTGGCTGGCTTCGGGTCTCGTGGACCTGTCGGACGGTATCTATCCCTGGCTGGAGACCGACGTGGTGGATATCGCGCCGGGCGACATCCGCCGGGTGGAGATCCGCCCGCGCGAGGGCACCCGTCTGCTGGCGGTTCGCCCGGAAAGGGGCGCGCCGGCGATGGGTGTCGCCGACGTGCCGCCGGGGCGGCAGCCGGATGTCGCGAAGATCCGGCGCCTGGGCTCCGTCCTCGCCAAGGTGAAGCTGGACGGCGTGCGGCCCGAGGGCGAGATGGACTTCACGGATTCACTGGCCCGTGCGGAGATCCTGACCTTCGACGGCCTGCGTTTCACGACGGAGATCGCGCGCCACGAGGGCCACTACTGGCTGCGCCTGCGGGCCGAGCCCTCACCAGAAGCAGGCGCCGAGGCGGCGGCGCACGCGAAACGACTGTCGGCCCGGATCGACGGCTGGGCCTATCAGGTGGCGGACTACATCGGCGAGCGGCTGTCGCTGTCGCTGGAGGATGTGCTGCGGGCGGAGACGGCCTCCTGACGCCGCACCGCGGGTCGGAGGCCGCCGTGGCCCTGGTTTGCCCGGTTCAGCCGGAAACCGAGAAATCCAGGCTGTAGGTCAGCAATACGCCGATGACGTGGCTGTCCACCTCGACTTCCTCGACGTACTTGTAGCCGATATCGGCCGTCAGCCCGTTCGCGAAGGCGTAGCCTGCGGAAAGCTGGATCTGGCCGTCGTCGGTGTCGTTTCCGCCGCCGGCGTCGGTAAAGCGCCCGGTGTAGGAAACGGCGGCATTCCAGGGGCCGTGCAGCACGGTCGCGCCGGTTGTCAGGTAGTTGCGGTCCTCATCGCCGCCGTCGAAACCGTCGAAGGCCGCGACTTCGATCAGCGGTTCGACCGCGGTATCCTCGCCAAGCGCGAAGCTGCCGTTCAGGCCGGCGACGAAGCCGGTCTGGTCGTCGCTGTCGCCGACGCCCGCCTCCTGATGCTGCACGCCGAGATGATATCCGATGGGTGCGCTGCTAAAGCCTTCGCCGTCGAGGGTCACGGAGAACGAGGAGAAGTCTTCCGTGTTGCTGACGCCGCCGTCGGCCTCGTCCAGCTCGCCGCGGTCGGTGATGACGGACTCGCTGAGGAAGGTCGTATCGGCGAAGAAGGTGTTGGCGGCAAGGCGGTGCGTGCCGAAGCCCTCGCCGCCCAGACCACCTTCCCCGAAGACCAGCGCGCCGCCGGCGCCGATCCGTTCGGTGATCTCGTAATCCTCGGCCAGATCGGTGCCGTAGATGCCGGGCGCGATGTCCCAGGCGGTGCCGAAGGACGGGTTGAACTTGCCGCCGTAGACGTCGAAGCCGTCGCCGGAATAGTTCACGTAGAGTTCTTCGGCGTAAAGGCCGTGATCCTCGAAGACGCGGTCGTCGCCGGGGTCGGGGTCCTGCACCGGCTCAAGGACGAAGCCCGCTTCAAGCGAAAGCTGGCGCGTCGCCTTGAAGGAGAAATAGGGCTCCGTCGTCGTATAGAGGTCGTTCAGCTCGGCGTCAGAATCATCGGAATCGTCGGAGTCGGCGACATAGTCGTCCTGGATCTCGATCCCGATCTCCGCGTCCAGGCGCGGATAAGCCGCCTCGTCCTGCGCGTACGCCGGGCCGACGGCGAGACCTGCCGCGCAAAGCATCGCACATGCGCCGGCAAGGCACGTGGTTCCTGGTGTCGTGAATCGTATCGGTTTCTTGTCCCCCTCTTGGCTGCCCGATGTCCGCCGCACGCGCGGTTGCCGCGGCACCGCGCTGTCGATCGTCTTTAGGCTTGAGTGCAAATGATAAGCATTTGCATCTTTGCGGCGCAGCGGTATCCTGAAGGAACAGGCTGGTTCGGGGCTGTTTCCCGGATGACGCCGCGACGATCTTCTATTGCAAATGCAAGTCATTCGCAATAGCTTCGGTGCATCCGCTGCCGGAGGCCAGCGATCCAGCGACGCCGCCGGTGCGCCAGAGATTTCATCAAGGGGGAAACATGACGAACAACCGCGTGAAGCTATGGGTCGGCCTCGGCGCCTTCGTATTCGCCGCCGGTGCCGGTGAGCACGCGGCCGAGCCGGCCGCTGCCGAGACGCTGGCCGAGGCGCCGGCGAAGACAGCGACCTACGCGCCGCCGCGGACCATGACCGCGATCCAGCTTGCCTCCGCCGGCGGCGAGGGCGGCGAGGGTGCTGAAGGCGGTGAAGGCGGTGAAGGCGGTGAAGGTGGCGAAGGTGGCGAAGGCGGAGAGGGCGGCGAAGGCGGTGCCGGCGCCGGCCTGTCGGCCGACCAGGGCTACCTGACGCAGCTCATGCTGATGCACGGGCACCTGCGGATCGGCAAGGAGATCTTCGACGCCGGGAAGCCGGAGGATGCGGTGATGCACTTCCGCCACCCGGTCGAGGAGATCTACGCAGGCCTCGCCCCCGCGCTCGAAAGCCGCGGCGTCGCCGGCTTCAAGGGCGAATTGGAAGAACTGGCGGAGCATGTGGAGGCGAACGACGCCTCCAAGGTCCACGCCTATCTCGACAAGGTGCTCTCGCACGTCGATTCGGCGCAGGACGCCATCGCGCCCTCGGTCCAGTCCGACCCCAGCTTCGTCGTCCCGGTGGTCGTTGCGTTATTGAAACAATCGGCGGCCGAGTACGGCGCGGCGATCAAGGACGGGCGTGTCGTCAACGTCGCCGAATACCAGGACAGCCGCGGTT
The DNA here is from genome assembly GCF_003344765.1 of Ferruginivarius sediminum. Taxonomy (GTDB): domain Bacteria; phylum Pseudomonadota; class Alphaproteobacteria; order Kiloniellales; family Rhodovibrionaceae; genus Ferruginivarius; species Ferruginivarius sediminum. The sequence continues at coordinate 291,890 of NZ_QPMH01000003.1, read as the reverse complement.
TCGTCTGGGCCGGGCGCGATCTCCTGGGTTCCGTCGCCTCGCGCCTTTACGACCGCGACGCCCATGATTTCGAGGAAGTCGTCGAGAAGTACGAGGACCTGATGCAGGCCTGGCCGAACGCCATGCCGCCGCACGATCCGGTGATGACGCCCTCGGAAGTCAACGCCGCCGTGTCGCTTGTCGAGCTTGAACTGAACGGCTTCGTCACCGAGAGCTATGGCGGTGAGCAAGGCGGCGAAGGTGGAGAAGGCGGAGAAGGTGGAGAGGGCGGCGAAACCGGCTGACCCATCTCTGCGGACGCGGTGTTGAAGGGATATATGCGAAGCGTGCGAATCGGCCTGTTCGCGGCGAGCATCGTTGCGGCCGTCGCGGTCGGCGTTGCCGGCTGGGCGCTGTGGCGACCGGGCCCGGACATCGAGACGATGAAGGCACGCTTCGCACGCCCCGAAGCACCGCCGTTCCCCTCCGGCAACGCATTCACGCCCGAAAAGGCGCGGCTTGGAAAGACGTTGTTCTTCGATCCGCGCCTATCCGGGGCGAACGACCTGGCGTGTAGCGGTTGCCACCTGCCGGAAAAGGGCTGGGAGGACGGCCGCCCCACGGCGGTCGGCGCCGGCGGCAAGGCCGTGGGTCGCCATACGCCCACGCTCTGGAACGTTGCCTGGGGGCATACCTTCTTCTGGGACGGCCGCGCGCGCAGCCTTGAGCAACAGGCAGCGATGCCCATAGAGGCCCCGAACGAGATGAACCAGCCCCTGGCCGGGCTGGTCGCGGAGCTTCGTGCGGTTCCGGGCTACCGCAAGGCATTTGCCGAAGCCTTCCCGCAGGCGGAGGAAGCGGTCTCGGCGGATAACCTGCGCAAGGCCATCGCCACTTTCGAGCGTACGCTGGTGCAGCCGATGACGCCTTTCGACCGCTGGGTGGCGGGCGACGCCGAGGCGATTGGCGACAGCGCCAGGCGAGGCTTCCGGCTTTTCAACGGCAAGGCGCGATGCGTCGAATGCCACGGCGGCTGGAACTTCACCAACGGTGCCTTCCACGACATCGGCCTGCCGGCGACGGAAGACAAAGGACGCGGTCCTGTCATCGACGTTGCCGAGGTGAACAACGCCTTCAAGGCACCGACGCTTCGCGACGTCACGCGCCGCGCGCCCTACATGCACGACGGCTCGCTGCCGACGATGGAGGCCGTGATCGCCCACTACGAGGGCGCCTTCGCGCGCCGCCCGACACTTTCGCCGGACCTGGAGGCCATAGAATTGAGCGGGCGGGAGGAACGGGACCTGATCGCCTTCCTCAAGACCCTGGAAACGCCGGCAACCGCCCGACCGTCGACGGCGCCGGAGCTGCCGGAATGATCCGCCCGGCGGCCTGCCTTGCGCTGATAGCCGTCCTGGCCGTGGCCGCCTGCGACGGTTCGGACGATGCAGGGCCGCCGAAGGTCAGCCAGAAGGGCAAGGCGTTCCACCCCGACAGCCTCGACATCGCGGCGGGCCAGACGGTGGTGCTGCACAATGACGACACGCGAACGCACAACATCCGCGTGTTCCATCCCGCCATGGATTTCAACAGCGGCAGCCAGAAGCCCGGCGAGGACATGCGCCTGACCTTCGAGGACGCGGGCACGTACTTCGTCACCTGCGGCATCCATCCGCGGATGGAACTGAAGGTCGAAGTTGCGCCGCCGGACGGCAAGGGCGCGGATGAGGCTGAGTAAGCCGTCGTCCCTTTACGAGGCGGTCTCCGCTTCCTCCTCCCGCGCCTGCTTGCGCCGTCCCCGGCCGATGCCGGTCTTCGCCAGGAAGCGGCTCACCACCTTTTCTTCCGCGATCAGGCCCTGCGGGCGGTACAGCACGATGCCGGCCAGCAGGATCGCCACCAGAAGCCAGCGCAGGTAGGCGCTGCGCGCCGGCAGGTCCTGGCTGATCTGGGCCAGCGTCGGCTCGATCATGCCGGTGAGGAAGGCGGTCCCGCTCCACACACCCCAGATGATGAAGGCGCCCAGGATCGCACCCTTGTTATTGCCGCTGCCGCCCAGCATCAGCATCACCCAGACGATGAAGGTGGCGAAGAGCGGGTTGAAGTGGCTGTAGTCGATGGTGACCGCATAGTGCGCGTAGAGCCCGCCGCCCAGGCCCATCACCGCCGCGCCGACGACGAACGACTGAATGCGGAAGCTGGTGATGTTCTTGCCGTTCATCGCCGCCGACTGCTCCTCGTCGCGCACGGCGCGAAGCACGCGGCCCCAGGGCGAGCGCGTGGCCGTCTCGACCAGCAGGTAGGTCAGCGCCAGCAGAACGGTGACGACGCACAGGTAGAAGTAGATGTAGTCGCGCGGCTCCAGCGGCTGCAGCAGCGTGGCCAGCGGACCGGGCGCGCAGCTTGGCTCGTCGAACAGGCAGTGCAGGGGACGCGGGATGCCGCGCAGGGGCTGCGGGCCGTTCGCCAGCCAGCGCTCGTTCTGGAAGATCAGGCGGATGATCTCGGCGATGCCGATGGTGGCGATGGCCAGGAAGTCCATGCGCAGGCGCAGGACTGGAATCGCGATCAGGAACGCCACGAAGCCGGAGACGATGGCGGCGGCCAGGATGCCGATCAGGAACGGCGCTTCGAAGCCGAAGGCCTGCTGCGTGTACTGCGCCATGACGCCGGTCGGCGCGGCTGTCGTGAACAGCGCGCTGGTGAACGCGCCGACGGCGAAGAACCCGGCGATGCCGAAATTCAGGTGCCCGGTGAAACCCCACTGCGTGTTCAGCCCCAGTGTCAGGATGGCGTAGATGCCCGCCATGATGCTGAAACTGACCAGATAGGACAGCTTCCCCGATGGCAGCAGGTTCGAAATGATAAGCGCCAGCACGAAGGCACCGACGAGGGCCACGGGGATACGCAGCGCCCAGCGCAGCGGCACCAGCTTCAGCCCCAGCAGCAACAGGGGCACGGCCAGGAAGACCGACTTGGCGACGAGAGCCTGATCCATGACGCTACTCCGTTCCGCCGAAGAGGCCCTGCGGCCGGATCAACAGCGTCAGCACCATCAGGATGAAAGCGACGCCGGGGCCGTAGGCCGGATTGAGGAAGGCGGTCGAGACCTGCTGGGCCACGCCGATGATGAGCGCGCCCGCCAGCGCGCCGCGCGGGTTGCCGATGGAGCCCATGATCACCGCCGCGAACATCGGCAGCAGCAGCCAGAAGCCCATCTCGGGGCGAAGCTGCGAGGCCAGGCCATACATGGCCCCGCCGGCCGCCGCCAGGGCGCCGCCCATGAGCCATGTCCAGGCCACCACCCGCTCGGTGTTGATGCCGCGCACCTGCGCCAGCTCGGGATTGTTGGCGGTCGCCCGCATCGCCTTGCCCATCTTCGTGCGCTCAAGCAGCAGATAGACCGCGATCACCAGCACGATGGCGAGGCCAAGAATGAAGAACTGATCCGCCTGCACGCGGAGGCCGAACGGCAGGTCCAGCGCGGGGTTGGCACGGCCTTCGTAGTAGAACCTGAAATCGGAGCCCCACACCAGGTAGATGATGGAGCGCAGGAAGAACGCCATCGCCAACGAGGCCATCGCGAACAGCACCAGCGAGGCGTTGCGCTGACGCAGGCGGCGGTACATCACCCGGTCGATACCGATGGCGACTACGCCCACGACCGGCATCGAGACGATCAGCGCCACCAGGAACTCCCACCCGAACGAGAACGGGCGCAGCACTTCTCCCTGCGGGAGTGCCTGCATCACCGCGAAGGTGACATAAGCGCCCAGCGTCACCATCGCGCCATGTGAGAAGTTGGGGAACTTCAGCACGCCGTAGCACAGCGTGAGCCCGATGCTGCCCAGGCCGATCACGCCCCCCAGCATGATGCCCCAGACCGTCAGCGACAGGATGCGCCCGGCCGAGACGTCCTGCACGATCGCCAGTACCACGATCAGCGCCAGCAAGCCCGCCAGGATGACGGCCATCGCCGTGCGCGTCTGCAGCGCCGCGCGGATGCGCTCGTCCAGGCGAGGCGTCAACTCCGGCGCCTGGGCCGTCGGATCTTGCGTTGCGTTCATGCGCTTCAGCCTCCCAGGTAGAGCCGGCCCACGTCGGGATCGTTCAGCAGCGCCTGCCCGGTCCCCTCGAAGCGGTTCTCGCCGTTGGCCAGGACGTAGCCACGATGCGCCATGCGCAGCGACTGCGTGGCGTTCTGCTCCACCATCATGATGGCAAGCCCGGTTTCGTTGATCCGGACGATACGCTCGAAGATGTGGTCCACCATCTTGGGCGCGAGACCGGCCGAAGGTTCGTCAAGCAGGATCAGCTTCGGGTCCAGCATCAGCGCGCTGCCCATCGCCACCATCTGGCGCTCGCCGCCCGACATCTTGCCCGCGGCCTGGCGCCGGCGCTCCTTCAGGCGGGGGAACAGCTCGAAGATCTTTTCCTTTCGCGCCCCGATATCGCCGTCCTTCAGGACGAAGGCGCCCATCTCCAGGTTCTCCTCCACCGTAAGCTGGGTGAAGACGTTCGCGACCTGCGGCACGTAGCACATGCCCGTCTCGACGATCTGATAGGGCTCCAGCCGCGAGATGTCCCGGCCCTCGAAGTGGATCGCCCCCTGCCAGGGGTGCAGCAGGCCGAAGACCGCCTTCATCAGCGTCGACTTGCCCGCGCCGTTCGGCCCAATGATGGAGACGATCTCGCCCTCGGCCACCTCCACGGAGAGCTCGCGCAACACCTCCATGTCGCCGTAGCCGCAGGTGATGTTCTCAACCTTCAGCAGCGGCATACTGGCCTCCCAGGTAGGCATCGAGCACGCGCTTGTCGCTGCGCACCTCGTCGGGCGTGCCCTGCATCAGCTTGCGGCCTTCGCTCATCACGATCACCGGGTCGCACAGCCTCATCACCAGGTCCATGTCGTGCTCGATCAACAGGAAGATGATGCCGCGTTCCCGGCAGAGATACTCGATGTTGCCGACGAGACGCTTCATCAGTGTGCGGTTGACGCCCGCCCCCGGCTCGTCCAGCAGCACCATTTCCGGCTCCGCCATCAGCGTGCGGCCAAGTTCCAGCAGCTTCTTCTGGCCGCCGGAGAGCTTGCCGGCGTATTCGTCGCGCAGGTGGTCCAGCTCGATGAAATCCAGCACCTCGATGGCGCGCTTGCGGGTCTCGTCCTCCTGGCGGCGCACGTGACCCGGCCGCAGCCAGGCATTCCAGATACGCTCCCCGCTCTGTTCGGAAGCCACCAGCATCAGGTTCTCGATCACAGTCATGCTGGGGTGCTCGCGCGGGATCTGGAAGGTGCGGCAGAGCTTCTTATCGAAGATGCGATGGGCGGGCAGGTTGGTGATGTCGTCGCCCTTGAAGCGCACGCGTCCCGCATCCGGGCTGATGAAGCCGGTGATGATGTTGAACAGCGTCGTCTTGCCCGCACCGTTCGGCCCGATCAGGCCGGTGATAGTGCCGCGCTGAACGTCGAACGTGCAGTGGTCGATGGCGCGCAGGCCACCGAAGTTCTTGACGAGATCCTGCACGCTCAACAGCGTTTCGCCGGCGCGCGGCCGGCCCTGCGATGTCGTCACTGGCCTATCCCTCGCGTCCCTGCGGATTGTCGTTGTTGCCGCGTGCAGCGTTATGCCACGGTGCGGTTCGAAACGAAACCGGGTCTCTGGATCGCTGACGCGCGGGCGTTGTCATCGGCCTCGAATTTACCGATCCTTAATGGGTTCCGTGGCAACGTCAAGGCGGGGAGAATACGTTTGCAATGCAGATTCCAGGCGGTCAGGTCAATCCGGGTCTCAGCTTTTTCCGCGCCCTTCAGGGGCTGACGGAGCGTCCGCAGCAGCCGGCGCAGACCGCGCAGCAGACCTCGACCGCACGCGCCACCGACACGGATGAGGCGACGCTGAAGGCTCGCAGCGAAGTGCAGCAGGCCAGCCGCCCCGCTGACCCGACCGAAAGCGCCGCCCGCGCTGCCGAAACGGGCGCCCGCCACCCTCGCGGCAGCTTCGTCGACATCACTGTGTAGCGTCTTTCGACCGGCCGTGCAGACGCGGGTCGTTCCTGCATGTCTTTACGGTGTATCGGTGGCGCGCAAGCTTCGGATAGCACCTCTGCTGCGACACGCCTATCCTTCGGTGCATGAGCGAGAGAACCATCACAACCCAGCCATCCGCGGCGGATCGCCAGTTGGCGCTCGTCCGCCGCGCGTGCGCGATTCTCGAAGAAGCCGACGGCGAGCGCCTGACGCTGGCCGAGCTTGCCGCGCGGCTTGACGTCAGCCCCTGGCACTTGCAGCGGCTGTTCCGCCGCATCGTAGGCGTCAGCCCGCGCGACTACGCGGATGCCAGACGCGATGCCCGGTTCCGCGCCGAACTGCGAAGCGGCGAGTCGGTCACCTCGGCCACCTATGGCGCCGGCTATGGCTCGTCCAGCAGGGTCTACGAGGACGCGGCCCGGCGGCTTGGCATGACACCCGCCAGCTATGCCAAGGGCGGGGCCGGGGCGCGCATCGCTTTCGGCACCATCGATTCGCCGCTGGGCCTGCTGATCGTGGCGGCGACCGACAAGGGCGTGTGCTTCGTCGCCTTGGGTGACTCGGACGAATATCTGGAACACGAACTGCGCCAGGAGTTTCCCAAGGCCGACGAGATCCGGCGCGACGACGAGGCCATCCGCCCAGCGCTGGAGGTGTTGCTCGACTACCTCACCGGCCGCACGCCGCACATGGACCTGCCGCTCGACGTGCGCGCGACGGCCTTTCAGCGCCGTGTCTGGCAGGGTCTGCTCGCCATTCCCTACGGCGAGACGCGCACCTACAAGCAGCTTGCCGAATCGCTGGGTATCCCGAAGGGCCAGCGCGCGGTCGGCAGCGCCTGCGCGCGCAATCCGGTGTCGCTTCTGGTGCCCTGCCACCGCGCGCTGCGCGGGGATGGCGGCTTCGGCGGCTATCGCTGGGGGGTGAAGCGGAAGAAGGCGCTGCTGGAGCGGGAGAGCCAGGGGACGACACCGCCCGGCGACCCCGCCTCGCCCTAAGCGGCAAGCGCCCGCGCCAACCGTCGGACAGCCGGGGCGATCTCGCTTTCCGGCACGCCGGCATAGCCCAGCAGAAGACCCTGCCGGTAGGGCGTGGCGAAGTGATAATCGGCAAGCGCGGGGGCCGTGACGCCCGCGTCCAGCGCCCGCGCCGCCGCCTGCCAGTCGTTCATCCGCGCCGCCAGGGCAGGGGCAAGGGCCGCCACCAGATGCATCCCGGCGGCATCGGGCGCGACCTCCAGCAAGCCCGCCAGCTCTTGCTCCGCCGCACCGACAAGCGCGTCCTGCCGGGCCTTGTAAAGACGCCGCATCCGTCGCAGGTGCGCGGCGAAGTGCCCCTCCGCGATGAACGCCGCAAGGGCCGGCTGCGCCACGATGCCCGGATGGTCGTCCAGCGCCCGCCGCGCCCTTGCAAGCGGTTCCACCAGATCGTCCGGCACGACGAGGTAGCCGATGCGCAGACCCGGGAACAGCACCTTCGAGAAGGTACCGAGATAGATCACCCGGCCGCCGCGATCGAGGCTCTGCAAGGCCGCTAGCGGCGGTCCGGCATAGCGATACTCGCTGTCGTAATCGTCCTCGACGATCCAGGCGTCCGCCGCCCGCGCCCAGTCGAGCAGTTGCAGGCGGCGCGGCAGGCTCATCACGGTGCCCATCGGATATTGATGCGACGGCGAAACGACCGCCAGCCGCGCATCGGAGGCTGTCTTCCGGCCGGCGGCGATGTCCAGCCCCTCATCGTCCAGCGGCACCGGCACCACTCGCGCACCGGCGGCCGTCAATGCGCCGCGCAGCCCGCCATAGCCTGGCTCCTCCACCCACGCCGCTTCGCCAGGGTCAAGGAGCAGCCGTGCGACGATGTCCAACGCCTGCTGCGCCCCGCTGGTGACGAACACCTGCCGCCAGTCGCAATCCAGCCCGCGCGCCCCGCGCAGGTAATCGGCGATGGCCTGACGCAGCGGACGGTATCCGCCCGCATCCCCATGGCGTGTCAACGCGCCCGTGTCCCCGCGCCACGGCCGGGTCAACAGGCGGCGCCAGAGCTCGAAGGGAAACAGCGTGGTATCGGGCACGCCGGGCTCGAAAGCCGATGGCCGTTCGCCGCGCACCGGGAAGAGCGCGGCCAGCGTCCGGCCCCGGTGCGACAGGACCCGCCGGCCCGCATCTTCGCTCTCCGCCGGCGAAGCCTCTTTCGGCAAAAGGCCCTCCGGCAGTACCCGGCTGACATAGGTGCCAGAGCCGGAGCGTCCATCCAGATAGCCTTCCGCGAAAAGCTGGTCGAACGCGCTCAACACCGTGTTGCGGGCGCAGCCCAGTTCGCGCGCCAGCGCCCGGCTCGACGGCAACCGGGCACCGGGCGCCAGCCGCCCGGCCAGCATGGCTTCGCGAAGCTGGCGATATAGCTGGCGGTGCAGCGGCGTGGCGCCGGCGGCGTCAAGGGAAAGCGAAACCAGCGCACTGCGGTCGGCGCGGCGGGGCATGATGTCCTCTTGAAAACGGTCCCTATAGAAAGACACAAGCGGCCCTCGCGGCACAACCGCTTTGCCGGGATACTCGGCGAAACCGAGCGACAGGAGGAACGACCATGACCCCGCCCGACGGCACCGCGCCGGACGCTTACGCCAAGACGGACCGCAGCCGGATCCGGCGCAACAACGTCCGTGCGCGCTATGACCGGGAGGCCGTGCACGGCGTATTGGATGCCGGACTGATGTGCCACGTCGCCTATGTCTTCGACGGCCAGCCTTACGTAACGTCGACGGCCTATTGGCGCAGCGGCGCGTATGTCTATTGGCACGGCTCCAGTGCCAGCCGGATGATCCGCCGCGTCGGGGTCGGCGTCCCGGTGTGTTTCTCCGTCGCGCTGCTCGACGGCGTGGTCCTGGCGCGCAGCGGCTTCCATCACTCGTTCAATTACCGCTCGGTGGTGGCCTATGGCACGGCCGAGGAGATCGAGGATACGGACGAGAAGCTGCACGCGCTGGAGGCTTTTACCGAACGGCTGGTGCCCGGCCGCTGGGCCGAGCTGCGCGCGCCGACGGAACAGGAAATGAAGGCCACCGCCGTCATGCGGATGGAGCTGCGCGAGGTTGCGGCCAAGATCCGGCAGGGGCCGCCCAGCGACGACGCGGAGGACATGGACGCGCCCGTGTGGGCCGGCGTGCTGCCGACGCACCGCGCCTTTGGCCGGCCCGAGGCGGACCCGGCGATGCGGCAAGGCATTCGCGAACCCGATTACCTGAAGCACATTCGTTTCGATTGAGGGAGGCGGATATGGCGGAACCGGAAGGCGGCTGGCGCATCACGGCGGAGCAGGCTCGAAACGTCGAGCCGGACCCGGGCCGCGGCTCGGCGCTTTTGATGCGCCACGGCACCATGACCCTGCGCCACTATGCCCCGCGCGGTCACGACCCCCAGAAGCCGCATCGTCAGGACGAGCTTTACGTCGTGCTCTCGGGTACCGGCACGTTCATGCGCAACGGCAAGCGCACGCCCTTCGCGCCGGGCGACGTTCTGTTCGCGGCGGCGGGCGACGATCACCGCTTCGAGGAGTTCAGCGACGATTTCGAGACCTGGGTGATGTTCTACGGCCCCGAAGGCGGGGAATAGGCCGTTCCGGCCGCCTAACCCTGCCGGTCGTCGAGGGTGGCCTGGCGCTCCTGGATGTCCTCGGGCCACTGCGACTTGATGTAACCGAGGATGACGCGCATCTCGCGGTTGTCGAGCCGGTCGCCGAAACCCTTCATGTCGGATTCGTAGCCGTCCGGGGCCAGCGCCTCGACGCCCTGGTCGATGATGGCCAGAAGCTGTTCATCCGGGTGGTGCCACGTGTGGCCAGAGCCATCGAGCGGCGGGGCGGGCATCTTTCCGTCCGGCTTCCGCTCGCGCCAGTTCGGCTGTCCCTGCCGGTTCATGCCATGGCATGTCGCGCAGTTCTGCTGATAGAGCCGCCCGCCCAGCTTGAGGTCCGCCTGCGAGAGCGAATCCGCTTTCGCCGGCTCCTGGAGCAGCCCACCTTCGAAAACCGCCCAGCCGCCAGCGGCAACCGCGACGGCGACACCCGCGACAGCCAGCTTCCAACGCATCGCCACGTTTCCGGTTCCTTCCATCTGGATGCGAATACCGCCGTAGGTTTTCCGCCTTCCAGTTGGAGGAACGTCAAGCGCCTTGGTGGGCTATGCGTGTCGATCAGAAATCGTAGCAGATGCCGCCGCGTTCCCAGTCGCCATAGCGCGTGGGCTCGGGACCGTCGGGGCCGCCGATCTCCTTCGGCTTTCCGGCCGTCTCGTCCGTTGTGGCCGGGGCGGTGGATGCATCGGCTTCCCCGGCGCGCGCGGCCTGCTCCAGCTTCTCGCGGTCGACGGGGTGGGCGGGCTGACGGCCCGACGCTTGCGGTGCGCGCCGTTTCGCCGGCTTGGGAACGAGGCTTTTGAACAGCTTGGTCATGGCACTTTCCGATATGGCATGTGGCGGCGGCGCAGGCAACGCCGGGCAGACTTGAACGGCAGTTCCGCCCCGCCCAGATAAAATGCGGCTCACCATGGAGCTTATCCACGGGAATTCGAACGGTGATGAATACGCTTCGCACATTCGTGCTTCTTGCGGCCCTGACCGCGATCTTTCTGGCGGCCGGCTGGCTTGTCGCCGGAGAGGGCGGGCTTTTGATCGCGTTCGTGCTGGCGCTGGGCATGAACCTGTTCAGCTATTGGAACGCGGACAAGATCGTGCTGCGGATGTACCACGCGCGCGAGGTGGATCAGAACACCGCGCCGCAGTTCCATGGCATTGTTGCACAGTTGGCCGAGAACGCCTCCCTGCCGATGCCGAAGGTCTACATCATCGACAACGACCAGCCGAACGCCTTCGCCACTGGGCGCAATCCCGAGAACGCCGCCGTCGCCGCCACAACGGGCCTGCTGCGCCGCCTGTCGAGCCAGGAGGTCGCTGGCGTCATGGCGCACGAGCTTGCGCACGTGAAGAACCGCGACACGCTGACGATGACCATCACGGCGACCATCGCGGGCGCCATCTCCATGCTGGCCAACTTCGCGATGTTCGCGGGCCTGTTCGGCGGCAACAACCGCGACAATCCGCTGGGCGGCATGGGCGCGCTGCTGGTGGCGCTGCTGGCGCCGCTGGCCGCGATGCTGGTGCAGATGGGGATCAGCCGCACCCGCGAGTACGCCGCCGACAGGGCCGGCGCGGAGATCTGCGGCCAGCCGCTGTGGCTCGCCTCGGCGCTGGACAAGATCGCGGGCGCTGCCAAGTCGCACGAGAACCGCGTGGCCGAGAAGAACCCCGCGACGGCGCATATGTTCATCATCAACCCGCTGTCCGGCAAGCACTTCGGCAGCCTGTTCTCCACGCACCCCGCCACGAGCGAGCGGGTGGCCCGGCTGGAAGCGCTGGCCCGCGAGTGGGGCAAGACAGGCAGCGGCGGCGGCAATCGCCCGGCGAGCCCCTGGGGCTGAGAACGGCGTTGGTCGCCGGCTTGGGGCCGTGCTAGACCCCGCCCATGACGCAATCTCCCGACACTCCTAACCGCTCGGCCGGACGCGAGTCGCGCCGCGCCGCTTTCGAATGGATACGCCGCATCCTGCGCCAGGGCGAAACCCTGGAGGATGCCGGCGCCGCCATTCCCCGGCTTCGCGATCTGCAGCCGCGCGACCGCGCCTTCGCCAGGCTTCTCACCACGACGGTGTTGCGCCGGGTGGGCCAGCTCGACAACGCCATCGCCCGCTGCCTGGACAGGCCGTTGAAGGGCAAGCTGAACGCGGTCCAGGATTTACTGCGCCTGGGCGCGGCGCAGGTTCTGTTCCTCGACGTGCCGGCGCATGCCGCCGTTGGCGAGACGGTGGCGCTGGCCACCGGCGTGCGCGTCGGCCCGCATCAGGGGCTTCTCAACGCCGTGCTGCGGCGGCTTGTGCGCGAGCGCGAGGCCATCCTGGCCGATCAGGACGCCGAGCGCCGCAACACGCCCCGCTGGCTGTGGCAGGCGTGGTGCGAGACCTATGGCGAGGAAACGGCGCGCGCCATCGCCGCGCAGCACCTGCAAGAGCCGCCGCTCGACATCTCCGTCAAGGCGGACCGGGAGGCATGGGCCGAGCGGCTGGAGGCCGAGATTCTGCCGACGGGCACGCTGCGCCTGCCGCCGGGCTCGGGAGACGTGCGGCGGCTGCCGGGCTACGGCGACGGCGCCTGGTGGGTGCAGGACGCGGCCGCCGCGCTGCCCGCCCGCTTGCTGGGCGACGTCAGCGGCCGGCACATCCTCGACCTTTGCGCCGCGCCCGGCGGGAAGACGGCGCAGCTTGCCGCCGCCGGCGCCACGGTGCTGGCGGTCGACCGCTCCAAACAGCGCTTGCAGCAGCTTGGCGAGAACCTGAACCGGCTTTCCCTGGCCGCCGCGACGGTTGCCGCCGACCTGACGGAATGGACGCCGCCGCAGCCGGCCGAGGCGATCCTGCTGGATGCGCCATGCACGGCTACGGGCACTCTGCGCCGGCATCCCGACATCGCGCGCCTCAAGCGGCCGGAGGATGTGCCGTCCATGGCGGCGGTTCAGCGGGACCTGCTGGCGGCAGCGGCGCAGATGCTGGCACCGGGCGGCACGCTGGTCTACGCCGTCTGCTCGCTTCAGCCGGCGGAAGGGTCCGAGCAGGTCGACGTATTGTTGCAAAGCCGAAACGATTTGGAGCGCGTCCCGGTCCGACCGGAGGAAATCGGGGGACTTTCGGAGGCGATCACACCTGCAGGCGATCTGCGCACCTTGCCTTGCCACCTTGGGGAGCGCGGCGGGATGGACGGCTTCTACGCCTGCCGCCTGCACAAGCGCGAGAGCTAGTCCCGGTTCGGTCCAGGCGCCGCGATCTCCGACAACAGCCAGTCCCGGAACGCCTTGGTGTGCGGCGGCAAGGCCCGGCGGCGCGGGGTCAGGAGATGGAACCCCTCCGCCGGAATCCGCAGATCGAAGGGCGCCACAAGGTCGCCGCGTGCCAGCGCCTCCTCGGCATAGGTGGTGCGCGCCAGCGCCACGCCTGCGCCCCTTCGCGCGAGGTCGAGGGCGAGGACGCTGGTATCGCAGCTCACGCGGCCGGGCTCCGACGGTTCGCTTGCAACCCCCGCGGCCTTCAACCACTGCGGCCAGCCGGTCTCGAACCCGACCGTATGAAGAAGCGTATAGCCGGCAAGGTCGCCAGGCGCGGACAGTCGAGCCGCCAGGGCCGGCGTGCAGACGGGGAAATGCCATTCTTCGGTCAGTTGCTCGGCGGTGAAATCGGATTCCGTTGTCGTACCGTAACGAATCTCCAGATCGATGCCCTCGCTCCCCCGCGCGTCGTGCCACAGGCTGGTGACAAGGTTGATCGCGACGTCCGGATTGGCCTCCCGGAAGCGGCCAAGGCGTGGCACCAGCCACAGCGCGGCGAAGCCCAGCGTGGCGCGCACCGTCAGCGGCCGGTCGTCGCGGCTGCCGAAGATTTCCTCCGTCGCGTGGCCCAGCGTCTCGAACGCCTGATGCACTTTCGGCAGATAGGCGCGGCCGGCCTCGGTCAGTTCCAGGCTGCGTGCCAGACGGCGGAACAGGGGCTGGCCCAGCCGGCCTTCCAGTAAGCGAACCTGCTGGCTGACGGCGGACTGCGTGACGCCCAGTTCGCGTGCGGCCTCGGTAAAGCTCATGTGGCGGGCGGCGGCCTCGAAGGCGCGCAGCCAGTTCAGCGGCGGAAGCGACCCACTCATGCGGAAGCGGCCCATAAGTTTGTCTAAGTCTCAGCCGCGAGATTAATCGTTTGCGCAAGCCCGGGCGAGGACACAATTCTTCGAGGCGTAAGGAGACACGGACAGGAGACCCGGCATGACCCCGGACGGCCCTATCGTCGATATGGGGGAATTCGCGCCATCGCGCGCGGCGCAGCGCATTGTGGCGGCAACGGCGGAGGACGGCGCCGTTGCACTGACCTGGGATGACGGGCGCACCAGCCGTTTCCACCACCTTTGGCTGCGCGACAACTGTGCCTGCGCGCAGTGCCGGCACCCACAGACGCGCGAGCGCACTTTCGAGCTGCTGGACCTACCGGAGGAATTGGACCCGCCCCGCGTCGAACTGCGCCCGGATGGTGCCTTGCGCCTGCTGTGGCCCGAGAACGGCGGCTGGCACGAAAGCCTGTTCGACCCGGCCTGGCTGCGGGAGCGCGATTACACCAATCGCGCGGCGGACACCGAGAGCCGCCGGGCACGGCCCTGGGGCGCCGAGATGCAGGGCGCCATTCCCTCGGTGTCCTATGCTGAGTTGATGGAGAGTGACGCCGGCTTGCGGCGCTGGCTGCACGCGCTCTCCGAACACGGTCTCGCGCTTTTGAGCGACGGGCCCACGGCCGAGGGTTCGCTCCTGGACGTTGTCGGGCGCGTCGGTTGGGCGCGGGAGACCAATTTCGGCCATACCTTCGATGTCGTTTCGAAGCCGAATCCGAACAACGCCGCCTACACGGCCATCAAGCTGGAGCCGCACGTGGACCTGCCGAATTGGCAGCGCCCGCCGGACTTTCAGCTTCTCTACTGCCTGGAGAACGGCGCCACCGGCGGCGCGTCGATCCTGACCGACGGCTTCGCCGTGGCCGAGGCCCTGCAGCGCGAAGACCCCGAGGCCTTCGAGGTGCTGGCGACGCAGCCCGTGGATTTCCGCTTCCAGGACGAGGAGTCCGATATCCGCTTCCGGGCGCCCACAATCGGCCGCGACGCCGACGGCGCGCTGTGCGAGATCCGCTTCAACAACTGGATCCGCGACGCCTTGGACGTTCCGCCGGCGCGGATGCAGGCGTTCTACGCGGCCTATCGGAAATTCTGGACGATGCTGCGCGACCCGCATTTCATGATCCGCTTCACGCTGGGTCCGGGGCAAATGATCGCGTTCGACAACCTGCGCGTCCTGCACGGCCGGGATGCCTTCGACCCGAACAGCGGCCGACGGCACCTGCAGGGCTGTTATCTGGACCGCGACCTGGTGATGAGCCGGCTGCGCGTGCTGGAGCGCACGACGCGCCTATCGGAGAGCGCGTAAGCCCGCTTGCGGGGGTTCGGGCTTGCTGATAGTCAAGGGTGCATGCAGCAACCGACCCGCATTGCCCCCTCGATTCTCTCCGCCGACTTCGCCCGCCTGGGCGAAGAGGTGCGCGCCGTCAGCGCCGCCGGCGCCGACTATATCCACATCGACGTGATGGACGGCCACTTCGTGCCGAACATCACCATCGGCCCGGACGTCGTGAAGGCGTTGCGGCCGCACAGCGACCTGCCGTTCGACGTCCACCTGATGATCGCCCCCGCCGATCCCTACATCGCGGCCTTCGCCGAAGCGGGTGCGGACATCATCACCGTGCACCCCGAGGCGGGGCCGCATGTGCATCGCTCGCTGCAGGCGATCAAGGCGCAGGGGAAGAAGGCCGGTGTTTCGATAAATCCGGGCACGCCCATCTCCGCGGTGGAAGAGGTGATCGACATGGTCGACCTCATCCTGGTGATGAGCGTCAATCCCGGCTTCGGCGGCCAGAAGTTCATTCCGAGTGCGAAACGAAAACTGAAAAGGCTGCGCGAGATGATCGACGCCTCGGGCCGCGCCATCGATCTGGAGGTGGACGGCGGCATCAACGCCGAAACGGCGGCGGAGGCCGTGGCCGCCGGGGCGGATGTGCTGGTCGCGGGCTCCGCGACGTTCAAGGGCGGCGCGAACGCCTACGCCGGCAACATCGCGCGGCTCCGCGGACAGGGCTGAGATATGGACGGCGAGGCGGCGGCGCAGCAGACCTCGCCGGCCGCCGGGCCCCGCCCCACGCGGCGGCCGGGCCTGCCGGCCAGCCTGCGCGCGTTCATCCGCCTGCCCACCGCGTTGAAGTGGCAACGGACGCTCTTCGCGCTGAAGCGGCCGTATCGGTCCAGCGCCGTCTATCGCTGGACACTGAGCGGCCGCACGCCCTCGCACCTGCTGCGCCAGCCGGGCGACGCCTGGCCGGGCACGGCGGAGCTTGGCCAGGGCATCATCCAAAACCGCTTCCGTTTTGCCGGGCGGACGTTGGCCAACCCGGCGCCGTTCTGGAATCCCATCGGGGCCGAGGGCGACTGGGTGGCGGAACTGCACGCCTTCGGGTGGCTGCGCGACCTGCGGGTCCTGGGCGGCGATGCCGCCCGGCGCCGCGCCCGTGAGCTGGTCGGGGACTGGATCGCCCGCCATCCCGGCCCGCGCGAGCAGGCCTGGGCGCCCGCGACGACTGGCCGGCGCATCGCCAACTGGCTGGGCCAGTACGAGTTCTTCGCCGCCAGCGCCGACGTCGCATTCTGCACGCAGCTACTGGATTCTCTGGCGCGGCAGGCGCGGGACCTTTATCGCAGCCTGCCCGCGGGCCTGACCGGCGCCGAGTTGATCGCCGCCCTGAAAGGTCTCGTCTACGCCGGCCTGTGCCTGCCCGACGGCGAGGGGTGGCTACGTCGCGGCCTTGCCATGATGGAGGCGGAACTGCCGCGCCAGATCCTGGCCGACGGCGGCCATGTGGAGCGCAGCCCGTCGATGCACTTGGCCGTGCTGCGTGACCTGATCGACATCCGCGCCGCGCTTGCGGCGGCCGGGCACGACGGCACGCGCAGCCTGACCCTGGCGATCGAGGGCATGGTGCCGGTCCTGAAGATGTACCAGCACGCCGACCGCACGCTGGCCCTGTTCAACGACACGCAGGAAGAGCAGGCGGTGTTCCTGGACATGACGCAGCAGCGCGCCGGCGGGCGCAGCCGCGCCCACATGGCCGCGCCGCAAAGCGGCTTTCAGCGCATGCAGGCCGGGCGCACGCTGCTGATCGTCGACGCCGGCCAGCCGCCCGAGGCAGGCTGCGATACGCATGCCCACGCCGGCACGCTGTCGTTCGAGATGAGCCACGGCCGCGACCGCCTAATCGTCAACTGCGGCGCGCAGCACGGTGACGCGCGCTGGAAAGAGGTGCAGCGGGCCACGGCGGCGCATTCCACCCTGACGCTGGGCGAAACCAACTCCAGCGAGCTTCTACCCCGTGGCGGCCTGGGCCGGCGGCCCGAGGACGTGATCTGCCGTCGGGAGGAGGGCGAGGGCGCCACTTGGCTGGACATGCGCCACGACGGCTACCGCCGCACGCATGGCGCCTTCCACGAGCGCCGGCTTTATCTGGCCACCGAGGGCGACGACCTGCGCGGGGAAGACACCGTGGACGGTGCGCCCTCCGGCACGCCCATCGCGATCCGCTTCCACCTGCATCCCGATGTGAAGGCCGGGCTGGTTCAGGACGGCTCGGCCGTGCTGTTGCGCACGCCGGGCGGCAGCGGTTGGCGCCTGCGTGCTGCCGGGGCGGAAATGGCGCTGGAGGAAAGCGTCTACCTGGGCCGGCCCGACGAGGTGCGGCGCAGCACGCAGGTGGTCCTGCGCGCACGGACGGACGAGCGGCGGACCACCGTGAAGTGGGCGCTGAAGCGCGAAGGGGGCAAGACGTGATCGATATCGCCGTCGCTGGCCGCTTCGCCGCCACGGGCGTGCCGGTGCGCCTGGGCTGCATCGAGGCGTCCGTGCGGCCTGTCGAGGCCGAGCCGGAGCTTGGCCGGCTGCTGGACGAGACGGCTGCGGAGCGCGTCGCCGCGCTGGGCGAGGGCGCACCGTCGCAGGTACCGGCCATCGCCGCCGCGCGCCGGGCCTACAAGGCGCTGGGCAAGGATCCGGCCCGCTACCGCCCGGCGGCGGAGGCGCTGCTGCGCCGGGCGAAGCAGGGCAAGGGCATCTACCGCGTCAACTCGGTCGTCGATGTGAACAACGTCGTCTCGCTGGAAACCGGCATCTCCATCGGCGCCTATGACATTGACAAGCTGTCGCCGCCGGTGCTGTTCCGGCCCGGCGAGGCGGGCGAGCGCTATGAGGGGATCGGGCGCGGGGATCTGAACCTGGCGGGCCTGCCGCTCTTCGCGGACGCCGACGGACCCTTCGGCAGCCCGACGAGCGACAGCGTGCGCACCGCCATCACGGCCGATACGCGGCGCCTGTTGATGGTGCTGATCTGCTTCGGCGAGCCCGCCGACCCGGACCCGGCCGTGGCGCGCGCGGCCGACCTTCTGCGCCGTTTCGCCGCGGCGGAGGACGTGGAAACCGCCTTCGTGGCGAACGAAGCCGCCGCAGCCTGAGCGCGGCGCGCTTCGCGGGGGCGCGCACTTGACGCCGTTGCGTTGGGGGCCGTAAGACCGCACCACCTATCCGTCAGCCTGACCGGGAGCCTCCGATGAGCGACTCGAAACCTCGGGTGCGCCGCGCCCTGCTATCCGTCTCCGACAAGCGCGGTCTTGTGGACTTCGCCCGCGTCCTGGCGGAGTGCGGCGTGGAGCTGCTGTCCACCGGCGGCTCGGCGCGCACGCTGCGCGAGGCCGGGCTGGAAGTCAGGGAGGTGGCAGAGGTGACCGGCTTTCCCGAGATCATGGACGGTCGCGTCAAAACGCTGCATCCGCGCATTCACGGCGGCCTGCTGGGACGGCGGGACGTGGCCGCGCACCGCGACGCGATGGCCGAGCACGGCATTCCCGAGATCGACCTGCTGGCCGTCAACCTCTATCCCTTCGCCGCGACCGTCGCCTCGGGCGCCGACCGCGAGACCTGCGTCGAGAACATCGACATCGGCGGGCCGGCGATGGTGCGCGCGGCGGCAAAGAACCATGCTTTCGTCGCCGTGGTGACAAGCCCGGACGACTATGAAACCGTCCTGGACGACATGGCCGCCAACGATGGCGCGCTTTCGGACGCCCTGAAGCGGCGGCTGGCGGCGGATGCCTTCGCCCACACCGCCGGCTACGACGCGGCCGTGGCCGGCTGGATGGCGCGGCAGGAGGGCGTCGACTACCCGCGCGAACTGTCGCTGGCCGGCACGCGGCGGCAGGTTCTGCGCTATGGCGAGAACCCGCACCAGACGGCAGCGTTTTATGCCACGGGCGAGGCGGGCGGCCGCCGGCCCGGCGTGGCGACGGCCGAGCAGCTTCAAGGCAAGGAACTGTCCTACAACAACCTCAACGACACCGACGCCGCGTTCGAGGCGGTGGCGGAGTTCGACGAGCCCGCCGTGGTGATCGTCAAGCATGCAAATCCATGTGGCGTGGCCGTCGCCGAGGACGTTTTAAAGGCCTACCGAAAGGCGCTGGCCTGCGATCCGGTCAGCGCCTTTGGCGGCATCATCGCCGTCAATCGGCCCGTCGACCGCGCCCTGGCGGAAGCTGTCGGCGAACTGTTCGCCGAGGTCGTGATCGCGCCCGAGGTCGACGAAGGCGCGCGCGAGGTCTTCGCCGCCAAGAAGAACCTGCGCGTCCTTGTCACCGGCGCGATGCCGGACCCGGCGGCAACGGGCATGACCGCGAAGACCCTGGCCGGCGGCCTGCTGGTGCAAAGCCGCGACGGCGGGCGCGTTGCCGCCGAGGACGTGCGGACCGCCACCCGCCGTGCGCCCAGCGAGGCCGAGCTGCGCGACATGATCTTCGCCTTCCGCGTGGCCAAGCACGTCAAGTCGAACGCCATCGTCTACGCCAGGGACGGCGCCACCGTCGGCATCGGGGCCGGGCAGATGAGCCGCGTCGACTCCGCCCGCATCGCCGCTCGAAAGGCCCGTGAAGCGGCCGAGGCCGCCGGCGAGACCGGCAGCCGCACCGAGGGCGGGGTCGTTGCCTCCGACGCCTTCTTCCCCTTCGCCGACGGCCTGCTGGCCGCCGCCGAGGCCGGCGTCAGCGCGGTCATCCAGCCCGGCGGCTCCAAGCGCGACGACGAGGTGATCGCCGCCGCCGACGACAAGGGCCTGGCGATGGTCTTCACCGGCATGCGGCACTTCCGTCACTGAAGACCGGCGATGCGCGGCAAATTGCGCCAGGGTAGTGTCTCAGTTTGAAAATGGCCGGGCTTGTCGGCAGCCGCGATGCCGAAGATGCGAACGACTTCATACAGGACGTGGCGAGCCGCCTTGCGAACCGGGTGGACGGCCACAAGGCGTACCTGGAAGCTGTTGAAGGTACATTCGGCGTGAATGTGGATTTTGCGCAGCTCGTGAAGCTGTACGGTACGGCCCCTGAGGCCGCGAAGGATCGTTATAGCCCGGCGGTGTGCATCGGTACGCGCAAGCAGGACACCGAGAGCGACCCCGACCGCAAGCACGTCAGCACGTCCTACGTCGAGCGGCAGAACCTCACCATGCGGATGAGCATGCGCCGTTTCACGCGGCTGACCAATGCGTTCTCAAAGAAGGTCGAGAACCACTGCCACGCGCTGGCGCTGTATTTCGTGTGGTACAACTTCTGCCGCCAGCACAAGAGCCTTGGCGGCGTGTCGCGCGCGATGGCCGCTGGCCTTACCGACACGCTTCACGACATGGAATGGATCGTCGGGCTGATCGATGCTCGGGCGGCAGCTTCGGGGTCGCGCGGGCCGTACAAAAAGCGCGAAAACGACTAGCCGTGTTTAACGGTTGGCATATCGTTGCGGCCCGAGCGCTCACGAACCTTTACGTTGCGCGCTCTTTTGCGCTGTTCAGGGCTAAGCTGGCCATACAGACCGATCATCGGGCGCGGCTCATGGCCGTCGCTGCCGCCATTATCATCGGCGTGCCCCTCATGGCGGTGCCACGGAGCATGGGATTTTAGCAACTTCATGAGCCCGGTCATCTCTAAACCCTCCGGCGGCAATATGGCGCGGACTTACGCGGCCGTTCAAGGGTGAACCCGAAATCCTGCTCGTAGATTTCGACCAACCCCTCAACTGGCTCCATAAGCCACGCCTCTGCTCGACCCGTTTTCTGAGCATAGCATGATAGAGCTTGCAAACCGATTAACAAAATTTGCCCCTTTAAGGGATGCGAATCTGAGGGGCTTCCTTCGATCGCATCAAGCCTGGCGGCTGTCTTGTTACGCGTACCGATAGCGAGGCCGCACAGCTCTTCATTTTCGCCCCAAATCGCCAGCTCAAAGCGTTTGTGGTCGTTTCTATACTCCTGTCGGATCGCTTCCCAATCCCATCCACCATCGGGGAGTTCCCGATTGTTGATGGGCTTCCAATGCGTCTTCCATGCCTCAACGGCCGCGCGTGTGATGACGGTCAGCCGAAATGGCGCGACGGCCGTCTCCAGCGTGGCCATTGCCGCGACTTGCGCTTCATATAGAAAATCACTATAGCGCTGAGCGGCGCGCCCACGACTCGCTGCCGACACGATTTCCCCCATAAGTGGAGGGAAGCGTGTACCGCACCCTAATCATCCTTTCAAACCCAGAGCAGCACTGGGGCGCCTGCCCGCAACCATTTTGGTGGTTGATACGCTACCAAATTTCCATTTTCAAATTGAGACATTGACCGGGCGGGACTTCCATTGACTTTTCCGGGTCATTTGGATTCCCTCGGACGCGTGGGGTGTCTGAGCGTCCAATCTGCTCCCTGACGGAGCAAGAACCGGCAGGGAGATCCGGATGCGCCTCGCGCTGCGTCGACTTGTTCTCGTTCTCGCCATCGCCGTGATCGGCATCCCGTGGCCGGGCGTTTCCCGCGCGGCGGACGAGGAAGACGACTTCGCGATCATCGCCAAGGGCGAGATCGACAGCAGCGGCGTCAGCGGCACCTTCTCCTTCCGCCCAGGCGTGGTGGGCATCTTCCAACCCGTGGTGGGCGAGCCGCTCATGCGGCTGAAGTACCGGCTGTGGGTGCTGGTGGGCGAGCCGGTGTGGGCTTTCGTCGGCAAGGCGCCGCGCCTGGCCCGCATCAATCTGACGGCGGAGGACGGCGTGATCCCGTTCTTGACCATCGCGGCCAGGGGCAATTTGCCCGACGGTACCGTGCATTGGAACGGACACGACCATGTCACGGTATCGCGCGATCTGATGGACATGGCGCGCATCTACGACTTCTCATTTCAAGCGGTGCTCCGCCGCGATGCGCTCAACCGGTTGCCCGCCGCCCTGCGACAGGGCAAGCCCGAGGCGGACACGATCTTCGACGACGTATCGATCTACCGCGCCTATCAGGGCCTTTTGGGACAGCCGGGCGAATGGGGCTGGACCGTTCCCGGCAGCCCGGACTGGGGCGAGACCTTCACGCGGCGTGGCATGGTCAGGCCGTCGTTCGCGCGCGACTCCTTCAAGGAACACTTGCTCGGGCGCGAGGAGGCGAAGGAGGTGATGCGCCGCCTGCTTTACAACTATCACGACCGAGGGCTTTACGACTATTCCGAGTACGTCCGGGGACAGGCGCCGATCGTCCATCTCGAAACCGGCGACTTCCGCGTCCACATCTATGACCTGCTGCGCGCGATCCGGCGGGCCGAACCCGAGGCCCTGCACTTGCTCGATGGCGTGCGTAGTGTCTACGACGAGGAGCTGTCCCGCATCGTCTCGGACTTTGCCGACGACGTGCGCCGCGAAGGATTGACCGAGGAGCTGGCGCGGGAAGCCGAGGAGATCGACGCGGTGGTCTCGTCCCATCGCGAGCGGCTTTCGGACGCGGTGGTTGCCGCATGGCGGGACGTGCGCGCGAACGCGCCCGCCGCCGCTGCCGACAGGCGCGCGGCGGCTTACCTGCGCGATCTCGGGCCCCAGGTTGCGGCACGGCTGTCGGAATGGCATCTGGAACTTCCGTCGGGTCTGGACGACGACCTGGAGAAAGCGCGGGCCTTCTTTGCCGCCGACCCGCCCGTCAGCGACGCCGTGAAGGCGAAGTGGCGCGCCCTGGAAGATGCTCTCGACCCCGGCGGCGGGGACGATCTGGTGGCCCAGCGATACCGCGATCACGGCAACGGCACGGTCACGGACGTCGTGACCGGGCTGCAATGGATGCTGTGCACCTATGGAAGGGAATTCGTCGAGTGGCCGAGAGAGGCGCACCCGGGCAAGCATGTCAGGCCGCGCTGCGAAGGCGATCGCAAGCGCGTCTACGTGGACACGCTACCGCGTCCGGGCGAGGTGTCGTTCGCCGGACACAGCGACTGGCGCGTCCCGACGATCGAGGAACTGGAAACGCTCGTCTACTGCCGCCATTGGGATCACCCGGACTATTACAGGATGATGGACAACCCGGCCCCGGAGAGACCTACGCCCGGATACTGCTACGACTTCACCGGCCATACGTATCGCGATTACACGAACTATTCTCATACCGGCGTCTTCGATATCACCACCATTGGGGACGACGTAAGCTATCTTTCATCTACCAGCGGTGTTGAAACCGACAGCGCCGGGGGCACCTTCAATGTCATGTATTCTCTCGATTTTAGATCGGGAAATTCAATTGGAAGAAGTATATATTTTAATAAAAAAAGCGAAAGAGTAAGTAGCAATTCGGAAGATTATTATCTTTTACTTGTACGAAACGGAAAATAAGCGTGCAAAAGCAGGGGGATATTTTGAGAAATAGATTCGGCGCGCCGACGAACCATTTATATATAGCCGCCGCATGTCTGTGTCTGGCGCTGATCGCGCCGGGGCAGACGACGCACGCCGACAGCGCGCAACGCCTGGAGGCGCTGCGCGCACTGGACGACTCGCTCGAAGCGGCACCCGACAAGCGCGAGATACGTACGATATTCGATACGGCGTACGGCTACCTGACCGGCGAAGGCGGGAAGGGCAACGTCGTGGCGGGTGTGGCCATGATGGAGGATCTCGCCGATCAGGGCGTACCGCAGGCGCAGTACGTGCTTGGGTTGGTCTACTCCGATCCCTCGCTGCGGCAACTTGATTTCGACCGTGCCGTCCGAATGCTGCGCCGCGCCGCCGGACAGGATTTTCCGCCGGCCTATGCCGCGTTGGCCGATCTCTATCGCGGGGGTGCCGGGGGTGTGTCCGATCCCGAGGAAGCATGGCGTCTGTACGAGAAGGCATCGCGGGAATCCGGGAAGATTGGCACGCACGGCACCTACGGCATGGCGGTGATGCTGCTTGAGGGCATCGCGGTAGGGGCGGACGAGGCACGCGGCCTGTCTCTCCTGGAGGAGGCCGTGGCGGCCGGTCATCCGCCGGCCGAGTTGGTGATGGGGCGGATTCACCTCACGGGCGATGTTGCCGGCTCCCCCGATTTCGAGGAGGCGGCGCGTTGGCTCGAACGGGCGCTCGCCAACGGCGTGAGCGGGGCCGCGCTGGATCTCGGCCGCCTGTACGAGACCGGCCAGGGCCGCCCGGAGGACGCGCGCAAGGCGGCGGAACTCTATCGGCGTGCGGCGGACGCGGGCATTCCGGAGGCGCAGGTCCGTCTGGCCCGGCTCTACGAGGAAGGGCGCGGCGTCGAACGCGACGTGGATATGGCGCGCAAGCTTTACGAGAGCGCGGCGGCCAGGGGCGTTACGGCCGCGGACGCGTCGCCGCTTCCTCGGTCGCAGCAGGCGTCGAGGCAGGGGGCGGACGGCGACGGCGAGCGTGAAGGTGTCTGTGCCGCGCCGGGCAACTGCCAGGGCGATCCTCGCCTCTATGGCTATTGGTATCTGGTGGGCGAAGACGGCAGCACCTCTTTCGACGAGTCCTACGGGGCCGAGGCGCTTCACGTCGACGGGCGTTTGGCCACGATCCCACGCATGAAGTCCGGCGATATGGAGCCCAGCACCGGCACGCGCATGGAGGTGGAGGGGAGCGTCGCCCGCTTCCGCTACCACGAAACGGCCGAGGCACCGGATGGCCGGTTTTCGTTCGCGTTCCAAGATGACGATACGGTCGTGTTCTCGAACGACGAGGGGGATTTCGTCTATAAGCGGATGCCGGCGGACAAGCATCTCCACGCGGCTCTTCTACGTCTCGCACTGACAGGAGAGGTGGAATCCTACCGCCGGGCCAACGCGGAGGACTTCTTCGGCGACGCCGAGACGGTGTTGGTTGACCTTCGCAACGGCGACGACCGGGTCGCGCTGGTCCATATGCCCGGGGCTCGGTTCAAGGGCGCCTTGCGACGCGACGGCACCGCCTGGGGCATCCCGCTCGGCGCAAACGTTATGGCCTTCGCCTTGCGGCAGGGTCAGGAGGCGGCGTACTTCGAACGCGTGGCGAGGGAGGCGGCCCAGCCGATCGCGCCGCGTCGGTGAGGGCGGGGATATCCCGCTGCCTTCACGGCAAGGCTCACCCTTTAACGTCAGACCCATACATTGCAGTTTCCGGGGAATATATGAAGGTCACCATCCTCGCGGTCGCGATGACCCTGATCGCCTCGCTCGCCCTCGCCGATGAACGCCTGTACGGCACTTGGTACCTGGTTCCCGGCAGTCTGGAGCCCAAGGCGGAGAATTCCCAGTATATCTTCGTTCTGCGGCGCGATGGGCGTGTCTTCGAAGTCTTCACCGACGACAGTGGACGGATGGATGTTTTCGTCGGTTCCGAATTCGGGGTCGAGGGAGACGAGATAACCTTCGACCATGAGAACGACGATCCTCTCACCTTTGCGTTTCGGTTCGAGGGCGGCGACAAGCTTGTTTTCAGCGACGAGGGACGCGAATCCGTCTATCACCGAATGGTGGACCGTGGCGACCTGCCGTCCGCCGCAATCGCATTCGCGGAAACCGGGGAAGTGCGCTCGATCCAGATGATCGAGGCCGATGGAAGGGGACCTTTCGGCGCTACGGCGGCCGCCACGATTCACCTGCATGACGCCAATGGGTCTGTCCGGCTATTGGAGTTCGAGGGCTCGGACATCAGCGGCGGCGTGTCGCGTGCCGGGCGTGACTGGATCGTCCCCGTCAATTCCGGGGTTGCGGCGATGGCGGTTGGCGAAGACCCCTTTCTCGATCGTTTCCAGCGTTTGATAGATCAAGTGTCGAGCGAATAGCATCCCACCGCCGAGGTCGCCCCGCTCCGGGAGGGGCTGTTCGCGAAGCTGACTGAGGAGCGCCTTGGGATCGGGGCGGGAAGAGCGGGCTTGCGACCGGCGGCCACAGACCCGCTTTCCGTTGCTCAAGCCTTGGTGTCGACGCCGCCGCTGCCGTTGGCGGCCTTGGCCACGCCGACGCGGGCCGGGCGCAGCAGGCGGTCGTGCAGCATGTAGCCGTTCTGCACCACGTGAACGATGCTGCCCGGGGCGTGTTCGTCGGTCGGAACCTCGTACATGGCCTCGTGACGGTGCGGGTCGAAGCGGTCGCCGGGATCCGCCTTGACGCGCTGGATGCCGTGCTTGGCCAGTATGTCGGAGAGTTCCTTCTCGGTCATCTCCACGCCGGCCAGCAGGTTCTTCGTGTTCGCGTCCTGCTCGGCGGCCTCCTTCGGCACGCTGTCGAGGGCGCGGCGCAGGTTGTCGGCCACGCTCAGCAGGTCCTTGGCCAGCGGGGAAGCGGCATACTTCACCGCGTCCTGGCGCTCGCGCTCGGCGCGGCGGCGGACATTCTCGGTCTCCGCCACGGCGCGCTGCAGGCGTTCCTTCAGATCGTCGACCTCGTTCCGCAGCGCCGTCATCGGGTCCCCTTCCGCCGTCTCCTGGCTCTCGGCCTCGCCGGCTTCGGTCTCCGCCAGGCGAGCGGCCTTCTCGGCCGCGGCCTTGGCGTTGGCTTCCGCGCGGGCGGCCTCGGCGTTGTCGGGCTGCTCACCCTCGGCCGTGCCGTTGCGCGGCTCGGCCTCGTGCTCCTGATTGGCGCGTTGCTCCTTTGCCGTCATGGGCTTGCCTTGTGTCCTCTTCCTACGTGATTCGATGTTTCTAGCCGACCAGCCGGCCGAGTAACTTTGCGGTATAGTCGACCATCGGGATGATCCGCGCGTAGTTGATGCGCGTCGGGCCGATCACGCCGATGGCGCCGACGAACTGTTGGCGCGAGTTGGTATACGGCGCGACCACCATCGAGCAACCCGTCATGCCAAATAGTTCGTTATCCGCGCCAATAAAGATCTGCACGCCTTCGGCATCGTCGGCCAGGTCCAGGAGGCGAAGCAGTGATTCCTTGGTCTCCAGCGCGGAGAACAGCTTTCGCACCCGCTCCAGGTCCTCGATGGCGGTGATATCCTGCAGCAACTGTGCCTGGCCGCGCACGATCAACGCGCCCTGGTTGCCCTCGGACCAGTCGGCGAGACCGGCCTGGACCAGTTTCGTCGTCAGTTCGTTCAACTCGGCGCGGTCCTGCTGCAACTCGCTTTCCACCGCCGCCTGCGCCTCGCCCAGCGTGCGCCCGACAAGCCGGGAGGTCAGGTAGTTGCTCGCCTCCACCAGGGAGGACGCCGGCAGGCCCATCGGCACGTCGATGATGCGGTTCTCCACCGCGCCGGAGCTGGTCACCATGACCACCAGCGCACGTCCCGGTCCCAGCGAAACGAACTCGATGTGCTTCAGCGCCTCTTCCATCTTCGGCGCGACGACAAGGCCCGCGCAGTGCGAGAGGTCGGAGAGCATGGTGCTTGCCTCCTCCAGCGCCTGCGACAGGCTGCGGCCCGTCGCCGCGCAGCGGCCCTCGATGCGCTTGCGGTCCTCCTCGCTCAGATTGCCGTATTCCAGAAGCCCGTCCACGAACAGCCGGAGCCCCATCTCGGTCGGCAGCCGGCCGGCCGAGGCGTGCGGAGCGTATAGCAGGCCCGCGTCCTCCAGGTCGGCCATGATGTTGCGGATCGTGGCCGGCGAGAGGTGCATGCCGAGCTGGCGCGACAGCGTGCGCGAGCCGATCGGCGCGCCGGTCTCGACGTAGGCTTCGACGATGTGACGGAAGATGTCCCGGCTGCGCTCGTTGAGAGCTGCCAACTCGGATCTGTCCGTGCGCAATCTGCTGCTCTGGTTTGTCATGAAAGTCCCGCGCCTTTCGCGTTCCGTGAATCTAGGTAGTCCGCAAAAACCCGTCAACGCGGGCGGGATCGGATATACCCGTCGGGCGACGGCAT
Source organism: Ferruginivarius sediminum (assembly GCF_003344765.1). GTDB lineage: Bacteria > Pseudomonadota > Alphaproteobacteria > Kiloniellales > Rhodovibrionaceae > Ferruginivarius > Ferruginivarius sediminum. Next base: position 264,059 of record NZ_QPMH01000003.1, on the reverse strand, counting down.
TTCCGAATCCCCGCCAGGGTGGACGATACCCTGGTGTTCGGCTAGCGTCGCCGCCCGATCGATCCCCAAGGATATATGGCGTCGACCGCCGTAATGAAGGAGAGTGACCGTATGCGCCCATCCGGCCGCGCCGCCGACGAGATGCGCCACGTCGTGCTGGAGCCCGACGTCAGCAAACACGCCGAAGGCTCCTGCCTTGCCAGGTTCGGGGATACGCACGTCCTGTGCACCGCCTCGATCGACGAGGGGGTGCCCGGCTTCATGCGCGGCAGCGGCCGCGGCTGGGTGACGGCCGAATACGGAATGCTGCCGCGCGCCACCCACACCCGCGGCGCACGCGAGGCCGCGCGCGGCCGTCAGGGCGGGCGCACACTGGAGATCCAGCGGCTGATCGGGCGTTCCCTGCGGGCGGTGACGAACCTGCAGGGCTTCGGCGAGCGCAGCATCCAGATCGACTGCGACGTCATCCAGGCCGACGGCGGCACCCGCACGGCGGCGATCACCGGCGCCTACGTCGCGCTCTACCAGGCCTTCGACTTCATGCGTATAGCCAAGGCCATCCAGCAGATCCCGCTGACCGACTCCGTGGCCGCGGTCTCTTGCGGGCTGGTAAACGGCGAGCCGGTGCTCGACCTCGACTATGAGGAGGATTCCAGCGCCCAGGCCGACGCCAACTTCGTCCTGACCGGCAAGGGCCAGATCGTCGAGGTGCAGGCGACGGCGGAGAGCGAGCCTTTCGACCGCGCCACCTTCGACAACCTGCTGACGCTGGCCGAGCGCGGCGTCGCCGAACTGACGCAGGCACAGCACGCCGCCATCCAAGGAGGCTAGTTCCTATGAGCGTCGGCCTGGACAGCGACCGGCTGGTCATCGCCAGCCACAATCCCGGCAAGGTGCACGAGATCGCGGACCTGATGCGGCCCTATGGCGTCATGGTGTTCTCCGCCGACGACTGCGACGTCCCGGAGCCAGAGGAGACCGGCAGCACCTTCGCCGAGAACGCGGAACTGAAGGCGCGGCATGCCGCCGAGGCGTCCGGCCTGCCGGCGTTGGCCGACGATTCCGGGCTGGACGTGCGCGCCCTGAATGGGCAGCCGGGCATCTATTCCGCGCGCTGGGCCGGATCGGACAAGGACTTCAACGTCGCCATGGAACGGGTGCAACAGGAACTGGGCGACGCCGAGGACAGGCACGCGGCCTTCGTCTGCGCGTTGTGCCTCGCCTGGCCGGACGGCGCGGTGCGGACCTACGAGGGCCGGGTCGAGGGAACCCTGGTGTGGCCGCCGCGCGGGGACCGCGGATTCGGCTACGATCCGATCTTCGTTCCCGAGGGTCTCGACACCACATTCGGAGAGATGGAACCCGAGGACAAGCACCGCATCAGCCATCGCGCCCGCGCGTTCGAGAAGCTGGTGGAGGATATTCTGGAAGGATGAACCCCGCCGTCGCCGAGACCGCGATGCAGACCGATATGGTGAGGGCCGTGGACCGCGATCCGGGCTTTGGCATCTACGTCCATTGGCCTTTTTGCCTGTCGAAGTGCCCCTACTGCGACTTCAACAGCCATGTGCGCGTGGATATCGACCACGGCCGCTGGCGCCGCGCGTTGCTGCGGGAGCTGGCGCACTACGCGGCACGGGCGGGACGGCGGCGGGTGACGTCGATCTTCTTCGGCGGGGGCACGCCCTCGCTGATGCACCCGGATACCGTGGCCGCCGTCATCGATGCCGTGGCGGCGCACTTCGAGATCGATCCCGGTATCGAGATCACGCTGGAAGCGAACCCGACCTCCGCCGAGGCCGAACGCTTCGCCGCGTTCCGGGCCGCCGGCGTGAACCGGGCGTCGCTGGGGGTGCAGGCGCTGGACGACGCGGCGCTGAAGTTCCTGGGACGCCAGCACTCCGTCGCCGAGGCGCTGGCCGCGGTCGACCTGGCGCGGCGCAGTTTTCCTCGCTATTCCTTCGATCTGATGACGTCCAGGCCCGAGCAGGACGTCGCGCGCCTTCGCGGCGAACTTGAGCGCGCGCTGGCCGAGGGGCCGGAGCATATTTCCATCTATCAGTTGACGATCGAGCCCGGCACGCGCTTCTACACCGCCTGGCAGCGGGGCGAGCGGCTGACCGCCGACGACGACACCGCAGCCGCGCTCTACGAGGAGACGCGGGAGATTCTGGACCGCGCCGGGCTGCCCGCCTACGAGGTCTCGAACCACGCCCGGCCGGGCGCGGAATGCCGGCACAACCTCACGTACTGGCGCTATGGCGACTACATCGGCGTTGGGCCGGGCGCGCACGGCCGCCTGACCCTGGACGGCGCGAAGACGGCGACGCGCCAGCACCGCGCGCCGGAGGCATGGCTCTCGGCCGTCGAAAACGCTGGCCACGCCACGCAGCAGGATTCGCCGCTATCGGCGGATGAGCGGCTTACCGAAATGGTCATGATGGGCCTGCGCCTGCACGAGGGCATCGCTCGCAAGGCCTTCCGGCGTGAACTGGGGGCGGAACCCGAGGCGCTTCTGGACCCGGACAAGCTTGCGGCCCTCGCCGAGGCTGGCTATCTCCGGATCGACGAAACGGCGATCCGCACCACACCGGCGGGCCGCCTGCGCCTCAACGCGCTGCTGGGCCACCTTCTGGGATAGCGGATAGAGGCAAGAACCTCAGTACGTCAGGGTGCGGAAGTCCGTAGGAGCCGGGTCGAGGACCTTCAGGGCGTTGCGCTGCATCTCCATCACGGCGTAGCGGCGCTCGACCAGACCGTCCTGACGCATCCGGAACACACCGTCCACGCCGGCAAAACCACTTGCCATGGTCAGTGTCGCGGGGTCGTAAACCGGTTTGCCGGGCTCGCGCGTGTCGTCGTTCGCGGCCCGCCTGGCCAGCAGGGCGGCCAAAGCCGTTGCGTCATAGGCCAGCGACACCAGCCGGGGCGGAACGCTTCCGAAAGTCCGGTTGTAACGCGTCTTGAAGCTATTCCAGCCGTCCGGCGAGGGCGCGGCGAACCAGCCGCCGATCAGTGCCGGCTCGGTGCCCAGGCTGGGGTCGTTCCACTGTGCCGTGCCGAGGAAGCGGACCTCGTCCGGATCGACGTCGTAGAAGGGCAGGGTCGGCGCGATGGTTTGCAGCTCCTTGCCGCCGGTGGGAACCATGACGGCGTCGAAGGGCGCGCTGCCCAGCGCGTCCATGGTCTTGAGTTCCTCAAGCTCCCCCCTTGCCGCCGCCGTTCCCTGGTTCTCAAGCTGCGCGATCCGCTGGCGCAGCGCGGCCCGGCGCTCTTCGTAATCGGAGAGGCGCTTGATCGGCGCCGAGACATCGGGAGAGGTGGCGTCGTAATACGCCACCCGCGCCAGTTCGCCGCCCAGGCGGCGCGCAGACGTCTCCATCGCGTTCACGATCAGGTCGCCGTAATCGTTGCTTGGGGCCAGCACGGCAAAGCGGCGCAGGCCCTGGCTGACGGCATAGCCAAGCACGCGCTCCACCTGCTCCGACGGCAGCCAGCCCAGGACATAGACCCCCGGCCGGGCCACCTTGCGGTTGTTGGAGAATGCCATCACCGGCACCGCCGCGCTCTGCGCCACCGGGGTCACGGCCTCCACGGATTTCGAGAAGATGGGACCCAGGATCAGTTCCGCGCCGGCATCGACGGCTTCGCGGGCGGCAGCTTCCGCACCCTCGGCCGTGCCCTCGGTGTCGCGCACGATGAGGGCAAAGTTTTCGCCCGCCGTGTCGAACAGCCCAAGCTGCGCGGCCTGGAGCATGGCATTGCCAAGCTCGTGCCGCGGCCCGCTGAGCGGCAGCAGGATCGCCACCTTATGCCGCGCGGCGACGCCGTCGGGCGGCGTCAGCTCGACCTCGCCCGTCCCGGGCCCGTCCGGCTGCGGCTCAAGCTCCTCGGAGGTGGGCGGCGCGCGGTCCGAATCCAGCTCGATGATTTCGGCCCCAGGTTGCCCTTGCCCCGGCTCATCGCCGCGATCTACCTTGCCTTGCTGGGCGCAGGCCGTCAGCGCCGCTGCAAGAACGGCGGCCAGAACGATGCGCCCGGTGTTCAGCCATCGGTGCGTTTGCAATGTCCCAAAGCTCACAGTTGCCGCGGCCGCCCTCGAAATTGGACGAGGGAGAGCCTAGCGGCGCGGCCGATGCGCCGCAACAGGCGGGGGAAGTTCCGGCAACGCTGCCGGCAGGCCTCTATGTCGTCGCCACACCGATCGGTAATCTGGGCGATATCACGCTGCGGGCGCTGGAAACCCTGCGCGGCGCGGAGGTCATCGCCTGCGAGGATACGCGCGTGACCGGCAAGCTGCTGGCCGCCAACGGCATCAAGCGGCCGATGTTGTCATACCACGAACACAACGCTTCGCAGCGCCGCCCCGAGATCGTCCGCCGTATCGAGGCGGGCGCCGCCGTGGCCCTTGTGTCGGACGCCGGTACGCCGCTGATCTCCGATCCCGGCTATAAGCTGGTCCGCGCGGTGCAGGATGCGGGCGGGCGCGTGACGGCCCTGCCGGGCGCATCGGCGGCGATGGCGGCGCTGGTCGTTTCGGGCCTGCCGAGCGACCGCTTCTTCTTCCAGGGCTTTCTGCCCGCCAAGAGCAAGGCGCGGCGCGACGTGCTGACGGAATTGAAGGACCTGAAGGCGACGCTCGTCGTCTACGAGTCGCCGAAGCGCCTGCGCGCCAGCCTGCGCGACATGGCCGAGGTGCTTGGCGCGCGGGAGGCCACCGTCACGCGCGAACTGACCAAGCGGTTCGAGGAGGTCCGCCGCGCGCCGCTCGACGTGTTGGCGGATGACTACGAAACCCCGCCAAAGGGGGAGATCGCCGTCGTCATTGCGCCGCCGGACGCGGCCGATTCGATCGCCGACGCCGAGACCGTCGATGCCTGGATTCGCGATGCGCTGGAAGCCATGAGCGTCCGGGACGCGGCGGCGGAGGTCGCGCGGAACAGTGGCTGGCCCAGGAAGCAGGTCTATGCCCGCGCCCTGGACATCAAGGCGGAGCGCGGTTCGTGAGCCGTGCCGCGCGGCAGGCCGCGCGCGGGCGTGGCCGGCGCGGGGAGTGGCTGGCGGCGCTGTGGCTGCGGCTGAAGGGCTTTCGCATCCTGGCGCGCGGCTTGCGCACCCCCGCGGGGGAGGTGGACCTGATCGCGCGGCGCGGGCGACTTCTGATCGTGGTCGAGGTGAAGGCGCGCGGCAACCTGGCCGACGCGCTGGCCGCCATCACCGCCCGGCAGCGGGCCCGAATCAGCCGCGCCGCGGAGATATTCCTGCAACGCAACCCGGCCCTGGCGGACTGCGACCTGCGCTTTGACGCGGTGCTGATCGTGCCGGGACAAGCGCCGCGACACGTGATCGACGCTTGGCGAGGCGGGGATCGGGCCGTTAATACTTGAAGCCGTGTGTCACGGCACCATGCCGCTGCAAGGGGGAATGGACATCGTGCTAGGTCGTATCGCAGTCGGAGCCGCCGTCGTTCTGGGATTGTTGCAGGCGGCGTGCTCGCCCGTCGGCGTGGCCGCCGGGGCGGGTGCAACCGCCGGCGTCGCCGCGGCGCAGGACCGCGGAATCTCCGGCGCCATTGCGGACAGCGACATCCGCGTCCAAATCAACCATCTTTGGCTGCAGGAAGACGAGGAGATGTACCGCAAGGTCTCCCTGCAGGTGCAGGAAGGCCGCGTGCTGGTCACCGGCGTCGTCCCGAGCGAGGAGATGCGTTCGGATGCCGTGCGGCTGGCCTGGCAGGCCGATGGCGTCAAGGAGGTCATCAACGAGGTAGAGGTGTCGAAGGGCGGCGGGATCGAGGATTTTGCGCGCGATACCTGGATCTCGGCCCAGCTCAAAAGCAAGCTGCTATTCGACGGCGACGTCAGTTCGATCAACTATTCGGTCGAAACGGTGAACGGCGTCATTTACCTGCTGGGCGTGGCGCAGACGCAGGCCGAGCTGGACCGGGTGCTCAATCACGCGCGCAACCTTGCCCACGTGCGCAAGGTCGTCAGCTATGTCCGGGTCAAGAATGCAGCCGAGGCCGGGGCGGCCCCGGGCGAGGGAACCACTTGACGCCGCCGCGCGAAGCCGAGGAGATCCTTCGCGGTATCGCCGGTCTGGACGACCGCGATATTGACCTCAGCGAGGGTGCGCTGGCACTTGCCGCGCTGGAGACGCCGGAGCGCGGTCTCGCCCACTATCGCCATCACCTCTCGCTGCTGTCCCGTGACGCCGCTGACCTTGCGGGCGACGATCCGGCGCCCCCGCTTGCCCGGCGGCTGGCCATCCTGCGCACCGTTCTGGTGGAGCGGTACGGCTATCACGGGGACCGGGAAACCTATGACGATTTGCAGAACGCCAACCTGATGCGGGTGATCGACCGCCGACGCGGCCTGCCCGTGGCACTGGGCATCCTCTATATCCACACGGCGCGGGCGCAGGGATGGGAGATCGGCGGCATCAACTTCCCCGGCCATTTCCTGCTCCGCCTCGATGCGGGCGGCGAGCGTGCGGTGGTCGACCCCTTCACTGGCCTGACCGAGTTGAGCGCCCAGCAGTTGCGTAGCCTGCTGAAGGCGGTTGCGGGCGAGGACGCCGAGCTGGATCCCAGCCACTACGAGACGATTGGCAACCAGGGCATCCTGCTGCGGCTTCAGAACAACCGGAAGCTGCGGCTGCTCAAGGCGCAGCAGGCGGACGAGGCGATAGGCGTGATCGAGGGAATGCTGATGTTCGCGCCGGGCGAGCCGCGGCTTTGGCGTGAGGCGGGACTCTTGCACGCCCACCAGGGCAACCTGCGGGCGGCGACGACCGCGCTGGAGCAGTTCGTCGAACTGAGCGACGATCCGGCGAAGCGGGAGGAAGCTCGCGAGCTTATCGCGCAGCTGCGCAGCCGGCTCAACTGAGCCGTGCGCAATCCGGACGCGACAATGCGCTTTCCGGCAGCTATAACGTCCGGCGCGAGAACCGCAGACATCCAGGGGGACTGCACGCGATGAGCCTTGCCGTCGCTTTCCAGATGGACCCGCTCGAAGGCATCGACATCGAGGCGGACAGCACCTTCGTGCTTGGCCTGGAAGCGCAGAAGCGCGGCCACGGGCTGTACCACTACCTGCCGAACGCGCTGAGCTTGCGCGAGGGGCGGGTCTATGCCCGTGCGCGGCCCATGCGCCTGAAGCGCGAGGCCGGCAACCATTTCAGCTATGGCGAATGGGAGACCATCGATCTGGCGGCGATGGACGTGGTGATGATGCGCCAGGATCCGCCTTTCGACATGGCCTATATCACCGCCACTCATCTGCTTGAGAAGGTGCATCCGCGCACGCTTGTGGTGAACGACCCGGCGGAAGTACGCAACGCGCCGGAGAAGCTGTTCGTCACCCACTTTGCCGAGTTCATGCCGCCGACGCTGATCTCCTCCGACAAGCAAGAGATCATGGCGTTCCGCGACAAGCACCGCGACGTGATCCTGAAGCCATTGTTCGGCAACGGCGGCGCCGACGTCTTCCGCATCACGACGGAGGACGAGAACCTGAACGCGCTTCTGGAGATGTTCACCCGCATTTACCGCGAGCCGATCATGGTGCAGGCCTACCTGCCGGATATCCGCAAGGGCGACAAACGCATCATCCTGATCGACGGCGAGCCGGCGGGCGCGGTCAACCGGGTTCCGCCCAGGGGCGACGCCCGCGCCAACCTGCATGTCGGCGGGCGGGCCGAGAAGGCGGTGCTGACCCGCCGCGACCGCGAGGTCTGCGAGGCGATCGGCCCGACCTTGAAGGAACGCGGCCAGATCTTCGTCGGCATCGACATGATCGGCGACTACCTTACCGAGATCAACGTGACGTCCCCCACTGGCCTGCAGGAGATCGACCGCTTCGACGAGACGAACCTGGAAGGCCAAATCTGGGATTCGGTTGAGGCCCGTCTGGCCGAGGCGCACGCGCTGCCCGAGTAGGTACGGCCCCGTTCGATTGAAGGGCGCGCCGGCCGTTCGGCTTGTCAGGATCGTCGGCGGTATCTAGGCTTTCCCGCATTGAGGCGGCGGGCGCCCGCTTCGGATTTGTAGTGACGCGGAGGGTGTCGCAAACCGGTGCCGCAAGCGAACGCCATCGATATCCGGGACATCACCAAGGTCTTCGGGCAGGGCGCGGAGGCCGTCCACGCCCTGGACCATGTATCCCTGGCGATTCGCGAGGGGGAGTTCTTCACGCTTCTGGGGCCCTCCGGCTGCGGCAAGACCACCTTGTTGCGCCTTCTGGCCGGGTTCGAGCAGCCGACGGCCGGCGTTATCGGGCTTTACGGTGACGATCTGGCCGGGTTGCCGCCGTTCCGCCGGCCTGTGAACACCGTGTTTCAGAACTACGCGCTGTTCCCGCACATGACGGTCGCGGGCAACGTGGCCTTCGGGCTGGAGATGCAGCGCTGGCGGCGCGGCGACATCGAAAGGCGGGTGGAGGAGGTCCTCTCCCTGGTCAAGCTGGCCGGTTATGGCCAGCGTAAGCCGGCACAGCTTTCCGGCGGCCAGCAGCAGCGTGTCGCGCTGGCCCGCGCGTTGGCGAACCGGCCGAAGGTCCTGCTGCTCGACGAGCCGCTTTCCGCCCTCGATCTGAAGCTGCGCAAGGAGATGCAGATCGAATTGAAGCGGCTTCAGGTGGAAACCGGCATCACCTTCGTCTTCGTCACGCACGACCAGGAAGAGGCGCTGACGATGTCCGACCGGCTTGCCGTGATGCAGGACGGCAAGGTGTTGCAGGTGGGCACGCCCGCGGAGATCTACGAGCGGCCGACACGGCGCTTCGTGGCCGACTTCATCGGCGATACCAACTTTCTCCAGGGCGTGCTTGGCCGCGCGGCTAATGGCGAGATCCAGATCAAGCTGGATGTCGGCGGCATGGTCACGACGCGCCACGCCGAGGCGCATACCGAAGGCGAGCGGGTGACGCTTGCCGTACGGCCGGAACGGGTGGACCTGGAGCCCGTTAACGCCGAGGCCGGCGAGGACACTGGACGCCTCAGAGGCGTGGTCGAGACGGTGGTCTACTTCGGCACCGACACGAGTTATCGGATTAACATCGACAGCCTGCCCGAGCCCGTACTGGTGCGCGTGCAGAACCGCCAGGGCGCGGCCAGTCCGTTCGCCAGTGGCGACAGCGTACGCCTGCGCATCCCGCCCGAGGCCGTGCAGGTGCTGGTGGACTGATGCTGGCCGCGCTTCGCCGTTCCCAACTTGCGCAACGTACGGCCCTGCTGGCGCCGTCCCTGGCCATCATCGGCGGCTTCATGGTGCTGCCGCTCATTCTGATGGCGTACGTGTCGATCCTGGAAAAGGGTACGCACGGCGGCGTGGAATGGGGCACGTACAGCGCCGAGGCGTACATCAAGTTCCTGTTCGAGCGCGACCTGATGGGCAGCCTGTCGGTGAACGCCGACTACCTGCAGATATTCCTGCGCTCCTTCGTGCTGTCGGGCGTCACGGTGCTTCTGGCGCTGGCCATCGGCTTTCCGACGGCGCTCTACATCGCGCTCCAGGATGACAGGTGGTATCGCAACCTGCTGGTTTTCATGGTGACGATCCCGTTCTGGACCAACCTGCTGGTGCGCAACTACGCCTGGATCATCCTGCTGCGCAACAATGGCCTGATCGACAACGCGGCCGCTTGGCTGGGGCTTACGCAAGAGCCGATCGACGTACTTTACACGCCGTTTGCCATCGGCGTGGGCCTGACCTATTCGTTCCTGCCGTTCATGGTCCTGCCGATCTACGCCAGCCTGGAGAAGCTGGACCTGCGGCTGGTGGAGGCCGCCTTCGACCTGGGCGCGGACCGCCGCCGCGCGCTTGCGCGGATCGTGGTCCCGCTGGCGCTGCCGGGGATCATCGCGGGCTGTATTCTGGTGTTCGTCCCCTGCCTGGGGGCGTACGTCACGCCGGAACTGCTGGGCGGTTCCAAGTCGCTGATGATTGGCAACCTGATCCAGAACCAGTTCGGCGCGGCGCGGAACTGGCCGTTCGGCGCGGCTCTCGGTTTCGCGCTGCTGGCAATCGTGCTGCTGGCGATGATGGCCTACGCCCTGCGGTTCCGCCGTGCGCCGGGAGGCGGAACATGAGCGGCCGCGGCGGCAATCCGCTGTGGCGCTTCGCCGGCGTCCGGCCGGCGGCGGCGCTGTTCTTCGCCTATCTCTACCTGCCGATCGTGATCCTGATCGTGCTTTCCTTCAACGCGAACCGGACGGTGACGATCTGGACCGGCCTGACGACCGACTGGTACGTGGAGGTTCTGTCGAACGGCGACATCCTGCGCGCCGCCAGGAACTCGCTGATCGTCGCGTTCTCCGCGACCTTCATCGCGACGGTGGCGGGGACGCTGGCGGCTCTGGGAATGGCGCGCGGCCGCTTTCGCGGCGAAGCGGCGGTGAACGGCGTCATGGGCCTGCCGCTCGTCGTGCCCGAGATCGTGACGGCGGTGGCGACGCTGCTGTTCTTTATACTGGTGGGGATCAAGCTGGGCCTGCTGACGGTCATCATCGGCCACACGGTCTTCTGCACGCCCTTCGCCTATCTGCCGATCCGCGCGCGCCTGGAGGGAATGGACCCGTCCCTGCGCGAGGCGGCGTCCGACCTTTACGCCGACGCGTGGCGCGCGTTCCGCCGCGTGACGCTTCCGCTGTTGTGGCCGGGAATCCTCTCGGGCGCGCTGCTGGCGTTCATCATCTCGCTGGACGACTTCGTGATCACGTATTTCGTCGCGGGCGCGGGCGCCACCACGCTGCCCGTCTACATCTTCGGCATGATCCGGATCGGCGTGACGCCGGAGGTGAACGCGCTCTCCTCGCTCATGCTGCTGGTTTCAATCCTGTTCGTCTCGCTGTCGTTCCTGGTTCAGCGCCAGCGTTGACCGGCTGGAGCGCGCAAGCGAGACTTCACCGCACACCCACAATCATGAAGACGGGAGGGCAGGACGATGCGGTTCAAGGGAGGCGTGCTTGCCGCGCTGGCGGCGACGGCGATGACGTTCGGCACTTCGGCGGTGCAGGCGAAGGAGCTGTTTCTCTATAACTGGGCGAATTATTTCCCGCCCGATCTGATCGAGAAGTTCGAATCCGAGACCGGCATCGACGTCACGCTGGACGTTTACGATTCCAACGAAACCATGCTGGCGAAGCTCCAGGCCGGCGCGGCGGGCTACGACATCGTCTTCCCGTCGGGCTACATGGTCGACGTGATGCGCGAGGAAGATCTCGCGATGAAGATCGACACGGCCGAGCTTCCCAATTTCAAGAACGTCCAGTCACCGCACGACAGCCCCAGCTACGACCCCAGTCGAGAGTATTCAGCGCCGTACATGTGGGGCACCACGGGGCTGGCCTACGATACCGCGAAGGCGCCGGAACTTGACGAGACCTGGGAGGAATATTTCAAGCCGCGCGACGAACTGAAGGGCAAGATCGCGGCCTTGAACGACCAGGTGGAGATGTACAATGCGGCCGCGCGGTATCTCGGCATCGACGTCTGCACCGAGGACCCGGCCCAGGCGCAGAAGATCCTCGACCTGCTGATGGCGCAGAAGCCGCATCTGGCGCTCTATTCCTCGACGGGCACCATCGACCGCATGGTTGCCGGCGAGGTGGTGATGCATCACATGTGGAACGGCGCCGCCCACCGCGCGAAGGAGCAGCGGGAGAGCATCACCTATATCTATCCGAAGGAGGGGTTGGCGTTCTGGTCCGATAACATGGTGGTTCCGAAGGACGCGCCGAACCCGGAGAACGCCAAGACCTTCATCAACTGGATGATGGACCCGCAGAACGCCGCCGTGGCGACCAACTACACCGGCTACATGAACGCTATCGCGGGCTCGGGCGAATACCTCGACGAATCGCTGAAGAGCGACCCGGCGGTGAATATGCCGAAGGAATACGCCGACCGCCTGCGGCCGTCGAAGGAATGCTCGACCGCGGCGCGGGAGTTGCGCGACAAGGTCTGGACCACGCTGAAGAAGTAGACTGACGTCTGCGCGGGCGGGCCGGGCGCGGATCACGTCCGGCCCGTTCGTGCGTCGAGAGGAGTGCGAATGACAGCCAGGACGGCAGGGGATGTGAAGGTGGCTCTTTGGGCCACCAATCTGGCGCGGCCACTGAACGGCATCGGCGCCTGGGCGGCCGAAGTGGATGCCCGCATGGCGGCGGCGCGCGCGCAGGGGGCCGAGATATTCGTCATGCCGGAGTACGCCTCGGCCCAATGGCTGTCGTTCGCCCCCGACGATCTGCCGGCAAGCGAGGAGATCGCCTGGATGGCGGCGCAGGCGCCCGATGCGCTGGCCGCCGTGGCCGACCTTCCCGCCAGGCACAACATGGCGCTGCTGCCGGGAAGCTGGCCCTGGCGGGCGGAGGCGGGCGAGAGCGACGGCGATGTCGGCTTCGTCAATCGCGCCTGGCTGCTGCTGCCCGACGGCCGCCGCTATCATCAGGACAAGCTGTGCCTGACGCCGAGCGAGAAGGACCCGGACGGCTGGATGCTGAACCCCGGCGGGCAATTCCAGTTCGTCGAATGGAACGGCCTGCGCCTTGCCACCGCCATCTGCCTGGACGTGGAACTGCCGGCCCTGGCCAGCCGTATCGCGCCGTATCGCCCCGACCTGCTGCTGGTGCCGTCGATGACGGAGCGTCTCTCGGGCCACTACAGGGTGCATAGCTGCGCCCGGGCGCGCGCCGTCGAACTTCAGGCGGCGGTGCTGGCGGTCGGCGTGATCGGGGATGCCGCCACGGGACGCCCGCGCGACGGCAACACGGGCGGTGCGGCGGTTTACGTTCCAAGCGAGCCCGATCTCGGCTATACGGGCGTCCGCGACGAAATCGCGCCGGCGGCGGAGGTCGAGGGGGGTGGGCCGGTGCTCGTATCCGATATTCCGGTAAACCGTATCCGTGCGTTGCGAGAGGGCGCGGCGGAGGTCTGGCCGGGGGCCTGGACCGCCGATCACATCGAGATCCTGGACGAGACGACATGAAGACCGTTTACAGCGAGAACCACCACCGGCAGCATGGCCGGGGCGAGTTGACCGACGGCTATCTGATGCCCGTGGTGGAAAAGCCCGAACGCGCGGAGATGATCCTGGCGCGCGTCAAGGCGGAGGGGCTTGGCGAGGTTGTCGCGCCGCATGATTTCGGGCGCGAACCGCTGGCCGCGGTGCACGACGCCGGCTATCTGGACTTCCTTGAGAACGCGTGGGACGCGTGGGAAGCCGAGCACGGCGGCGAGCGGGATGCCCTGCCGCTGATCTGGCCGGTGCGCACCCTGCGCCAGGCGCGCCCCGAGAACATCGACGGCAAGATCGGCTACTACGCGATGGACGCCGGAACGCCGATTACCGCCGGGACATGGCAGGCAGCCACGACTAGCGCGAAGGTGTCGTTGACGGCCGCCTCGCTGGTGCACGCGGGCGCGCCGTCGGCCTTCGCGCTCGGCCGGCCGCCGGGACACCATGCGGCGGCCGATCTGCTGGGCGGCTACTGCTTTCTGAACAACGCGGCAATCGCGGCGCAATGGCTGCGCGATCAGGGCGTGCCGCGCGTTGCCATCCTTGACGTCGATTACCACCACGGCAACGGGACGCAGGCCATCTTCGACGATCGCGCGGACGTTTTCTTCGCCTCCATCCATGCCGACCCGCGCCAGGAATTCCCGTACTTCCTGGGCCATGCCGACGAGACCGGCAGCGGTGCGGGCGAGGGCCACACCGCGAATTTCCCGCTACCCTGGGGAACCGAGTGGCCAGCCTATGCCGAGGCGCTGGACGCCGCCTGCCGGCGGATCGAGGACTACGGCCCAGACGTCCTGGTCGTGTCGCTGGGCGTCGATACCTTCGAACGCGACCCGATCTCGCGCTTCAGGCTTTCCAGCGGGGAGTTCCCGAGGATCGGGGCACGCCTTGCCGGCTTGAAGCGGCCGACGGTCTTCGTGATGGAGGGTGGCTATGCGGTGGAAGAGATCGGCGTGAACGCCCTTGGCGTGCTGGCCGCTTTCGAGGGGGGATGAAAACACGCAGCCCCGCCTTCGCGGGGCTGCACAAGCACGCAGGTTTGGTCCGGTCTATCCGTTATTTGCCGCCGGTTCCCATGAACACGGTCGGATACGGCGTGTAAACGAAGGTCGTTTCCGCGGTCAGGCCCTTGGATACCCTGATCCCGGACTCCTGCTTGGATTTCTCGACCATCCTGGCAACCTGCTTATACGCGCGGGCGTCCGCACCTTGTCCTTCACCGGCCAAGGCGCCGGTCGCGGTGAAGGTCAACGCTGTCGAGGCCAGCATCGCGGCCGCGAGCGTTTTCCTGGCGAAGGTCGTCATCTTTGAATGTCCATATGCGGGATCGATTGTCTGCCCCGGCGGCCCAATGCCGTCTTAGGCTCGATCCGTTGCAGAAGAAATCGTGATTGTCCCGGCCCGCCGCCAGTACGCCGCACTCGGTTCCCTTTGCGTCGAATGCAGGGATTAGCCTTTTGTTATGCGTTGCGATCATACGATCGCAGGCCGTAACTCGCGACAGCCGGGATCGCCATTTCGCGCGGGTGGATCCGGTCGTTTGCGGCATCCGTGCCTTTCGATGTCGGTGCGGGTTAGAAAATGGTCACGGGCCGAACCCGAACCGGGTGATTAGGGTGCGGCGGTTCAACGGGTACGGAGACGAAGATGACGCGCTTTATCGCAATCGTTGCCATTGCGGCCTTCGCGGCTGCCACGTCGGGCTGCACGGCTCTTGTCGCCGGGGCCGCCGGCGGCGGGGCCGGCTATTACATCGGCAAGGGTAACGACGCCGATTCCGATGTCGACAAGGAAGAGGCCCGGCAGGAGTAAGCACCGGCGCAGCTCAATGTGCTTGCCGCTCCCGACGCGCCAGGGCCTCTTCGCGAACCTCGATGTTATGGCGGCGCACCAGCAGGCGTGAGCGAAACAGCGCGGGTAGTTGCACAAACGTGATTCCGACAAGCAGGAGCAGGCCAAGCCCGAGCCGTCTGCAATCGTCGGGTGTTAGTAAGCCGGCCACGAGGAGTGTCGCCCCCACCAGTAACGCGGCCAGATCGATGGCGCCGCGCAGCGGTCGTCGCAGGTAGAACCAGTGCAGGCCGTGTGATCCGAGGTTGCATCGACTGGTATTGCGAGCATGGCACGCCTGACGTGCCGTGAAACACTGTTGCGTAACCGGAACTTCCCGTTAGGCTTCCGGGTGATGAGTAAGAAAGCGGACATTCAGGAAGATAGCGACATCTCGAACTCCCGCATCGGGGTCCGCATCCGCCACCTTCGCCAGCTTCGCGGGCTGGGTTTACGTACGCTCGCGGCCCAGGCGGGTTGCTCGCCCAGCTTCCTCTCGCGCGTCGAGAACGGCGTCGTGAACCCTTCGCTGACGACGCTGCACAACCTCGTCGGCGTCCTGGAAACCAACATCTCCGAGCTGTTCGCGGAAACCGCGGACGATGCCGAGTGGGTCGCGCGCGCCGGCCGCCGGCCCGTCATCCGCACGGACTCCCTGCGCCAGCGCAGCGGCGTGGAACTGGAACGCCTGGCACCCTACACCAAGGGCAACCTGCTCCAGGCCACCGTTCACATCGTCGCCCCCGGCGGCGGCAGCGACGGCGCGATCCGTCACGTCGGCCAGGAAGTCGGCTATATCCTGGAAGGCCGGCTGGAACTGACCGTGGACGGCGAGACCAGTGTGCTGGAGCAAGGCGACAGCTTCTTTTTCGAAAGCCAGCGCCGGCACGGCTATCGCAACCCCGGACCCGAGGTGGCAAGGGTGTTGTGGGTGAACACTCCGCCGACATTCTGATCGCCTGAAAGCCGCTCTCAGCCTGGGTGCCGGCAAACAGATGCGTTTAAGTTTAGGCAACACTGTTGACCTGGGGGTAATCCCTTTGTCAGGCTCTAGCGGTCCGGTGGACGGGCACGGGCGGCTTTCGACAGGGCACTTGAGAACCCGCGACGGCGTCGGTCGGGCCCGCCGGCGAGACAGGGGAATTCGCCAGACAAACGGGAGGCTTCAATAATGAAGCTCGGACGCTCTTTCCTCGCGACGGCGGCGGCGCTTGCGCTGGCGGCCGGCGTTGCGCAGACCCCGGCCGTCGCCAAGGAGAAGGTGACGGTCGCATTTATCGGGCCGCTGAGCGGCGGCGTCGCGGCAAACGGCCTGGGTGGCCGCAACTCCGCCGACCTTGCCGTCAAACTTCGCAATCAGGACGAAAACGCCAAGTACGAGTACGAACTGCTGACGCTCGACGACGAGTGCAAGCCGAACGTTGGCGTGCAGGTCGCGACGCGCGCGGCGGCGAACCGCGATGTGGTCGCCGGCGTCACGCACTATTGCTCGGCCGTGGCGATGGGCACGGTGGACACCTACAACAAGTTCGGCCTGCCGGTGGTCGTCTGGGGCGCGGTGCTGCCGGACATCACCTATGCCAACGACTACCCCGAGGTGCATCGCGTCAACGGCACGATGATCAATCAGAACCAGGTCGCTGCCGAGTTCATGACCGATCAAGGCTATGAGACCTGGGTGGTCATCCACGACACCACGGACTACGGCCAGGGCCACAAGAAGTACTTCACCGAGAGCCTGGAGAAGAACGGCGGCGAGGTGCTGGCCACCTTCGGCGTCACGGCGGATCAGCAGGACTTCACGGCCGAGCTGACGCAGGCGAAGTCACTGAACCCGGATGTGATCTACTTCGGCGGCCTGACGCCCATCGGCGTGCGCATCCGCTCGCAGATGGATAAGCTGGGCATCGACGCGCAGTTCGAGGGCACCTCGGGCATCGTCTCCGACGCCTACATCGAGGGGCTGGGCGAGCTGGCCGAGGGCACCGTCGCCTTCATCGAGGGCGCCCCGATCGAGAAGCTGCCGGGTGGCCAGTACTTCAAGGAGCAGTACGACAAGGCGAACTACAACGAGCCGCCGGAGGCCTATGGCGCCTTCGCGTTCGCGGCAATGAACCTGGTCCTCGACAAGATCGAGGAGGTCGGCCCGGATCGCCGCAAGGTGCGTGACGCGCTGAACAAGGTGGAGGGGCGTGATTCCATCGTCGGTGAGATCACCTTCGACGACCACGGCCAGAACGCCGTCGCGCTGATCACCAAGTTCGTCGTCCAGGACGGCAAGTGGGTCGTCTGGGAGGACAGCGAGTACGCCAGCGGCGAGCGCAAGCTGAACGGCATGTAACGCATTTGGCCGCATTCCCGGCGGCGGCCGGCCCGTTTCCCGGCCGCCGCCGGCACTTCCGCCGCGCCGTACGTGCGCGTCCGCATTCAATCCGGAGCCGCTTTATGGACCTTGCACTGCTTGGCCAGTACGTGATTAACGGCCTGATGCTGGGCATGATGTATGCCCTTGTGGCCGTGGGCTTCACGCTGTTCTTCGGCGTGCTGGATGTCATCAAGTTCTCGCATGGCGACGTGCTGATGGTTGGCGCGTTCACCGGCTACACGACCTTCCTCGGCCTCGAGGCCGCGGGCGTTCACATGCCGGTGATTCAGATCGTGCTGCTAGTGATCGCCTCCACAGTCCTTGTCGGCCTGCTGGGCGCGGCGATCGCGAAATATCTCATCCTGCCGCTGACGAACGCGCCGGCACTGAACATCCTGCTGGCAACGATGATGCTGGGCACGGTGCTGCGCGAAGCCGTGCGCCTGTTCTTTCCGGAAGGCTCCAACCCGAAACGGTTTCCGCGGCTGCTGCCGGATACGGTCATACCGATTGGCGGTTTCGATCTGCGAGTCGATAGTCTGATGCTGCTGATTGCCGGCGTGCTGGTGATCGTCGCCATCCACACGGTCATCAACCGCACGAAGCTGGGCCTGGCCATCCGTGCCGTGGCGCAGGACGCCGAGACGGCGCGGATCATGGGAATCAACTTCGAACTGGTCGTGCTCGTCACCTTCGCCATAGGCTCCGCCGCGGCTGCCGTGGCCGGCGTGATGAACGGGCTTTACTACAACGAGATCAACTTCGGCATGGGGCTGTTGCTGGGCGTGATCGGCTTTGCCGCCGCGATCGTGGGCGGCCTCGGCA
Source organism: Ferruginivarius sediminum (assembly GCF_003344765.1). GTDB lineage: Bacteria > Pseudomonadota > Alphaproteobacteria > Kiloniellales > Rhodovibrionaceae > Ferruginivarius > Ferruginivarius sediminum. Next base: position 246,020 of record NZ_QPMH01000003.1, on the reverse strand, counting down.
ATATCTACGGCGCCATCCTGGGCGGCTTTCTGTTCGCGGCCTTGCAGACGATCGGCGCGGTCGCGCTGCCGTTTGCAAGCGCCTACAAGGACGTCTTCGCCTTTGCTGTGATCATCTCGATCATGGCGTGGCGGCCCACCGGCCTGATCCCCGAAAAGGTCAGCGAGCGAGTCTGAGGCCATGCCTGCAATGGAAAACACGCAGCCGGCAACAGCCGGCCGGCAGGATCCGACGGCTCTGCCCATCGGCATTCTTGCAATCGCGGGCATGACCGTCTTCGCGGCTGTCTTCCTGATGGCGGAAAGCGAAGCCGCGGTCGGCGGCCTGCTGGCATTCGCCGCCGTCGCCGTCCTCGGCGCCGGCAAGCTGGGCCTGCTGGAGCGCGTCCGCGCGGCATTCCGCGACCATGAGCTCACCATGCACACCGCCATTGTGATCGGCGCGCTGGCAATCGCCTGGGTGTTCCGGGAGGATCATTTCGCCCTGCTCATGCTGACGATGGCCATGCTCTACCTGACGGCGTGCCTGGGACTGAACGTTCAGCTTGGCTATACCGGAATCCTGAACTTCGCCGGTTCGTCGTTCCTTGGCGTTGGCTGCTACACGGCGGCGGTCCTGACACAGCACACGGCGATCCCGCCGCTGGTCATCCTGCCGCTGGGCGGGCTGATGGCGACCATCGTGGGCTCGGTGCTGATCCTGCCGGTGCTGCGCACGCGCGGGCACTATGCCGCAGTGGTCACCATCGCCTTCGCCGTGCTGTTCAAGACCTTCCTGGAGGTGAACGACAGCCTGGGCGGGCCGCAGGGACTGGCCGTGGGCGAGATGACACTGTTCGGATGGGGCTTCAACAGCAACATCGAGATCGGCGACTTTTACGCGTCGTTCTACATGAACTACTTCCTGCTGGCGCTGGTCATCACGATCCTGGCCTTCGCGCTGACGCGGCGGATCGAGCGTTCATGGGTCGGGCTCAACATGGACGCGGTCAGGATCGACGAGCTGGCCGCCTCCTGCTTCGGCATCAATCTGGCGCGCTGGAAGATCACCGCTTTCATGCTGGGCAACTTCATGATCGGCACCGCCGGCGCGCTGCTTGGCATGATCCTGGGCTTCATCGCGCCGACGAACTTCACCTTCGCGGATTCGCTGATCCTGCTGTCCATCGTGCTGCTGGGCGGCATGGGCAGCGTTTGGGGCATTGCGCTGGCCAGCGCCATCATCGTGATGCTGCCGGAGAAGCTACAGCTCATCCAGGAGTACCGCTTCCTGCTGTTCGCGGCGCTGGTGATCCTGGTGCTGCGCTTCCGGCCGAACGGATTGCTGCCGCGCGCCGACCGCATCTACTTCCCGGGCTGGAGGCCGCGATGAGCGAAGCGATCCTCGACTGCAAGGGCGTTACCCGCCGTTTCGGTGGCCTGGTGGCGCTGGATACCCTCGACCTGCAGATGCCGCGCGGCGCCATTCTGGGGCTGATCGGGCCGAACGGCTCGGGCAAGACGACGTTCTTCAACGTCCTCACCGGCATCTACGGCTTCAGCGACGGCGCGGCGGCCTTCGACGGCCGGGATATCACCGCCTATTCCTCGCAAGAGGTCTATCGCGCCGGCATCGCGCGCACCTTCCAGCGTTCGCGCATGTGCCTGCCGCTTTCGGTGTTCGACAACATCATGGTGGGCAACCACAAGCGACTGGACCACGGCCTGTGGGCCAACGTCTTCGCCCGCAAGAAGCTGCGCAAGGCGTTCGAGGAGTCCTACGAGGAAGCGCACGAGCTGGTGAAGATCTTCGACCCGCCGCTGGCCGAGCGTATGTTCGAGCCGGTCGCCGGCTTCCCGATGATCGACCGCCGCCGGATCGAGATCTGCCGGGCGCTGATCTCGCACCCGAAGCTGCTGCTGCTGGACGAACCCTCGGCCGGCATGACCCACGAGGAAACGCGGCAGCTCATGGACGACATCCTGGAGGTCCGCGACCGCATCAAGGACCTCAGCATCATCATCATCGAGCACGAGATGGGCGTCATCGAGCGGATCACGGATCGCTGCATCGTCCTGAACTTTGGCCGCAAGATCGCGGAAGGGACGTATCAGGACGTGGCAAACGACCGCGAGGTGCAGGAAGCCTATCTGGGTGCGGAGTAGGGTGGCATGACGGCGAACCTGATCCTTGAGGACGTCTACACCGCGTACGACAAGGCCGATGTCCTGGAGGGCGTGTCGCTGGAGGCGCGCTCGGGCGAGATCACCTGCCTCCTGGGCTCCAACGGGGCGGGCAAGACCACGACGATTCGCTCCATCCTGGGCCTGACGCCGCCGCGCGCCGGCAACATCAAATTCAACGACGCCGCGCTGACCGGAATGGCGACGCATCGAATCGTCGGACTTGGCATGTCCTGCATCCCCGAGGGGCGCAAGGTGTTTCCCAAGCTGACGACCGAGGAGAACCTGCGCCTGGGCGCCTATCAGCAGACCGACGAGAAGGTCATCCAGCAGCGCATTGCCGAGGTCTACGAGATCTTCCCGCGCCTGGAGGAGCGGCGAGACCAGCTTGCCGGCACGATGTCGGGGGGCGAGCAGGCGATGGTGTCGATTGGCCGCGGCCTGATGAGCGCGCCCAAGATGCTTTTGATCGACGAGCCGTCGCTGGGCCTGTCGCCGCTTTACGTAAAGGAGAACTTCAAGATAATCCAGCGTATCAACGAGCGCGGCATCACGGTCTTCCTGGTCGAGCAGAACGTCCGGCAGACGCTGGCCATCGCCCATCGCGGCTATGTCCTGTCGAAGGGACGCGTCGTCGCCGCGGGCACGCCCGAGGAATTGCGCGCCAACGAAGAGGTTCACGCCGCCTATTTCGGCTGACCGAGGCCGGGCGGGATGACGAAGGGAGCTCGCATGGGCGAGACGATCGACGCGGTGGCGCTGACGCAGGAGTTGGTGCGCAGCCACACCGTCAACCCGCCGGGCAACGAGGCGGCCATTGCCCGCCGCCTGGGCGAGCTGCTGGCCGGCCATGGCTTCCAGGTGGATTATCACCGGCTGGCGCCGGAGCGTGAGGGCTTCGTCGCGCGCATCGGGCGCGGGGGCAGGGCGCTGGGCTTCACCGGGCATCTGGACACCGTGCCGTTCGGCGCCGCGCCCTGGACGCACGACCCGCTGGCCGCGGAAATCGTCGACGGCCGCATGTACGGCCGAGGCACCACCGACATGAAGGCCGGGGTGGCGGCCTTCTGCGCGGCCGCCGTGGCGTGCAAAGAGGCCGCCGCGAACGGCCCCGGGGTGGAACTCGTCGTCACGACGGGGGAGGAGACGGGCTCCGACGGCGCGCGGGCGATGGCCGAACAGCCGGGCCTGCTGGGCGCGGTCGGGGCGCTGGTGGTGGCCGAGCCGACGTCGAATTATCCGATGTGCGGACACAAGGGCGCGTTCTGGCTGAAGGCCGTGTGCACCGGGGTGACGGCGCACGGCTCGATGCCGGAGCATGGCGTCAATGCGGCCTACAAGGCCGGGCGGGTGCTCACGAAGCTGTCGGACTTCGGCTTCAACGCCGCGCCGCACGCGGTCATGGGCTCGCCGAGCCTGAACGTCGGGACGGTGCATGCGGGGATGAACCTGAACTCGGTCCCGGACCGGGCGGAGATCGGCATCGACATCCGCTCCATCCCCGGCATCGACCACGCCGCCGTCAAGCAGGACCTGGAGCGCTATCTGGCGCCCGACATCGATGCCATCGAGGTGCTGGTCGACCTGCCCAGCGTCTGGACCGAGCCGGACGAGCCGTGGATGCGCGACAGCTTCGCGGCGCTGGAGGATATCCTCGACCCGCCGTTCGAGGCCCGCACGGCTACCTATTTCACCGACGCCTCCATCCTGACGCCCGCCTACGGCGACATTCCGACCCTGATCCTGGGGCCGGGCGAAGCGGCGATGGCGCATCAGACCGACGAATATTGCGAGGTCGCGCGCATCGAGCAGGCGGTCGCCGCCTATACCCGGCTGATCGAGGCCTGGCAGACGGGATAGCGTTCGCCGGGCTTACGACGGTTCCCGCATGGCCAGGCGGTAGATGGCGCCGTCGTCGTGGTCGATCACGTACACCTCTCCCTCGCGGTCCTGCGCGAAGGACGAGATCGCAAGATCGGTGTCGAGAATCAGCCGAGGCGCGCCCGGCCGATCCGGGGTTCCGGCCGGCATTGCCCAGATGCGACCGCTGCAATAGTCGCCGTAGACATAGTGCCCGTCCAAGGCGGGGACGGTCTTGCCGCGATAGACGTGTCCGCCGGTGATCGAACAGCCGTCGCGGTGCGAATATTCCGCCACCGGATCGATCAGGCCGTCGGTCGCGCAGTCGCCAGCGCGGTAGCAATGCGCGCCTTCGCGAATGTTCCAGCCGTAATTGCCGGCGCGGCGGATGACGTCCACCTCTTCCCATTGGTTCTGGCCGACGTCGGCCGCCCATAGCGCCCCGGTCTCGGGATCGAAGGCGAAGCGCCAGGGATTGCGCAGGCCCCAGGCATGGATTTCCGGCCGCCCGCCGCTTTTTCCGGCAAAGGGGTTGTCCGGCGGGATGCCATAGGACTCGCCGTTCCCGTCGTCGATGTCGAGACGCAGGATGGTGCCCAGAAGCGTCATGGGGTCTTGCCCGTTGCCGTGGGGATCGCCGCCCGCGCCGCCGTCACCGAAACCGGCGTAGAGATAGCCGTCGGGTCCGAAGGCGATGTGCCCGCCGTTGTGATTGCCGAAAGGCTGCTCCAGCTCAAGCAGGACCTCTTCACCGCCGACGTCGAGCGTCGTCCCCGCGTCCGGCGAGCGATACCGCGCGATGCGCGACGTCAGCCCCGGTGCGTCGGTGGTGTATGATAGGAAGACCTCGCCGTTGCGGGCGAAGTTGGGATGAAATGCCATGCCGAGCAGCCCGGCCTCGTTCGGTCCGTCCTCGACCCGGCCGCGAATGTCGGCGAAGACCGTCTTGTCCGTCTTGCCCCGCGAGGCTTCGACGCGCCAGACGACGCCGCGTTGTTCCACCACGTACCAGGTGGCATCGGCCGTAGGCGACTGGATCAGCGCGACCGGGCGCTCGAACTTCAGCTCCGGGAACACGCGATCCAGCGTGACGGGGCTGTCTTCGGGCGTCTGCGCGCAGGCCGCCGGGACCTGCGAAAAGGCCAACAGCGCAAGGACCGTTGCTGCGAGGGTCAAGGGCTTCAAGGTCATTCTCCCTTTGCATCGTGCATGGCGCGGCATACGGGAATAAGGCCCTCGAAAGCGCGCTTTCGGCAGGTCCTTGAGAGGGGCGCCGCCGAGGCAGGCTTGCCGCCGCTGTGCACACACGTCTAACCTACGGAAAATTCAGTGTGGTGTGCAGATTCGATTGTGCGCCGCCGCGAACCGATTTCCGGAGGTCCCGTTTGGCCAAGAACGACTCCCGCATCACCGAAGAGGAAGCCCTTGCCCTGCACGCCCGCGGGCGGCGCGGCAAGTTTGAAATAAGGCCGACCAAGCCTTTGACCACCCAGCGCGATCTCTCGCTGGCGTATTCGCCCGGCGTCGCCTATCCGTGCCTCAGGATCAAGGAGGACGAGCAGCAGGCCTACGACTACACCGCCAAGGGCAATGTGGTCGCCATCGTCTCCAACGGCACGGCGGTGCTGGGGCTCGGCAACCTGGGGGCTGCGGCCTCGAAGCCGGTGATGGAGGGCAAGGCCGTCCTGTTCAAGCGCTTCGCCGACATCGACGGCATCGACCTTGAGGTCAGCACCGAGGACGTGGACGAATTCGTCAACTGCGTGCGTTTCCTCGGCGCGTCCTTCGGCGGCATCAACCTTGAGGACATCAAGGGCCCCGAGTGCTTCATCATCGAGCAGCGGCTGAAGGAGCTGCTGGACATCCCGGTGTTCCACGACGACCAGCACGGCACGGCCATCATCGCCGCCGCCGGGTTGATCAACGGCATGCACTTGACGGGCCGGCGGATCGAGGATGTGCGCATCGTCATCAACGGCGCCGGCGCCGCCGGCATCGCCTGCGCCGAGCTGGTGAAGGCGATGGGTGCCCGCCACGATCATGTGCTGGTGTGCGATTCCCGCGGCGTCATCCATCAGGGCCGCGAAGCCGGGATGAACCAGTGGAAGTCGGCGCACGCCGTTGCGACCGACAGACGCACCCTGAGCGAGGCGCTGGAAGGCGCGGACGCGCTCTTCGGCTTGTCGGTGAAGGGTGCGGTGAACCAGGAGATGATCCAGGCCATGGCCGATCGCCCGCTGATCTTCGCGATGGCCAATCCCGATCCCGAGATCCTGCCGGAAGAGGTGAAGGAGGTCCTGCCGAACGCCATCATTGCCACGGGCCGCTCCGACTATCCGAACCAGATCAACAATGTTCTCGGCTTCCCCTATATCTTCCGGGGTGCGCTGGATGTCCGTGCGTCGACTATCAACATGGAGATGAAGATCGCGGCCGCCGAGGCGCTGGCCAAGCTGGCGCGGGAGGACGTGCCGGACGAGGTGGATGCGGCCTACGCCGGCCGCCGGCTGCGCTATGGGCCCGACTACATCATCCCGGCGCCATTCGATCCGCGCCTCATCGTCGCCGTGCCGAAGGCGGTGGCGAAAGCGGCAGTCGAGACCGGCGTGGCGCGCAAGCCGATCGCGGATATCCAGGCCTACGACAAGGAGCTGTCGGCGCGACTGGATCCGACGACGGCCAGCTTGCAGGTGATCTTCGACACGGTGCGCCAGCATCCCTGCCGCGTCGTCTTCGCGGAGGGCGAGGAGGCGCGCGTCATCCGCGCGGCCATCGCGTTCTACAACGGCGGCTACGGCCAGCCGATCCTGATCGGCCGCGAAGAGCGTATCCGCGAGACCATGCAGTCCATCGGAGTGGAGGCGGACTGCCTGGAAATCCACAATGCCCGCCTCAGCCACTTCAACACGCCCTACACCGACTATCTCTACAACCGTCACCAGCGTCGCGGCATGCTCTATCGCGACTGCCAGCGGCTGGTGAACCAGGACCGCAACGTCTTCGCGGCCTGCATGGTAGCGCAGGGTGATGCCGACGCGATGGTAACGGGGCTCACCCGCTCGTTCGTCGTGTCGTTCCAGGACGTGATGCGGGCGCTTGATTCCAAGCCGGGCCACCGGGTGTTCGGCCTGTCCATGGTGCTGCAGGGCGGGCGCACGGTGTTCCTGGCGGATACCTCGGTGCACGAGCTGCCCACGGCGGAGGAACTGGCGGACATCGCGGTGCAGTCGGCCGCACATGCGCGCGCCATGGGCCACGAGCCGCGTGTCGCCTTGCTGAGCTTTTCCAACTTTGGCAACCCGATGCGGGAGAAGGCGCGGCGGATCCGTGATGCCATCGACGTGCTGGATGGAATGACGGTCGATTTCGAATACGACGGGGAGATGCAAGCGAATGTCGCCCTCGACCACAACCTGATGCGGGAGCTTTATCCGTTCTGCCGTCTGTCTGGGCCGGCCAACGTGCTCATCATGCCGGCGCTGCATTCGGCCAATATCTCGGCGAAGCTGTTGCAGCATATCGGCGGCGGCACGGTGATCGGCCCGCTGTTGATTGGCCTGTCGAAGCCGGCGCAGATCGTGCCGATGGGCTCGACGGTGAACGACACCGTGACCGCCGCGGCGCTTGCCGCCTATGATTCGATCCGGGAGCGCAGGACCGGCTGACGGCGCGGCGGCAAGATTTCATCCACATGTGGTAATAATGCTTGCCGTATCGCTGATACATACTCCGGCTTGAGGCGGTTGGAGGCGCGGCGCGACAGCGGATATCCCGGCGGGCCCTCCAGTCGCGGCGTACGGAAAGGCGAGGAGGCGAAGCGGTGATGCTGCAGCGTGGAAGGGCGGCGGGCAGACGGGAGTACAGGCAACGCCTGATGCGCTCGACGGCGTTGCTGTCCGCGCCGGCCGTCGGGACGCTGGCCGTGCTTGGCGTCGCCGGGGTGATGCCGCTCATCCCCGCGATCGTCACCGCTGTGGTGACCGCCGGCGGTATCGCCGCGCTGCTGGCGCGGCATTCCAGCGAGATGGCGAGCCTGCGCCGATTCGTGGAGATGCTTCGCACCGCGCTCGACCGCGATGCGACGCTGCCCGAGCCGCCGCAGGTGACGTCGCCCGGCATCGATCCCGAGTTGGCCGAGGCCATCGCCGAAAGCGCCCGGGAACGTCAGGTCCGGCGGCGGGAGCTGCGGGCGGCCATCAACAGCAACGAAGCGGTTCTTTCAGGTCTGCCGGATCCCCTTCTGCTGATCGATGCCGACGGTGTCGTCACCCGGGCCAATCCGGCTGCGGGGGATCTCTTCGGAGAGAACATCGAGGACCGCCCGCTGGCAACCGTCCTGCGCAATCCGGAATTGTTGCAGGCCGTGGACAAGGTGCTTGCAGAAAAAGGCCATCGCGAGGTGGAGTTCACCTCGCCGGGCGAGATCGAACGCTACTTCAGCGCCCGCGTTGCGGCCTTGCGGGAAACCGGGCCGAAAGGGGGCGTCGCGGTGGTCACGCTGCACGACGTCACGGCGATAAGGCGTGCCGAGCAGATGCGCGCGGATTTCGTCGCCAACGCCAGCCACGAGCTGCGCACGCCGCTTTCCAGCCTGCTGGGCTTCATCGAGACGTTGCAGGGGCCCGCCAAGGAGGATGCAGAGGCGCGCGACCGTTTCCTGGACATCATGCTGGAACAGGCCAAGCGGATGTCGGCGTTGGTGGAGGACCTGCTGTCGCTGTCGCGCATCGAGCTGGACGAGCACACTCCGCCGACGGAGCGCGCCGATCTGCGCAAGGTCATCGACCGCGTTGTCGGTGCGCTTGAGTTGAAAGCCCGGGAAAAGGACATGTCCATCGAGGTCGACACCCCGGATCGCGGCAGCCTGACGGTCGTGGGGGACGAGGACCAGCTTACCCAGGTCCTGCAGAACCTCGTGGACAACGCCATCAAGTACGGGCGGGCGGGTACGCCGATCCGGGTCGTGGCGCAGCCCGCCGACCGCTCGACCGGGCGCCCGTCCCGACGCGCCCGGCGCGGGGCCGCCGTCTCGGTCATCGACCAGGGCGAGGGCATTCCCCGCGAGCACATCCCGCGCCTGACGGAGCGCTTCTACCGCGTGGACAAGGCGCGTTCGCGCCAGCTTGGCGGCACCGGCCTTGGGCTTGCCATCGTCAAGCACATCGTCAACCGCCATCGCGGCCAGCTTGAGATCGACAGCACCCCGGGGCAGGAAACGCGGTTCACCGTGTACCTGCCGACCGGGGAGCCGGAATCAAGTGATCAGGCGGCTGAATAAAGCCAACTGTGACAGGCCGTTAACGCCGCGCGACGACCGTCATGAACGCCCGCCCCTGGTTCCGCCTTCACGCTGGATGAGCGCAAAAGGCCCCGAATATCAAATTGTTAGCATTCACTCGTATCTTGAGGGCCGGAAATGGTCAGGCGCTGGCTGTCATCAAACTGTCATGGCCCTGTAGTAAAAGCGAGGCCGTTCGGGGCTAGGACTCGCGCACGGCCGTTGAGGGAATAGGGCGGCCAGCCGTTTCGTGCCGGGCAAGCGGTATGGAGCGGCAAGTCCACTCCAAGACAGACGGAGTTGCAACCGTGATAAAGAAGAGCCTTGCGATTGCTGCCATGGCGACAGTGGCCGCCGTTGCCGCGCAGCCGGCCTCGGCACAGTCGCGCGATCAGATTCGCATCGTCGGTTCGTCGACGGTTTATCCGTTCGCCAGCACCGTGGTCGAGCATTTTGGCCGCGAGACCGAGTTCAAGACCCCGGTCATCGAGTCGACGGGCTCGGGTGGCGGCCTGAAGCTGTTCTGCGCCGGTATCGGCGTGCAGCACCCGGACATCACCAACGCCTCGCGCCGCATCAAGGCGTCCGAGGTCAAGCGGTGCATGGACAATGGCATCAAGCAGGTCACCGAAGTGAAGATCGGCTCCGACGGCATCGTGATCGCCAACTCGGCCGATGCCTCGGCTGTGAGCCTGACGACCAAGCAGATCTGGCTGGCCCTGGCGGAGAAGGTCCCCCAGGACGGCAAGCTGGTGATGAACCCCAATCAGAAGTGGAGCGATATCGACGGCTCCCTGCCGGATCGGAAGATCGAGGTCCTGGGCCCGCCGCCGACCTCCGGCACGCGCGACGCCTTCAACGAACTGGCGATGGAGGCCGGCTGTGAGCAGTTCGAGACGGTCGCCAGCCTGCCCGAGGGCGAGATGGAGAAGGCCTGCCTGACCTACCGCGCCGACGGCGCCTGGATCGAGGCGGGTGAGAACGACGTCCTGATCGTGCAGAAGCTGACGGCGAACGAGAATGCCTTCGGCGTCTTCGGCTACAGCTTCCTGGACCAGAACCGCGACAAGCTCCAGGCGGCCAAGGTCAACGGCTTCGAGCCGACGGTGTCGAACATCTCCTCCGACAAGTATCCGCTGTCGCGCTCGCTGTGGTTCTACGTCAAGAACGCGCACGTCGGCGTGATCCCCGGCATCAAGGAGTATGTTGAGGAGTTCACCAAGGAAGGCACCTGGGGCCGCTACGGCTATCTGGTCGAGAAGGGCCTGATCCCGCTGCCCGACGACGAGCGCAAGGCGTGGCGAGAGAAGGCGCGGAGCTTCGAGCCGCTGAATCCCGACGACTTCATGGGTTGATGCAGCTTTGGCCCCGGCCGGGGATCGAGTTCCCGGCCGGGGCCGCTCGCCTTGGGCTTTCAGCCGATTTCCTTAGCTACTTTCGGTCGACCATGTTCTTCACGACGGCATCGATAACCGGGCAGGCAGCGACGGGTTCACGATGAAAGTCACGCTGTATCTGATCGCGCTGGTCCTCATTGTCGGGTTCGGTTACTGGGTGGGGCGCCGGCGGGCCTTCGCCGTGAGCGGCGGGCGCCCGGCGCATCTGCATTCGCTGCCCGGCTACCACGGCATGTTCGTCGCCCTGTGGTGCGGCCTTCCAGGTGTGTTGCTCGCCGCCATCTGGTTCTTCGTGGAGCCGCACGTCGCCGAGTATGTGCTGGTTCAGAACCTGCCCGCCGAGCAGCTTGAGCAGGAGGCGGATCGGCTGGCGCTGCTGATCGTCGACGTGAAGAACATCGCCGCCGGCTATAACGTCTTCCGCGAGGTGACGCCGGAACTGGAAGCGGCGGCGGCGGCCTATAATCGCGTCTTCGAGATCGGCCGCGCCGTCATGCTTGTGGTGGCGCTGTGCGCATCGATTGCCGGGCTGGCCATCGGGCGGCGGCTGATCTCGCCGGACCTGCGCGCGCGCAACCGGGTCGAGCGGGTGATGACGGTGGTGATGATCGTCGCCTCCACCATCGCCATCATGACGACGCTGGGCATCGTCCTGTCGCTTCTGTTCGAGGCTATGCGGTTCTTCGGCCGGGTTCCATTCTTCGATTTCCTCTTCGGGCTGAAGTGGAATCCGCAGACCGCCATCCGCGAGGGGCAGGTGGCGGCGGAGGGCAGTTTCGGGGCGGTGCCGCTGTTCGCCGGCACGCTGTTGATCACGCTGATCGCCATGCTTGTCGCCGTGCCGGTGGGACTGTTCTCGGCGATCTACCTGTCCGATTACGCGCCCAAGCGGATCCGGGCGACGGTGAAACCGCTGCTGGAAATATTGGCCGGCGTTCCGACGGTCGTTTACGGCTTCTTTGCCGCCCTGACGGTGGCGCCCTTCGTGCGCGACGCCGTCGCGGCCTTCGGGCTGGAGGCCTCGTCGGAATCCGCGCTCGCCGCCGGCGCTGTCATGGGAATCATGATCATTCCCTTCGTCTCGTCCCTGTCCGACGACGTCATGAACGCGGTGCCGCAGTCGCTGCGCGACGGCGCGTACGCGATGGGAGCGACGCAGTCGGAGACGATCAAGCAGGTCGTCTTTCCCGCCGCCCTGCCCGGTATCGTGGGCGCCATCCTGCTGGCGATCAGCCGGGCCATCGGCGAGACGATGATCGTCGTCATGGCGGCCGGTCTGGCCGCCAACCTCTCCGCCAACCCGCTGGAGGCGGTGACCACGGTAACGGTGCAGATCGTCGCATTGCTGACCGGCGACCAGGAGTTCGACAGCGCCAAGACACTGGCGGCCTTCGCGCTCGGCATCACGCTGTTCGCGGCGACGCTTTGCCTGAACGTCGTCGCCTTGCACATCGTCCGCAAGTACAGGGAAAAGTATGAGTGAGATGGCGCAAACGGCGGAAGAGGCGACCGTCCGCCGGCCCGACCTTTCAAATGCGCGGCTGCGCAAGCGCTATGCGGCGGAGCGGCGCTTCCGGCTGTATGGGCTGCTTGCCGTCCTGGCGGCCGTCGGGATGCTGGCGGTACTGCTGGGCAGCATCGTTCTCAATGGCTATAGCGCGTTCCTGCAGACCCATATCGCGCTCGACGTACATATGGACGAAACCGTCATCATGGCGGAGGGCGATACGCCGGAAGCGATGGCCGACGCGAACTATCGCGCGCTCGTGTTCAAGGCAATCGAACGCCGTTTCCCGTCCGTGCGGGACATGGGCGAACAGCGCGAGCTGCACAGGCTGGTCAGTGGCGGGGCACCGCGTGCCATCAAGGACATGGTCCTGGACAACCCCGCTCTGGTCGGCACCACGCAGACGGTCTGGGTCAAGGCGGACGACGAAATCGACATGCTGCACAAGGGCTATGTCGACCGGACGCTTCCCGAAAATCGCCGACTTGTGAACGATCGGACGCTTGGGTGGTACGACAGCCTGCGTGAGGCGGACCTTATCGAGCTGCAGTTCAACACCACCTTCTTCACCGGCACCGACAGCCGCGAGCCCGAGCAGGCCGGTATCCTGGGCGCCGCCGTCGGCTCGTTCCTGACCCTGTTCGTCACCTTGCTCCTGAGTTTCCCGGTGGCCGTTCTGGCGGCGATCTACCTTGAGGAATTCGCCCCGAAGAACCGGCTGACGGACCTGATCGAGGTCAATATCAACAACCTGGCTGCCGTGCCGTCGATCGTGTTCGGCTTGCTGGGCCTGGCCGTGATCATCAACTTCTTCGGGTTTCCGCGCTCCTCGCCGCTGGTCGGCGGTATCGTGCTGGCGCTGATGACGCTGCCCACGATCATCATCTCGGCGCGCTCGGCGCTGAAGGCGGTGCCGCCGTCGGTCCGCGAGGCGGCGCTGGGCATCGGGGCCTCGCGCATTCAGACCGTGACCCATCACGTGCTGCCCCTGGCGCTGCCGGGCGTGCTGACGGGCACGATCATCGGCATGGCCCAGGCCCTGGGCGAGACCGCGCCGCTTCTGATGGTCGGCATGGTGGCCTTCGTGGTCGCCGTCCCGTCCGGCTTCACCGATGCATCGACGGTCCTGCCGGTCCAGATCTTCCTGTGGTCCGACAGTCCCGAGCGTGCATTCGTCGAGAAAACCTCCGCGGCCATCATGGTGTTGCTGGCGTTCCTGATTACCATGAACGCGGTCGCGGTATTCCTGCGCAAGCGCTTCGAACGGCGCTGGTAGCGACGATCTAGCGGAGAGCGATATGGCCGAACTGCAAGCCACTGCCGCAGCCACCGAGATTCCCGAGGCGACCGGCGCGTCGCCCGATGCGGGAAGCGATCAGCCGGCGAAGATCGCGGCGCGCAACGTGAACGTCTTCTACGGCACCAACCAGGCGCTGAAGGACATCGACCTGGACCTCGGCGGCAACGAGGTGACGGCCTTGATCGGGCCTTCGGGGTGCGGCAAGTCGACGTTCCTGCGCTGCCTCAACCGCATGAACGACGTGATCGATATCTGCCGGGTCACGGGCCGGATCACCCTGGACGGCGAGGATATCTACGACCCGCGCCTGGATGTCGTGCAGCTTCGCGCGCGTGTCGGCATGGTCTTCCAGAAGCCGAACCCGTTTCCCAAGTCGATCTACGACAACATCGCCTATGGCCCGCGCATCCACGGCGTCGCCAACAACAAGGAAGAGCTGGAGGAGATCGTCGTCACCTCGCTGCAGCGCGCCGGCCTCTGGAACGAGGTAAAGGACCGCCTGAACGTCCCCGGCACCGGCCTGTCCGGCGGTCAGCAGCAGCGCCTGTGCATCGCGCGCGCCATCGCGGTGAGCCCGGAAGTCATCCTGATGGACGAGCCGTGCTCGGCCCTCGACCCCATCGCGACGGCGAAGATCGAGGAGCTGATCGACGAGCTTCGCGGCAACTACACCATCGTCATCGTGACGCACAATATGCAGCAGGCCGCCCGCGTCTCGCAGCGCACCGCCTTCTTCCACCTGGGCGAGATGGTCGAGGCCGACGAGACCGAGGCGATCTTCACCAATCCCAAGGACGAGCGCACGCTCGGCTACATCACCGGCCGCTACGGCTGAGGCGGGGCCGGCGAGGAGGCATCGTGGCAAGACAGCAGCACGAACACATCGTCAAGTCGTTCGACGAGCAGCTCAAGAGCGTCAACCAGCAGATCGCACGCATGGGCGGTCTGGCGGAAAGCCAGCTCGCATCCGCGGTGGAGGCCCTGGTCAAACGCGACAGCGACCTGGCCGGGCGGGTGGTCAACGCCGACACCGGGCTCGACAACCTGGAGCACGATGTCGAGGAGGCGGTGGTGCGGATCCTGGCGCTGCGCCAGCCGGTGGCGACCGACCTGCGCGACATCATCGCCGCCTTCAAGATCGCGAGCGACACCGAGCGCATCGGCGACTATGCCGTGAACGTCGCCAAGCGGGCGCTGGCGTTGAACCAGATGCCGCCGGTGCAGCCGGTCTATACCGTGCCCCGGATGGCGCGCCTCGTGCAGTCCATCGTCAAGGACACCTTCGACGCCTATGTCGAAAGGGACGCGGAGAAGGCGATCGACGTCTGGCATCGCGACGAGGAGGTGGACGAGATGTACACCTCTCTCTTCCGCGAGCTGCTGACCTACATGATGGAGGATCCGCGCTCCATCACGCCGGGAACGCATCTGCTGTTCATCGCCAAGAACATCGAGCGTATCGGCGACCACGCCACCAACATCGCCGAGACCGTGCACTACCTTGTCACCGGCGAGTACATCGAAGGCGGCCGCCCGAAGGGCGACACTTCCTCCTACGCGGTGATGGAGCCGCCGCGTCCGGATGAAGACGGCAACGGAGGCGACGACGAATGAAGCCTTTGGTTCTGGTTGTCGAGGACGAGACCGCCCTGGTCACCCTCTTGCGCTACAACCTTGAGAGGGAGGGGTTCCGCGTCGCTTCCGCGCAGGACGGTGAGGAAGCGCTGGTGATGGCCGCCGAGGAGCGGCCGGACCTGATCCTTCTGGACTGGATGCTGCCGCTGACCTCGGGCCTGGAGGTCTGCCGTCGCCTGCGCCGGCAGCAGGAGACGCGCGATACCCCGATCCTGATGCTCACCGCGCGCGGAGAGGAGGCCGACAAGGTTCGCGGCCTGGATAGCGGAGCCGACGACTACGTCACCAAGCCGTTCTCGCCGGCGGAGTTGATCGCCCGCATCCGTGCGGTGCTGCGCCGCTCGCAGCCGCAGCTTACCAGCGAGACGCTGTCCTTCGAGGATCTGATGATGGACCTGGCGGCACACCGCGTCAGGCGGAACAATCGCGACGTCCATCTGGGTCCCACCGAGTTCCGCCTGCTGCGCCACCTTCTGCAGCATCCGGGCCGCGTGTTCAGCCGCGAGCAATTGCTGGACGCCGTGTGGGGGCACGACGTCTATGTCGAGCCGCGCACCGTCGACGTGCATATCCGGCGTCTGCGAAAGGCGCTGAATTCCGGGGAGGAATCGGACCTGATCCGCACGGTGCGCGCGGCGGGCTATGCGCTGGACCACCCCGCCAATCAGCCGGCGGAACAGACGGAAACGCCCTGAAACTGGGATTCAGAGCTGCACGGCCACCATCGCGCCGGTGACGACGATCGGACTCGCCAAGGTCGAGGCGATCACCACCGCCGACGATAGTTCCACATTGCCGCGGAACTCGGCGGCAAAGATGGTGAGCAGGACCCCCACGGGGGCGCAGGCGCCGACCAGCAGCAGCGCCCTCACCTCGGCCGGCATCGGCATGGCCAAGAGCGCCAGCCCCGTCAGTAGCGGCGCTAGCAGCAGGCGTAGTGCAACCGCCAGGCCGGCGGATCCGACGGGCACGCGCAGGTTCGTCGCGGCAAGCTGCGCGCCCAGGCTGAACAGCGCGATGCCGACATAGGCCTTGCCCAGGGTGTCCATCGGCGTCTCGATGACCTGCGGCAGGCGCCAGCCCAGCGCGTTCAGGCCCAGCCCCAGCAGGACCGCCGGAATCAGCGGCGTCTTGAAGATCGCCTTCAAATGATCGGTAAAGCCGCCCTGGCCGCCGGCGAAAAGGACCGGCGTCACGATCAGCATGATAACCGTGTGGATCGAGGTGATGACCACCTGATGGATCACCAGATCCCGGCCAAAAGCCAGCTCGATCACCGGGATGCCGAAGTTGCCGCTGTTGGGAAAGGCACAGGCCAGTGCCACGATCACCCGCAGTTCCCGGCTCAGCTTAAGCCCCGCGCCGATCCACCAACCCACGGCCAGTAGCGCGAAGAACTGCACGACCGTGAAGATCGCCGTGCCCTGCACCTGGCTGAGCGGGATCGTCGCCTTCGACAGCGTGACGACGATGAAGCAGGGAAAGGTGGCATAGATCAGCAGGCGATTCAGCGTGGTGACGTCGAATCTTGCCCATTTCTGCAGGCCGAACCCGCCCGCCGCGAGCGCGACGATGGGCAGCGTGATCTGCGTGATGACGTCGAATAGCAGGGACATTATGGCGAGTCAGGCGTGGGCGCGGGGTGGATGGGCCGCCCACTGTGCATCTCCGCGCGTGCGGCGCAAGACCGGCGGCTGCATGCCAGCCTTGCGCGGTGCCTGGCGGGCAAGTGCTGGCGACGTTGATGGCCTCGCCCGGTCGGTGCAGCGAAGCGTCCGCCCGCGTAGTCGCCGACAAGCATACCATTTTTCCACAAACCAGCAGAGAAAAGCACCTCGCTCACCGATTAAATTCGGTGTATATTAAATAAAGCAAGCAAAATGGGGACCTCCGGATCGGGGGGAGATACTGAGCAGGCGCAGTCCGGGCAAACATTTGCTTGTGCTTGACGCAATGACCACAATCAATCGAAGGAGAGTCGAGATGGCTTTTCTACTTCGTGGTGCGCTCAGTATCTTGCTGGCTATTGCCCTTCCGGTCTGGGCTCTTGCCGATCATCCTCAGGTGGTGACGGACGGTCCGGATCAAGACGCACACGAGCATGGTGTTCTCGATCCGAACAAACGGCCCGATCCGGAACTGCCACTGATTATGCGCGATAGCCTGTCGGACGAATTCGTTAGCTCGGGTCCGAACGCCAAGGTGATCAAGAACCTTACGCCAACCGCGCGCGGCACGCGTCTGTCGCCGGACGGCACGACGGATGTCTGGGTACTCGGCAATTATGCCTATACAGGCACTTTCGACGAGCCTTGTGGCGGCGCGTTCGAGGCCGGTATCTGGGTCTGGGATGTCCGTAACGCCCAAAAGGATAAGAATACGCCGGTGACGATCATCCAGTCGCCCGACGGGAGCAGGTCGAACGACGTCAAGGCCGCGGCGATGAATTCGGGTGACATCCTCGTCCATTCCAATGAATCGTGTAATGGCGGCCCTGGCGGTTTCGAGATCTATTCCGTCGACGACCCGGAAGATCCGATGTGGCTGGCCTCGGTACAGACGGATGACGTGAACGCCTTCTTGCGCGACGAACTCGGTTTTCAGGACTTTGGCGTGCACAACCTGTTCCTCTTCACGCAGGGAGAGAAAGACTATGTCGCCGCGGTCGTGGAATCCGAATTCGGGAATTTCCAGATCTTCGACATCACGATCCCGACCGCACCGACGCTTGTCGGCTGGTGGGGCGCCGAGCAATTGAGGCTGGCCGAACTGGGACTGGGTGAGACCGACGCGGCGGATCTTGACGCGGACGACTTTGGTATCATCCTCGATCTGGATGCCTATCTTTTCGACGGCTTCGGAGCCTCGCGAAACCGCTTCCTCCACGATGTCACGATTACCGAGGACGGGCAGCAGGCCTATCTGGCGAACTGGGACGCCGGCCTCGTTCTCCTCGACATCAGCGACGTCACTGACCCACGGCTTGTCTCGGTGGCGCTCGATCCCGCAAGCGAGGACGGCGAGGTCAACAGCCATTCTGTCTGGCCAAGTGAAGACGGCAGTATCGTCGTGGAAGGCGAGGAGGATTTTGCGCCGTTCTCGACCGTGTTCTCGATCACCTCGGGGCCGGCCGCGGGGGACTACCCAGCCGTTGAGGGTGACATCACGGTGCCTATCGCCAACCTCACGCCCCCCGTGATGGAGGGGCCGACGACCTACGCCGGTCTCGCCTGCCCCGGCGATATGGTTCCCCCGGCGCCGAGTTCCGACAGCATCGCCCTTATCCAGCGCGGCACCTGCTTTTTCAGCGAGAAGATCGATAACGCGGAAGCTGCAGGTTATACCGGCGTCGTCGTATTCAACGATGCCGCCAGGGGCGACGAGCTGGTCGTGATGGGTGGCGACCCCGTCAATCTACCCGGCGTCTTTGTCGGCCACAGCACCGGCCTGGCGATTGCAGGCGTTGCAAGCGCGGCGGACCTGGTGCTGGGAGCGCCCGGCGCGAGCGTGAAGGTCGAGACTATTCCCAATGGCTGGAGCGGCGTACGGATCTGGGACTACACGGACCCCGCGAACCCGGTCCTCGCTTCGACGTTCAACACCGAATGCAGCGCCAACGTGATCGGTCCGGATTGCCTCGATGGCGGCACCTATTCGTCGCACAATGTCATTGTGGAATCGACCGAGCCGGACAGAGACGGTGAGCGGAGCGTGAAGGCCTATATCTCATGGTACTGGGACGGGATGCTCGTTTTGGACGTGACCGATCCCTACAATCCAGTGGAGATCGCCCGCTACAGCGATCAGAGCCTGGAGTTCCAGTTTGAAAACGGCGGCAACCAGGATATCTGGGGTGTCTACAAGACCCCTGGCAAACCTTGGGTGTACGGCTCCGACCGGAATGGCGGGCTTTACATCCTTAAAGAGCTTGGCCAGGGCACGCTCATGAACTGACGGGCGAGCCACGGGTAAGGGGCGGCGTCGACAGTGGCGCCGCCCCACTCGCGTCAACGCTGGAACGTGTTCCTGCCCGATTTTTACGCCGCCCGCTTGTTCAACGTGAGACGCACGTGGATAAGCTGCGGGTCTTCGGGGTCGTGGTGCTGGTCGAATCCCAGTTCCTTGCACATATCCAGCATGCCCCGGTTTTCCGCCAGCACGTCGCCCACAACCTCCGCCGTGCCGCGCGCCCGGGCATAGGCGATGATCCGGTTCATCAGCAGATAGCCGAGGCCGCGCCCCTTCAGGTCCGAGCGCACGACGACCGCGTACTCGCCGCGGCGGTTGTCCGGGTCCATCGTGATGCGCACCACACCAAGCAGGTCCTCCGGCTTGTCGGGCGTGGTGGCCACCAGGGCCATTTCGCGGTTGTAGTCGATCTGCGTCAGCCGCGCGGCGAACTGGTGCGACAGTTCCCTGATGGGGGTGAAAAAGCGCAGCCGCACGTCCTCCGGCGACAGCTTCTTGAACGCCTCGCGCAGCGCCGGCTCGTCCTCGGGCCGGATCGGGCGCAGCATCACTTCCAGCCCGTCGTGGGTCCGCGTCCGCTCCTCAAGCTGCTTCGGATAGGGGCGGATCGCCAGCCGCCTGGTGCCCGTTACCGTCGGCTGCTGCACCTTGATACGGGCGTCGAGCGCCACCACGGCCTTGTCGTCGGCCAGCAGCGGATTGATGTCGACCTCGGCGATCTCCGGCAGGTCGATGATCAGTTGCGACAGCTTGATAAGCGCCATCGCGATCTCGTCCAGCGCCGCGCGCGGCTGGTCCCGGTAGCCTTCCAGCAGCCGATAGACGCGGGTGTCCGCCATCATCCGATGGGCCAGATTCATGTTCAGCGGCGGCAGCGCCAGGCTCTGGTCGCGCAGAACCTCGACCGCCGTGCCGCCCTGGCCGAACAGCAGGACGGGGCCGAACAGCACGTCCTCGGTGGCGCCGATGATCAGCTCATGCGCGCCGGCCCGCCGGACCATCCGCTGCACCGTGAAGCCGTCGACCCTGGCGTCCGGCCGGTTCCGGGCGACGCGCCGCAGCATGGCCTCGGCGGCCGAGCGGACGCCGTCGGCGTCCTCCAACTCCAGTTTGACGCCGCCCACCTCGCTCTTGTGCGTGATGTCGGGCGACAGGATCTTCAGCGCCACTGGGAAGCCGATGGCTTCCGCCGCCTGCACGGCCTCTTCGGGGGTCGAGGCGGTGCGCGTCTCCACGATCGGCAGGCCATAGGCCGCCAGGACCGTTTTCGATTCCGCCTCCGACAGCCATTGGTTGCCGGCGGCCAGGGCGGCATCGACAGGCTTGCGCGCGGCGGCGGGGTCGGGTTCGAAGTCGGTGGGAATAGACGGTGGCGTCTCCATCAACTCGTCCTGGTTGCGCCGGTAGCGCACCAGGTGCAGGAACCCGCGCACCGCGTCTTCGGGCGTCTCGTAACTGGGGATGCGGCGCTCGGAGAATAGCTGACGGGCCTCTTGCGCCGCGCCCTCGCCAAGCCATGAGGTGAAGACGGGATGCCGGCGCCCGCCCAGCGTGCGGATCACCGCGTGGGCGGCGTCCGTGCTGTCGGCCACGGCGACCGGGCAGTTCAGCACCAGCACCGCGTCGGCGTCCGGTTCGTCCAGAAGGATCTTCAGCGCCTCGGCGTAACGCTCGCCGGGTGCGTCGCCGATGATGTCCACCGGGTTTCCCCTGGACCATGTGTCGGGCAGGACAGCATTCAGCTTGCCGAGGGTGTCCTGCGAAAGCTCCGCCAGCTTGCCGCCACCGCCGATGAGTGCGTCGACCGCCAGCACGCCCAGCCCGCCGCCGTTGGTCAGGATCGCCATGCGCTCGCCCGTGATGGGCGGAGAGGTCGCCAGCGTTTCGGCCGCGTCGAACAGTTCGCGCAAGTCGTAGACGCGTAGCATGCCGGCGCGCCGGAACGCCGCATCGTAGACTGCGTCCGACCCGGCCAGCGCCCCGGTATGGGAACTGACGGCCTTCGCGCCCTCGGCCTGGCGGCCGCCCTTGATGACGATCACCGGCTTGGTCCGCGCGGCCGCGCGGGCCGCGGACATGAACTTCCGCGCGTCGGTGATCGCCTCGACATACAGCAGGATCGCGCGGTTGCGGCCGTCGCTTGCCAGGTAGTCCAACGTGTCGCCGAAATCGACGTCGATCTTGTCGCCCAGCGAAACGATGTGGGAAAAGCCGATGCCGCGCGGTGTCGCCCAGTCCAGCATCGCCGTCACCATGGCGCCGGACTGCGTGACGAAGGCCAGATCCCCCTTCAGCGGCGATATGTGCGCGAAGCTGGCGTTCAGGCCAAGCGCCGGAAGCATCAGGCCGACGCAGTTCGGGCCGACCAGCCGCAGCGTGTAGGGCCGCGCCGCGTCGAGGACCGCCTGCCGCCGGGTCTGGCCTTCCTCGCGGCCGCCCTCGCCGAAGCCGGCGGTGATGATCACGGCCGCGCGCGTGCCCATTTCGCCAAGGTCGCGCACGACATCCGCCACGACATCGGGCGGTGTGGCGATGACACCCAGGTCGGGCACGCGCGGCAGGTCACGCACCGAAGGATAGGCCAGGACGCCTTCGACCGCCTCCTGCTCCCGGTGGACCGGCATGATCGGTCCCTCGAAGCCAGAGTGGAACAGGTTGCGTGCCAGGACCTTTCCGACCGAATGCGGCCTGCGCGATGCCCCGATCAGAGCGACCGAGCGCGGCTGGAACAGCGCTTTCAGGTTGCGGATGCTCACGACATTTCTCCGTGGCCGGCGGTGCGGCGTCGACACCTATGTTGCAGTGCAACATGTAAGCCGACGTCTCCTGACTGACAAGCGCGCGCCGGTTGCGTCTCAGCCGGCGAGTGCCCGCTCGTAGGTCTCCTTCGTCGCGTCGTCGAGGGCACAGAAAAAGACCCTTTCCGGCAGATCGTGGTCCTGCAACCAGTCGCGGACCGTTCGCACCGCAATATCCGTGGCGCGCTCCAGCGGATAGCCGTAAACACCGGTGGAGATGGCCGGGAACGCGACGCTTCGCGCGCCCTGTTCCTTAGCGCGCTGAAGCGAGTTGCGATATGCGTCGGCAAGCGCGTCGTCCTCTCCCTTTCCGCCGCCGCCCCACACCGGACCGACCGTGTGGATGACGTGACGGGCCGGCAAGTTGAAGCCGGGCGTGACCACGGCCTCGCCGGTCGGGCAGCTGCCGATTTCGTTGCAAGCCTTCTGGAGTTCCGGGCCGGCCGCGCGATGGATCGCGCCGTCCACGCCGCCGCCGCGCTTCAGTTGCGAATTGGCGGCGTTGACGATTGCGTCGACGTCAAGCCTGGTGATGTCGTCCTGAACGACCTCGATCCGGTCCTCGGTTTTTCCCGTCATGGTCTGGCCCTCCCTGCCTGTGCGTCGAAGCGCCACATCCGAGTGGTCAGATTAACTGTCCAGACACGCGGCACCAAGATCGGCGGGGATTTCCAGTGTCACGAGGCGGCGGTGGTGGCTACCGGCTCCGCCTCGCGCGTGACCTTGACCTGGACCGTCATGGTGGGAGGGCCGCCGGGATCGCCGATAAAGGTGCCCTGCACGGGCTTTGCCTGCTCCGGCCTGCGGGCGACGCCGATGCGGATCAGGTTGGTGCCGCAATAGCTGCCGTTCGTGGGGTCGAACTCGGTCCAGCCCATGCCCGGCAAGTAGATCTGGCACCAGGCATGCGTGGCGCCCGCGCCCACCGTGCCGCTGTCCACACCGGTGTCGAGCGCGGGGTCGTAAAGGTAGCCGGTGACGAAGCGGGCCGCGAGGCCGAGCGCGCGCGCGGCTTCCATCATCAATAGTGCGAAGTCGCGGCATGAACCGGAGCCCAGCCGTATCGTCTCGACCGAGCTTTGCACGCCCTCTTCCTCGCGCGCCGCATAGGTGAAGTCGTCCCGGATCGTCCGCGTCATCCGGGCGAGCGTGTCCATGGTGTCGCTCGCCCCGCTTTGCGCCAGGAACTGCCGCGCCCAGGCGTCCGTGACGCCGTCCGGATCGGGGTCGTGGCGTGCCACCAGGGCGCTGAGGTCCGGCTGCTCGCTGGCGGGATAGCTGAACGGCAGCGTGCGGGCGTAGTCCTCGATGGGAATGCTTGGATCGTTGACGCCGTAGTGCTGGATGACGATATCGCTTTCGAAGCGCAGCAGCGCGTTCTCTCCGGCAAAGCTGGCAACCGCGATGGAATTGCCGAAAACGTCGTGCAGCCAGCGCAACTGCGCCTTCGGCGTGATGGCCAGGCGGGTCGAGACGAGGCGGATGTCGTGACTGTCGCGCGGCCGGAACAGCAGGCGATGCTCGCCGAAGCCGACGGGCCGCGGGTACTCGTATGTCGTGATGTGGTTGATTCTCAGCCGGGTCATCGTGTTTTCACCCGATCGCCGCCGCCGGGGCGCACGCGGCTATGCCGTCGTGATCGCAAGGTTGGTCGGCCGCTCCGCCTCCACCGCGTCGCCGTCCGCCGGCTCCGCGTACACCTGCATATAGGTCATGACGGCGGGCCCGATAATCAGCGCGAAGGACACGTCCGCCGCGTCGCGGCCGGTCCCGATACGCACCATGCCCATGGGCGAGACCTGCCGTGTCGGGTCGAACAGGTACCAGCGGTCGCCCAGCCAGGCCTCGAACATCGCATGAAAGTCGGGCGGCCTCAGATTGTGGGCATAGCCGCTGACGAAGCGCGCCGGGATGTTGATGGCGCGGCAGAAGGCAATACCCAGATGCGCGAAGTCGCGGCACACGCCAACGCGCTGCGTCGCCGTGTCGAAGGCCGAGGTCAGCGAACCGGTGCTGCCGGCCAGATAGTCGACGTTGGCCGCGATCCACTCGCAGATCGCCTGCACCTGCGGATAGCCGGGCGAAATGCCGCCGAACTCCCGGTGCGCCAGACGCATCAGGTGGTCCGACTGGCAATAGCGGCTGGGCAGCAGATAGGGCAGCGTCTCCAGCGGCAGGCGCTCGGGCGGCACGGCCGGGATCGCGGCGGGGTCCTGAACGTCCGGGGCGTGCTCCACCAGCGCCGTGTAGCGCAGGCTCAGGTGACACACGGGCGCGACGAAGCGGTGATAGCGGTTGCCCGTGGCCGGGTCTTCGTGAAAGTCCCGCTGCACCTCGGGCGTGATGCGCAAGTCCTCCCACTCGGCGCTTTGATGGCGCGTGCGCGCGACGCCGATGTTCATGATGAACGTCGATGGCGTGGAAACTTGATATTCCAGGATGCAGCCGACCTGATAGCGCACGTTACCCTTGCCCTGTCCCATGCGGCGTTGCGGCACGCTGGCCTGTCGGGTCGCGCCCCTGGCGAACCGGGCTGTCCTAGACGTCGAGGTTCGCGACCTCCAGGGCGTGCGACTGGATGAACTCCCGGCGCGGGTCGACCACGTCGCCCATCAGGGTGGAGAAGATATCCTCCGCCTGGTCGCCGTGGGCCACCTTCACCTGCAACAGCGAACGTGCCTCCGGGTCAAGCGTGGTTTCCCAGAGCTGGCCCGGGTTCATTTCACCAAGCCCCTTGTAGCGCGACACGGTGATGCCCTTGCGGCCCAGCGCCATGATCGCATCCGCCAAATCCAGCGGACCCCATATCGGATAGGTCTTGTCCTTGGATTCCAGCCGCGCGGTGTCGCCGTAAATGGCCTTCAGCTCTCCGGCCATCTCGTGCAGGCGGCGCGCCTCCGCGCTCTTCAGCAGGTTGTGGTCGATGACCCGGCGCTCGGTCACCCCGCGCAGTGTGCGCGTGAGGACGAGGTTGCCCTCGCCCTCGACCGTGCCGGCCCATTCCTTCTCGCCTTCCTCGGCAAGGCGATTCAGGCGCGCGGCCAAAGCCTCGGCCCGCGCGGCGGCGCCGTCGACATCCTCCAGCAGGGCGGGGGAGAGCGCGTCCAGCACCGCCGCCTGCTCCACCACGCGGGCGCTGCCCACCTTTCGGATCATCGGCGACATCAAGTGCTGCGCCCGGTTCGCCCGGCCGACATGGTCGAGGAGGTCGTTGGCGGCGATCTGCTGGCCGTCCGCCAGGATCAGCACGCTGCCGTCGACACCCTGCGCGATCAGGTATTCCTCCATCTCGCGCTCACCCTTCAGGTACTCCTGCTTCTGGCCGCGCTTGATGCGGTAAAGCGGCGGCTGGGCGATATAGAGGTGGCCGCGATCGATCAGTTCGGGCATCTGACGGTAGAAAAAGGTCAGCAGAAGGGTGCGGATGTGGCTGCCGTCCACGTCCGCGTCCGTCATGATGATGATCTTGTGATAGCGCAGCTTGTCCGGATTGAACTCCTCGCGGCCGATGCCGGTGCCAAGCGCGGTGATCAACGTGCCGATCTCCTGCGAGGACAGCATCTTGTCGAAGCGCGCGCGCTCCACGTTCAGGATCTTGCCGCGCAGTGGAAGGATGGCCTGGAACCGCCGGTCGCGGCCCTGCTTGGCCGAGCCGCCGGCGCTGTCGCCCTCGACGATGAAGAGTTCCGAGCGCGACGGATCGCGCTCCTGGCAGTCGGCCAGCTTGCCGGGCAGGTTGGCGACGTCCAGCGCGCCCTTGCGCCGCGTCAGTTCGCGCGCCTTGCGCGCCGCCTCGCGCGCGGCGGCCGCCTCGGCGACCTTGCCGACGACACGCTTGGCCTCGTTCGGGTGCTCCTCGAAATAGCGGTGCAGGTGCTCGTTGAGCACGCTCTCCACGACCGGCCGAACCTCGGAGGACACCAGCTTGTCCTTGGTCTGGCTGGAGAACTTCGGGTCCGGCACCTTGACCGACAGCACGCAGGTCAGCCCCTCGCGCGCGTCGTCGCCGGTCAGCGTCACCTTCTCCTTCTTGATGAGGCCGGATTCCTGCGCGTAGTTGTTGATCTGCCGCGTCAGTGCCGCGCGGAAGCCGGCCATGTGCGTGCCGCCATCCTTCTGCGGGATGTTGTTGGTGAAGCACAGAACGGTCTCGTGGTAAGTGTCCGTCCACTGCAACGCGGCTTCCACCACGATGCCGGACTTCTCGTCCTTCACCGAGACCGGCGGCTCGATCAGCGCCTGCTTGTTGCGGTCGAGATAGTGCACGAACGCGACGATGCCGCCATCGTAGTGCATCTCGACGCGGCGTGGCTCTTCGCCGCGTTCGTCGATCAGGTTCAGCGTGACGCCCGAATTGAGGAAGGCCAGCTCGCGCAGGCGATGTTCCAGCGCGTCGAAGTCGTAGTCGGTGCGGGTGAAGATGTCCCTGGACGCCAGGAAGGTGACGGCGGTGCCGCTGCCTTCGGCCGCTCCCACGTCGGTCAACGGCTTGACGGTTTCGCCGTCGGCGAAGGCGCAGAGGTATTTTCGGCCGTTGCGGTGAATGGCCAGTTCCAGGCTCTCCGACAGGGCGTTCACCACGGAAACGCCGACGCCGTGCAGGCCGCCCGATACCTTGTAGGAGTTCTGGTCGAACTTACCACCGGCGTGCAGCCGCGTCATGATGACCTCGGCCGCCGAGACGCCCTCCTCCGGGTGCATGTCCACGGGAATGCCGCGCCCGTTGTCGGTCACCGTGACCGAGCCGTCGGCATTCAGCGTCACGTCGATGCGGTCGCAATAGCCACCGAGCGCCTCGTCGATCGAGTTGTCGACGACCTCGTAGACCATATGGTGCAGGCCCGAGCCGTCGTCGGTGTCCCCGATATACATGCCAGGGCGCTTGCGCACGGCTTCCAGCCCGCGCAGCACCTTGATCGATTCAGCACCGTAAGCCGCCGAGGCCGCGCTGCGGCGCTCCACGTCGGTTTCGGGTTCCAATTCCTGGCGTTCCGGATCTTGTGTCATCGATACGTTATATAGTGATGGTGAAAGGAGATTTCCTGCACGTCAGCCATGCGCCGTGATCCGTGCATCGCATACCTCGAATGCCTGGGCGCGCTCGCCCAGCCCGTCGAACAGGCTGCTGTCGGTTCCGGTCAGCCACGCTTGCGCCCCCAGCCCCAGAAGTTCCTCGAACAGTCCATGCCGCCGATCCTCGTCCAGGTGCGCCGCCACCTCGTCCAGCAGGACCAATGGCGGAAAACCCCGCTCGGCCGAGAGCAGCCGGGCGTGAGCCAGCACCAGCGAGATCAAAAGTGCCTTCTGCTCCCCGGTGGAGCACATCTCCGCCGGGCGGTCCTTTTCCAGATGGCGGGCGACCAGATCGCCGCGATGCGGTCCATGGGCCGCCCCGCCGCTTTCCGCGTCGCGCTCCCGCGCCGATTCCAGTGCGGCGCGCAGCCTGTCTTCCGCGTCCAGCGCCGACAGCTCGTCCAGCCAAGTCTCGATGTCCCCGGCGAGACCCAGGCCGGCCTTCGGAAACGGCCCCGGCTCCCGCCGGCAGGCGCGGGCCAGGCGGTCCACCAAATCCCGCCGCGCGGCGGCGATGGCAACGCCGGTCTCGGCCATCCGCTGCTCCAGCGCCGCCAGCCAGGCGGGATCGGCCGGCCGGCCCTGGCGCAGCAGGCGCGCCCGCTCGCGCATGGCATGTTCGTACTTGTTGACCCGGCCTGCGTGAGCGGGATCCAGGCCGAAGACCAGCCGGTCCAGGAAGCGCCGCCGGCCCGAGGGCGACTCCTGGAACAGACGGTCCATCGACGGCAGCAGCCAGGTGATCGCCACCACCTCGCCAAGCGCCTGCTGACTGCCGGCATTTCCACCGTCAAGCCGCACGGCCCGGCGCTCCCGTCCCTCGGCGGCCGGATCGCGGCCCGTGCCGATGTCGCGCTCACCGTCGGGCGTATGGACCCGCGCCGCCACGGCCCACGCGGTTCCCGGCTGCGTGGCGGGGTCTTCCCGCCCGTCGGACTGGCGCTCCACCTCCGACATGCGCGCCCGGCGCAGGCCCCGGCCCGGCGCCAGGAAGGAGATCGCCTCCAGCAGGTTGGTCTTGCCGGCGCCGTTCGGTCCGGTCAGCACGACCGGCCGGCCGTCGCAGACGATGTCGGCGCGCGCATAGTTCCGAAACGCCGTCAGACGGAGCGTTTCGATCCATAGGGCAGGGCGGTGGTACGCACCCTGGGCTGCGCCCTCCGTCGTTCCGCCCGCGTGGCCGCGCGGCGCTGTCAGCGTGGCATGCTCCATCAAATCCTGGTGCGCAATTCCGCGAACCCTAAAGCCGCGTGATTTCTCACACGCGCATCGGCATCAGGACGTAAAGCGCGCTGCTGTCGCTCACGTCGCGCACGATCGTCGGCGAAGCCGAATCCGACAGGCTGAACTCCGCCTCGCCGCCGTCGATCCGCTCGGCGATGTCTAGAAGATAGCGCGAGTTGAAGCCGATCTCGATCCGCTCGCCACCGTAGTTGACCTCAAGCTCCTCGCTGGCGCTGCCGTTCTCGGGGCTGGTGGCCGAGAGCGTCAGGGTGCCGTCCTCCAGGCTGAGCTTCACGGCGCGGCTTTTCTCGGTCGAGATGGTGGAAACGCGGTCCACCGCCTTGGCGAAGACCTTGCAATCCACGTTCATCGTCTTGTCGTTGCCCGAGGGGATCACCCGCTCGTAATCCGGGAAGGTGCCGTCGATCAGTTTCGAGGTCAGCAGGGTCGAATCGAACTTGAAGCGGACCTTGGTGTCCGACAGCCCGATCTCGATCGCGCCCTCGGTCTCGTCGATCAGCTTGCGCAGCTCGTTCACCGTCTTGCGCGGGATGATCACGCCGGGGATGCCGGCCGCGCCGTCGGGCAGCGACATCTCGAAGCGCGCCAGGCGGTGGCCATCCGTGGCGACACCGCGCAGAACCTGCGATTCGTTGCCCTTTGTCGCGTGGAGATAGATGCCGTTCAGATAGTAACGGGTCTCTTCCGTCGAGATGGCGAAGCGCGTGCGGTCGATCAGATGGCGCAACTCCTCGCTGTGCATCGTGAAGCCCTGCGGCAGCTCCCCGTCGTTGGCGGCTGGGAAGTCCTCCTTCGGCAGCGTCGCAAGCTGGAACGTGGAGCGCCCCGCCGTCAGCTTCATCTGCCCGCCGTCGCCCTGGACCGCCAGCTCGATCTGCGCGCCGTCGGGCAGCTTGCGCACGATGTCGTACAGCGTGTGCGCCGGTGCGGTGGTGGCGCCGGGCTCGCCCACTTCGGCCGCGACCTCCTCGACGATGGTGAGATCCATGTCGGTGGCGGTAAGCCCCAGCCGGCCGTCCCTCGCGTCCAGCAGGACGTTCGAGAGAATCGGAATCGTGTTTCGGCGCTCGACCACGCTGTGGACGTGACCCAGAGATTTCAGGAGAGCGGCGCGTTCAATCGTGAGCTTCATGGGACCCCGTTGACCCATTCATGGGACCAGTCTTCGACTACTTCCGCCGGGCCTTTTCCCGGTGTTCTGCGCGGAGGCCGACCGCTCGCGGCACCGCATCGGGGCGGCGGCCAGCCATCATGGATCTCCCGACCGCGCGGCGCGGCAGCCGGAGCGAACCGGTCCGCGCGAATCGGCCGGCAAATATAGCACATGGATGCCCGGGAACCATAACCCCGCATACACCGGCGGCGGCATGCCGCCGGGCGGGCCGCAAGGTCCGCGGCAAAGCCCGCGGATCAGCCTTCCAGCATGCGTTTCAGCAGGTCGACGTCCTCGGCGAAGGCGGCGTCGGTGGCCCGCAACTCGTCGACCTTGCGTACCGCGTGCATGACGGTGGTGTGGTCCCGGCCGCCGAACTTCCGTCCGATCTCGGGAAGGGAGCGGGCGGTGAGCTGCTTGGCCAGGTACATCGCGACCTGCCGGGGGCGGGCCACGGCGCGCGCCCGGCGGGCCGAACTCATGTCCGAGACGCGGACGTTGTAGTGCTGGGCCACCTTCTTCTGGATTTCCTCGATGGTGACGCGGCGGTCGTTGGCGCGCAGGACGTCGTGCAGCACGTCCTGCGTCGTCTCCAGCGTGATCGAGCGGCCGACCAGCGTCGCGTGCGCTACGATCCGGTTCAGCGCGCCTTCCAGCTCGCGGACGTTGGAGGTGATCTTGTGGGCCAGGAACTCCGTCACCTTGGCCGGAATCGCCACGCCCATCTCCTCGGCCTTGGCCTGCAGGATCGACAACCGCAACTCGTAGGTCGTGGGGTGGATGTCGGCGACGAGACCCCAGCCGAGGCGGGAGCGCATGCGCTCTTCCACGCCCTCCAGGTCCGAGGGACTCTTGTCGGCGGAGATCACCACCTGCCGGTTCTGGTCCACCAGGGCGTTGAAGGTGTGGAAGAACTCCTCCTGCGTCGCCTCGCGCCCGCCAATGAACTGGACGTCGTCGATCATCAGCACGTCGACCGAGCGGAACTGCTCCTTGAAGGCCATGGTGTTCTTCGTGCGCAGCGCCCGCACGAACTGGTACATGAACTTCTCGGCCGACAGATAGATGATCTTCTTGCGCGGGCTGCGCGCGCGGATGTGCCAGGCGATGGCATGCATCAGGTGGGTCTTGCCGAGGCCCACCCCGCCATAGAGGAACAGTGGGTTGAACGGGACGGCATCCGCCTCGCCGACGCGCCGCGCGGCGGCATAGGCCAGCTCGTTCGGCTTGCCGACGACGAAGTTCTCGAAGGTGAAGCGCGGATCCAGCGGCGCCGAGATGTCATCGAAGCCACCGGATTCCGGCGTCTCGTAGAGGCCCGAATCATTCGCGGCGGACCCCGCCGTCCCGTGCGCCCTCTCGCTTGGCGCGGGCGCCGGCGCGGTTTGCGCGGCGCCGTTGGGCGCCGGCTCGCGCGGCTGATCCGAATCCATGGGGCCTGCGTCCTGGCTTGCCGCCGTCTTCTGCGCCGGCGGCGCAACGACGATCTCCACCCCGCCAACCGTGGGGTTCTCGCTCTTCCACAGCGCGCGGATTCGATCGGCGTAGTTTCCGGAAACCCAGTCGCGCATGAAACGCGTCGGCACCGCCATGCGCACGACGCCGTCGCGGTCGCCGACCAGCGTCAACGGCTTCAGCCACGACCGGAACGCGGCCTCGCCGACCTCGGTCCTCAGACGGCCGCGCACGCGCGCCCATTGCTCCGCCAGTTCGCCTGCGCCTTCGCACCCGCTTTCCAACATGCGATCACTCCCGGCCACGCGCTGCCGTACACCATCCATCCCGTCGTTCCGACATTCAGCCTTGGCGCGGAAGGCATGAGTCACGCCGGGCAGCGGCGGGACAGACTCATCCTGGCGGCCAGAGTCGGTCCAGGCTCCTCCTTCGGATTGTTCAGGTGCACGTTCGCCGCGAAAGGCACGGGACCGATCCATCGCCAGGTTCCCCAGTTCCGACACAGCTTGTCTCGGTGTTTTTCTTGTGCCCGCATACTTTCCTATGCGCCAATAGCAACAAGAGGCGCACAAGCGTTCAGCGACCAGTATATTGAGTCTTTACCCCAGTTACTCCCCCGACGGAGGCATGAACTGATCTTTAAACATATTTATTTCAGGTCATGACACGCCATTTATTGTGGGCGGCACCGCCGCTGAGAGGACTCGTAACTTACTCGTCATTGTTCGCGAAGGCAACCGGACCGAATGGCGAACAGTCGAATCTAATTGCCAATGGGGCAATAACATCCTGATTCACAAGGAAAAACACAAAAATACCGCGCCCTGTGCGTTATCAGGGCGCGGTATTTGAAATAAAATAGTCTCGTCTTTGTAACGCGTTAGCTCATCGCGTTTATACGATGGAAAAGCCGCGAAATCTTGCGCGCTGCCGTGTTGCGATGAATCACGCCTTTGCGTGCCCCGCGCTGCAACTCTGGCTCTGCCATCTTGAGAGCTTCTCGCGCGCCGTCCTTGTCGCCCTTGGCGATGCCGGCCTCGACGTTCTTCACGAAGGTCCGAATACGGCTCTTACGCGCGTGGTTGATCTCGTAGCGGCGTCCGTTGCGGCGAATGCGCTTCTTGGCGGACTTGTGGTGCGCCATGGTGCTCTCTTACTCAGGCTGTTCCGGGTGAATTCAAGGCGCGGGTTATATCCGCGCCGCCGCGCCGCGTCAAGCACCCGCGGGCACTTTGCGCGACAGGCGCGCCGCACCGCCTCAGCGGTGCTTCCACGCCGGCTTGCGCTTGGCGGCGAAGGCCTCCATGCCCTCCTTGCGATCCTCCAATGCAAAGGTGGCATGGAACACGCGCCGCTCGAAGTGCACGCCCTCGGCCAGGGTGCTTTCGAAGGCCTGGTTCACCGCTTCCTTGCAGGTGATGGCAACCGGCAGCGACATCCCGGCAACCGCCTCGGCCGTTTTCATCGCCTCGTCGAGAAGCTGGTCGGCCTGAACAACCTTGGCGACCAGCCCGGCGCGCTCGGCCTCCTCGGCGTCCATCATCCGCCCGGTCAGGCAAAGCTCCATCGCCTTCGCCTTGCCAACCGCGCGGGTCAGCCGCTGTGTGCCGCCGGAGCCGGGAATCGTGCCCAGCTTGATCTCCGGTTGGCCGAACTTCGCGCTGTCCGCGGCGATCAGGATGTCGCACATCATCGCGATTTCGCAGCCGCCGCCCAGCGCGAAGCCGGCTACCGCGGCCACCGTGGGCTTGCGCAGGCGGGACAGGACCTCCCAATCGTCGGTGATGAAGTCCTCGTTCTTCACCTGGGCGTAGTCCTTGTCCTTCATCTCCTTGATGTCGGCGCCGGCGGCGAAGGCCTTCTCGGATCCCGTGACGACGATGCAGCCGATGCCGTCGTCCTCGTCGAACGCGCGCGCCGCACGGCCCAGTTCGTCGATGAGTTGCGCGTTCAGCGCGTTCAGCGCCTCCGGCCGGTGCAGCGTGATCAGCCCGACGCGTCCAAGCGTCTCCGTCTTGATGGTCTGATAGCTCATCTTCCCGTCCCTCGTGTCAGGTGTCTGGGTGGAAGGCCTCAGCGCGGCTGCAGCGTGTAACGCACGGTCAGGTCGCCGTCCGCGCCGAGATAATATATTTCCAGCAGCTCGCCCTCGCGCATGAAGCGGTCGGCCTCATCGCGACTCCAGCCAAGCTGCGGCAACGTCCGCCGATAGAAGGCGCGTACCGCCTGCCGGTCGACGGCGCCGTGCGCGAAGGCCTCGACGATACGCCCGACCGGCTTGTCGAAGGACACGCCGGCCTCCGGCACCTCGTCCAGGCCGTCCATCAGCGGCAGATCCTCGATGTCGGCGATGTAGGCGTGCTCGTCCCCGGCCGCCTCGATGGCCGGCGCCGTGGGCAGCAGCATGGCCGCGCACAGCATTGCGGCCAGGGCGAAGCGTATGGTGCGCTGCATCATGATCCGCCCATGTAGCCTATCGCTGGCGGCGCGGGCAATAGAAAGTCGAGCGTCCGGACTGCACCATGCGCCGGATACCCCCGCAAGCCGCAATCTCGCAGTCGCAGCCCGGACAGGCCTCGCCCTCGCGGTCGTAAACCGCCCAGTCGTGCTGGAAGTAGCCAAGCTCTCCGTTGCTCTGCCGATAGTCCCTGAGGGAGGAGCCGCCGGCGGCGATGGCGCGGGTCAGCACCTCGCGCACCGCATGCGCCAGCGACTCGGCTCGCCGGCCCTGCACGGTGTAGGCAAGGCGGCGCGGCGACAGCCTGGCGAAGAACAGTGCCTCGCACACATATATATTGCCCAGGCCGGCAACCGTCTTTTGGTCCAGCAGCGCCGCCTTGATCGGCGTGCGCCGCCCGGCCAGCTTCGCCGCCAGGGCCGGGCCGTTGAACGCGTTGCCCAGCGGCTCCGGCCCCAGGTCTTTCAGCAGCCAGTGCCGTTCCAGCCCCGACTCCGGCACCAGATCCATCATCCCGAAGCGCCGGGTGTCGTTGAATCGCACCTGCGCGCCCGCGTCGGTGACGAGAACGATATGGTCGTGCGGCTCCAACGGCGCATCGGCGTCGGCGGCGACCACCATGCGCCCCGACATGCCAAGGTGCGCCAGCAGAACTTCGTCGTTGTCGAGGTGGCAGAGGATGTATTTCGCGCGCCGCTCCACCCGCTCGATCCGCCGGCCTTGCAGACGCGCCGCGAAGCCATCCGGCAGCGGCCAGCGCAGATCCGCCCGGCGCTGCATCACCTCGGCCAGCCGCGCGCCTTCCAGCCACGGGCGCAGGCCGCGGCAGACCGTCTCGACTTCGGGAAGCTCGGGCATGGGCGGGCGGGGCGTTCGCTGCGTGTTCCGGATTCGATGCCGGGAATGCTACGCGCTGCGCGTTCGCCTGTCTAATGGGCGTCGGCGCGGCTGCGGGATAAGCCGGCTATGGTTCCCGCCGCGATAATAAGTATGATCCCGACGAATTCCACGCGACCGAGCGTTTCCGATGTCACTAAGGTTGCCAAGGTGACTGCCACAGCCGGCTCGATGGTGGCTAGAATCGTCGCCTTCGATGCATCCACCCAGCGTAATCCGGTCGTGTAGGCCATATAGGCACAAAAAGTCGCGAACACGCCCATGATCATAAGAAGCGTCCAGCTTTCCGGGCCGGCTTGAGCAAGCCGTGCCCAACCGCCTGTCACGGTAAACAGTGATAGGAGGCAGACACTAGCGACGCCGAACGAGACGAACAGGAGATCTATTGGCGCCCAACGATCGAGAATGGGCTTTCCAAGCACGCTGAACAACGCATAGGTCAAGCCCGCACCCAGGCCGGCGGCAAATCCCAACAATTCGATATATATGCCATCGGTCAGTACGCCGACGGCAAGCGCCACCCCGATCACGCAAAGCGGTACGGCGAGAAGGGCCGCTTTGCCCGGTCGCTCTCCCAGGAACAATGCGGATAACATCGCGCTCCAAGCAGGTGCTGTATAGAGCAGGGCCACTGACAGCGACACGCCAAGCTGCTCGATTGCCGCGAAATATAATAGGTTATAGAGCACAACGGCAACTAACCCGTGGATGGCAAGGCCACGCCAACCGCTCTTTGAGAGAATACTCCGGCCACGCCCGGTTACGGCGCTTACGATAGCGAAACCGAGCCAAGCCACCACGACCCGGGAGGTCACAACATCGAGTGGCTGTAGTCCATGCTCATAAATGCCTGTGGCAAGGACGCCCAGGGCACCCCACGCACCGGCGCCAAGCAGGACGAGGAAAGTACCGTATGCGCGAACCATCTTTTAGATGGCCTTCTGTGCCAGTATGACAAATATTTGTCCCTGACGTCGCGGAAACAGATTACGCACGTTCCGTTCCAGAAGCGCTACCCGGTCCAGAAAACCAGCCGGTTCGCCCTCGTGACTTGTAACTAAGTGCAGTATTGTTTGTACGGGAAGAAGGACAGCGTACTGACTTTTCGCTGGAACGAGACCCGCATCGCTTAAACTCCTCATAAGCTGAGCGGGATCAGGCGTTTGTGCCCTTAGCCTTTCATTGTGCATTGGCGAGTTGGCTACCAAAAAATCTAATTCTGGATTCGATGTTAACCAATTCGAAACCACAAATTGCCCGCCCGGCTCGAGCACACGAGCAACTTCATGCATTGCGGCTTGAGGAGTTTCGATATAAGCGAGCGTGCCCATCATACAGGAGACAAGGCGAAATGTATCGTTTGCAAATTCTAAACCGCATGCATCCATCTTTTGGACGCGCTCCGCCTCTAGTCCGCTTTTGACCAATTGTTGCTGCGTAATTGAAACCGCATCAGAAGAAATATCTATACCAAACGAGTCGTAACCAAGTCGCGCCCAAGCCCTGAGATAACGCCCCGTAGCGGTCCCAATATCAAGGCTTTTCCCACAGGGAACTGCATTAGAGAGTAACTCGCTTGCACATGAATACTCAAGATATTTTTTTATCTCGTCAACTTTATCAGGATTTTCAAAAGAATTGTACCATGAAAACTCGTACCATTTTTCGTCTATGCCAACATTATTTGAAATCATGTCGGTGGTTACCACGGGCGCATCGTTTTGCATTTTCTGTTACCTGAGATATTCCGTACTAATAACGATCGCTACGTTTGCTGAAAACGCACATTACTCTGTAACACTCCAGCGTCAAATCAAAAATTGTTACATCGAATAATTGAACTGTGAAGTATCAAGCCCTTGGGTTGGTGCGCATCAGAAGCCATCTACGGTCAAAGCAGCAGGGGACGGCTTTTCCTTTTCGGCGCCCTGTCGACCATGTGTCCCGACAGGCGCGCCGCGAAGCCCTCCGGCAGCGGCCAGCGCAAATCCGCCCGGCGCTGCATCACCTCGGCCAGCCGCGCGCCTTCCAGCCACGGGCGCAGGCCGCGGCAGACCGTCTCGACTTCGGGAAGCTCGGGCATGGGCGGGCGGGGCGTTCGCTGCGTGTTCCGGATTCGATGCCGGGAATGCTACGCGCTGAACGGGCTGGCGTCCAATGCCCGGTGGAGCGGGCGCTTTACTATGTCTCCCCCTTCTTTTCAGGCGGGGACGGCTTGCCGTCAGGCGAGCAGGGCGGCCTACTGGTTCCCCTTGTATCTGGAAAACGGCTCCGTGCTCGTAGGTCCGGTTGTCGCGCAGGAAAGCGTTGATGAGGGGGAGCCGCATAGCCGGCGGGAAGCTGCGGAACTTCCGGCCAGAACCCCTAATCCAGCGCCAGGGCCTGTGCCTTGAGATAGCCGGTCTCCGGCAGTGACGGATGCACGGGATGGTCCGGCCCCGCGCCGGCGAAGCGAAGGATGCGCCCGTCGCGCCCGACCTCCGACAGGCCCCGGCGGACCTGTTCGCCAAAATCATCCGGCGTGACGTGGTGCGAACAGGAGCACGCCACCAGATAGCCGCCGCGCGCGACCAGCGCCGCCGCCAGCCGCGTCAGCTTGCGATAGCCCTTCAGGCCCTGCCAGTAGTCTTTCTTGCTTTTGACGAAGGCGGGCGGGTCCACGATGACCGTGTCGAAGGCCTCTCCGGCATCGCGCCGGCGTTGCAGCTCACCGAAGACATCGGCCTTGACGAAGCAGCAGCGCTCTTCCACCCCGTTCAGCTTCGCCGATTGGGCGGCAAGGTCGAGCGCGGGCTGCGAGCGGTCGATGGCGACCACCTCCGCCGCGCCGCCGAGCGCCGCCTGCACGGCGAAGCCGCCAGTGTAGCAGTATCCGTCCAGCACGCGGGCACCTTGCGCCAGGCGGGCGGCGAAGGCGCGGTTGTCGCGCTGGTCGTAGAACCAGCCGGTCTTCTGCCCCTCTCGCGGGTCGGCCAGGAAGCGGGTGCCGTTCTCCACCAGCTCCAGCGGGCCGTCCAGTTGCCCCTTCAGCATCCGCACGTCGCTCGATAGGCCTTCCAGCTCCCGCGCGGCCGAGTCGTTCCGGAGTACGATGGCGCGCGGCGCGAGCGTGGCCTCCAGCGCCGCCGTCAGTTGCGGCAGAAGGCGGTCCATTCCGGCGGTGTTGACCTGCAGCACCAGCACGTCGTCGAAGCGATCGACGATGGTTCCGGGCAGCCCGTCCGCCTCGGCATGCACCAGGCGATAGTACGGCGCGCCGATCAGCCGGTCGCGCACGGCGGCGGCACGGCGCAGCCGCTCGGCCAGGAACGCCTCGTCGATGCGGGCGGCGGGATCGTGGCTCAGCCGCCGGGCGCAGATCAGCGGGTGCTTGTT
Source organism: Ferruginivarius sediminum (assembly GCF_003344765.1). Classification (GTDB taxonomy): domain Bacteria; phylum Pseudomonadota; class Alphaproteobacteria; order Kiloniellales; family Rhodovibrionaceae; genus Ferruginivarius; species Ferruginivarius sediminum. The sequence continues at coordinate 208,458 of NZ_QPMH01000003.1, read as the reverse complement.
GAAGACGTAAGCGCCCAACGCCTCGCCGGCGTCGGTCTCCAGCCGCACGATCTCGCCCGGCGGCAACGCCTTCGCGGCCGCATTCATCGCGACCTCGTTGGCGAAGATCCAGGGACTGCCGCGTTGCGGGCGCTTCTTCCGGCCGCCGGGCTTCAGGCGGACGACCGGACGGTCGGTCAGCGATTCGGTGTTCATGATGGCGCGCACTCTAGAGCAGATCGCGGGTGAACGCGATCCGGTCTAGCGCACCCCGCTCAGCACCACGCCCTCTCGCCGCGGGTCCGCCCCGCCCTGCAGCCGGCCATCGGGGGTGCGGGCTACGGCGTGGAGGCCACTGGTCATGGTCTCGACCTCCAGCACGTGGCCTCGGCGGCGAAGTTCCTCGGCGTGCCGGGTGACGGCGGTGTTCTTCTCAAGCTCGGTCGGGCCGTTGCGGTTGGTGTAGTTGGGCAGGTCGATGGCGGCCTGGGCATCCAGGTCCCAGTCGATGAACGCCACCAGGCGCTCGGCGACGTAGCCGATAATGCGACTGCCGCCCGGCGAGCCGATGGCGAGCACGAAGTCGCCGTCCTCGTCCAGCACGATGGTGGGCGACATCGAGCTGCGCGGGCGCTTGCCGCCCTCGACGCGATTGGCGACGGGGCGGCCATCGACCTCCGGCCGGAACGAGAAGTCGGTCAGCTGATTGTTCAACAGGAAGCCCCGCACCATCATGCGCGAGCCGAAGGCCTGCTCGATGGACGTGGTTATGGAGACCGCGTTGCCCTGGGCGTCGACGATGCTGAAATGGCTGGTGGAGGCGCCGGACGGCTGGTCCGGCATGGCGGCCTGTTGCGCCGGCAGGCCGGGCTGCGCCTCGCCCATGGCGTGCCGGGGTGAGATCAGGGCGGCGCGGCGCTTCAGGTAGCTTTCGTCCAGCAGAGCCTCCAGGGGAACCTCGACGAAATCCGTGTCGGCCAGGAATCGGTTGCGGTCGGCGAAGGCAAGGCGGCTGGCCTCGGCCACCAGATGCACGGCGTCGGCCGAGGTGGGCGCGTGCGCTTCCATGTCGAAGCTCTCCAGGATACCCAGGATCTGCGCTACCGTGGCGCCGCCGCTGGTCGGCGGGGGCATGCCGCAGACCTTGTATTCACGGTAGGGCCGGCAGATCGCGTCCCGCTGCTTCGCCTCATAGCCGGCGATATCGGCGGCCGTCAGCTTGCCGGGATTGCCTTCCGCGTTCCGAACGGCGCGGGCGATGTCGCCCGCGATGGCACCCTCGTAGAAGGCTTCGGCGCCATTCTCCGCCACGGCTTCGAGGGTGTCCGCCAGCTTTGCGTTGCGCAGCGTGGCGCCGACCGGCAGGGGGCTGCCGTCCGCTTGATAGAAGTAGCGGCGTGCGGGTGCATAGGTCTTCAGGTACTTGTCGTGCGCGATGAGTTCGTGCAGGCGCGGCGTCACCTCGAAGCCCTCGCGGGCCAGACGGATGGCGGGCTGGAACAGCGTCGCCCACGGCAGCTTGCCGTGTTCGGCGTGCGCAAGCTCCAGCATGCGCAGCACGCCCGGCGCACCCACGGAACGGCCGCCGACGACCGCGTCCCAGAAGTCCATCGGCGTGCCGTCGGCCTTTAGGAAGAGGTCAGGCGTGGCGGTTGACGGAGCTGTTTCCCGCCCGTCGAAAGCCTGCACGCCTTTCGATCCGGCATCGTAATAGAGCATGAAGGCGCCGCCGCCGATGCCGCTGGATTGCGGCTCCACCAGCGTCAAGACCGCCTGCACCGCCATGGCGGCGTCCGTCGCGTTACCGCCCCGGGCCAGGATGTCCTGCCCCGCCTGCGCGGCCAGCGGGTGGGCGGCGGCGATCATGAAACTGTCGCGCGCCTCGCGCTGCGCGGCGTCGAACGACGCGCCCGGATGCTGCGAACAGGCCGAGAGGACGGCCAGGACGACGGCGGCGAAGGTGGCCCTTACGGTTGCAAGCGGCATGCGGCTGAGCCTCCCGAAATAGGTGTTTCGGGGCGCAGCCTAACCGATAACTGGCGCGGGGGAAGGGGCGATCAGCCGGTCGCGCGCAGGGGTTTGCACATGCGGAAGCTTTCGACGTGGTGGCCCATCCGGCGCATCATGTCGACGACACGCCGCGAACCGGGGCCGCCGTTGCAGGTGATGGAGGTGTGGACCGCCTGGCAATCGTGCTCCCGCGCCACCTGTTCAAGGGCATCGGCAAGGCTTTCGGCCACAACCTCCGAATCGATGATGTCCAGGGCGACGAAGTCCTCGGCCACCAGGGTACGGCCGTGATCGGGCACGTCCTCGATTCGGTACACGAACAGTCCGGCGATCAGGCCGCGCGGGTTTTGCAGGGTCATGATGCCGCCGCTGCCGTCCGCGCCGGCGTTCAGGATGCTGTTGGCATACTCTTCCCACGATTCCAGATCGAGCGCCGGGCGCACCGTCTGGATCAGCGGATATGCCAGCGCCGCGCGGTCCTGCGAAAGCGGTACAAGGCGCAGTTTGCGCATGGTTGTCTCGGTCTCCCTGGCCCGTCTTGATCGCTTCATGCTGCGCCGGCACGCCGACAATTGGCGTTGATATACGTCAATGGGACGAGGCGGAAGCAATTAAGCATTGTTGAATAGTCGGACGAATATGGTCACACTGCGTAGATAAGTTTTTTGCCAGCAAGGTGAGAGCCAACCGCTGATGTCGGCATTCGATGTCCAAAAGATGGCTACGTTGGGCGAGGCCGCACCCAATCCGCGCCCGTCGCAATCCCCCTGTAGCGCATGCAAGATCCGTCATCTGACGGTTTGCGCACCTTTGGAAGAGTCCGAGCTTCACCAGGTTGCCGCGATCACCCACTCGGTGGAGCTTGGCCCCGGCGATCCCTTGTTCGACGAGGGGGAGCCGGCCAACAACGTGTATAACGTCACCGCCGGGACCATGAAGGTCTACAAGCTGCTCTCCGACGGGCGGCGGCAGGTGACCGGCTTCCTGTTCCCCGGCGATTTCCTGGGACTCGCCAACAACGACATCTATGCCTACAGCGCCGAGGCGGTGTCGCATTCGACGTTGTGCCGCTTCCCCCGGCGCAAGCTGGAGGGACTGCTGGAGCAGTTCCCGAAGATGGAGAAGCGCCTGCTGGGCATGGCCAGCCACGAGCTTGCCGCCGCGCAGGAGCAGATGCTGGTCCTCGGCCGCAAGACGGCGAAGGAGAAGGTGGCCACCTTCCTGCTGGCCCTTTCCCGCCGCGCCGAGGAGCGCGGCCAGCCGGCCGACCCGGTGACGCTGGCGATGAGCCGCGCCGACATCGGCGACTACCTCGGCCTGACCACGGAAACCGTCAGCCGCACCTTCACCCAACTCCGCGGCAGCGGTCTGATCGCCCTGCAACAGGGCGGCAAGGTCGAACTCCGCGACCGCGAGGCCCTGCAGGACATCTCCGAGGGCGGTTGAGGCGCTCCGGCCTCAGGCCGCCTCGCCGCCGTGGGCTTCATCCAGCAGCCAGTCCCGGAACGCCATTACGGCAGCGACGCCGTATGGCGGGTGCACAATTATTCTCAGGCGGCGTGTGAATTATTCTAACTATTGCCGTTAAAACTTTGCCTGTATTGCTTGGAGAGCCGACGGACAACGGCAATTCCAGGAAGGGCAGGGGGAGAACGGCAGTGGACGAGACGGTGGCAGGGCGGCGTTGCGCAGGCGGGCGAGAGTGCATGAAGGCCCCCGCGCTGGCGGCGGTCGGCGCCGTGCTGCTTTGGTCGACGAATGCCTTCGCGGCCAAGTACGCGCTGGCGGATCTTCCTGTGCTACAGCTTTTGACGCTTCAGTTCGGCGCGGCGACGCTGGCGCTTGCGGCGATGCGTGCCGTGCAAAGGGGCCCGCGCGACCTTGCCGGTGGCTGGCCCGCGCCGCGTCATATTTTGGTAGGACTGATCGGTCTGACGGGCACGATCTTCCTGCAGTACCTGGCTTTCGATCTGGCACGCATCGTCGAGGCGAACGTCATCGCCTACGCCTGGCCGCTGTTCGTCGCCGTCTGGGCAGCGGCCGTCGTGCGCAATCTGCAAGCGCGGCTGGGGCTGCTGCTGGCCGTGATCGGCTTTGCCGGCGTCGGGCTGATTTTCGACGCGCGTGGCGGCCTCTCTTTCGCCGGCGGGATGCAACTCGGCTACATCTTCGCCGTCGCATCGGCGGCCTGCATGGCCTTCTACACCGTCGCCTCCTCGCGGATTCCGGTGTCCGGCGACCGCCTGATGCTGCCCGCCACAATGCTTGGCACGATCACCGCATTCGGCCTTGGCCTTTGGCAAGGAACGCCGTGGCCGGCACCGGCGGCGTGGTGGACGGCCCTATATATCGGCGTGGGGCCGATGGCCGCTGGCTTCGGCCTATGGACGTGGGCGATGAGCGGCGAGGGCGCGAAGCGGCTGGCGCCCGTCGGCTATGGCACGCCGCTGCTGTCCACGGTCCTATTGCTGCTGTCGGGCGAGAGCTTCACGCCGCAGACGCTGGTGGGCGCGGCGATGGTGATGGTCTGTAGCATCGGTGTCCTCGCGGCCGACCGCTTGACGCGCGCCAAACCCGTCGCGGCGGCTGCTACCTCCAGGCGCTGACAGCGCACTGCAACACGTTTGTTTGCACTGCGGCAAAACCGGGTGTACAAACGACACTCCGCCGTGTGCAGGAGCAAGGCTCCGCGGGAGGTTGTCGTGAGTGCAAGTCAGCCGGCCAACCGGCGCGAGGTCATTACCACGCGCGATATCCGCAACCGGAAGGGCGGCACGCCCATCGTGTGCCTGACGGCGTATACCGCGCCGATGGCGCGTCTGCTGGACCCGCATGTGGACCTGATCCTTGTCGGGGATTCGCTCGGCAACGTGGTCTACGGCATGGAGACCACGCTGGGCGTCACCCTTGACATGATGATCGCCCACGGCGCCGGCGTCATGCGCAAGGCCAGGCGCGCCTGCGTCGTTGTCGATCTGCCGTTCGGCAGCTATCAGGAATCCCCTCAGCAGGCCTTCCGCAACGCCGCGCGCGTGATGACCGAGACCGGCTGCCGCGCCGTGAAGCTGGAAGGCGGCTCGGAGATGGCGGAGACCATTTCCTTCCTGACGGCGCGCGGCATTCCCGTTCTGGCCCACGTCGGCCTGACGCCGCAGGCGGTCAACGCCATGGGCGGCTTCCGCACCCAGGGCCGCAGCGGTCCGGATGCCGAGCGTATCCTGCGCGACGCCAGCGCCGTGGCCGAGGCCGGCGCCTTTGCCGTTGTCGTCGAGGGCGTGGTGGAACATCTCGCCCGAGAGATCACCAGCCGGATCGAGGTGCCGACCATCGGCATCGGCGCGTCGGCCGCCTGCGACGGCCAGATCCTGGTGAGCGAAGACCTGCTGGGCCTCTATGGCGAGCATCTGCCGAAGTTCGTCAAGCGCTACGCCAACCTTGGCGAGGAGATCGACCGCGCCGTCGCCAACTTCGCCGACGACGTCCGCGCCCGCCGCTTCCCGGATGAGGCGCACGTCTTCAAGGCCGTCGGCGGCGGCCGCTAGGGGGGAAACGCGGTCCATGCCCTGGCGGGCCGAAACCAATGTCTCGTCCGAGGCGGCGCCGCTACCCATCGTGCGCACGGTGGGCGCCCTGCGCACCCGCATCCGCGGCTTCCGGCAGGCCGGCGAGACGGTTGCCCTTGTCCCCACGATGGGTGCCCTGCACGAGGGACACCTTGAGCTGGCCCACCGCGCGGGGGCGGCCTGCGATCGCGTGGTGGCGACGCTTTTCGTCAATCCCAAGCAGTTCGACCGCCCCGACGACCTGGAGCGCTATCCGCGTACCGAGGCGCGCGACGCGGAGTTGCTGGCCGGCGCGGGGTGCCACTTGCTGTTCGCGCCGCCGGCGGAGGAGGTCTATCCCGACGGCTTCGCCACCACGGTGTCCGTCGCGGGCGTCACCGGGTCGATGGAGGGCGCGCACCGTCCCGGCCACTTCGACGGCGTGGCGACCGTCGTTACCAAGCTGCTGCTGCAAGGTCTGCCGGACATCGCCTTCTTCGGCGAGAAGGACTACCAGCAGCTTCAGACCATCCGCCGCATGGTGCGCGACCTTGACATCCCCGTGGCCATCGAGGGCGTGCCGACGGTGCGCGAGGCGGACGGCCTGGCGCTGTCCTCGCGCAATCGCAACCTGACGGCCGAACAGCGCCGCATCGCCCCGGCGCTGGCAAAAACGCTGTACGACATCGCGGCCAGGCTGTCGGGCGGCGGCGTCGATGCCGGCCTCGTGCTGGACGAGGGTCGCGAGGCGCTGCTGCGCGCCGGCTTCGACAGTGTGGACTACCTGGAGCTTCGCGACAGCGCGAACCTGACGCCGCTTGCGCAGGCGGATCGCCCGGCACGCCTGCTCGCCGCCGCATGGCTGGGCCACACGCGGCTGATCGACAACGTCCCGGTGGAATAGAGAGTTCCGCCCGCCGCTCCGGCTGTCCGCGCCCGCTTCAGTTGAAGCAGATTTCGTAGAAGGTGGGGCCGCCGATCTGGCCCGGCTGGATGTATTCCGGCGGCGGCATCACGGGGGTCACCAGCACGCCGTTGAGTGCGCCGAACTGCGGATGGTGGAGAGTGTAGCCCAGCGACGGGATCACGCGGGCGTGGTCGTCGCACAGCAAGAGCGAGAAGGTCTCCCGCATCGCGTTGGGCAGCGTGAAATGCGGATAGGCGGTGATCTTCACCAGGCGCAGGTCGATGTGGCCCATCTGGCTCTCGACCCGCAGCAGCCGGCCGACCAGCGGCTGGAAATGCTCTTTCTTCAACTCGATCATGGCCGGGATCGGCTGCATTCGCGTGTCTCCCCTTATCGCCTTTTGTCGCCGCCTTTTGTCGCCGCCGGGCCGATCAGGCGAAGCAGATTTCGTAGTACGGCGTGCCGTCGTCGGGCGTGCCGGCCTCGGCCGTCGCCTTCGCGCGGCCCTCGACGCGGGTGACGAGCACGCCCTCGATCGCTTCCATGCCGGGGCCGGCGAGGGTGTAGACGTCGCTGCGCGCCTCCATCCCCGGCTCGCCGCGCAGCATCAGGGTGAACGGATGCCGCTTGCGGGCCTCGCCGGCCTCGGGCGCGTCCTTGCCGATGTCCTCCGCCTCGCAGGCGACGAGGGTCAGGGTGTGTTCGTGGCCCAGGTGGGTCACGGTGAAGGTCTCGCCGATTTTCTTGGCGAAGGTCTGCTGGTCGATCGGATCGCTCATGACGTTCCCTTCCGGATCGCGCGGCCGCCAACGGAAAAAGGATGGACGGGCCGGGCGCCGCGGCGCATCGGCCCGTCCGGGGGGTTCGACTATTAGCTGCGGGACGGGTAGATGCCCGTCTGACAGATGATGAAATGCGTGCAGGTCGACGGCTGCATGATGTTGAAGGGCATCCCTGCGCCGGCGTTGCCGACCGCGACGCTGCCCGTCACCGGCGCGGGCGCCATCGTCTCGGAGCCGCTGGAGGTGTAGGCGTTGGCGGGATTTTTCTGCAGCCCGTCCGGAACATTGGTCTTCGCCAGCACATTCCCCGCAGGGTCGTCCGTGTCAGCGGCATCGCCGCTTGCCTGGATCTGGGCCGCGGCGTTCGAAAGCTGCGCCGGATGGTTGTGCGGCGGCATTTCGGCGACGGTCAGGGTCTGCGTTTCCACGCCCCACATCTGGCCGGGCGCGCGCGGCGTGGTGCCGGCGCCGTTGCCCGCGCCCACCGGCACGCGCCCGCGCAGGTCCGGCAGGGCGAAGGTCGTCTGCCCGTCGCCGCCGTATTGCGTGGCCAGCAGCGAGAACAGCGCGCTGTTCGCCGAGACGGCGATAAGCTGACCGTGGCAGAACGCCCAGGTCCGCGGCGCGAAGTTGCCGCCGAACATCATGATCGTCGCCATTGTGCCTTCCATACGAGAAGCCCCCTCTATCGTTCGTTCGCGGGCGCGGCGGATCGGTGGCGCCCCGGTTTCCCCTGAGTCGATGCGGCCCCGCCCGTCCGGCAAGGGGCTGTCGCACTTGGCCGTCAAGTCGTTCGATGCCCGCGCGGACCGTCGTGTGCCGCGCGGCGGAAAGATGTTAGAAGCGGATATTGCCGACTTCAACCGGCAATCTTATCTGTTACACAAATATCTAGTTTTGGTCGCAACAATAGCCACCGTATTTGCCGCCAAGTCCGTTGGTTGCTGAACAGGCGCCGCCGGGATGCCCGGCACTGCTTCCGCCGCAGTCCACGGAGTCTTGCCGACCGATGTAACGCGGACGCCCGCTTTCCCCATTATCAGTTGCAGTATCATCGATTCGTGCCCGATTTAGTTTTGTTTTTACCACCACCGATGGATAAGATAACGCGCATTCAGGTATGGGCCGCCTGCAAGCGACGCGCGCGGCCATAGGGCGTGGAGGATCGAGGCGATGTGGACAATGCGGCGCGACTCCAGGCGGGCGGCTGGCGATGCGTCCCGGCACGGCGTATCCGGCTCTGTCGCCTCGGAACGCCACGATTCCGCGCTGGCCGGGAACGGCTTGCCGGCCGAGTCGCTGACCGCCCTGGCGCTGGAACCCCGGCTGCTGCTGGACGCCGCGGCGGCGGCCACGGGGGCGGAGGCCGCGCAGCAGGACGACGACGGCGCCGCCACCGCGCCCGACGACGGCGGCAGCAGCGCGCCGAAGGATGCCGGCGACGCCGCGCCGGGTGATGCGGCGGCGGCAAGGGCGCTGGCCGAATTGGGCGAAAACGGCGGCCGCAACGAGATCGTCTTCGTCGATACCTCCGTCCAGGACTGGCAGACGCTGGTCGACGGCGTCGATCCAAGTGCCGAGGTCGTCTTCATCGGCAAAGGCCAGGATGGGCTTTCCGCGATGGCGGACGCGGTGCGGGGCCGGGACGACATCGATGCCGTGCATATCGTCAGCCACGGCTACGCCGGCGGGCTGTACCTGGGCCGTCATGCCGTCACCTCGAACGACCTGGGTGCTTCCGCCGATGACCTTCGGGTGTTTGGCAATGCCCTGTCTGATGATGCCGATATTCTCATCTACGGCTGCAACGTCGCGCAGGGTGAGGCCGGCGCGGCCTTTGTGGATCGGCTGTCGGCGCTGACCGGCGCGGATGTTGGGGCATCGACCGACATGACCGGCACGGACGATTGGGACTTCGAATACAACGCCGGAGTCGTGGAAAGTGGTTCGGCGTTCTCGGCCGCCGCGATGACCGGCTTCGGCGGGTCGCTCGCCACCATCGTCGTCGACTCCACCGCCGATACGATCGCGGCGGATGGTGTCACGACATTCAGGGAGGCTATCCAGCAGGCCGATGGCACGGCCGCCGACGATACGATCGTCTTCGACGCCGGCATCGCTGGCCAAACCATCAGCTTGAGTAACGACGTGACGGACAGGGGACTGGGCGACTTCTTCGACCAGGGAAGCCTTACGATTGATGGTGACGCGGACGGCGACGGACAGGCAGACATCACAATAGATGGTGGCGGCAATCAGGGTCTTATTTTTACGGCGAACGACGAGATTTTAAGCATAAAAAACATTACTTTGACAAATTTCCAGGATCAAAGCGGGTCCAATCTTGGTGGCGCGGTTCATGTTCAGGACCTTGATGCGCCCGCAACGCCCATTGACGTAACGTTTACGAATGTGACGTTCACGAATAACCGAACAATTGGCAATGGAGATGGTGGTGCCTTTAGTCTCGTTGATGTTGGGGCAGTTTCTATTGATGGCATAATAGTTGAGGGTAACTCCAGTGAGCGTGATGGGGGTGGTGGATCAATTAGAGATTACACAAGTATAAGTATTTTTGATTCAGAATTTATAAACAATTCGGCTCAACGACAAGCTGGCGGCTTAAAAATTACCGGTGATAACAGTGTAGATGTATCGAATTCTTTATTTGTGAAAAACACCGTATCTGGTGGTGACGCCGGAGTTCTCTCGGGCGGCGGCCTTATGTTGGATGGAGTCGGATCGACAACATTTGAGAATGTGACCATTGCCGATAATAATGTGACGAACTCAGGTGGGGGAACCGCGGTCGGCGGTGGAATCATCTTAAATGCGCAAACGGTCTCGCTTGAAAATACACTGATATCCGGGAACACGACTGACGATACCGATCCAAACGTGTCCGGTACCGCAACCAACGTAAACGGCAGTTCCTTGATCGGCGGCTCGGTCGCCTTCGTTGATTCGGCAAACGATGACTATCGTTTGGCGCAAACCGATACGGACGCCATCGACCAGGGCGACAACTCGTTGGTCGATGCGGCTCTCGACATCCGCGGCGTCGACCGTATCCGCCAGGGCGAGGTGGATATCGGCGCGTTCGAATCGCCGTTCGATTTCGTTTCGTCGGGCGTTTCCAACCCCGGCACGGCGCCGGATGCAGACCTGAACGGCGCGGACGGCGGCGGCAACGACTTCACGACGGCTTTCTCGTCGGGCGTCAACATCGTCGACAGCGACGCCACGTTGATCCAGGGCGACAGCGACACCACGCTGACCAGCCTTACCGCCACCATCACCAACGTGCAGGACGCCGGGCAGGAAACGCTGTCGTTGACGGCGATGCAGGTGACGGCGGCGGCGCAGAACGGCATCACGGTATCCGGCAACAACAGCGCGACGCTGACGCTCTCGGGCGGTGCGGCACTTACCGATTATCAGACCGTGCTGCGGCAGATCGTCTACGACAACGCCGCCGGCTCGCCGACGGGCGCCAGCCGCGACATCGACGTGCAGGCGAACGACGACCTCAGCGGTACCGTCCGCACCGCCACCATCTCGTTCAACGCGCCGCCGCAGGTCACGACCACAGGCGGCTCGGCGGCCTTCGCGGAGGACGGCGGGGCGATTGCCGTCGATGCCGGGCTGACGGTCAGCGAGCCGGACGGCGAAAACATCGACAGCGCCACCGTCAGTATCCAGGGCGGCGTCCTCGACGCCGGGGCGGAAACGCTGGCGGTTACCGATCAACTCGGCATCACGTCCAGCTACGACGGCACGACGGGCGTTCTGACCTTGAGCGGCACCACCACGGCCGCGAACTACCAGACGGTCCTGCGGACGCTGACCTACAACAACACGGCGCAGGCGCCCGATACCGCCACGCGCACCATATCGATCACCACCACCGACGCCCAGGGCAGCACCAGTTCGGCGGCCACGCGCGACGTCACCGTCGATTCGGCCCCCGACATCACGCAGGTGGCGGTGGCCGACGGGACGTACGGCATTGGCGACGACATCGACGTCACCGTCACCTTCGACGGCAACGTCACGGTCGATACGGCCGGCGGCACGCCCAGCGTCGACATCGTCATCGACGGCAACACGCGCCAGGCCGACTTCGTCAGCGTTGCCGGCGCGGACGCGACATTCCGCTATACCGTGGCCGACGGCGACACCGGCGCGGGCAACGACACCGACGGCGTGGACGTGGCGGCGAACAGCCTGGCGCTGAACGGCGGCACCATCGCGGATGCCGACGGCGACACCGCCGATCTGACGCATGCGGCAGCGAACGACGGCGGCGAGACGGTGGATGCGCACATCGCGGCGCCCTCGGTCACCTCGCCGATCTCGGGCGACGGCGTCGTCAACGCGGGCGAGGCGGGCTCGATCTCCGTTTCCGTCACCGGGGCGGAGGCGGGCGCCACCGTGAACCTGTCGATTTCCAGCAGCGGCGGCGGCGGGCCGGTGACGGCCATGGGTGCAGCCGACGGCTCGGGCAACATCACTTTCAACGCGGTGGACCTGGGGGCGCTGACCGACGGCACGCTGACGATCTCGGCCACGCAGACGGACGGCGCCGGGAATACATCGACGGCGGGCACGGCGGGGGCGCAGCTCGACACGGCGGCGCCGACGGTGGGGACGCCGGATATCGTGGCGGGCTCCGACACCGGCGTGTCGAATTCCGACGATCTGACCTCGGACACGACGCCAAGCATCGACGTGAGCGCCAGCGACACGCTGTCGGGCGTGCCCGACGGCACCACGGTCGCCATCGACGTGGACCTCGACAACGACGGCGACTTCACCGACCCCGGCGAGGCAGGCTATGCGACCGGCACGCTCTCCGGCGGCGCCGTGACGATCGACCTGCCCGCGCTGGCCGACGGCAGCTACCGGGCGCGGGCGCGCGTCACCGACGTGGCCGGGAACGAGGGCACCAGCGGCGTGCTGACCTTCGACGTGGACAGCACCGACCCCGTGCTGAACGGCAGCCTGTCGCTGTTCGAGAACGAGGGACCGGGAGATACGGCGGGCACGGTGGGCCTGACGGACGCCAGCAACACGACTTTCGCGCTCAACGACGATGCCGGCGGGCGCTTCCAGATCGATGCGAACACCGGGGCCGTGACGGTGACCGCGGGCACCAGCTTCGACGCCGAGACCGAGGCCAGCATCCCGATTACGGTGCAGGCGACCGACGACGCCGGCAACAGCGCGACCCAGGTCTTCAACATCGCCATAAACAACGTCAACGAGGCGCCGGTTATCGGCGGCGTGGCGGGCGAGACCTCCGGCGTCGTGGCCGGCACGGGCGCCACGGCGGTCAGCGGCCTTGGCGACGCGACGCTGGCCGACGTGGATTCCGCCGACTTCAGCGGCGGCACGCTCACCATTGCCCAGAACGCGGGCACCGCGAACGGAAGCTGGGGCCTCGACGGCACGACGGCGACCTCCGGCGGCGACGGGACGATGGCCGCGGGCGAGACGGTGAGCGTCGGCGGTGTGGCCATCGGTACGGTGAACGCCGTGAACGACGGGCAGGGCGGCAACACCCTGACGCTGGACCTGGGCGCGAACGCGACGCCGGCGCGGTTGCAGACGCTGCTGCAAGCGATGACCTACGATGCGCCGTCGGGTCTGGGCACGCGCGATTTCACCCTGACCGTGGTGGATAACGACGGCATAGCGAACGGCGGCGACGAGGACGCGAGCGCGGCCTTCACCATCGACGTGACGCCGAACCCGCCCGTCCTCTCCGGCCTTGACGGCGAAAGCCGTACCTATGCCGAGGGCGCGGCGGCCGTGTTGCTGGATTCCGGCGGCGACGCCACGGTCACGGACGCCGACTCCGCCGACTTCGACGGCGGCGCGTTGACCGTGTCGATCACGGCCGGTGGCGCGGCGGCCGAGGATGTGCTGGAGATCGTGGACAACGGCGCGATCTCCGTCACCGGGACCGAGGTGTTCTTCGATCCCGGCGGCGGGCCGGTGAAGATCGGCGACATCGCCGGCGGCACCGGCGGGGCGGACCTCGTCGTCACGCTGAACGCCAATGCCAAGCCGGGCGACGGCTCGGTGGATGCACTGCTGCGCGCCGTCGCCTATCGCAACACCGACGGCGACTCGCCCACCACGGGCACGCGGACGGTCGAGGTGACGGTCTCTGACGCCGCCGCCGGCTCCAACCCCGCGACCAGTGCGGTAAACACCGTCAGCGTCGATGTGACCGGCGTCAACGACGCGCCGACGCTTGCGGGCGGTCCGTTCGACCTGGGCACGACGGACGAGGACACGACGACGGGCGGCACGGCGGTGTCCGCGATTCTGGCCGGGCTCACGGCCGGGGACGTGGACGCGGGCGCATCCTCCGGCGTCGCGGTGGTGGCCAGCACGGGCAACGGCACCTGGCAGTTCTCCACCGACGGCGGGACGACCTGGAGCGACCTGGGTGCGGTCTCCGACGCCAACGCCCGTCTGCTGGATACGGCGGCGCAGCTTCGCTACGTACCGGACGGCGAGAACGGCGAAACCGCGACGCTGGACGTGCGGGCCTGGGACCAGACTACCGGCGCGGTGGGCGGCGTGGCGGACGCCTCGTCGAACGGCGGCACCGCTGCATTTTCGACCGGCACGGCAACAGCCTCGCTCACCGTCGATGGCCTGAACGACGCGCCGACGCTTGCGGGCGGTCCGTTCGACCTGGGCACGACGGACGAGGACACGACGACCGGCGGCACGGCGGTGTCCGCGATCCTGGCCGGGCTCACCGCCGACGACGTGGACGCGGGTGCATCCTCCGGCATCGCGGTGGTGGCCAGCACCGGCAACGGCACCTGGCAGTTCTCCACCGACGGCGGGACGACCTGGAGCGACCTGGGCGCGGTCTCCGACGCCAACGCCCGGCTGCTGGATGCGGCGGCGCAGCTTCGCTACGTACCGGACGGCGAGAACGGCGAAACCGCGACGCTGGACGTGCGGGCCTGGGACCAGACTACCGGCGCGGTGGGCGGCGTGGCGGACGCCTCGTCGAACGGCGGTGCCACGGCCTTCTCCGCCGGCACCGCCACCGCCTCGCTCACGGTCGACAGCGTCAACGATGCGCCGACCACCACGGGCGCCACGACGCTGAACATTGCCGAGGACGGCACCGTCACGCTGACCACGGCGGACTTCAACTTCACCGATATAGACGCGGGCGATGCCCTGAACGGCGTGCGCATCGACGTCGCACCCTCCGACGGGACGCTGTTCGTCGATGGCAACGGCGACGGCAGCGCGGGTGCAGGCGAAACCTTGACCGCCGGCAGCGTCGTGGCGCAGGCGGACATCGATGCCGGGCGCCTGAAATATCGGCCGGACGCGAACTTCAACGGCTCGGATTCCCTGGCCTACACGGTCCGCGATAGCGGCGGCACCTTCGCGGCCGCGCAGACGAACCTCACCATCCAGGTGGCGGCCGTCAACGACGCGCCGATGGTGGAAGGGCAGTTGGCCGACCAAACGGCGGCGATTGGCGAGGAATTGTCGTTCCAGCTTCCCGCCGGCATCTTCGACGACATTGAGGACAGCGGTGCGCTGACGCTCTCGGCAAGCCGCGCGGATGGCTCGGCCCTGCCGGGCTGGCTGAGCTTCGACGCGGCGACGCGGACGTTCTCCGGCGAGCCGGGCGATGGCGACACCGGCAGCTTCCAGGTTCGCGTCACCGCCGAAGACAGCGGCGGCGCGACCGCCAGCACGACCTTCGCGGTGACCGTCGAATCCGGCACCACCGCGCCGCCCGCGATCGAGGTCCTGAATCGTGGCCCCGTGCGCATCGCCCTTGTCGAGACGGCGGAAGGCACCGCGCAGGTGGCCTTTGCGGAGAACGTCTCCGGCAACGGGGTCGAAGCGGTGCTGGGCAGCTTGAACCGCGGCAACTCGCCCCTGTCGCGCAGCTTCGCGGACTCCGCCTCCGAAAGCGGCCCCGCCAACGAGGTGTTCGAGGCGGCGCTGGGCGATCCGCGGACGAGTCTGGCGCTGCAGCGGCTGGCCGGGGAGGCCGATCAGGCGCTGATTTACGAGGACGGCGCGTGGCGACCGCTCGACCTGGAGACGCTGCTGGGTCTTGGCGGCGAGGATTCCGGCGGTGGGCAGGCCGCCGTGCAGCCAGCCGAGGACGCGGAGCCTGTACGTACCGCCGCCGGTGCGGACACCGGCGGTGGAGGCGACGCGGCTTCCGAGGCCCAGCCGGGCCGGGTGGCGGCGGAGCGCGCGGCGGGCCGGGCGCACTGGATCGATCTTGCCGCCGCCGCGCTTGCCGACGGCGACAACGGGTCGGCCGGAGGCGATGCGGGGCTTGTCGAGGCGGCTGGCTTCTCGCGCCAAGTGGCACAGCGCGCCGCCGCTTTCGACCGGGATGCCGCCGCACTGGCGGCCGCGCTGACCGGCGGCGCGGGGACGGGAGTGCGAGGCTGATCCGCCCGATGCGCCGCGGCGTGCATCCGGGCGGGCTTAAGGACGATAAGGGCGAGCAGGTTTCCGGCACGGTTTCAAGCGCGATGCCGGAAGCGTTCGAACGAGAGGGGGACTATCTTGCGGGTGGCGGATAGGGGGCGCGCTGCGTCCGGATTTTGGCGGGGCTTTCGCGGTCTGGCGGCGGTGTTGCTGCTGGGCGGGGTGGCTGGCGGCTGCGCGCTGGAGCCGACGCCGCTGACCCAGAAGGACACCGAGGCGCGGATCCAGGAGGATCTGGATTCCATCTTCCGCGAGCAGGAGCCGGTCGACGGACCCGTGACGCTGCACGAGGCGATGGCGCGGGCGGTGATGTATAACCTGGATCATCGGCTGACGGTGATGGAGGAGGCGCTGAAGCAGCGCCAGCTCGACCTGTCGCGCTATGACCTCCTGCCGCGGGTGATGACGGAGGCGGGTTACCGCAGCCGGTCCAACTTCAACGCCTCGTCAAGCCAGGATGTCTTTACGGGTCAGGAAACGCTGACGCCCTCCACCTCGGAGGAGCGCGACATCCTCAGCGCCGACCTGAACGTGGCGTGGAACGTTCTGGACTTCGGCGTCAGCTACTTCACCGCCCGCCAGCAGGCGGACCGGGCGCTGATCGCCTATGAGCAGCGCCGGCGCGTCGTTCACGGCATCATTCAGGACGTGCGCTCGGCGTACTGGCGCGCCGTCGCGGCGCAGCGGCTTGCCAAGCAGGTCGGCCCGTTGCTGGAGCGCGTCGAGAAGGCCCGGAAGGACTCGGCGCGCATCCAGGAGCTTCGCCTGGAATCGCCGATCAAGGCACTGACCTACCGGCGCACGCTGCTGAACGCGAAGCGGAAGCTGCAGGACCTGCGCCGCGACCTGTCGTTGGCGAAGATCGAACTGGCGACGCTGATGAACCTGCCGCCCGACCAGGACTTCGAGGTCGCGATGCCCGGCGGGGCCTCGCTTGAAGTGCCGGAACTGCCGCTCGAACCGCAGGTGATGGAGGATCTGGCGCTGGCCTACCGCCCGGAACTGCGGCGCGAGCAATACCAGGCGCGGGTGAGCGCGGACGAGACCCGCAAGGCGCTGGTCCGGCTGCTTCCCGGCCTTGAGTTCCACACCGGGTATCACCTGAACTCCAACGATTTCCTGGTGAACAACGACTGGGCCGACTACGGCGTGCGGGTGAGTTGGAACCTGCTCAACCTGTTGTCGGCGCCGGCGCGCATCGAGCATGCGGAATCGCAGGAGAAGGTCGCCATATCGCGGCGTCAGGCGCTGTCGATGGCGGTGCTCAGCCAAGTCTACGTCTCGTACAGGAACTACCAGCAGGCGGTGGATATCTTCCGCACCAACGCCGAGGTCGCCGACGTGGAGACGCGCATCGTCGGCCATCTTCGCAAGGAGAGCCAGGCGCGCAGCAGCGGCGAGCTCGCCGTCATCCAGGGCGAGTTGAACGCCCTGATCGCGAAGCTGCGCCGGGACCTGGCCTTCGCCCGCGCCCGCAACGCGCTGGGGCGGGTCTACGTCACCGTCGGCGCCGATCCATTGCCGGATCGTGTCGAGGCGGCCAGCGTGGCGGCCGTGTCCCAGGCGATCAGGACGACGCTCGACGGCTGGCGGAACGGCGAGCTGCACATGCGCTCGGTCAAGCTGGATATCGGCGGCGAACAGGGCGAACCGGAAGCCGGGGCCACGAGTGAGCTGTTCTAGCCATTCATGTTCGGAGCAAGGCGAGAGGCGCGCTTGCGTATGACCGTACGCGGGACTGGGGCTTGGCCGGGCGCCGCGTGCGCCGCCGTCCTGGCCGGTCTCACCCTGTTTGCGTTACCCGCGCCGGCGCAGGAGCAGCCTGCCTCACGGGCGGAGAGCGTTTCGCCCTCGCCGGCCCTGCGGGACATCCTGCGCGAGAACGGCCCCGGACCGCTCGGCCGCTACGAGGCGCGCGGCCTTGTTGAGCCACGGGCCGAGGCCGTGCTGTCCAGCGAGATCGCCGGGCGCATCGTCAAGCTGCCGTTCGACGAGGGCGATGCCTTCGAGGAAGGCGATCTTCTGGTCGGCTTCGACTGCGCCGCCTACAAGGCCCAGCTTGCCGTCGCCGAGGCCGAACTGGAAGCGGCGCGGAAGAAGCTGGAAAACAGCCGTAAGCTGGCGCGTCTGAACTCCATCGGCGACCTGGAAGTGGGGCTCGCCGAGGTCGCGGTGGATCAGGCGGAGGCGACGGTGCGCGGCAAGCGCCTTGTCGTGGAGCGTTGCCGCCTGACGGCACCCTATGACGGCAAGGTGGTGGCGCGGCCGGTCAACCGCTACGAAAGCGTCGGCCAGGACCAGGAACTGCTGAGCGTAATCGCGCTGGGCGCCCCGGAGGTCCGGCTGATCGTGCCCTCCCGCTGGGTTGCGTGGCTGGCGCCGGGGGCGGGCTTTGAACTCAAGGTGGACGAGACGGGTGCGGTTTATCCCGGTGTCGTGGAACGGGTGGGCGCGCGCATTGACCCGGTCAGTCAGACGGTGCAGGTGATCGGGCGCTTCGCGGCGGAAACGCCCGACCTGATCCCGGGCATGAGCGGGACCGCACGCTTCCGGCCCGACGAGCAGGGCTGAGGTCATCCATCACGCGGAATTGCCGCTGGTACATCACCGACGGGTCGGCAGGGCGGATGCAGAGCGACGATCCGAAACTTCGCGGCTTCTCCACCTTCCTGGAACTGGAGCGTGCCGCGCGCCACGCGGAAAGCGTGGAAGCGCTTTCCTTCACCATGGTGAACGAGACGCGCCGGCTGCTGCAGTACCGTCAGGCCGTGCTGGCAAGCGGCGGCGGGACGGCGGGCCTGCGTGTGGACTACGTCTCCGGCGTTTCGGTGGTCGAGCGGGATGCCCCCTTCGTCCGTTGGGTCGGGCGGGCGATGGCGGCGCTGGGCGGTGCGTATGGCGGCGCGCACGGGGAGGCGAAGGCGGCGCCGCGCGCCGTCACGGAAGACGACGTGCCGGCCGAGTTGCGCGATGGCTGGCGGGAATGGGGCGCGGGACAGGTGCTGCTGGTCCCCCTGGTCGCGCCGGACGGAGAGCGCCTGGGGCTGCTGTGGCTGTCCCGGGAAATGCCGTGGCACGCGGGCGACAGTGTCCTCGCCGAACGTCTGGCCGACTGCTACGCCCATGCTTGGCGCGCGCTGGCGGGCAAGCGGGCGGGCCGCCGCCGGCGGCGCTGGCCCCGAGTGCTGACGGCGCTCGCGGTTGCGAGCGCGCTGGGCGCACTGGCCGTGCCGGTGCCGCAAAGCGCGCTGGCGCCGGCCGAGGTGGTGGCCAGCAAGCCGCGTGTCGTCGCCGCGCCGATGAACGGCGTCATCGCGGAGATGCACGTCAGGCCCAACCAGCAGGTGGCGTCCGGCGATGCCCTGTTCAGTTTCGAGGCCAGCGAGCTTGAGAGCGCGGTCGCGGTGGCGGAACGCTCGCTTGCCATCGCCGAGGCCGAGCTGCGCCGCGCCGCGCAGGGCGCGTTCGCGGACCGCGAGCAGACCGCGCAGCTCCGTATCCTGGAGGCCAAGCGCGACCTGCGGGCGGCGGAACTTGCGCACGCGCGCGAACGGCTGTCGCGCGTCACCGTCAAGGCGGAGCAGGCGGGCGTGGCGGTCTATACCGACGCCAACGACTGGATCGGCCGTCCGGTGCAAACGGGGGAACGGGTGATGCAGGTCGCCGACCCCCGGCACACGCGCCTTCGCGTCGACCTCCCAGTGAAGGACGCCATTGCCCTGGAGCCGGGCGCAAAGGTGGCGCTGTTCCTCGACACCGCGCCGCTTGAGCGCATTCCGGCGGTTCTGGAATCGGCCAGCTACGAGGCGCGGGTGACGCCGGGCGACGTGCTGGCCTACCGCGTCCTGGCGGACTTCACGGGTAAGCGCGAGCGTCCGCGCATCGGCCTTAAGGGCACGGCGAAGCTGCTGGGCGATCCGGTGCCGCTGGCGATGTACCTGTTCCGCCGGCCTGTTGCGGCCGCGCGGCAATGGCTTGGGCTGTGACCGGCGCCGCCGCCGTGGCCGCGACGGGCGGGGGAGGCGGCGGCCTGCCCGATGTCCTGCCGCGCCTGCGTGAGGATCTGCAGTTGCTGGAAGGGCCGGCGGCCGCGGACGGCGCGCCGAGCTGGACGGTCTTCGATCCCGTACGCAACAGCTTCTTCCGCATCGGCCGCGTCGCCTTCCTGCTGTTGAGCGAGTGGCACCGCGGTACGCCGGCGGAGGTGGTTTCCGCGGTGAACGACAGCACGACCGCGCGCGTTGGCGCCGCGCAGATGGCGCATTTGCTGCGGTTCCTGGAGACGAACGACCTGATCGCCGGCGACGGCCCCAAGGCGACGGCGCGCCATGCCCGGCGGGCGGCGCAGGCACGGGTATCGCCCTGGCGCTGGCTTCTGCATCGCTATCTGTTCTTCCGCATCCCGCTGGTGCGGCCGGACGGCTTCCTGGATGCGACGCTGCCGCTGGTGCGTCCGCTGATGACGGCCGCCTTCGTGCGGCTTTGCATCGTGCTGGGACTGATCGGGCTGATCCTGGTCATCCGCCAATGGGAAGCGTTCACGCACACCTTCGTCTCCTTCTTCTCGTGGGAGCGTGCGGGCTGGTTCGTTGTCGCGCTGGCCTGTGCCAAGGTGTTCCACGAGCTGGCCCACGGCTATGTCGCCAAGCGCTTCGGCTGCCGGGTGACGACAATGGGCGTGGCGTTCCTGGTGTTCTATCCCGTCCTCTACACCGATACCACCGATGCCTGGCGCCTGACCTCGCGGCGGCAGCGGCTGCTGATCGGCGCGGCGGGGATGCTGGCGGAGCTGATGCTGGCGCTGCTGGCAACCTTCGCCTGGGCTTTTCTGCCCGACGGGCCGGTGCGCAGCGCCACCTTCCTGCTGGCGACCGTGACCTGGACGATGACGCTGCTGGTCAATCTGAACCCGTTTCTGCGCTTCGATGGCTATTACCTGCTGTCCGACTGGCTGGGTATCCAGAACTTGCAGGCGCGCGGCTTCGCGCTTGGGCGGTGGCGGCTGCGCGAGGCGCTGTTCGGCTTCGGCGATCCGGTGCCGGAGCGGTTTCATGCCAGAACACACCGGTTGTTGCTGGTCTATGCCTACTCGACGTGGGTTTGGCGCTTCTTCCTGTTTCTCGGAATTGCGCTCCTGGTCTACACGGTTTTCTTCAAGCTGCTGGGGCTTCTGCTGATGACGGTCGAGCTTGGCTGGTTCATCGGCCGCCCGATCGCGGCGGAGTTCGCGGTCTGGTGGCGGCGGCGGGGCGAGATGCGGCTGAACCTGAACACCCTGATCGCGCTGGCGGTGCTGGGCGGCGTGGTTTTCCTGCTGGCATGGCCGTGGCAGGGCCGGGTCGAGGCGCCGGCGGTGCTACAGGCCGAGCGGCGCGCGACACTCTATCCCCCGGTGGCCGCCCGCATCGTCGAAATCCATGCCCGGCGGGGCGCACGCGTACGCAAGGGCGAGGTGCTCTATCGCCTGGAGGCGCCGGAGCTGTCGCACGAGATCGCCCAGACCCGGCGGCGCATCGCGCTTGGCGAAATGCTGCTGCGCCGGCAGGCGGCGAGCAGTGCGGCACTACAGCGTCTGCACGTGCTGGAGCAGGAACTGGCGGCGGACCGCACGCGTCTGCGCGGGCTGCTCTCGCAGCGCGCGCGCCTGACGGTCCGCGCGCCGGAACCGGGACTCCTGGTCGAGCGGCCGCGCGAACTCCAGGTGGGGCAGTGGGTCGCCCCGAATCAGCCACTGGGCCGTATCGTGTCGCCGGGAAAAGCCGCGCTGCGCGGTTACGTCCGGGGGAGCGACCTGCCGCGCTTCGCACCGGGGGCCAAGGCGCGCTTCTATCCCGAGGATCCGGCCCGGCCACCCCTGGATGCCCGCGTCGCGGATATTGAAAGTGTGAACGCAGCCCGCATCGATATCCCGTATGTGGCTTCCGTCCACGGCGGAACGGTCGCGGTCGAAAGCCGGCGAAGCCGGGATGCCGAGGCGCAGGTTGCCGGCAGCGGACTGGTCCCGCGCGAGGCCGTCTATCGCATCGAACTGCGGCCGGAGGGCGGCAGTGTGGCCCCGCAACAGGTGGTTCGTGGAGCGGTCATGATCGACGGCGAGGCGCGCAGCGTGATCGACCGCCTCTGGCGCACCGCCGCCGCGGTCCTTGTGCGGGAAAGCGGGTTCTGAGGTCCGGGGCCGGGACGAGCCTAATCGTTGAAGCCGCTGCGGCGCTCGTCGACGCTGATCTGGCGGGAAGCGCGGACCGGATTGCCGTTCGCGTCGACGCGGCTGGGCTGCACCGAGACATCGAAGTTCCGCGTGCCGCTGGCCGGTTGCGAGGGTTGCGACGTCCGCTGGGTCTGCTGCCGGCGTTGCGGCTCGCTGCGCAAATCCTGACCAAGCTTGCGGGGGCCTTGCTCTTCGCCGGCGGTGGCGAAGGACATGTCGATGGTCCGTTCGTCGCTTCCGCGCACGAAGGTGGCGCTGCGCGCCTGCACCTGGATCAGTTGCCAGCCGTCGTGTTTCTCGCCAAGCGCCATGCGTAGCGTCTCCTGGCGCGTCGGGTCGTTCAGGATGGCGACGCGCTGGCTGTCGCTCAGCACCACGCCCGACAGCGTCAGCTTCAATGGTGCGACGCGGCGCGGCGCGTCGTCGTCGTTTTCGTCCTGGAGCGGTGGCGGCTGGCGTTTCGTCGAGAACAGGTTCCGCGCGACCACAGGCTCGAACGCGCTGATGCGTGGCAAGTCGACGCTTGGCGCGGGTTCCGGCTCCATCGGGGTTTCGTTCGCGGCGACTTCCACCTTCGCCTGCGCGACGGCGGGAACGTGGGTTCCCTCAAGCTGCTTGCGGACCTGCCAGCCGAGGCCGGCGCACAAACCGGCCAGCAGCAGGACGGGAACCGCGGCGGGCCAGCGGCGGCGTCTCACGATAACTCTCCCAGGCGATAGCCGACGACCGACAGCCGCACCAGCAATTCCTCGGATACGGTCGGCTTGTCGTCCTCGCCTCTTTGCAGGCGCCCGCGCAGGTCGAGTTCCTCGACGAACAGCAGCGGATCGCCGGTTTCCAGTTCGTGCAGGATTGTCCGCACGTCACGAATGTTGGCGACAACCTGGACCCGCAGGCCGACCCGCGTCAGGCCGTCGGCGCTTTCCGCCGGCAGGTTCTGCACCGAGCGCACGTCGCCGCCGGCCTTGCGCATGACGGATCGGACGCGGTCCTGCAGGGCGGCGGCGGCGAGCGCCTCGGTCTTGCCGTAAAGGAAGGCGCCGCTGTTCGACTGGCGCTCGCGAAGCGCCTGCACGCGCTTCTCCAGGCTTTCCCGCCCGCCGGCGACGGCGAGATAGCGCGACAGCAGCTCCTTCTGCTCGCCCAGGCGCTGGCGGGTATCGTCATAGGAGGCCACCACGGGCGCGATTACGGCCACGTAGACAAGGCCTTCCGCCGCCAGCAGCAGCAGCACGGCCGCGACGCGGCGCGCCCAGCGGGGGATGGGGGTGTTCATTCCTTGCCCTCCTCATCCGCCGTGGTGATCCTGGCCGCGACGTCGTAGCGTTCCGCCTCCAGCCGCTGGTCCTGCGTGACGGGCGAGCGGAAGCGGCTCTCGCTGAGCAGCGGCGCCCCCTCCAGCTTGCTGATCAGGTCCGAGGCCTTGTCGGAATAGCCGGTCACCCGGATCTCCTCGCCGTCCAGTGCGAAGTCGATGGCGAAGGTGCCGTCGGGCATCGCCTGCGTCACTTCGTTCAGCAGGGCCAGCGCCGCCGGCTCGTTGCGTTTGCGCTCGAAGACCCGGTCCTCGCGCTCATGCAGCTCGGCAAGCTGCAGGCGCAACGTCTCGACCTGGTTGGCGGCGTTGCGTGCCGCCTCAACCCGGCGCTCGACCGCGGCAAGCTGGCTTTGCAGGTGATGCAACGGCAGGTAGCCGGCCGCGATCGTCAGGCCCAGCGCGGCAATCGCCAGGAGAGCGCTGGCGCGCTTTGCAATACCGCGCGAGGCCGGGCGCTGATCGGACGGCAGCAGGTTGGCCCCCGACCCGGGCCAGGCTTCGATCCGGTCGATATCCAGACCAGCGTGGCGTAAGGCTTTCAACGCCGGGTCGACGTCGTCACGCCGGATGACCTCAAGCTCGGCGTCGAGCCAGCCGCCGCCGCGGTCTACCTCGATCTCGCGGGCACCATAATAGACCTCGTCCTCGGCAAACGGCGTCTGCCGGTCCATGTCGTAGCCCAGCGCCTCGTCCAGGCTGTCGCGCGCGGCCAGGGGCAGGCGCGTGCGCCGGCGCAGCGCCCGCTCGCCGGGGACCCGCAGGACCACCCGGTCGTAGCCGCCACGGCCGCGGCGCACGACCTCGCGGATTGCGCTTCCGGCGGCGGCGGGGTCTTCCGGGTCCAGCGGGATCTCGGCCAACTCGCGATAGCGCACGCCGAAGCGAAGGCGCAGCACGAGCCGGTCGCCGACGATTTCCGCTTCGAAGTCCCGCCGAAGCAGCGTCGGCGCGTTGCGCACATCCTCGGGCAGCAGATCGCGCAGTTCGCACGTCCACCAGCGCCAGGCGCTCCTCGAAGCCGATGTCAAAGCCGTTCCGCCCAGCCGCATCCTGCAGCCTCCCAGTCCTACCGGCCGTGTCCTACCGGCCGTGTCCTACCGGCCGTCCGCCGCGGCGATTGCGACCCGGAAGGGCGGCCACCCCTTGCGCCCCTCTTGCCGCAGGGTCATCTCGATCACGCGCGGCAGTCGTTCGGTTTCCCGCCAAGTGTCATGCCAGCGCGGGTCGTCTTCACCCTCGTCGCGGCCATAGTACCTAAAGTGTACATCTTCTGCATCGTTGAACAACCGTCGCGGGTGTTCTCGCGACTCGTCAAACGCCACCGGTCCATTCGGCCGATACAGCATCCAATCCAGTTGCAGTCCCCGGCCGTCGTCGGCGGGGCCAAGCTCGAAAACGTAGATGCCGATTCCCCCGAGGTGCTGCGGCCAGGGCGCGGCAAAGCGCAGGCGATCGCGCTCTCCCCGGAAGGCGAAGGCATCCTCCGAACTCCTGGAAAAATACGTCAACGACTGCATTTGCGCCATGCGTTTGCGCAAAAATGTGCGTGCCGATTCCGTGTCGTTGGTTTCCGCGATCCGCTCGCCGCCGGCCTCCCAGGCGCGCGCCCCCAGGCGCAGGCCGCCGAACAGCCCGGCGGAGAGCAGGCCGATCAGGGTCAGCGCGACCAGCATTTCGACCAGCGTGAAGCCGGCGGTCGAGCCGCGCCCGCGCGCAGGGCCCTTCATCGCACCTCTCCCATCCGCAAGGTGGTCAGGCCTTGCCGCCGACCATCTGGAGCGATCACCGTCACCTCCACCCGGAACAGCTTCGGCCCCAGTGACTGCGGCTCCTGTCCCTGCGCTTCTGGCGGGAAGGGCTGGATATCGGCGCGCCAGTCGAAGCCGTCCTCGTGGCCAGTATGGACGCCCGGCTCCAGCGGAATGCCCGCGCCGACGTCGGCCAGCCGGCTTTGCGCCCGCTGGACAAGATGGCTGCGTGCCTCCGCCGCGCTGGTGCTGGCGAGGCCCGTGCTGAACGCTTGCAGCAGGGCCACCAGGGCCACCGCCATGATCGTGAAGGCGATCAGCACCTCCAGCAGCGTGAAACCGCCGGGAAAGCCCTTCCTGTTCGGTCGGTCACTATTCGCGCAATTGGACACGGCCGGTCATCCAGTCGATATCGACGCGGTAGGCGCTGTCGCCCTGCTTCAGGGTAACGCCGCCGCCGAGCGCGGTGCCGTCGGGATAGAAACGGAAGCGTGCCCGGCGGCGCTCCGCGTCGATGTCTTCCTGCGTCGTCGTCACCTCGAACTCAAGGTCGCCCGGCAGCTTGCGGCTCTCGCCGCCGGTCCCGATGCTGTAGCGCCCGGCCGAAAGGTCGAGCACAAGCCCCACCGGGTCGCCAGTGCGAACGGCGCGGGCGCGGGTCTCGCGCATGGCGGCGGCCAGCTCGCGCGCGGCCGTGCGCAGCTCGAAGCCGGGCAGGGCGTTCTGTATCCGTGGCGAGGCGAGCGCCAGCATCAACCCCATGATCGCGAAGACCACGAGGAGTTCCACGAGTGTGAAGCCGTTACCGGCGCCTTGCCTCGCCAAAGTGCGACCTACCAGGACGTGATGTCCGCGTTCTCGCCCTCGCCGCCGGGCTGGCCATCCGCGCCAAAGGTCCACAGGTCGTACTGCCCGTGCTCACCCGGATAGCGGTACTGGTAGGGCGTGCCCCACGGATCCGTCAGCGTTTCCGCCTTCTTCAGGTAGGGGCCGTTCCAGCCGTTGACGCCGGCCGGCTTCTCGACCAGCGCGCTCAAACCCTGGGAGTCGGTGGGATAGCTGCCGACCTCGAGACGGTAGAGGTCGAGGACGCTGCCCAGCCGGTCGATCTGGACCTTGGCGGAATCGCGCTTGGCGCTGCCCAGGTACTTGATCACCTGGGGCGCGGCGAAAGCCGAGATCAGGCCCAGGATGACGAGCACCACCAGAAGCTCGATAAGCGTGAAGCCGCGCTGGCGGCGGCGGCGCGCCGTTGCGGCGTTCTTGTTGTCCTTTGCCACGGATGAACCTCTTCGCTGGCTATAGTGGAAGATCGTAAGTGCTCAGGATGGCGGACAGGATCGCGCCGATGATGGTCGCCACGACGGCGCCGAGGACCAGGGTCACAACCGGCACCAGAAGGGAGACCATCTTGCGGGTGTCGCGCCGGACTTCCTCGTCGTAGATGCCGGCCACGGTCATCAGCATCTTGCTGAGCTGGCCGCTGGTCTCGCCCACCTGCATCAACTGCACCGCAAGCGCCGGGAACACCCCCGTCGCTTCCAGCGGCCCCGCCAGGCCCTGGCCGCGGCGAAGCTGCGGCGAGACGGCCGCAAGGTCGCGCGACATCCGGGCGTTGCCGACGGTCTCGATACCCATGTCGAGGGCCGGCACCACGTCGACGCCGTTGGCCAGCAGGGTGCCGAGCGTGCGGCAAAAGCGCGCCGCCTCGCTCTTGCGCACCACCTGGCCGAACACGGGCAGTCGCAGCGCCAAGTCGTCCAGCCGCGCGCGCATGGCATCGCTGCGCCGCATGCGCTGGGCGATCACGAACACCACCAGCGCGCCCACCGGCAGTGTCCACCAGTATTCGCGGAATCCCTGCGAGACGGCAAGCACGGCCTTCGCGGTGAAGGGCAGCGCGGCGCCCGCGTCCTCGAACAGCGGCTCGAATTCGGGGATCACGCCGACCAGCAGGATCACGATCGAGATGCCCGCGGCAATCAGCACCAGGATCGGATAGTTCAGTGCGGCGCGCACCTCATGGGCCAACGCGCGCTGACGTTCCAGGGTGTCGGCCAGGTCCTCCAGCACGCCGTTGAGCGAGCCGCCAGCCTCGCCGGCGCGGACCAGGCCGACGTAGTAGTTGGGAAAGATCTCGCCGCGTTCGCTCAGGGCGTCGGCCAGGCTGGCGCCGCCGCGCACGCGGTCGAGCAGGCCCTGCGCCACGCTGGCGCCGGCGTCCGTCTGCGTCTGCTGGGCGATGGTCGACAGCGCCCGGTCCAACGGCAGGCCCGCTCCCAGGAGGGTGGCAAGCTCGCGCGTGAACAGGACCAGCGCCTCGCCGTCCATGCGCCCGTCGCCGCCCCGGCGGCCGCGCGTCTTGGTCTTGCGCGCGCCTTTGCGGGCGCCGCCTTCGCGCGGTTCGGCCTGCAGCGGCATGTAGCCCTGCTTGCGCAGGTGCTGCACCAGGGCGCGGCGATCGGCGACTTCCATCTCGCCGCTGATGATGTCCCCGGCGGAGTCCACGGCGCGGTAGCTGAAGCGGGGCATGGCGGTCAGGCGTCTCGTGTGGCGCGCAGGACTTCCTCCACCGAGGTCTCCCCGGCGAGGGCCTTGTCCATTCCATCGTCATAGAGCGTGCGCATGCCGCCTTCCACCGCCTGGCGGTGAAGCGCCCGCGAATCGTTGCTCTGCAAGGTGGCGCGGCGCAGGTCGTCGTTCAGGACAAGCGTTTCCAGGATGCTCATACGGCCGCGATAGCCGCTGTCGCCACACTTGCCGCAGCCCTTCGGCCGGTAGAGCGATGCACCCGGCTGCGCGCCGTAGCGCGCGAGGCCCAGATGGTCGAACAGCTCGTCCTCGACCGGATAGGCTTCCCGGCAGTGCGGGCACAGCCGGCGCACCAGCCGCTGCGCGGCGACGCCGTTCACCGTGGCCGTCACCAGATAGTCCTCCACCCCCATGTCGAGCAGGCGGGTGATGGAGCTGGCCGCGTTGTTGGTGTGCAGCGTGGAGAGCACGAGATGGCCCGTCAGCGCCGCCTGCGCGGCGATCTGGGCGGTTTCCAGGTCGCGGATCTCGCCGATCAGGATGATGTCCGGGTCCTGGCGCAGGATGGCGCGCAGCACGTTCGCGAAATCCAGCCCGATGGCGGGTTTCACCTGGATCTGGTTGACCCCTTCGAGCTGGTACTCGATCGGATCCTCGACCGTGATGATCTTGCGGTCCGGCTGGTTCAGCCGGCTCAGCGCGGCGTAGAGCGTGGTGGTCTTGCCGCTGCCGGTCGGGCCGGTGACGAGGAAGATGCCGTTCGGCCGCTCCAGCACGTCAAGGAAGGTGGAGAGGTTGGGGCCCTCGATCCCCAGCGCGCCGAAGTCGAGTGTCACGCTTTCCCGGTCCAGCACGCGCATCACGACGCTCTCGCCATAGAGCGTCGGAATGGTCGAGATACGCAGGTCGATGGGCGTGCCGCGCACCGCCAGCTTGATGCGCCCGTCCTGCGGCAGCCGCCGCTCGGCGATGTTCAGCTTGGCCATGATCTTGATGCGCGAGACGATGGCCGCGCGCATGTTGCCCGGCGGCGGGTCGGCCTCACGCAGCACACCGTCGACGCGGTAGCGCAGGCGGAAGGTGCTCTCGAACGGCTCCAGATGGATGTCGGAGGCGCGCATCTCGATGGCCTGGGTGATGATGCGGTTCACCAGGCGCACGACCGGCGCTTCGCTGGCAAGGTCCTTCAGCCGCTCGATATCGGTATCGAGACCGTCTTCCAGCGCGGTGTCGCTATCCTCGGCATCGAGCCGGCCGGCGCTGTCGCCGTAGAGGCGCTCGATTGCCTGCTCCAGCTCGGCCGGCACGGCGGCATAAGCGTGAATCTGAACGTTGGCGACCAGGGACATCGCCTCGCGCGCGAAGCTGTCGCCCGGATCGGCCATCGCCAGATGCAGGCCCTGTTCGTCCACGTGCAGCGGCAATACCCGCGCCTCCCGCAGGAATCGGGGGCTCAGCCGGTCCTCATAAAGCGCGACGGCGGGGTAGTCCTCGCCCTGCACCACGGTGATGCCATGAAGGTGGGCCAGCGCCTCGGCCAGGTCGCGTTCCGACAGCAATCCCAGTTTCAGCAGCAGGCCGGGCAACGCCTCGCCCGTGCTGTCGCCCACGCGGCGCGCGCGGTCGAGGGCGGCCTCGCTCAGCCGGCCGCTGTCGACCAGATGCCGCGCCAACTGCGCATCGCGCTCGGCCTCCGGCGCCGGTTTGGTGTCTGTGTGCGTTACAGCCATTCGCTCCCTCGTTGGAGCAGTCTATAAGTTTTGTCGCTCATTGCGCAGCACTCTATCGGATCGCACGCCCACCCGCCTAGCCAAAATCGCGCGTCGATTGAGTTAGGCATGGCCCACTACACTAAAGAAATGAACGTGGCCGAATCCGCGTGCCACCTTCCGCAAAATCCGGCCACCTCAGCGAAGCTGCCGGGTCCACGGCGGCAGGGACAAGTCGAATTTGAGATTATTCCGTGACACTCGCATCCTTCATTTATCTTCATTTATGGAGTCCTCCGGAGACGGCGTAGGGGATTTTAAAAATGTGTCGAAAATCCCTTTTTCGGAGGAGACATTTACGATCTATACATCCATTGCGTGCATGATTCGGCTGCTGTTTCACTATCAAGGAGATGCTGGGCAGGGTCCGTCGCCTTGAGGGGGTGTTGTGGTCCCCGGTCATGGCGGTGCGACATCGCGCCGCCTTCCCAAGCATGGAAACGCCTGGGAATTTTTTGCGCCGTTAAGCCTGCCTCAAGCTTTTTGCAACCATGCCTTGCGGGTAGCGCCCCGTTATAGCGCCCTGATGTCGCTTCATAAATCGCCTGTCGATTGAATTTCCGGCCGGCCCACACAGCCACAGAAAATCTAACCTTGTGTTGTCCCCTGGCTTTTTATACGATGTGAAGCGTGGGGTGAAGCAATCGGGGGTTGTCAATATGGAGTGATCCGACAGTCGGTTTCTTATTCTCGGATAAGGGCGGCGTCTGACTCACTTCCATTTTCCGTACCTTCAATAAAAAAAGCTCTCTAGGTGCACTCTATTTGCACCTGGGCCCGGCCCTCGCTTGCCCGCTCACACGCTAAGCGTGCGAAACCTTGCGTATAGCGCAATTAGGAGGAGCCAGTATGTTCAACAGGCGAGACGCCCTCAAGGCCGGCATGGCCGCCGCGGGTGCTGGTTTCGCGGCAAGTCAGGTAAAGGCCGCGCCACAGCACGGCCAGCGGCCGTTCCCTCAGAGCGGTCTTGTCTTTCCGCAAACCCACTACCCGAGCGTCGTGGCCCGGCCGAGTCCGAAGGTCACGCCGTTCGTTGCGCCGCTGAATATCATGCCGGTGGCGCAGCCGGTGCCGCAGAGCGATCTGCTGAAGCCGGAGAATGGTGGTGTGGCCCCGGATCCCGACCGTCACCAGCGGTTCAACGAGTTCCCGCCGCAGAAGTTCTATATCGAGCATCTCACCGAGATGCGCTGGCGGTACCACCCGGAGGCGCCGTACGGGGACGGCGGCACCGGGTACAGCACCACGGCGGGTTCCTGGAGCTACGGCTTCAACAACCTGGTGCCGGGCGCGACCTACAAGGCGTGGTACGGTGAGCCGATCTTCCTGCGTCGTCTGAACAAGATGCCGCCGATCGGGTCGCCCGACACGAAGGTCAACTTTGCCCTGCCGTCGCTGACAATCCATCTCCACAATGCCCACACGGCTTCGGAGAGTGACGGCATCCCGCAGGACTACTTCGATCCGGGCGAGTTCTGGGATCACCACTACGGCAACTTCCCGGCCGGCTTCGACGACCGCGAGAAGATGAACACCCTGTGGTACCACGACCACAGGCTCGACTTCACCTCGCCGAACGTCTACGCGGGTCTGACAGGCTTCTACTGGCTGTTCGACGAGTTCGATTCGGACAACGAGAACGACCCGAACCCCGCCGCCAGCCGCCTGCCGAGTGGCGAGTACGACATCCCGCTGATTCTGCACGACGTGCAGTTCCAGGAGGATGGCCAGGTTGCCTGGGACTTCTTCACCCCGGACATCCAGGAACTCGACGGTCACCATCTGCCGAGCTTCATGCACACGACGTTCGGCATGCTGGGCGATCAGTTCACGGTGAACCGCACCATCCAGCCGTACCTGGACGTGAAGCGCCGCAAGTACCGCTTCCGTATCCTCAACGGCGGTCCCAGCCGTCTGTACGACCTCTACCTGCGTTCGGACAGCGACGACCCGAATGCGAAGCTGGGTGAGAAGTTCATCACGATCTCGGAAGACGGCAACCTGCACGAGGAGCCGATCGAGAGCGACAACGTCGAGGTCTGGGTCGCCAACCGCCGCGACGTCATCGTCGACTTCTCGCACTTCAACGCGGGCGACAACGTCTACCTCGTCAACCGCAAAGAGATGCGGGACACCGGCGAGGGCCCGACCGGCCGTCTGCTCGATGAGGGCAACCTCATCATGCAGTTCCGTGTCCAGGCCGACGAGGTCGAGGATCCCAGCCGTATCCCGGACGTGATGCGCAAGCAGCCGGACATCGACTTCCGCGAGGTCCGTCGCGAGCGCCTGTTCACGTTCGACTACGACAACGGCCTCTTCACCATCGACGGCCGCCTGATGGATCCGAACCGCGTCGACGCGGCGATGGAGCAGGGCACCGCCGAAATCTGGACCTTCCGGAACGAGGGCAACGCGTGGGGGCATCCGATCCACACGCACATGGAGGAATTCCAGGTCTTCGAAATCAACGGCAAGCCGGTTCCGCCGAACTCGCAGCTCGATACCAAGAAGGACGTCGTCCAGCTTGGCCCCGGCGACGAGTTCCGGTTCTTCAGCCGTTGGCGTGACTTCTTAGGCAAGCACGTCATGCACTGCCACAACGTGGTGCACGAGGACCACGCGATGATGATCCGGTGGGACATCGTCGAGCCGGGTCAGGGCGACTGATCGCCACCCGGATGGAAAGCCCACTCGGATAATCGAGAGGTTAAAATGACTGAGCGACGCGATCTGTTCAGGAACGTGTCCGCCATCTGCGGCGGTGGGACGAACCCGGCGAAGTTCCGGGAGATCGACCTCAAGACGAACGGCGGTTTCCCGCACGTCGAGGCCGAGATCCACACCGGAGAGCGGGCACGGTTCTACGAGGACCGGATCAAGAACAAGGTCTTCCTCGTGAACTTCATGTCGATCGACGATGAGCAGAATTTCCCGGTCACGGCCAACCTGGCCAAGACCGCGCAGCTCCTGGGCGACAAGGTCGGCCGGGAGGTGTTCATCACCTCGATCACGCTGAACCCCGAGAAGGACACGGTCGAACGTCTGGCCGAGTTCGCCAGCAAGCACAACGCGCCCAGCGGCTGGTGCTTCATGCGGGCGACGGCGGAGGACGCGGGCACCTTGCTGCAGCGGATGTACCACTTCGGCAAGAACATCGGCCCGCAGCTCGGCCGCATCGTGTTCTACGGGAACGGTCAGGCGAACGTCTGGGGTTCCTTCCCCGGCATGATCCGCCCGGAGGACGCGGCCAACCGCGTGACCTGGGTGATGCCGAAGGAAGTGCCCTCGACCCCGCGCCTGGCGGGTCCCGCACGCTTGGGCCAAAACCCGTACCCCTGGAACAACCGGGCGGTCTGACGCGAACCCAGATCCCCGTCCGCCAAGGCGGACATGGGATTCACTTTGGGACGCAAGACACGGAGTTCAGCGATGCGAAAGCGTTTTACTAAGAGTGTGCTCGGCACTGTGTCGGCGGTGGCTATGGTCGCCGGCGCAGCCGTGGCACAGGCACAGACCAACCATCCTGGTCCGCTGCCACTGCCTGGCGACCTGAGCGTCGAGCTGTCGCCCGACGGCAAGACGACGATCTTCACGACGGGCACCGCCTTCTATGACGAGGTGAACCCGTTCGCCGAGCGGCCGCCGTCCAACGTGCTGCCGACGGTGTACGAGAACGCCACGGACAGCGGCGGGGACATCATCCCGAACACGCTGCCGTCCACGCCGGAGAATCCGTATAACCTGCACCCCGATCCGGTGGTCACGGACATCAATCCGCGCTCGCCGGAAGAGGATCTGCGGCGGATCATCCAGCACCTTAACGAGGTGGCCTACTCCGAGGCCCGCCAGGCGACGGACCAGGAGTTCTTCGCCAACGGCAAGGGCGTGCCCGCCGATGCCCGCCGTGGCGGCATCGAGCGCACGGGTAGCGATGCCGGCACCATCGAAGAGGACGGTGCCTCGCAGATCGACTACGACAAGGTGCAGATGGCCATCGATATCCTCGAGGGCAATCCTGTCGCCAACCGTGCCTACAGCGGCCTTCCGCTGCTGCACTACAAGGGCTCGGAGTTCGTCAAGACCGTCGACCCCGAGACCAAGAACGTGACGGTGCACCAGATCTGGACGCGCGAGAACATCGAGTCCGACGCGATGTTCATCGACCCGTCCGCCGTGCCGAACGAGGAGTGGACGATCACCTACGTGATCGACGTTCTTCGCCGCGGTCACGAAGACTTCGCGCCGTTCATGCTGCTCTTCGACGACCCGAACGATCTTGACGGTGCGGCCCTGCCTCACGTCGCGATGGACCAGACGTTCTTCCCGATGGAAGAGGGCAAGCGCTACACCTTCAAGATGAAGATGCCGCCCGCCCGGTACTGGAACCTGACGTACCATTGGGGCTGGCGCGTACACTCCCCGCGCATTCAGTCGGTCGAGAACGCGACCAAGGTCGTGGCCGGCAAGAATATCGTCGAGTGGGAGACCGACGTCTTCGGCGAGAATCCCTCCTCCACCGAGGAGAAGAAGCTGAAGGCCATCAGCATGATCGGCGACCTGTCGCCGGCCAAGCGGATGTGGAAGGCGTTCCGGGAGATCGAGGATATCGCTCCGGCGAAGCCGCACAGCTACCTCCGCACGCTGGTGGACGAGCTGCAGGCTTCGTTCGAGGACTGGAAGCACCGCAACAAGCTGCCGCGTGGTGTTGAGCCGTCGCCGGACCATCATCAGACGCTGTTCTACGTGAACAACACGATCTACGGCACGATCAACGACCAGGACGCCAATGCACAGCCGATCTTCCACCAGTGGGAGACCCGTGGTGCGACGATGACCTCGAAGCTCTACAACGGCGACTACTTCCCCCACGCCTACTTCAGCGTGGACTTCGGTGGCCTGCGTGGGTACGAGAACATCTTCCAGAACACCCTGCCGATCGGTGGTGCCGGTCCGTGGTTCACCTTCGGGCGTGCCCACTGGTTCATCAACACCGCCGCTCCGGCCCTGGTGCCCGCGGCCGAGCGCCCGGACACCTACGAAGAGGGCTCCTACTACGAGGTGGCGGCGCTGCCTGAGGAGGCCTCTGAGGTTGCCCAGGGCGTGCGGCCGAACTGGCTGGAGCACCCGGGTAACAACGGGTACTGGACGGAGCCGACCGCGGAAGGCATCGGAGAGCACAATATCGCGATCAACTTCCGGTATGAGCCCTCCATCCGTCTGCGCTACTACCAGTTCGATCCGCTGCACCACAACGTGGCCATCTGGTCGGTCCACTAAGGTGTCGTGAAAGGTGCGGGCCGTCGCCTCCGCGGCGGCCCCACCGCACGGCTGGTAGCAGACACCGATTTTTGATTTCTGGCAGGGGCGACGTGGGTGTAGCGTCTCCCCTGCCACTTTCGGGGGAGCGGAGGCCAAAATGTTCAAATATAGCTTGTCGAAAAACCGCGTACTCAGCACTGCCGCGTTCGTCCTTGCGAGCGTGCTGTCCTTTCAGTTGCCGGCCCAGGCCGCCGAAGGCGCGGCCCAGGACGGCGTAGGCCTCTCGGAATCGCGGGACTATCAGCGCACCGAACGGGTGTATGAGATCCCGGAAGCCACGCTGCGCAACCGTTTCGACGAAGATGTACGGCTCGACAAGCTGCTGGCCCAGGATCGCCCCGTCCTGATGCAGTTCATCTTCACGAGCTGTGCCACCATCTGCCCGGTGATGAGCGCGACCTTCGCGCAGGCGCAGGGCGACCTCGTCGAGCAGGACAGCGACACGCAGCTCATCTCGATCTCCATCGATCCGGAATACGACACGCCCGAGCGCCTTCGCGAATACGCCAAGCGTCAGGCCGCCGGCGACAACTGGACGTTCCTTACGGGCGAGTTCGATACGATCTTCCGCGTCGTCCGCGCTTTCGACGCGATCTTCGAAAGCGACAATAAGATGTATCACGAGCCCTATACCTACCTTCGCGCCGCGCCGGGCGAGCCCTGGCTGCGCATCAACGGCCTGGTGAGCGTCAAGACCCTGCTGGAGGAGTACCGCACCGTCCTGGCGAAGGGCGACGACACCCTGGCGAACAAGGCGGCGAGCGCGAGCGAGTAGGATCGCAGACTTGGCTATTCGGCCGACATGTGACCTCCCGCCGGCGTTGCGCGCGTCAATGGGCCCGTCAAGCGGACCCGACGCGCGCCGCCGTGCGCGCTACGGCAGGCCACGGAAAGCCTAACTTCATGCACAACAGCGGTAACATAAGCACCCTTGCTATACATGCGTAGATTGTGGTGTAAAACGACGAACTGACGCCGTGCCCTTCTTGCGGTACGGCCAAGCCATCCTTGTCCGTAAACGAATCGCCGGAAGGGCCGAAACCGTCATGCCGATAAGGCCAGTCTCCCTCTCCCTTCAGCGCCTGGGGATTTTCCTTAGTGCCTGGGCGCTAGCGCTTGCAGTCGTGTTGCCCGTCTCCGCGGCCGACGAAGGCACCGCGACGGCTGAAACCGAGAACATCAAGGTCGAGCCGCTGCCCGAATCGCGTATCCAGGACGGCCGGATCATGCCGGCGGACGTCCCCGGCAACGAGGTGTTCGCCAACGGCGATCCCGAGAAGGGGCGGCAACTCTACGAGGACGGGGTGACGGCGGACGGCGAACCTATCCGCGCAACGACGAAGGGCGACATTTCGGTCACCGGCACGCAGTTCAGTTGCGTGAACTGCCACCGGCCCAGCGGCATGGGCTCCAGCGAGGGCGGCAACTACGTGCCGCCGATCACCGGGTCGCACGTCTTCAACAAGCGTGTGCTGAACCGCGAACTGCGCAATGAGCGGTTCAAGGAATTCTACAAGGAATCCCAGCCGAAGAGCTTCTGGGTCGAGCTGCGCCAGCCGCGCCTGCGCCCGGCCTATACGAACGAAACGCTGGCGCGCGCCATACGTGCCGGCGTCGCCCCAACGGGCCGCGAACTGGCGTCGATCATGCCGCGCTACGAACTCAGCGACCGCGACGTGGCGAACCTGATCGCTTACATGCGCACGATTTCTATCGAGGACGATCCGGGGGTCGGCGAGGAGAAGATCCATCTGGCAACGATCGTCAGCGACAACACCGATCCGACGCTGCGCGACGCATTCCTGAAGACCGTCAACATCTTCGCGGAATGGACGAACAAAGACCTCGGCTCGCAGATCGCGCGCCCGAATTTCTCGCCCTACTATCGCTCGGAATTCATCGACTCCTTCAAACTCTGGGAGATGCATACCTGGCGTCTGGAAGGCCCGCGGGACACTTGGCCCGAGCAGCTTGAGGCCTACTATGCGGAGCAGCCGGTGTTCGCGGTGGTGAGCGGCCTGGTGAAGGGGGCGTGGAAGCCCGTCGGCGACTTCTGCGACGCCAAACGCCTGCCTTGCGTGTTCCCGAATACCACTCTGCCTCGTATCGAGGACGCGGAGGGGAACTACACTCTCTACTTCTCCAGAGGGTTGCAGCTGGAAGGGGAGGTGCTGTCGCGCTTCCTGGCAAAGGGCGACACCGCGCCGGAGACGATCCTGCAACTACGCGCCGACAGCGCCTCTGGCCGCACGCCGGCCGATGCCTTCGTGCAGGCGGCCGCGCGGGACCTTCCCAACGCCGAGGTGGAGACCCGGGGCTTCGCGACCGGCGAAGAGGTCGAGGTTGCGATTGCCAAGGCCGCGGCGGACGCCGGGGACATCGACACGCTGGTGATCTGGCCCGGTGACCATGCCGAGGCGGCGGTCGAGGCGTTGAACCGCCATGCGCCGGATATCGCCACGATCGTGTTGCCGTCGCCGGCTTTCGAGGTGGCGCGGGAGAAGGTCGACCCGGCGCTGCACGACCGGGTCCGGTTGACCTTCCCCTATGAGAAGCCTAGCGGCTACCACCCGCGCTCGTTCCGGGTGCGGGCGTGGATGCGCAGCCGTGGTCTGCCGTTGCCGGACTGGCGGATGCAGTACCAGACCTATTACGCGTTGACGATGCTGCAGTTCGGCTTCGAGCATCTGCTGACCGACTACCACCGCGACTACCTGATCGAGATCATCGAGCACGAGGCGGAGAACGAGCTGAACCCCGGCACGCATCCCAACCTCGCACTCGGCCCCGGTCAGCGCTTCGCATCCAAGGGCGCGCACGTGATCGCCCTCGATGCGGAGGCGCGCAAGGGGCACAAGGCGGTCAGCGGCTGGATCGTGCCGTAAGGCGGCATGGACGGGCGGCCACGCCGCCGCGCTTCGTGCGCCGCCGATTTTCCGAAGAACCGGGTCCGCGCTGCCGGCGCGGGCCCGGTTTTGTTTGTGGTCCGTCCCGGCATCAGGGCGTGCGTCGACCGCGCCTTAACGTCGTCGGCCTTCGGATTCGCCTGACCCCGTCGCTTTGGCCCGTATTCAACCTGCAGTTGCTTGTATCCTGACTGTGTCATTAGGGGGCACAACGAGTGGCTTACATGAATCGTTGTATCGTCAGCGTTCTCAAAAAGTCCGCTGAATACGGGAACGACCTGCATTTCGGCATAGCTCAATAAGATAATCTTCGGAGTGGAATAAGGATAAAAATCAATTTTATGAAGTCACGAACAGAAATATGTGTGACTTCATATGAGGATGATTATTTCGGGTTGCGTGTATAGCCGCAGCGCATGCCACGTACGATTGCGTTGTTCGCGCACGACGCAAGTGTGTACGAGATCAGGTCGCATTCTCGTGTGGGTTGAGTTTCGAACGGACTCTCCCCGCTTTCGCCCCACCGGCATATCGGTCCAAATGCCTTGGAAAGCAGGCTGATTCTGGATATCGACGCGCCTCTGGCAGGGAGGGTGTCGTCGCCGACCGTGAATTGATCCGCCGGCTCTTGCACGGCTCTGAAGAGCGCGCGCGAGAGATTTCTTTCCGCAGGCACGCATTAGCCCCATTTGGGCACGCTGCCGGGGGTTTAATGATATTCACAACTTTCGCACGGAAATCTTCACCAATTAACCCACTGACTTTTTTAAAAACTTCCCGTATCAATTGTGTGACACATCCCCTTAACCGCCCGTAAAGAAACTATGCTTGAGCGACCCATCAACCCTGTATATCATCCGAGGCGTGGGTCGTTGCAATCGGGGGTTGCGAGAAAAAGGGGTGGGAACTGGGCAAATCTGCCCGCTTTCCTAGAAATCAGACTAAGCGAAGAACAACTGGCACGTGGGCCGAAAACACCAAGCCAGGAGACCCTCGTCTGCGCGCTCCACAAGCATTGCGTGATGAAAAAGCACGTGTACGCAATTTGGAGGAGCCAGAATGTTCAACAGGCGAGACGCCCTCAAGGCCGGTATGGCCGCCGCGGGTGCTGGTTTCGCGGCAAGTCAGGCGAAGGCCGCGCCACAGCACGGGTTGCGGCCGTTCCCGCAAAGCGGCGAGGTTTTCCCGCAGACGCACGTTCCGAGCGTGGTGGCCCGGCCGAGTCCGAAGGTCACGCCGTTCGTGGCGCCGCTGCATATCATGCCGGTGGCACAGCCGGTGCCGCAGAGCGATCTGCTGAAGCCGGAGAATGGCGGTGTTGCTCCGGACCCTGAGCGGCATCAGCGGTTCAACGACTTCCCGCCGCAGAAGTTCTACATCGAGCATCTCACCGAGATGCGCTGGCGGTACCACCCGGAGGCGCCGTACGGGGACGGCGGCACCGGTTTCAGCACGACCGCGGGTTCCTGGGGCTACGGCTTCAACAACTTGATCCCGGGCGCGACCTACAAGGCGTGGTACGGTGAGCCGATCTTCGTGCGTCGTCTGAACAAGATGCCGCCGATCGGATCGCCCGACGCCAATGTCAAGTTCGCCCTGCCGTCCGTCACGATCCATCTCCACAATGCCCATACGGCTTCGGAGAGTGACGGCATCCCGCAGGACTACTTCGATCCGGGCGAGTTCTGGGATCACCACTACGGCAACTTCCCGGCCGGCTTCGACGAGCAGGAGAAGATGAACACCCTGTGGTACCACGACCACAGGCTCGATTTCACCGCCCCGAACGTCTACGCCGGGCTCAGCGGTTTCTACTGGCTGTTCGACGAGTTCGATTCGGACAACGAGCGGGACCCGAACCCGAATGCGAGCCGCCTGCCGAGCGGCGAGTACGACATCCCGCTGATCCTGCACGACGTGCAGTTCCAGCAGGATGGCCAGGTTGCCTGGGACTTCTTCACCCCGGACATCCAGGAGATCGATGGCCACGCGCTGCCGAGCTTCATGCACACGACGTTCGGCATGCTGGGCGACCAGTTCACGGTGAACCGCATCATCCAGCCGTACCTGGACGTGAAGCGCCGCAAGTACCGCTTCCGCATCCTTAACGGCGGTCCCAGCCGGCTCTATAACCTGTTCCTGCGTTCGGACAGCGACGATCCGGCCGCCAGGCTCGGCGAGAAGTTCATCTCCCTGTCGAACGACGGCAACCTGCACGAGGAGCCGATCGAGAGCGACAACGTCGAGGTCTGGGTGGCGAACCGGCAGGACGTCATCGTCGATTTCTCGCACTTCAAGCCGGGCGACAACGTCTACCTGGTGAACCGTCTGGAGATGCGTCCGACGGGCGAGGGGCCGAGCGGCCGCCAGCTCGACGAGGGCGACCTCATCATGCAGTTCCGTGTCCAGGCGGACGAGGTCGAGGATCCGAGCCGTATCCCCGATCAGATGCGCAAGCAGCCGACTATCGACTTCAACGAGGTCCGGCGCGAGCGCCTGTTCACGTTCGACTACGACGGTGGCCTGTTCACCATCGACGGCCGCCTGATGGACCCGAACCGCGTCGACGCGGCGATCGAGCAGGGGTCCGCGGAAATCTGGACCTTCCGCAACGAGGGCGTGAAGTGGGGTCACCCGATCCACACGCACATGGAAGAGTTCCAGATCTTCGAGATCAACGGCAAACCGATCCCGCCAGGGACCATCAAGGACACCAAGAAGGACGTGGTCCAGCTTGGCCCCGGCGACGAAGTCAAGCTGTTCGGCCGTTGGCGCGACTTCTTCGGCAAGCACGTCATGCATTGCCACAACGTCGTGCACGAGGACCACGCGATGATGATCCGGTGGGACATCGTCGAGCCGGGCCAGGGCGACTGATCGCCCCGCAGAGGTACGGCAGAAATCCGAACAGTTGAGAGGATGAGATGACAGAGCGACGCGATCTGTTCAGGAACGTGTCCGCCATCTGCGGCGGTGGGACGAACCCGGCGAAGTTCCGGGAAATCGACCTCAAGACGAACGGCGGTTTTCCGCACGTCGAGGCCGAGATCCACACTGGCGAGCGGGCACGGTTCTACGAGGACCGGATCAAGAACAAGGTCTTCCTCGTGAACTTCATGTCGATCGACGATGAGCAGAATTTCCCGGTCACGGCCAACCTGGCCAAGACCGCGCAGCTCCTGGGCGACAAGGTCGGCCGGGAGGTGTTCATCACCTCGATCACGCTGAACCCCGAGAAGGACACGGTCGAACGTCTGGCCGAGTTCGCCAGCAAGCACAACGCGCCCAGCGGCTGGTGCTTCATGCGGGCGACGGCGGAGGACGCGGGCACCTTGCTGCAGCGGATGTACCACTTCGGCAAGAACATCGGCCCGCAGCTCGGCCGCATCGTGTTCTACGGGAACGGTCAGGCGAACGTCTGGGGTTCCTTCCCCGGCATGATCCGCCCGGAGGACGCGGCCAACCGCGTGACCTGGGTGATGCCGAAGGAAGTGCCCTCGACCCCGCGCCTGGCGGGTCCCGCACGCTTGGGCCAAAACCCGTACCCCTGGAACAACCGGGCGGTCTGACGCGAACCCCAGCCCCTCGCCGCGACACGCGCGATCAGCGAGGGATCGAGTTTGGGACGCAATATACGGAGTTCAGTGATGCGTAAGCGAATCACGCGTAGCGTGCTGGCCACGGTGTCGGCGGCGGCCATGCTGGCCGGTGCCGCCGCGGCTCAGGCACAAATCAATCACCCGATGCCGCAGGTGCGGCCGGCTGACAGGACATTCGAGCTGTCCGACGACGGCACGACGTCCTTCTTCCAGACCGGTTCGGCGATCTTTCCCGAGGTGAACCCGTTCACCGAGCCGACACCGTCGAACATGCTGCCGACGATCTACGAGAACGCCCGGGACAGCGGCGGGGACGTCATCCCGAACACGCTGCCGTCCACGCCGGAGGATCCCTACAACCTGCACCCCGATCCGGTGGTCACGGACATCAATCCGACCTCGCAGGGACAGGATCTGCGCAACATCATCAAGCACCTGGAGGAAGTCGCCTTCCAGGATGTGCGTAAAAAGACCAACCAGATGGTGTTCAAGAACGGCAAGGGGGTTCTTGCCGACGGTCGCCGGGGCGGTGCCGAGCGCACCGGCGAGGACGCGGGCGACCTGCCCGAGGCCAGTCCCTCCATCGACCGGGACAAGGTCCAGATGGCCATCGACATCCTCGAAGGCAATCCGGTTCCCAACCGGGTCTACAGCGGTATCCCGCTGCTGCACTACAAGGGCCCGGAGAGCGTCAAGGTCGTCGATCCGGAGACCAAGAACGTCACCGTCCACCAGCTTTGGGGCAAGCAGAGCATCGAGTCCGACACGATGTTCATCGATCCCTCGGCGGTGCTGAACGAAACCTGGACGATCACCTACGTCATCGACGTCATGCACCGGGGCCACGAGGACTTCGCGCCATTCGTGACCTACTGGGACGACCCGAACGACATCGGCAAGCGCGTGCCGAACGTCGGCATGGACCAGACGTTCTTCCCGATGGAAGAGGGCAAGCGCTATGTCTTCAAGATGAAGATGGCGCCGGGCCGTTACTGGAACCTGACCTACCACTGGGGCTGGCGCGTCCATCCGCCGCGCATTCAGGCGATCGAGAACGCCACCAAGGTCGCGATGGGCAAGACCCTGCCGCAGTGGGAGAGCGACGTTTTCGGCGAGACCCCCTCGGCGAGCGAGGAGAGCAAGCTGGAAGCGATCAGCATGCTCAGCGATCTTGCCCCGGCCAAGCGGATGTGGACGGCGTTCCGCAAGATCCGCGAAATGGACCCGGCCTCTCCGAACGTCGCCCTGCGTTCGCTGGTGCGTGAACTGCGCGCGGCCTATGAGGACTGGTCGGACCGCACGAAGCTGCCCCGCGGCGTGGAGCAGGCCGAGGGTTACGACCTGACGCTCGTGTATCTGAACAACACGATCTACGGCACCGTCCACGAGGTGAACCGGGACGCCGAGGAAAGCTGGCGCGACTGGGAAACCCGCGGCGAGACCCTCAAGGTCAAGCTCTACAACGGCGACTATTTCCCGCACGCCTACGTCAACGTCGACTTCGGTGGTCTGCGTGGGTACGAGAACACCTTCCAGAACACGCTGCCGGTCGGCGGCCAGGGGCAGTGGTTCACCTTCGGCCGGGCCTACTGGTTCCAGAACACCATGCGCCCGACCCTGGTGCCGGGAGCCGTGCGTCCGGAGACCGAGGACGCCCATCCGGGCGTTGGACCCCGGCGCGACGTGCCGGGACTGGCTGCTATCCGCGACCACGCTCTCGCCAACCCGAACGTCGGGATGAAGAACGGCGTGGACAATCAGCCCGACTGGCTGAGGCATCCGGGCTTCGAAATCGCCGAGGCGCGGACGGCCGATGGCCTGGGTGAGCACAACGTGCACGTCACCTACCGCTATGAGCCGTCGATCCGGCTGCGCTTCTATCAGTTCGATCCGCTGCACCACAACGTGAACATCTGGTCCGTTCACTAAGGTGGAGTGACGGTGCGGGCCGCCGGCGATCCTGGCGGCCCCATCGAACCGAAAGACGATGCCGATACAAGAAGGAGCAGGCGTGCGATGCGCCTGCTCCTTTCTTTTGTGTGCCGGCGGTTTCTTGGGTTCT
This sequence comes from Ferruginivarius sediminum, assembly GCF_003344765.1. Taxonomy (GTDB): domain Bacteria; phylum Pseudomonadota; class Alphaproteobacteria; order Kiloniellales; family Rhodovibrionaceae; genus Ferruginivarius; species Ferruginivarius sediminum. The sequence continues at coordinate 165,272 of NZ_QPMH01000003.1, read as the reverse complement.
TGTTCCGCGGTCACCTACTTCCCGTGGTCGGTCTTGAATATGCCGGTATGACGGCCGGATCGCTGTGCGAGCCGTCACACACCGGAACGCAGCGGGCAGGCGTCGCCGGTCAGTGGTAACCTTCGCCCGGCTGCACCTTGCCGCGGAAGACCCAGTAGGTATACGCGGTATAGGCCAGGATGATCGGCAGCAGGATCGCCACGCCGACCAGCATGAAGATCAGCGACGAGGTCTCCGAGGCGGCCTCCCAGACCGTCACGGTATGCGGCACGACCGTCGGGTAAAGGCTGATCCCCAGGCCCAGGTAGCAAAGCAGGAACAGCGCGATCGACAGCACGAAGGGCTGGATCTCCCGGCGCAGGTTCACCGCCCGCCAGAGCTGGAACAGCACCAGGGCGGTGACGATCGGCACCGGCGACAAAAGGGCGATGTTGGGCCAGGAGAACCAGCGCTGGTGGATCGTGTTCTCCAGGAACGGCGTCCAGGCGCTGACCGCCAGGACGAACAGCAGCACGACGCTCATCAGCGGCACGGTCCGCTCGTACGTCCAGTCCTGCAGCGCGCCCTCCGTCTTCATGATGAGCCAGGTGGCGCCCAGCAGCGCGTAGCCGGCCACCAACCCGAAGCCGGTCAAGAGCGCGAAGGCGGACAGCCAGTCGAACGGCCCGCCGACGAACTGGTTATCCTGGATCTGGAAACCCTGGATGAAGGCGCCCAGCGTCACCCCCTGCGCGAAGGCGGCCAGCGTGGAGCCGCCGGCGAAGGCCAGGTTCCACCACCACCTGTTGCGCGGCGCCGCCTTGAAGCGGAACTCGAAGGCGACGCCGCGGAACACCAGGGCCAGCAGCATCACGATGATCGGCAGGTAGAGTGCCGGCAGAATGGTGGCGTAGGCGACGGGGAAGACCGCCATCAATCCGCCGCCGCCGAGCACCAGCCAGGTCTCGTTGCCGTCCCAGATGGGGGCCACCGAGTTCATCATGATGTCGCGGTCCTGGTCGTGCTCGGCGAAGGGGAACAGGATGCCGATACCAAGGTCGAAGCCGTCCAGCACGACGTACATGATGACGGCGATGGCGATGACGACCGACCAGATGACGGGAAGCCAGAATTCCATGACGCGGCCTCCTTATTCCGCGGGTGCCGCGGCGTCGCCGGCGGCGGAAAGGGGCCGGGCCGGGGTGCCGTGGGCGGGCTCGCCCTGATCGGCCTCAGGCCCCTTCTTGGCCAGGCGGAACATGTAGAACATGCCGGCCCCGAAGATGATGCCGTAGACCACGACGAACAGGATCAGTGTAGCCAGCACGCTGCCGCCCGGCACCGGCGACACGGCCTCGCTGGTGCGCATCAGGCCGTAGACGATGTACGGCTGCCGGCCCACCTCGGTGACGAACCAGCCGGCCAGCACGGCGACGAAGCCAAGCGGCGTCATCAATGCCTGCACGGTCAGGAACCAGCGGCTCTCGAACAGCCGCCGCCGCAGGCCGAGGAACGCCCCGGTCAGGCCCAGCGCGATCATCGCCAGGCCGATGCCGACCATGACGCGGAAGGAATAGAACACGATCGGTACGTTCGGCTGGTCTTCCGGCGCCCACTGGTCGAGGCCGTGGACCTCGCCGTTCCATTCGTGCGTCAGGATCAGGCTGCCGAGGTTTGGGATGCCGATCTCGAAGTGGTTGGTCTGCGCCTCCTGGTCCGGCACGGCGAACAGGATCAGCGGCGCGCCGGTCTTGGTTTCCCAGTGGCCTTCCATCGCCGCCACCTTGCGCGGCTGATGCTCCATGGTGTTCAGGCCGTGCATGTCGCCGATGATGAGCTGTGCGGGCGCCAGAACCGCCAGCAGCCCGACCGCCATCGCCACCATGATGCGCCCGTGCGGCAGGTTTCTGCGGCGCAGCAGGTACCATGCGCCGACGCCGCCGACGACCAAGCCGGTACTGAGGAAGGCCGCCGTCACCATGTGCATGAAGCGGTAGGGGAACGACGGGTTGAAGATCAGCTCGAACCAGTCCGTCGGCACGAAGCGGCCGTTCTCGATGGCGAAGCCCGCCGGCGTCTGCATCCACGAGTTGGCGGAGAGGATCCAGAACGCCGAGACGGTGGTGCCCACCGCGACGATGCAGGTGGTCGCGAAGTGGACGCCGCGCGGCACGCGGTTCCAGCCGAACAGCATGATGCCCAGGAAGGACGCCTCCAAAAAGAAGGCGGTCAGCACCTCGTAGGCCAGCAGCGGCCCGATGACGGGCGCGGCAATGTTGGAGAACTGCGACCAGTTGGTGCCGAACTCATAGGACATGACGATACCCGAGACGACACCCATGGCGAAGGAGACGGCGAAGATCTTGGTCCAGAAGCGCGCCAGCTCGTAGTAGACGCGGCGCCCGGTGTAGAGCCACAGCCCCTCGACCACGGCCAGCCACGCGGCCAGCCCGATGGTGAAAGATGGGAAGATGATGTGGAACGACACCGTGAAGGCGAACTGGATGCGCGAGAGTAAGAGCGGATCGAGGTCCATGGCTTCACCCCGCCTGGGTTCGGGTAGCGCCTCGGATGATGCATCAGGAAATGCATGAATGAAATAATTCTAATTTTTGAATGCTGTAGCGCGACATGCCGTCACGCGGCGAAATGGACCATCGCACGCCGGAAAGCGCGCGTTATCACTCGACGCCCAGGCCCTGGGTGGGTAATCCTTGGAGATGGAGGTGAGGGACATGTCCATACGCGCCACGATGGACCCGCGCCAGCTTGGCACGGTGTCGCTGTTCGAAGGACTGGACGACAGGGGCCTGGAACGCGTCCTGCAGGCGGCCTCGATCCGGAAAGTCGCGGCCGGTCAGGCGATCTTCGAGCAGGAGGACGCCGCCGACACCGTCTTCGTCATGGTGGCCGGCCACGCCAAGGTGGCCAAGCGCGGCGCGGACGGCCAGGAAACCGTGATCGGCTTCATCAATCCCTGGGAGATGATGGGCTGCGTCGCCGTGTGCGGCGGCACCGGCTATCCGGGGACCGCGACGGCGGTGGAGGATAGCTGGTTGCTGGCATGGTCCCGCGCCACCATCGAGCGGTTGATGGACGAGCATTCCCGCATCGCCCGCAACGCACTCTCCACCATCAGCGGCCGCCTGCAAAGCATGCAGACGCGTCTGCACGAGGTCTCGAACGAACGGGTGGAGCGGCGGATCGCCCACACCCTGCGGCGTCTCGCCGACGCCTCGGGCCGCGACACGAGGCAGGGGCGGGAAATCGCCTTCCCGATCACGCGCCAGGACCTGGCCGAGATGACCGGCACCACCCTCCATACCGTCAGCCGCACCCTCTCGGCCTGGCACCAGCAAGGCATCGTCGAAAGTGCCCGCCAGCGCATCATCGTGCGCGACGCGAGCGCGCTGGAGCGGATCGCGGAGAGCGAGTAGAGGGGCGGTCGCGTTTTCAACACAACCCAAGCGCCAGTCGGGCGTCCTCGCTCATCTTTTCCGGCGACCAGGGCGGGGTCCAGGTGAGGGTGACGCTGACGGTGCCGACGCCTGCGGTGCCGGTGATCGCCTCTGCCACCATCTTCGGGATCTCGCCGGCGACGGGGCAGCTTGGGGCGGTCAGGGTCATCACCACGTAGACGTCGCCGGCGGAGTTGATGTCCAGTTCGTAGATCAGGCCGAGGTCGTAGACGTTCAGCGGGATCTCGGGGTCGTAGACCTTGCGCACCGCTTCGACCACAGCTTCGCGCGGCGCGGGGGCTTCGCCGGCCGCCAGCCGGCTTCCGGCCCGCGCGGTCATGCCCTCGGTCCGCGCCGGGTCCAGCATGTCCAAGAGCGACGGTGCTTCGGTACCGTGGTTCGTCATGGCGTGCCTCCTTCGGCGCCTCGTACTCAGCCCCGGTCGACGCGCGGGCCGCAGAGCTTGTGGGTGTAGGTCAGGAGATACAGCGCGAACGCGCCCAGCCACGCGCCCCCGGACCAGGCGACGAGCGGCAGGTAATAAGACGGCAACAACCCCGCCGCGATGCGCAGAAGGGCGGCGGCGAGGACAGCCAGGTAGATCACCGTCGTCGCCGGATCTGCGCTCAGCTTGCGGCCGGTGTGGCCCAGCGTCGCCCGCGTCATCATCGCCAGCATCATCGTGCCCATCAGCCCGGCGGTCAGCGCATGCAGCGCGGTGGAGGGGCCCAGCGCCGCGGGCAGCAGCGCGCTTGCGGCCATCAGCGCCAGGCCCACCGGCAGCCACAGGTAGCCGAGGTGCAGGATCCACAGCAGCGGCTCCCGCCACGTCCGCCAGCCCTGCCAGCGCAGCAGCCGGGCGAGGTTGCCGGCCGTCGCCAGCACCGCCAGCACGCCGGTAAGGACGGTCTGCGCGCCGGCGAGCCAGGCCACGAAGGTGGCGGCGGTGAGCAGCATGACCGCGACATCGAAGCGCCCGAACTCCGCCGGCATCGGCCCGCCGCGTCCCGTGGCGCTCAGCCAGTTGCGGGTGAAGGCGGGGATGATGCGCCCGCCGATAAGCGCGACCAGCATGGCAATGGTGACCACGCCCAGCCGGCCGCCCAGCGTGGCGGTGGCGGCGATGTCCAGCGCCTCGGCGTGGACGAGCGCGTTGCCGGCCAGAAGCAGGCCGGGGGCGATGGCGACGGGCAGGTTGCGGAAGTTGCGGCCCGCCAGGACCTGTGCCGCCGTGCGGGCGAAGACAACCGCCAGGAACGCCAGGTCGACGGCGGCGACCAGCGGCACGCCCAGCGTCCCGCTTGCCAGCATCGCCGCCCGACCGGCCAGCCACAGCACGGCAAGCGCGGCGAGGCCCACGCCCTTCAGGCCGGGCCGTCCGGTCCAGCTTGGCACCGCGGTCAGGAGGAAGCCGGCGACGATAGCGGCGGCAAAGCCGTAGACCATCTCGTGCGCGTGCCACATCACGGCGGGATAGGCGTCGGCGAATTGCAGGCCGCCGCGCAGAACGGTCACCCACAGCGCCAGCGACACCGCCGACCATGCCGCGCCGAGGAGAAAGAACGGCCGGAATCCCACATCGAACAGGGCGAAGCGGAAGGCGCCGCCCCGCCTGTGATTGGTGGTTTCGAACGTGCTCATCGCGCCTCTCCCGAATCTGGTCCGTCCCGACTATGCAGGCGTGAAAGCGGCGCTGTTTGCGCTGGCGCAAGCAAGTCGCATCGTCGAGGTGAAAGACTGCCGCACTTGCTCGGCATACGCTGGCAGGCCCAGGTGGATCGCTTGTCTACCTGGTTGCCTGTCATGCTGTGCGATGGCATCGAGAGACGGAGGGACATCGAGATGGGCATCTTCAGATCGACCGCCGGAACCTTGCTCGCGCTGGCGCTTGCCGTCGCGGCCGCTCACGCGGGCGCGGCGGAGCCGGTCGGCCCGAAGCTTCCGCCGAAGGTCCGCGGCCTGCTGCTGCAGGAGATGAACGCGGTGCTGGCCGCCAGCCACGAGATCCAGGACGCCATCATCCAGGGCCAGGACGGCGTCGTCGCCGAGAAGGCCCAGGCGATCTACGACAGCTTCATCCTGGACCAGCAGATGACCGACGAGGATCGCCAGGCCTTGCGCGCGGCGGTACCGGAGGCGTTCGTCAAGCGGGACCAGGCGTTCCATGAACTCACGGGCCGTTTGGCGCAGGCCGCGCGGGACGGTGATGGGGCGCGGCAGCGCGAGCTGTTCGGCGACATGATCGAGGCCTGCGCCGCCTGTCACGCGCGCTACGCGACCAACCGATTCCCGGCGTTCACAGCCGAATAGCGGTCGCCGGGCCGTCGGTTGGGGAATGTTCACCGTCGCGACCGGTCAAGCGGCTTGCCCCAGCTCCAACGATGATTACGCCGGCGAACATGCAAATGACGCACATGAACGGCTGTGCGCTCGCCTTCCGGCGTTGGGTGCCGACGGCGCGCGGCCCGTTTGGGCGCGAAGGAAGGGAAGGACGACATGCTCGACGTCACGCCGGATACCAGCGTGGATGCCCCCGAAAAGCCGGAGCCGGAAAGCACTGACTGGGCCGACATCAAGGTTTGGCGGCGCGGCCTGCGCAAGGCGATCCTCGCGCGGCGCGGCGAATTGAGCCGGGAGCGGCGCGAGGCCCTGCGCGACGCCGTGGCGCAGCGCATCCGCGACGGCTTTCCCGAGCTTGCGGGCCACACCATCGGCTTCTACTGGCCGATCCAGGCCGAACTGGACCTGCGCCACCTCGTCGCCGGGTTCATCGAGGCCGGCGCCAAGGCGGCGCTGCCCGTGGTGGTGGAGAAGAACGCGCCGGTGGAGTTCTGGGCGTGGGAGCCCGGCATGCGGATGGTCAAGGGCTTCTGGGACATTCCCCAGCCGCCCGAGCGTCGCGTGGTGACGCCAACGGCCTGCCTCGTCCCGATGGTCGGGTTCGACAGCGCTTGCTATCGCCTGGGCTATGGCGGTGGCTATTTCGACCGCACCCTGGCGGCTTTCGGCGAGAACAAGCCGTTTTGCATCGGTATTGCCCTGGAGATGGGCCGGCTCAAGACGATCCACCCGCAGCCGCACGACATCCCCTTCGAGGCGGTGGTGACGGAGTCCGACACCTTCCGGCGCGCGGCCTGAGGGGGGCGCCGGTGGTGGGCGCCTGCCGTCACCCGGCGTAGACCGCCACCAGTTCGAGCTGCAGGAAGCCGATCAGCATCACGACGTTGAGCGCCCAGGCCACCGTCAGGCCGCGCGCTAGGTGCGTGTAGAGTTCCTTGCGCGTGTTCGGCGCGCAGCGCCACACTGCAACCACGATCCATGCCGTGTAGGCCAGTACGATCGGTAGCAACACCTGCTGGACCGCGAAGGCCTTGCCCAGCAGCGCGGCGGCGAAGATCGCCGCCAGCACGAGGCTGCCCAGGACGCCGTAAAGCCAGTAGATGCGCCACAGCAGCCCTTCGCCGCGCCAATAGCGGGCGAGGAAATTGCCAGGGCCGCCACGCCCGGAATTCTGTGCGGTGCCCGCCTGGATCATGAGTTTACCTCCTCTTTTGGCGAGGTTGTTGCCGTGCCGGCGTGTACTCCGGCAAGCCGCGCGTCGTCGGCCGCGCGCGCTTTCCTTGCCGTTTCGTGCCGGTTCGCCATGTTGCGTGCGATCGTGCGCCAGTCCGATTTTCGCAGACGTTTGCGGGCGAGTGGAAGCACGATGTTGTTCTCGTATCCAATGTGCCGGCGCTGCTCGGCGGTGAAGCGCGCCGCGGCAAAACCAAACGACGTGCGGTCGGCGGGCGCTTCTCCCGCGGCAATCGCCTCCAGGCCCCGCAAGAGTTCCTCGTCGGACTCCGCGATGCCGGCATGATCCCGCGATAGCTGGCCGAAGAGGTCGTCGATCTCGTCGTCGAGCGTGCAGCGCCGGCGCAAGGCCGGGAACAGGTCCTCCTCCTCGTCGCGCACGTGCAAGGCAAGCGGCCCGGCGATATAGGCCAGCACGAAGCGCGCCATGCGCCGGGAAGGGCGCCGCCTGGCCGCGATGGTGTCGATCATCTCGCAGACCTCGCGCTTACGCTGGTGCTCTGCTCGTAGGTAGGCGAAGGGATCCTTCAACAACGAGGCCGGAATCTCAGTTATTCGCGGATCAGGTTGCCGCTGCGCCATGACCGTTCTCCCCGGCAAGCCGCCGCCGCAGCATGAGGTTGAGGCAGCCGGCCGCGCTCAGCCGGCCGTCCTGGAGGTAGCCGACAAGCTGCGTCCATTCGTCCTCTTCCGCGCCGTTCAGGAAGGCTGTAACGGACTCCTGAACGAAGGTCCCCAGGCTTTCCCCGGCCGCCGCCGCGGCGGCCTGGGCGCGGGCCAGCAGGACGATGTCGGGCTCCTCGGCCAGAAGCGCCACCGGGTCGGGGTGGCGGCCGGCGTCGCGAAGGACCTGTCCCAGCAGCATGGCAAGCCTCCCTATTGCACCAGCGGGCTTTGCGCGCCGTCCATCTCGAAGCCCCGGATGTCCGCCTGTCCGGCCAGGATGCGGACGTACTGCGCGGCCGCGCGGCGATAGACCCGCTCGCGCAGGTATTCGGCGATCCGCTCCTTCACCGCCTCGAACGGCAGTTCCTGGCCCGGCTCCCGACGGTCCAGGCGGACCACATGCAGGCCGAAGCGCGTGGGCACCGGAACCGGGCAAAGCTGGCCTTCCTCCAGGCTGTCCAGGAAGGTCTCGAACTCCGGCACAGTCTGGCCGCGCGTCACCTGGCCCAGGCTGCCGCCGTCCTTCGACGACGGGCAGGCCGAGCGCGCGCGTGCCAGCTCGGCGAAGCGGGCGGGGTCATCCTGAATCTCCGCGATGGTGACCTTGGCCCTTTCCTCCGCTTCCTCGCGCGCCGCGCTGTCGTCGGGGTCGGCGGGGAAGAAGATGTGTGCGGCCTCGTACAGTTCCGGGCTTTGGAAGCGCTGGCGGTTGTTGTCGTAGTAGTGGCGGCAGGTCGCCTCGTCCGCCGTCGGCAGGTCGAGCTGGTCGTCCAGAAGCTGGCGGATCTGGCTGTCCTCGTCGGTCTCCCGCTTGCCCTCGGCCAGAAGTTGCGGGTCGGGCGCGAAGTTCAGCCGCCGCGCCTCCTGCAGGAGAAGCTCCCGGACGACGAGGGCGCGCGTCGCCTCTTCCCGCGCCTCGCTCAGGGTTTCGGAAGGGTGGTTCTGCGTTTCGGTCGCGATCTGCTGCTCGTCGATCTCGACGCCGTTGACCGTGACGCTCATGGCAATTCACTCCCTGCCGGAAGAGGGCGGGAACGCCCCCTCCCGGCGATACGCATGTCTCAGGCGGTGCGCCGATGGTTGCGGGTGCGCACGATCTGGTAACCGCGCCGGCCGAAGTACCAGACCGGGACGGACCAGATGTGCACCAGCCGGGTGAAGGGGAACACCAGGAACACCGTCAGGCCGAGGAACAGGTGCAGCTTGAAGATCCAGTGTACGCCGGCCACCAGGTCGGCGACGCCGGGCTGGAAGGTCCAGATGCCCTGCGCCCAGGTCATGAAGGTCACCATCATTTGCCCGTCCAGGTGTCCGGCCGAGATAGGTATCGTCAGCAGGCCCAGCACGAGCTGCGCGTAAAGCAGCAACAGCACCGCGATGTCGCCGAACGAACTGGTGCGCCGGATACGCGGGTCGCCCAGCCGCCGGTGGATCAGCATGGTGGCACCGACGAGCGCGGCCACCCCGGCGATGCCGCCGACGGTCATGGCCATGATCTGCTTGAAGGTGTGGCCGATGCCGAAGAAATCGTACACCGCGACCGGCACCAACAGGCCGAAGAGATGGCCGAAGAAGACGATGATGACGCCGATGTGGAACAGGTTGCTGCCCCAGCGAAGCTGCTTGCGCCGCAAAAGCTGGCTGGAGCCGCTACGCCAGGTGAACTGCTCGCGGTCGAAGCGGATCAGGCTGCCCAGGAAGAACACCGCCAGGCAGATATAGGGGTAATAGCCGAAAAGCAGCGTATTGATGTAGTCGCCCATGGCTCTCGTCCTCTCGTTCAGCCGCGCGCGCTGGATTGGCCGGCGTCCTTGCCCCGGCCCTTGGCGGCGGCGATCCGCTCGGCGATCTGCTTGATGCGGCCGCAGTCGTTGCCGCCGGTGCCCGGCGCCTGCGGGCCGAAGGTGACCGGCTCTTCCGCCCAGGTCTTGTCCAGGCGGGCCTTGTCGTTGGGATCGTCGTCCCCTTCCGCCAGCAGCACGTCCAGCTCGCCCCGGTCGGCCTTGGCCTCCGACAGGTATTCCAGCGCCTGGAACACGGCGGCATAGCTGGACCCACGGCGCTTCAGCCGCTCGCCCACGGCGGCGACGACGTGGATCGGCTGGCCCAGGCGCTGGCGCGCCTGCTCCGCGCCAAGCGTGGAGAGGTATTCCAGGTAGAGCGGCAGGAAGTCCGGCAGTTCGTTGTCGGCGATCTCCAGGCCGGCCTGGGCGTACATCGTGCGCAGGTCGACCATCGCCTGACCGCGGTCGCGGGATTCGCCGTGCACGTGCTCGAACAGGTGCAGCGAGCGGGAGCGGCTGCGGTCAAAGAGGTCGACGTAACGCTCCTCCAGGTCCATCTGGTCCCATTCGGCAAGCTCTTGCAGCAGGGGCTTCAGCGCCGCGATGCACTTGCCGTCCAGCAGTCCCTCGGCCGTCAACACGGCTTCGATCTCGCCGCCGCGCGCTGCTCCGATCAGGTTCTCGCCGGGGTAGGAGAGCAGCGCGGCCAGGGCCTTGTAGGTCTGCATCACTCCATCTCCATCGGATTGCGGGCCGAGGTCGCGCGGCGGGCCAGGCCGAACAGGTTCGCCTCGCTGTCGCCGCCGGAGCAGCCGTTGCCGAACGAGAAGCCGCAGGAGCCGCGCAGGGTATAGGCGTCCTCGGCATTCTCGCGGTGGGTCGTGGGGATGACGAAGCGGTCCTCGTAGTTCGCGATGGCCATGATCCGGTACATCTCCTCGATCTCGTTTCCGGTCAGGCCGACGCGCTCGGCCACCGCCTCGTCGATGAAGCCGTCGACGGTCTTGGCGCGCATGTACTGGCGCATCGCCATCATCCGCTCCAGCGCCTGCACGACCGGCTTCTCGCGGCCGGCGGTCAGCAGGTTCGCCAGGTATTTCACCGGGATTCGAAGCTGCGAGACGTCGGGCATGCCCTGCTCAAGCGCGATCTTGCCGCTTTCCGCCGCGCTCTGGATCGGCGACAGCGGCGGGCAGTACCAGACCATCGGCAGCGTGCGGTACTCCGGGTGCAGCGGGAAGGCGATCTTCCATTCCATCGCCATTTTCCACACCGGGGAGTGCTTGGCGGCTTCCAGCCACGCCTCGGGGATGCCGTCCTTGCGGGCCTGTTCCTGCACGTCCGGGTCGAAGGGATCGAGGAAGACCTTGAGCTGCGCCTCGTAGAGGTTGCCCTCGTCGGCGACGCTGGCCGCCTCCTCGATCTTGTCGGCGTCGTAGAGAATGACGCCCAGGTAGCGGATGCGCCCGACGCAGGTCTCCGAGCAGACCGTCGGCAAGCCCGCCTCGATGCGCGGGAAGCAGAAGGTGCACTTCTCCGATTTGCCGGTGGCCCAGTTGTAATAGATCTTCTTGTAAGGGCAGCCCGAGACGCACATCCGCCAGCCACGGCACTTGTCCTGGTCGATCAGGACAATGCCGTCCTCCTCGCGCTTGTAGATCGCGCCCGAGGGACAGGCGGCCACGCAGGTCGGGTTCAGGCAGTGCTCGCACAGCCTGGGCAGGTACATCATGAAGGTGTTCTCGAACTCGCCGTAGATCTCCTTCTCGACGTCGGCGAAGTTGTAGTCCTTCGAGCGCTTCGAGAACTCGCCGCCCAGGATCTCCTCCCAGTTCGGGCCCCATTCGATCTTCGACATCCGCTCGCCCGAGACCAGCGAGCGCGGCCGCGCCGTTGGCGGCGCCTTCATCTCGGGCGCGGTGTGCAGGTGCTCGTAATCGAAGGTGAAGGGCTCGTAGTAGTCGTCGATCTCCGGCAGGTCCGGATTGGCGAATATCTTCGCCAGCACGCGCCACTTGCTGCCCATGCGCGGCTCGATCCTGCCGTTGCGTTTGCGCTGCCAGCCGCCGTTCCAGCGGTCCTGGTTCTCCCAGTCCTTGGGATAGCCGATGCCGGGCTTGGTCTCGACGTTGTTGAACCAGGCGTATTCCATGCCCTCGCGGCTGGTCCACACGTTCTTGCAGGTGACGGAACAGGTGTGACAGCCGATGCACTTGTCGAGGTTCAGGACCTTGCCGATCTGTGCGCGGATTCTCATTGGTCTAACTCCTCAGCGCGTCGCTGCTTTGGCGGGGTTTGGGGGACGTGCCCCCACCCTGTCCCTCCCCCACTTGCGTGGGGGAGGGGACGATAATCGAGCAGTCTTCGTCCCCTCTCCCCGTGTACGGGGAGAGGGCCAGGGTGAGGGGTCTTTCCTCTGGAAGCATCTTCATCCCCTCCTACTCCGCCGCCTGCTGGCCGTCCTGGACCAGCGTCGGGCTTTCCGGGTCATCCAGCCAGTCGACGACCTTCATCTTGCGCACGACGATGAATTCGTCGCGGTTGGAGCCGACGGTGCCGTAGTAGTTGAAGCCATAGCTCTGCTGGGCGTAGCCGCCGATCATGTGCGTCGGCTTCACAACGGTGCGGGTGACAGAGTTGTGGATGCCGCCACGCGTGCCGGTGATCTCGCTGCCCGGCACGTTCACGATCTTCTCCTGCGCGTGATACATGAGCGCCATGCCCTCCTTCACGCGCTGGGAGACGACGGCGCGGGCCGTAAGCGCGCCGTTGGCGTTGTAGGCCTCGATCCAGTCGTTGTCCTCGATGCCCGCCTTCTGGGCGTCGCGCTCGCTGATCCAGACGATCGGGCCGCCGCGCGAAAGGGTGAGCATCAGCAGGTTGTCGGTATAGGTGCTGTGGATGCCCCACTTCTGGTGCGGCGTGATGAAGTTCAGCGCGATCTGCGGATTGCCGTTGGACTCCACCTCGTTGTCCAGGTGCGCCTTGATCGACTTGGTATCGATCGGCGGCCGGTAGACGCAGAGCTGCTCGCCGAACGCCCGCATCCAGGCGTGATCCTGGTAGAGCTGCTGGCGTCCCGACAGCGTGCGCCAGGGGATCAACTCGTGGACGTTGGTGTAGCTGGCGCTGTAGCTGACCTTCTCGCTCTCCAGGCCGGACCAGATCGGCGAGGAGATGATCTTGCGCGGCTGGGCCTGGATATCGCGATAGCGGATCTTGTCGTCCTCGCGCGGCACTGCCAGGTGCGTATGGTCGCGGCCGGTCTGCTTGCCCAGCGACTCCCAGGACTTCACGGCCACCTCGCCGTTGGTCTCGGGTGCCAGCGACATGACGACCTCGCAGGCGCCGATGTCCGTCTCGATCCGGGCCAGGCCCTTGGTCGGCCCTTCCTCGACGACGGTGCCGTTCAGCCGGCGCAGGTAGTCCACTTCCTCCTTCGTGTCCCAGGCGATGCCCTTGCCGCCGTTGCCGGCCTGCTCCATCAGCGGACCCAGCGCGGTAAAGCGCTTGTAGACGTTGGGGTAGTCGCGCTCGATCACCTTTATGGCGGGCATGGTCTTGCCGGGGATGGGGTCGACCTCGCCTTTCTTCCATTCCTTCACGTCCATGGCCTGGGCAAGCTCGCCCGGGCTGTCGTGCAGGATGGGAACCAGCACGGTGTCCTTCTCCACGCCCAGGACCTCGGGCGCGATCTCGGAGAACTTGCGCGCGATGGACTTGTAGATGTCCCAGTCGGTGCGCGATTCCCATACCGGGTCCACCGCCGCCGACAGCGGGTGGATAAAGGGATGCATGTCCGAGGTGTTGAGGTCGTTCTTCTCGTACCAGGTGGCCGTCGGCAGCACGACGTCGGAGTAGAGGCACGTCGTCGACATGCGGAAGTCGAGGGTCACCAGCAGATCCAGCTTGCCCTCCGGCGCCTCGTCGTGCCAGGCGACCTCCTTCGGCTTCTGTTCGCCCGTCTCGCCCAGGTCCTTGCCCTGGACGCCGTGCTGCGTACCCAGCAGGTGCTTCAGGAAGTACTCGTGACCCTTGCCGGACGAGCCCAGCAGGTTAGAGCGCCAGACGAACAGGTTGCGCGGCCAGTTGACCGGATTGTCCGGGTCCTCGCAGGCGAAGTTGATGTCGCCGGCCTTCAGCTTTTCGGCCAGATAGTCGGGAACCTCCTTGCCTGCCTTCTCCGCCTCGCCCGCAATATGCAGCGGGTTGCGGTCGAGTTGCGGGGCGGACGGCAGCCAGCCCATCCGCTCGGCGCGGACGTTGAAGTCGATCAGGCTGTAGTCGGTCCAGTCGCCCTCCGGCGCGGTGGGCGAGAGGATTTCCGAGACCGGCAGCTTCTCGTAGCGCCACTGGTCGGTGTGGGCGTACCAGTAGCTGGTCGAGTTCATGTGCCGTGGCGGCCGCGCCCAGTCGAGGGCGAAGGCCAGGTTCGTCCAGCCGGTCTGCGGGCGCAGCTTCTCCTGGCCGACATAGTGCGACCAGCCGCCGCCGGACTGACCCACGCAACCGCACATCACCAGCATGTTGATGATGCCGCGGTAGATCATGTCCATGTGGTACCAGTGGTTCAGGCCGGCGCCGACGATCACCATCGACTTGCCCTGGGTCTTGTCGGCGTTCTCGGCGAAAGCGCGAGCGACGGTGATGGCATGGTCGCGCGGCACGCCGGTGATGCGCTCCTGCCAGGCCGGGGTGTAGGGCACGTCGTCGTCGTAGCTCTCGGCCACGTTCTCGCCGCCCAGCCCCCGGTCGACGCCGTAGTTGCCGGCGAACAGGTCGAAGACGGTGGCGGCCAGCACCTCGGTGCCGTCGGCCAGTTCCACCCGCGTCACCGGCACGTTGCGCACCAGCGTGTCGGGGTGGTCGGTACCGGTGAAATAGTCGTGCTTGCGGTTCCCGAAGTAGGGGAAGGCAACCTGCGCCACATCGTCCTTGTCGTAGAGCGAGGTCAGGCGCAGCTCGATGTCGCGGCCCTCGGCGTCCTTGTCCTCCAGGTTCCACTTGCCCGGATCGCCCCAGCGGAAGCCGATGGAGCCGCGCGGCACCACCATCGCGCCGCTCTTGCGGTCATAGGCGACGGTCTTCCACTCCGCATTGTTCTCCTGCCCCAGGCCGTCCTCGAAGTCGCTGGCGCGCAGCAGGCGGTCCGAGACGTAGACGCCGTCCTTCTCCTTCAACTGCACCAGCATCGGCATGTCGGTGTACTTCCGGCAGTAGTCCTGGAAGTAGTCGGAATGCCGGTCCAGGTGGAACTCGCGCATGATGACGTGGCCCATCGCCATCGCCAGCGCGGCGTCGGTGCCCTGCTTCGGCGACAGCCACAGGTCGGCGAACTTCGAAGCCTCGGAATAGTCCGGGGTGACGACGACGCTCTTCGCGCCCTTGTAGCGGACCTCGGTGTAGAAGTGGGCGTCTGGCGTGCGCGTCTGCGGGACGTTGGAGCCCCAGAGGATCAGGAAGCTGGAGTTGTACCAGTCCGCGCTCTCCGGCACGTCCGTCTGCTCGCCCCAGGTCTGCGGCGAGGAGGGCGGCAGGTCGCAGTACCAGTCGTAGAACGACATGCAGGTGCCGCCCAGGAGCGACAGGTAGCGCGTGCCCGCCGCGTAGGACACCATCGACATCGCCGGGATCGGGGAGAAGCCGGCGATGCGATCGGGGCCGTACTGCTTAATGGTGTGGGCATTCGCGGCGGCGACGATCTCGGTCGCCTCGTCCCAGCTTGCCCGCACGAAGCCGCCCAGGCCCCGGCGCGACTTGTAGTCCCGCGACTTCTCCGGATCCTGCGCGATCGACTTCCAGGCCTCGACCGGGCTCTTGGTCTCGCGCGCTTCCCGCCACAGCCGCAGCAGGCGCTTGCGGATCATCGGGTACTTCAGGCGGTTGCCGGAGTAGAGGTACCAGGAGTAGCTGGCCCCGCGCGAGCAGCCGCGCGGCTCGTGGTTCGGCATGTCGGGACGCGTGCGCGGATAGTCGGTCTGCTGCGTCTCCCAGGTGACGATGCCGCCCTTGACGTGGATCTTCCAGCTGCACGAGCCGGTGCAATTCACGCCGTGGGTGGAGCGCACGACCTTGTCGTGCTGCCAGCGGGCGCGGTAGCCCTCCTCCCAGCCACGGTTCTCGTTGGTGACGATGCCATGGCCGTTCGAGAACTCGCCGACGTTCTTGCGGAAGAAGGTCAGGCGGTCGAGGAAGTGGCTCATCTTTCAATCTCTCCAGTCGCGACCGTTGTGGGTTCGGGTCGGGTTCTTTTGTTTTGGCGCCTCGGTCAGCATCGGATCTCCGCGTTCCTGCGGGTGTAGAACCACCAGGTCAGCACCACGCAGACCACGTAGAAGCCGATGAAGCCGTAGAGCGCGGCTTCCGCCCCGCCGGTGAGCTCGATGGAGCTGCCGTAGGCCTTCGGGATGAAGAAGGCGCCGTAGGCGGCGATGGCCGAGGTGAAGCCGATGGTGGCGGCCGATTCCTTCTCGCCCTGCCGGATCTGCTGCGCCTCGCCCAGTTCGGGCATCAGGCGCGGGATCTCCTTGCGGAAGATCACCGGGATCATCTGGAAGGTGGATGCGTTGCCCACGCCGGTGGCGAGGAACAGCAACATGAACATCGCGAAGAAGCCCCAGAAGGCGCCCGGCTGCTCCTTGATGCCCAGGAAGAACAGCACGCCGGCCACGCAGGCGATCATCGCGACGAAGACCCACAGCGTGACCCGTCCGCCGCCGAACCTGTCGGAGATCCAGCCGGTCGCCGCGCGGGACAGCGCGCCCACCAGCGGGCCCAGGAAGACGTATTGCAGGGCGTTGGCGTCGGGGAACTGGTTGGTGGCCAAAAGCGGGAAGCCCGCCGAATAGCCGATGAAGGAGCCGAAGGTGCCGGTGTAGAGCACGCACATGATCCAGTTGTGCTTGCGCTTGAAGATCACCGACTGCTCGCGGAAGGATGCCTTTGCGCTGGCGATGTCGTTCATACCGAACCAGGCGGCCAGCGTGCTCAGCAGGATGAACGGCACCCAGATGAATCCGGCGTTCTGCAGCCAGATGCGCCCGCCCTCCGACAGCGTCTGCGGGTCTCCGCCCAGGCCGCCGAAGACGCCCGCGGTGATGACCAGCGGCACCACGAATTGCATCACCGAGACGCCGGCATTGCCTAGCCCGGCGTTCAGCGCCAGTGCGTTCCCCTTCGATTTTTTCGGGAAAAAGAAGGAGATATTGGCCATCGACGAGGCGAAGTTGCCGCCGCCGAAGCCGCACAGCAGCGCCAGCAGAAGGAACACGGCGTAGGGCATATCCGGGTATTGCACCGCGAAGCCGATGCCCAGCGCCGGGATCAGCAGCGAGGCGGTCGAGATCGCGGTCCACCTGCGTCCGCCGAAGATCGGCACCATAAAGGAATAGAAGATGCGCAGCGTCGCCCCGGACAGGCCGGGCAGGGCGGCCAGCCAGAAAAGCTGGTTCGTGGAATAGGCGAAGCCGATCGCCGGCAGCTTCGCCACCACCACCGACCAGACCAGCCAGACCGCGAAGGCCAGCAGCAGCGCCGGGATCGAAATCCACAGGTTGCGCTGGGCGATGGCATAGCCTCGGTCCTTCCAGAAGACCTCGTCGTCGGGGCGCCAGTCGGTGAGAACCTGGCCCATGGTGCCGTTGAACAAGCTTGCGTGAGACATCCGTTCTCCCCTTCTCGCAAGCGTTTAGCGGGCGGGTTGCTGCGAGCCGCCGCGCGATCCGCGCCGGCGGTTCGCGTCGGGCGTGGCCTTGGCCGGGGTGGGCTGGTAGGGCTCCCAAGGCACGTCGGAGAGGCCCTTCTCCTCGGCCAGCTCGGGGTACTTCCGGCGCTCCATCAGGCGGATGGCGATATGCATCCACACCAGGCTGACCAGCACGATGGCGAACAGCAGCATGAAGCAGCTCGTCCACACGCCGGTGAGGTCGTTCATCACGCCGAAGACGATGGGCAGGACGAAGCCGCCCAGGCCGCCGATCATGCCCACGAGGCCACCGACGGAGCCGACGTGCTGCGGGTAGTAGACGGGGATGTGCTTGTAGACGGCGGCCTTGCCCAGCGACATCACGAAGCCCAGCAGCACCGTCAGCACCGCGAACAGCCAGATGCCGACGCCGAAGGAGAACTGGATCGGACCCTCGATGCCGCTGACCACATAGCGGGTTTCGGGGTAGCTGAGGATGAACAGGCAAACGAGCGAGACGATGAAGGTGAGGTACATCACCGAGCGTGCGCCCCACTTGTCGGACATCCAGCCGCCCAGCGCCCGGAACACCGAAGCGGGCAGGGAATACGCCGCTGCCAGCATGCCCGCCGTCTCCAGCGACAGGCCATAGGCGCCGACGTAGTAGCGCGGCAGCCACGAGGCCAGGGCGACGAAGGCGCCGAAGACGAAGAAGTAGTAGGTGGCGAAGCGCCAGACCTGCAGGTTCTTCAGCGGCTCGAGCTGCATCAGCGCCGAGGCCGGCTTCTCCCCGCGCTCGCGCCGGGCAGCGGTCGTCGGGTCCTCCTTGCTGACGAGGTAGAAGCCCACCGCGACGATCGCCAGGACGACGGCGTAGATTTGTGCTGTCTGCTCCCAGCCGAAGGCGACGACCAGGAAGGGTGCGACGAAGTTGGTCACCGCCGCGCCGACGTTGCCCGCGCCGAAGATGCCCAGCGCCGTGCCCTGGCGCTCTTTCTCGAACCACTGCGAGGTGTAGGCGATGCCGACGATGAACGAGCCGCCGGCCAGCCCGACGCCGAGTGCGGCCAGCAGGAAGACGTAATAGCTCTCCACCATCGAAAGCAGCCAGCAGGCCACCGCCGTGGCCAGCATCTGCAGCGTGAACACGAGACGGCCGCCGTACTGCTCGGTCCAGACGCCCAGGAAGATGCGGCTGATCGAGCCGGTGAGCACCGGCGTCGCCACCAGGATACCGAACTGGGTCTCGGACAGGCCCAGGTCCTGCTTAATTTTCACGCCGATAATCGAGAAGATGGTCCAGACCGCGAAGCACGTCGTGAAGGCAAGCGTGCTGAGGCCAAGGGCGCGATACTGTTCGTTCCGGGTGACCCCTGCCAGCTCTTTCATGACTCCTGATCCTGTCTGCCGTGACCGGGTGGTCGCTTTCAAATCGACAGGGGCCCTATGCGCTCTGTTGTCGTCCTAAGCCGTTGACTTGGATCAATCCATATGTCCGATTCTACGGACGTTAGAGTAATTTTGATTGCCGTCATGGAGCGGCCAAATAATATCTTCTCGGGATCGATTTTCCTTCACATCAATGATTGATATTTGTCACGCAATGCCTCATGTTGGCAGACCAGTCCGGAATATGGCGCAAGGCGGGAAATCATGCTGAGGGACAGGGATATCGAGGCGGTGCGGGAGCTGGCCCCGTTTGCCGCGATGCAGTCGGAGAACTTCGAGCGGCTGGTCACGGCCAGTTATCTGCAGCGCTTTCCCAAGGACATCGTCCTCATCGAGGAGGGCGATCCGGCGGACATGCTGCACATCGTCATCGAAGGCGCGGTGGAGATGTATAGCGAGCATGGCGGCCGGCGCACCACCGTGGCGATCTTCCACCCTATCTCGGCCATCATCCTGGCGGCGGTGGTGAAGGACCTGCCCTACCTGCTGTCGGCGCGCACGCTGGAGCCGTCTCGCATTCTTCTGATCCCCGCCGCGACGATCCAGGAGACGATTCGCTCCGATCCCGGATTCGCGCATTCCATGATCGACGAGCTGGCGATGAGCTTCCGGCGCATGACCAAGTCGCTGAAGGATCAGAAGCTGCGCCATGCCAACGTGCGCATCGCCAACTTCCTGCTGCGCCTGCGCGCGCGCAATGGTGGCGCGGACCGCGTCGCCCTGCCGATGGAAAAGGGCGTGACCGCCTCGCTGCTCGGCATGACGCGGGAGAACTTCTCGCGCAGCCTGTCTGTGCTGCGCGAGGAGGGCGTGGTGGTGCGCGGCAACGAGGTCGAGTTCCGCGACGCCGAGCGCCTGCGTGCGTTCGCCCAGCCCAATCCGCTGATCGACGACCCGGACAGTTGAGCGGCAGCTTTGGCTCCATCCACGCCAGGCTTGGAGTGGCGCCCGGCAAGACGAGGCTCAAGGCAATGCCGAGCGCCATCCTGGAATGACAAGCAGCGCCCCTTTCCGCGCGGTCCCGTCCAGTCATTGAAAAGGCCCGGCCGCCGAAGCGGCCGGGCCATTTCGGTCGGACCTGCGGCGAATACTACTTCGGCAGCTCGCCGGTAATCCAGTAGTTCACGAGGTCCGGGTGGTTCTCGACGTACTGCCGGGCAGCCGTCTCGTAGTCCTCGCGCTCGCCGACGTCCATACCCGCTTGCACGTCGTTCAGCGGGATGGTTATGCGGTCGAGCATCTCGTAGACGTCCGGGAACTCGCGGTAGAAGCCTTCGCGCGCGAGGATGTCGGCGCGTTCGATGCTGCCGAGCACACCCTTCGGGTCGGCGATGTAGCGCAGGTCCCAGCGGCCGAACTTCCAGTGCGGGCTCCAGCCGGTGACCACGATCCACTCCTCGTTCTGGATGGCGCGCTTGAGTGCTGCGGTCATGCCGCTGCCCGACGAGATCACCAGGTTGTAGCCCATGTCCTCGAGGCCGTACTCGTCCATGGCCTTTTTCGACAGCCGCGTGAGGCCGGCGCCCGGGCCGATGCCGATGATCTTGCCGTCGAGCTTTTCCATGACCTCCTCGGACATCAGGTCCTCGATCGAATCGAGCTGGTCCTCCGGAACGTAGTCCGGAACGATCCAGCCGAGCCGGGCGCGGCTGTAGATCGGGCCGATGCTGACAGTGTCCTGCGCGACTTTGTCGTAGTAGTCGGAGTGCGTCTCCGGCAGCCAGGAGTCGGTGTGGAAGTCGAGGTCACCCGACTTGACCGCCTGATAGACGGCAGCCGGGTCGGCCTTGGTCATCTCGACTTCGTGGCCCATCTTCTCTCGGACGATGTAGTCGACCACGTGCGAGGTGAAGAGCGCGTCGGACCAGTTGAAGTAGCCGATCTCGACGACGCCGTTGTCTTCCGCTTGCGCGGTGCCAGCGCCGGCAACGGCGACGGCCAGCGCCAGGCATACGCCTGAAAGGTATTTCACGAGTCAGCCTCCCTTGGTTGCGTCTTCTGATGCGAGGGCAGCGGCCAAGCCGTACCGCCCGCACATTCGAACAAGATCCACTCCCAAAGAGCGGAATCCGTGCTTAGGCTAAGGGTCCTGCCCTGAGCGTCAACCTTGCCGCCGTCGTCCGCCCGCTCTTTAAGCGTCGGAACGCGGCCCCGACCCCGTCCCAATCCAACCACTCATACAGCGGAACGACTCGTGGCGATGGTCGAGGAGCCTCTCCAGTCGGGCGCGTTGGGGATCGCCGCCGGCTTTCCGCTCGGGGCCAAGGGGGCGGTCCGCGGAAAATGCGAGCGGGATCGCTTGACCTGCACCGCCGATCTGTCCTAGAACCTCGGCTCGAACGCGGGCCGCCGCATGCGGCCCGTTAGATGTTTGCGACTTACTCAAGAAAACGAAGCGCGGGATCAAACGTCATGGCACGCCGTTGCGCCCTTACAGGCAAGGCCGTCCTGGTCGGCAACCACGTCAGCCACGCGAACAACAAGAACAAGCGTCGCTTCCTGCCGAACCTGCAGGACACTTCGGTGTACAGCGACGCCCTGGATCAGTTGGTCAGCGTGCGCCTCAGCACACATGCAATCCGCACCGTGGAGCACAAGGGCGGCGTCGACGCCTACCTGCTGGGCATTTCGGACAGCAAGCTGAGCGGCGAGGCGCTGAAGCTGAAGCGCCGGATCGAGAAGGCCAAGGCGCGGCAGGCCGCCGCGGCCTGATTGCCTCCGTTTCGGCCGCCCCGGCCGTAGCGGACAGCTCGCAAGGGCCCGCCTCGCTCGCGGGCCTTTTTGCGTGCCGTCATTAAGTTCAGTCAGAAAGCGCGAACATCAGCAGCAGGTTTCGCTGCATGCCGTTGAAGTTGTCATCTGACAGGACGTAGACCAGCGTTTGCCCCGCCGGGCCGCGGCGCGCGGCGAGCCCCTCGAAGTTATCCGCGATCAGGGGCGGCCTGAACGCCGCGATGACCGGCCCCGTCAGAAGGCTTCCGGGCTCGATACGGGCGAGCGGGATCCGCCGGATACGTGTTCTGAAGCCGGTCAGGATGGAAAACTGCCGCTCCAGCACGAGGAGATCGCCGTCCGGAAGCTGCGCGGCCGCTGTCGGCTGGAAGCCGTCCTCGCGCGGATAGGCGACCTCGGTCCAGCCATCCTGGTTTCGCAGGAACCCTAGCCGGTGCTCGCCCGACTCCAGCCCTTCGATCAGCATCAGCAGCCGCCCGTCGGCAAGCCGGGCCAGCGCCTCGGCACCCTTATTGTGCGGGGCCTCCATCAAGCGGTCGGGCGCAGGCACGGGCTCGGCCGGCTGCGCAAGAGGGTGCGGGCCCGCGGGGTAGCGCCACAGGCGATGGCGCTGCTCGAACGCGACGAGCAGAGAGCCGTCGGCAAGGCGCGTCAGGCCCTCGGCGTCGCGGTCGCTGGCGGTGTGCACCGTCTTTCCGGCCGGATCGCGGTAGCCGTCGATGATGGCGTCACCAACGCCAGACAGCTTGCCAGCGGAGTCGTAGGTCAACGCGGCCTCGACCCAGCTTCCCTTGTCGCCGATCGCGACCATACGCATGCCGTCCTGGCTTAGGACCAGGCCCGACAGACCGCCGAAATCGGCATGATCCGCCCGCAGCACCAACCCGCCGCGCCAGATGAGTTTGCCGGCACGCACGACGTCCGGCCTTTCGGGATCCAGCTGGACCGCCGTGCTTCGGAGATCCAGCGGCCCGCGCGAGGTCGCCTGGTGCGGTGCCAGGGTGCAGGCGAACACCACGAGGATCAGGCTGGTACCGGCGGCGCGGAGCAGGCGCATGGCGTTCATCGATTCGCTCGGGTCATGGCAAGGCGGTTACGCATTCAATTACGTGTGAATTTGCCCGATGTCACGACTCTGTGACGCACGCTCCCCCATAATTGCGCCTCCGCATCAGGGAGGGTAAACGCCATGACCGAGATACCGCGCCGACAGATCCTGACCGGACTTGCCAGCCTGCCGCTGGCGGCTGTGCTGGCCGACCCGCGCCTTGCCCGCGCCGCCGCGGCGGAGTTGCAGGAGGTGACCATCGAGACCGCCGGCGGGCGCAGCGTGTCCGCTGCACTGGCGCTGCCGCGGGAAACACCCGCACCAGCGGTTCTGCTGATTCATGAATGGTGGGGCCTGAACGACCAGATCAAGGCGGTCGCGGCGGAACTGGCGGCAAAGCACGGCTATGTCGCGCTTGCGGTGGACCTGTATGGCGGCGAGGTTGCCGAGACGCCGGAGAAGGCGCGGGCGTTGATGGGCGCCGTGGACGACGAGGCCGCGACGGACGCCCTGGCCTCGTGGATTGCCTGGCTGCGCCGGCACGACAAGACCACGGACAAGGTTGGCACGGTGGGCTGGTGCTTCGGCGGCGGCTGGTCGCTCAACGCCTCGATCGCCGCGCCCGTGGACGCGACGGTGATCTACTACGGCCGCGTCACCCGCCCGGCGGCCGACCTGAAACGCCTGCAGGGTCCCGTACTGGGCCATTTCGCCACCCAGGACCGCTGGATCGACGAGGCGATGGTCGGCGGCTTCGCAAGCGAGATGCAGGCGGCCGGCAAGACGCTGGAGGCCCATTGGTACACGGCGGACCACGCCTTCGCGAACCCGACCGGCGCGCGCTACGACAAGGAAGACGCCCAGCTCGCATGGTCGCGCACGCTGACCTTCTTCAGCCGGCATTTGCGGGGGTAGGGCACCACCGCGCCCCGCGCCGTCCGGCTCGCCACCACGCATAGCCCCCATTCCGCGTTTGCACTGCGGGATGTGCGATACCTGTTTTACCCTTTGCGAGGGTAAACCTCGGAGGATTCATGCCCGCAGCCGCCCGTCCGGCCGCCTGGCTTGTGTTGTTCGCCGCCATGGTGGTGCTGGGCCTCAATATGGGGGTTCGCCAGACCTTCGGCCTGTTCCTGGAGCCGATGACGGCGGCCCTGGATATCAGCCGTGGCACCTTCTCCCTCGCGATTGCTGTGCAGAACCTGCTGTGGGGCGTGCTGCAGCCGGTATGCGGCGCGCTGGCGGATCGCTATGGCAGCGGCCGCATCATGGCCGTGGGCGGCGTGCTCTACGCCATCGGGCTGGCCGTGATGGCGCTGGTGCAAACGCCGCTTGGCCTGCATCTCGGCGCCGGCCTCCTGGTCGGCATCGCGGTCAGTGCCAGCGGCTTTCCCCTCGTCCTCTCCGCTGTCGCCCGTGCCGCGCCGGAAGACAAGCGCAGCGCGTGGCTGGGTCTCGCTTCCGCCGGCGGCTCGATGGGGCAGTTCGTGCTGCTGCCGGGCGCGCAGGGCCTGATCGCCGGGCTTGGATGGGTCGACGCGCTGCTGGTGCTGGGCCTGCTCTCGGCGCTGATCGTGCCGCTGGCCGCCGCGCTGGCCGGGAAGGCTCACACGGGCGCGGGCAGCATCGGCGAGCAGAGCCTGAAGGAGGCGATGGGCGAGGCCGGGCGGCATCCCGGCTTCCTGCTGCTGACGGCCGGGTTCTTCGTCTGCGGCTTCCACGTCTCGTTCGTCGCGACGCATCTGCCGGCCTACATCTCGGCCACCGGGTTGGCGGCCTTCGTCGGCGCGACGGCCCTGAGCCTCATCGGCTTCTTCAACATCATCGGCGGGCTTTCCGCCGGCTGGCTGGGCGGGCGTTTTCGCAAGAAGCGGGTGCTGACCTACATCTACCTGGGCCGGGCGGCGGCGATCGTCCTGCTTCTGGTGCTGCCGAAGACTGCCATCACGGTCTACGCTTTCTCGGCCGTGTTCGGATTGCTGTGGCTGGGGACGGTGCCGCTGACCAGCGGTCTGGTCGGCCAGATCTTCGGGCCGCGCTACATGGCGACGCTGTTCGGCTTCGTCATGTTCAGCCACCAGATCGGCGCTTTCTTCGGCGCCTGGCTGGGCGGCATCAGCTATGACGTCACGGGCTCCTACCAGATTGTCTGGCTGATCGCGGTCCTCCTGGGTCTGGCGGCCGCGGCGCTGCACTGGCCGATCGCGGATGCGCCGGTCGGCCGGCTGGCCCGTCAGGCGAAAGGGGCATAGCCGCGCGGACGTGCAACTTTGGGTTAGCGATTCCCCTGTCGCCGTCCGGGCAGTATGCTTTCTGGCGAAAGATTCATAGTCGTGACGTCGGCCCGCCGGGTGGGGACCGCCAGCGGCGTATTTCAAGCGAGCGTGAATGAACGACAAGGACCAAAAGCTCATCGGCGGCGCCTTCGCCTTCGCCGCCTTCGGGTCGTGGGGCGTATTGCCGATCTACTTCAAGGCGGTGGCCCATGTCCCGGCCTTGCAGATCCTCTCGCACCGCGTCGTCTGGTCGGTGGTGCTGCTGGCGATCCTGGTGACGGTGCTGCGGCGCTGGCCCGCCATCCGCGCCGCGCTACGCGACCGCCGCACGCTTCTGATGCTGGGCGGCAGCACGCTGTTCATCTGCGCGAACTGGCTGACGTTCATCTGGGCGGTGCAGGTCGAGCGGGTAATGGAGATCTCGCTGGGCTACTATATCAATCCACTGGTGAACGTGCTGCTTGGCGTCCTGGTCCTGCGCGAGCGGCTGAACGCGGCGCAGGGCGCGGCCGTGGCCCTCGCCGCCGTCGGCGTCGCCAATCTGGCGGTGCAGACGACGGGCGTGCCGTGGCCGTCGCTTGTCCTGGCGTTCTCGTTCGGCATCTACGGCCTGATCCGCAAGACGACGGCCTTGGGCTCGATCGACGGGCTGTTCCTGGAGACGACGCTGATGGCCCCGGTCGCGCTGGGCTATCTGATCTTCGCGGGATACGCCGGTTTCGGGGCGTTCGGCACGATGGGGGCCGGAACGGACTTGCTGCTGATTGCCGCCGGCGCGATAACGGCCCTGCCGCTGATCTGGTTCGCAAGCGGCGCCCGGCGGATCACCTATATCGCCATCGGTTTCTTCCAGTACCTGGCGCCGTCGGGACATTTCCTGCTGGCCGTCTTTGTCTTCGGCGAGCCGTTCACGACGGCACACCTGATAACTTTCGGCTGCATCTGGGCGGGATTGGTCGTCTTCTCCGCGGATACCTGGCGGCGGGCCATACACTCGCGGCGCGCCCGGGCCGCAGCGGCGGCGGAGTAGGCGAGCCTGCCCACGGCGGCTGGTTTGCGATTGACTCGCACTCGCACGTGCGGCAACAATGCGAATAGGTCGCAATCGCACGGGAGAGCCCGGATGAGCAGCCGCGGGAAAATCGTCGTGGAACTGGCGTCGGATGCGGCGCCTGCGATGCACCGCTACCTCGTGCTGACTGCCACCGGAATGTTGGTGGTCGCCGGCATCATTTCTTTCGGCCTGTCGCTGTAAGCGGGACGGGAATTACCGCCGCTTACTTGCGAGCATCGGCCCGCGAAGCACGACGGGGCGGGAACGCCGCCCGCGCCCTTATTCCATTTCCAGCGCACGCTTGTAGAGTTCGAGCAGGTGTTCCTGCTCGCTGCGGTCGTCGCGGTCCATCTTCCGCAGCTTGACGACCTGGCGCATGATCTTGGTGTCGAAGCCGTTGGCCTTGGCCTCGGCATAGACTTCGCGGACGTCCGCCGTCAGCGCCTGCTTCTCTTCCTCCAGACGCTCGATTCGCTCGATGTACTGCTTGAGCTGATCCGCCGCGATGCCGCCGACGTCGGCCATGACGCAAGACCTCCGAAAACCCGATGATGTGTGTGCCCTGAGACGCTTGCCCCGGCCGCGCGGGGCCGGGGCATGCTACGGCGGCGGACACTAGCCGGGGCGGATCGCGTTGGCAACGCCATCCCGCAATGCCCCGCCCAGTGTGTGGTTCGCGGCGGTCAGTGCCCGCTGCCGTGCTGCTCGGCGAAGGCCTGCTTTTGTTCCGGAGTCGCCTCGGTCTGGTACTTCGCCTTCCATTCCTGATAGGGCATGCCGTAGACGATCTCCCGCGCGCCGTCGTAGTCCACCTCGATGCCGCGCTCCTTTGCCGCGGCGGCGTACCACTTCGACAGGCAGTTGCGGCAGAAGCCGGCCAGGTTCATCAGGTCGATGTTCTGCACGTCGGTGCGCTCGCGCAGGTGCTGAACCAGGTCACGGAAGACCTGCGCCTCGATCTCGGTACGCGTCTTATCGTCCATGGCGCCACTCCAGTTCGCGTTGTCCCGCCAGATGCTATGATGCCCCCGGCGCTCTCTTTCAAGCCCTGGCGTGATAGCGCTCAGTCATCGCGAAGGGCAAAGCGCACGGGGACGCTCACCTTGTCGGCGACCGACGTTCCGTCCTCGGACGCGGGCGAGAAGCGCCAACCGCGCACGGCATCCAGGGCGGCCCGGTCCAGCGCGGCATAGCCGCTGCTCTCCCGCACCTCGACGGCTTTCACGGTTCCGTCCGCCGCCACGGCCACCTCCAGCACCACGCGGCCTTCCCAGCCGCGCCGCCGCGCGCGGGTCGGGTAGCTTGGCGCGGGATTGCCGGCCGCCGGGGCGGCCGCCTGTCGGCCCGCACCCTGCGTTCCGTTGCCGGTTTCGCCGTTTCCCTTGGCTGCAAGCTGGGCCTTGTCCTCACCGTCGTTGCCTTCGCCCTCCGCCACGGCGGGCGCGGAGCCGTTCAAGCTGGCCAGCTGCCGTCGCGTCGCGGGGTGGGGCGTGGCCGGCTGCTCGTGCCCGCCGGAGGCAGGCTCTTTCGTGACCTTGGCCCGTTCGCGCGGCGGCTCGGCGGGTGGCTCGGGCGGCCGCGTCTCTTGGACGGAAGCCGTCTTCCGTGCGGGCATCTCGGGCTTGCGCGGCGGCGCCGGGAGCGTGGCCTCGGCGGTCACGGACCGCGGCGCCTCCAGTTCGGGTTTGGGCGCGGCCTCGGGCGTCGGGTCGGCAGGCGGCGGTGTGGCCGCCTCCGATACCTTTGGCGGCGCGGTGTCCTTCTTCGCCACCTTTCGCACCGGCGGCTGCGGCCCGGTGGGCTCCTTCGCTTCGGGCTTTGCCGCCTCCTTTACCGCTGCCTTCGGTGGCGCCGCGCTGGCAGCGGCCTCCTCCGCGTCGTTTTTCTCCGCCGTTTCCGTACCTTCCCGGCCGCTGGCGCCGCCAAGCGGGCCGGTGACCAGCGTCACCGCGATGGCCTTGCCGCCGACGTCGACCTCGCGCCCGGAACCCCACGACTGCACAAAAGCAAGCGCGAGACCGGCATGCAGCAGCAGCGACACGGCAGCGGCCGCCGCCACCCGTCCGCGGCGGGCGGGAAGGGCGCGCTGCCCACGCGGGACCGGGCGCTCGTCCGGCGTCATCCCGTGCCCTCCGCCAGAGAGCTGTCGTCTTTGTCGCCCAGCCGGTCCCAGGGCACGACGAAGGGCTCGCCACCCTGCCGGCCCAGCACCGCGCGCACGCGATAGACGCTGTCGAGGCGCTGCGGCGTCAGCACCTCTTCAGGCGGGCCGCTGGCCGCGACCTTGCCGTCGGCCAGCAGCACCAGCCGGTCGCAGAAGCGCGCCGCCAGTGTCAGGTCATGCAGGACCACGACCACCGCCTTCCCCGCTTGGGAGAGTGCGCGCAGGTGCTCCATCACCTCCAGGCGATGATAGGGGTCCAGGCCCGAGACCGGCTCGTCCGCCAACAGAAGCTGCGGCTCCCCGGCCAGCGCGCGGGCCAGCAGCACGCGCGCCCGCTCGCCGCCGGAAAGCTCCGTGACCGGCCGCTCGGCCAGATGTTCCACCCCGGTCGCGGCAAGCGCCGTGTCGACGGCCCGCTCGTCCGCCGTTTCCGGCTTCGACCAACGCTCCCGGTGCGGCAGGCGGCCCAGCATCACCAGCGTGCGCACCGGCACGGCCCAGTAGCTGCCGCCGCCCTGCGGCAGATAGGCGACCCGCGCCGCGAAGTGGCCGTGCGGCAGGCTGCCCACCGGCTGCCCTTCCAGGCGAACCTCGCCGCGCACGGGCTTCAGGACACCCGCCAGCGCGCGCAGAAGCGTCGTCTTGCCGGCCCCGTTCGGCCCTACCAGCCCGACGGTCTCGCCGGGAGCGAGGGTGAAGGCCACGTCGTCCAGCACGGGCCGCCGGCCCAGGCTCACGGCAAGGCTGGAGGCTTCGAGCAGCGCGGTCATGTCGCCTCCCGCCGGCTTTGCACCACCAGCCAGAAGAAGAAGGGCGCGCCGATCAGCGCCGTCACGACGCCAAGCTTCAGCTCCTGCCCCGGCGTGACGACGCGCACGGCCATGTCGGCCAGCAGCAGCAGCACGGCCCCGCCCAGCGCGCTCACCGGCAGCAGCGCGCCCGGCCGGTAACCGACCAGCGGGCGCAGCAGGTGCGGGATCACCAGCCCGACGAAGCCGATGGCGCCGGCCACCGCCGTCGCCGCCCCGACCGACAGCGCGGTGCCCAGGATCAGGCGGCGACGCAGCGCGCGCAAGTCGAAGCCCAGGCTTCGCGCCGCGTCTTCGCCCAGCGTCAGCGCATCCAGCCCGCGCGCGCAACTCGCCAGCAGCAGCCAGCCGATAGCCATGAAGGGGACGGCGAGCGCCACGTGCTCCATGCTGCGCCCGCTCAGCGATCCCAGCAGCCAGAACACGATCTCCAGCGCGGCGAACGGGCTTGGCGCGAGGTTGAGCGCGAGCGAGGTCAGCGCCGCCGCGAAGGACGTCACCGCCACGCCGGCCAGGATCAGGCTCAGCGTGCCGGCGTCGCGCCCGGCCAGCGCCTGCACCAGCAGCACGGCGCAGACGGCGCCGGCCATGCCGCCGATCGGCAGCGCCAGCGAGAAAGCCGCCGAGAGGCCGGTGTAGAGGGTCAGCACCGCGCCCAGCGCCGCCGCGCCGGAGATGCCGATCAGGCCCGGCTCGGCCAACGGATTGCGCAGATAGCCCTGGAGCGCCGCGCCCGCCAGTCCCAGCGTGGCGCCGATGGTCGCGGCCAGCAGGCTTCGCGGCAGGCGGATCTCCTGCACGACGAGCACGACGGTCTCCGAACGCAGGCCGAACAGTCCGTCCAGCACCGCTAGCGGCGCCAGCCCCGCCGGGCCGACGAGCAGCGACCCCGCGAAAGCCGCGATCACCAGCAGTGCAAGCGAAGGGAGCAGCCAGCCGCGCATGTCAGCCGCCCTCCCGCTGGACCGCGCGGCGGGCTTCCGCCAGGCGGGCGACAGCCTCGGCCAGTTGCGGCCCGCCACAGGTCCACAGGGCTTCCGGAACGATGGCGACGGCCGTCCGTTCGCGCAGGTGGCGCAACGCCGGATGGTCGAGAAGGTGCGTCGCCTGCGACGGCGCGTTCTCGCCGTGGTTCTGCAGGATCAATACGTCAGGCCGTGCCACCACCAGATGTTCGAGGGAAAGCGGCGAGGGGCCACGCAGCCCCATCTCGGCCGCGAGATTGCTGAGGCCTGCGGCCTCCACCGCGGCGTCGGCCAGCTCGCCATCGCCCACGGCGATGCCGTTGGCCTCGTAGATGACGGCGCTCGGGCGGGCACCCGCGCCGGCGGGGGCGGCGGCGCGCAGCTTGCGGTCGAAGGCTCGGATCAAGGCTTCGCCGCGCTTCGAAACGCCCAGCACATCGGCGATTCTACGAATCTGCGCCCGGACCGCCGGGATGTCGCGCGGCGGTGCCATCTCCACCACGCGATAGTCGAGGCGGCGCAACAGCGCCACTGTCGCCCGGCTGGTGTATGTCCCGGCCAGCACGAGGTCGGGGTCGAGGCGCAGCACCTCCTCCGCCCGGCCGTGGTTTCGCGGAATGCCGCGCGCCCTGCCGGCGACGGCGGAGTAGCGCGGGTCGGCGCCCAGGAATGAGATCGAGGCGATGCGCTCGCGCTCCAGCAGTTCGAGCACGAGCTGGTCGGTGCAGAGGTTCAGCGATACCACGCGCGCCGGCCGCTCGCCGTCCGCCGCTCCCGCTGCCCCGGGCTGGAGGCATGCCAGGATAGCGAAGGCGGCGATGACGAGGACGGCGCGGGCGCGTGGCATCGCCTACACCCTCAGAACCGTATGCGGGTGCCCGCGAAGGCTTCCAGGCCCGGTGCCTTGAAGCCGTCGGCCACCTCGTAATCGCGGTCGAGGGCGTTCTCCACCCGCGCCGTCAGGTCAATGGAATCGGTGATGCCGTAGCTGCCGGCCACGCGCACCACGCCATAGTCGGGCAGGTCGACGCGCCCGCCGTTGAGGCCGATGTCCTTGATGTCCGACAGGATCACCACGCCGCCGGTCAGCGTGGCCCTTGGCGTGATCCGCCAGGCGGCGTCGAAGCTGATCTTGTGCTTGGGCCGGCGCACCAGCGTCTGCCCGGTGTCCGCGTCCTCGGCCAGCAGGTAGGTGTAGTCCGCCCGCAGGTCGACCGTGTCGATGGGCGAGACGGCGATGAAGCTCTCCACGCCGCGCGTCTCGATGTCGACGTTGTTGACCGTGGTGGAGTTGAAGGCGGCGTCGAACACCGTGGTCACGCCGTCGTCGATGTCGAGCTGGAAGTAGGTCGCGCCGAACCGCACGCGGTTCTCGAACAGCGGCTGCTCGAAGCCGGCCTCCCAGCCGAAGCTTTTTTCCGCATCGAGGTCGGGGTTGCCGCGAAAGGCGGTGCCGAAGTTGGTCGGGTTGAAGCCGAAGCGCTCAAGCAGCGAGGGCGTCTTGAAGCCGGTGCCGACGCTGCCCTTCAGGCGCGTTCGTGTGGCCTCCACCCGGTAGGTGGGCGCCACGTGCCAAGTGGTCTCGCCGCCGAAGTCCTCGGTCTCGTCGTGGCGGATGCCGACGGTGCCCGAGAGCCGCTCGGTCAACTGGAAGACGTCCTGGACGAAGACGGCGCCGACGGCGGCGCTGCCGTCCGACTGCTGATTGACGACGAAGCCGCCGAAATTGGTGGAGCCGGAGGAGTCGAAGCTCTCGTCGAAGAACTCGCCGCCGACGATCAGCGTGTGATCCGGGTGGACGTCGATCTCGTTCTCGAAGGTGACGCCGACACGGTCGCCCTCGTTCCTCGTGTCCTGGACAGTGAGGCTCGGATCGACCGCGTCCAGCTTGTTCGAATTATCGCGCGTGAAGTCCGAATAGCTGAAAGTCAGCGATGGACGGTAGCGGCCCTGGAAGAACTCGCCGGCGATCTCCGCGCTTGTATAGACCTCGCGCACGTCCTCTTCGGAGTTCGGGTCCTCCGGTGCTGTGTCCAGCTCAATGCGGGAGTCGGTCGCCTGGCCGAACATCGAGAAGGTCACCTGGTCGGTGACGTCGACGTCTACCTGCGCCGAGCCGACGATGGAGCGATAGCCGTCGTCCTCTTCCGACACGCCGGCCGGCCGGTAGCGATCCGGCGTCACGGTATCGCCCTCGGTGGTAACGCCGCTCAGGCTCACGTCGAAGCCGACCCGGCCCTGGCGGCCGTTCAGATGAGCGCTGCCGTCGAAGGTCTCCAGGCTGCCGGCCTCGGCGCGGACGCTGCCGCGCACGCCCTCCGCACCCGGCTTGCGGGTGATGATGTTGATGACGCCGCCGATGGCATCGCTGCCGAAAAGCGAGCTTTGCGGGCCGCGCACCACCTCGATCCGCTCCACGTTGTCGGTGGTGAGGTCCGCGAAATTGAAGGCGCCGGTCGGCGTGCTTGGGTTGCTGATCCGCTGGCCGTTCAATAGCACCAGCGTCTGGTTGGAGTTCGAGCCGCGCATGAAGATGGAGGTGTTCGCCCCGCGCGGCCCCTGCTGCACCATGCGCAGGCCGGGGACGCTGCCGAGCGCCTCGGTCACTGTCTTGTACTGGCGTTCCTCGATCTGCTGGCGGTCGATCACGCTGACCGAGCTGCCGATCGCCTCGATCCGGGTGGGAACGCGGGTGGCGGTCACCACCACCTCGTCCACCGATGTCTGCGCCGCCGCCGGAAGCGCCGCCGCCGCGGCCAGTCCCCCGGCGGCCACGGTCGCGCGAAGAATGCGTGCTGTCTGGCCTCGACGGTCGAAGCCGTCCCCTGATGTCGTCACGGTCATAGAGCCCTCCGCCCCTTGTGTGCCCAGTCGTGGCCCGGTTCGGAACCGGGGCGTGACGGAGGCGGCGTTCGCACACGCGGCAAGAGTGCCGCACTCGACCGAGCCGAGCGGGGTGACGGCGGTTCAAGGCCTGACGGATGGAAACAGTTGATAAAGTCTTCCGCCCGTCACGCGTTGGCCGCGTCACCACTGCGGAAGACCGCCCCGACGGCACACCCCGTCCCTCGGGTAGGTGACGCGAAGGTGGCAGGTCTCCTGGCTTACGGATTATCGCCTGCGTTCGGCCTTCCCAGGCATCCTGCCCAGTGGCCGATATCGAACGCGGGCTTGCCGCTTACAGTTGCGGGGGCAGCCGCGGAATTGGCCGTTTCCGGCCGCACCGCGTTCCCTGTTTCAGTCCTTCCCGACGCCGGCATGCCGACGGCCGGGAAACCACCTCGCATATGTGAGTTGTGTTAAATCAGGACGGGCACGTGGGGTCAAGTGACCTTTGCCCGTCCGGCATTCATCCAGCGCGCGGCTACGGATAGCCCACGATCGACGGGCGGTCGCCGTTCGGGCAGATGATTGCCTTGATCAGGCGGCCATTTTCGACATCGTCCAGGGCCATGTTGACCTCGCCCAGGCTGTAGACGCCGCCGATCATCTCGTCCCAGCCCAGACCGTTGCCGACGTCGTTCCCGTGACGCTTCAGCACGTCGAGCATCCTGTAGAAGTGGCTGAGGTCGGACCCCCAGGTGCCCCGGATCTCAAGGTGCTTCTTGTTGATGTCCGTGTGCGGATTGACCGAGGCGCTGCCCGTATCGGTGTAGTGACCGACCACGACATAGCGGCCGCCGTCGCGGGTCATGGCGATGCCTTCCTTGAAGGCCTGGGGGACCCCGGCGGCCTCGATGGTGACGTCGGCGCCGCGCTGGCCGGTCATCTCCCGGATCGCGCGGATGTGCCTGCCCGGATCCTCGGGGTCGATACGGACTCCGGCGGAGACGCCGAGTCGCCGGGCACCCTCCAGGCGGGTCTCGACGGGATCGACGATGAAGACCTCGCCGGCACCCGATAGCCGGGCCAGGATCGCCGCGTTGATGCCGACCGGGCCGGCGCCCTGGACCACGACGCGGTCGCCGATGGAGATTTCCGCCCGCTCTATCGCGTGCAGCGCGGTCGGCAGGGCGCAGCCCGCGGCGATGACGGTGCGCGGGTCGAGGCCGTCCGGCAGGGTGAGGATGTGCACGTCGGGCTGCAGGTAAATGCGCTCCGACCAGCCGCCCAGCAGACCCTCCGTCGCCGAATGGGTGATGCCGTAGACGTGGCGCTCGGGGCACTTCGTCGTTTCCTTGGCGACGAGGCAGTACCAGCAGCGATGGCAGGTTCCGTGCACGTCGAGGAACGTCACCAGGGAGCCGGGCCGCACGTCGTTGCCGTCGATATCGCGCACCTCGCCGTTGACGGCCTCGACCCGGCCGACGGAGACATGGCCGGGGATGATCGGATAGGGCACGCCGGCAAGCCGGCCGTGACGCAAGTGCACGTCGGTGCCGCAGACTTCCGAGAAGACGGTCTCCAGCAAGACGGCGTTGTCCTGAAGCGTCGGCTCGGCGAATTCGCGAATCTCGACCGGCACCATGGGTTCGGGCATCACGGCGGCACGTACCATGGGCTTGTCCCCTTACTGACTATCATCCCTGTCTCATGCATAGCGGACGGCAGCGTGCCGGCGCAAAGGCTTACGTCGCCAACGGCCCCGGCGGCCTGGCACTTCATTCGGGAGCCGCAAGGAACCCGGCAAGCCTGGGTAGCCAAAATGGCTTGCCCTCAGCGCCATACCGATATATTCCACGCCCGTACTATATGGTGTAATTCGGATTCGAATAACACGACTAGATTGTATGTTTGAAGTGCTGCTCCACCAGGCCGTTCCTCGTGCCGGGGACGGGCGCCATCGGCCAAGACTCGACGTGGCCGACTCCAAGGACTCCAAGGGAGAGAGACCCGACGATGCCCCGTCAGTCCGAGGTTTTCGTCCAGAAATGGTTGATCGTCGTCTTCGGTTTCATGGCGCTGGCGCTGGCGTTTTCGACGCGGGCGGCGCTCGGCCTCGTCATGCCGGTCTGGCAGCAGGAGCTGGGCTGGACCAGCAGCTTCATATCGGGTGTCGGCGCCGGGGCGCTGGTGGTCATGGCGTGCACCGCGCCCTTCGCCGGCCGGCTGGTCGACAAGCTGGGGCCGCGATTCGCGTTGAGCCTGGGGCTGATCCTGATCGCGGCCGGCGCCGCCATCGTCGCGGTCAACAGCGACCCGATCGTTTTCGCCCTCGCTTTCGCGGGCCTTTGCGGGATCGGCTTCGGCATCGTCGCCACGCACGTCGTCTCGACAGCCGTGGCCGGCAACTTCGACAGCCGGCTGGGCTTCGCCACCGGCATCGCCACCTCGGGCGCCACCGCCGGCCAGTTCCTGATCGTGCCCCTGATCGCCGCGCTGCTTGCCTGGGCAAGCTGGCGGTGGAGCTTCGGTGGCCTCGCCGTCGCCAGCCTCGCGATGGTGCCCTTCGTGCTGTGGTTCATGGCGCGCCCGCAGGCCGGACACGCCGAACGCAGCCACCCCGACGGCGATAACGCCTCGCTGGCGCGGGACCTGCGCTTCGTTCTGTCCAAGCCGACGTTCCATATCCTGTTCTGGAGCTTCCTGATCTGCGGTTTCACGACCAGCGGCGTGATCGAGACCCACCTGCTGCCGTTCGCTGCGCTCTGCGGGTTTCCGCCGATTCCCAGCGCCAGCGCCTATGGCGTGCTCTCCGCCGTCAACCTTGCCGGCATGATCGCGGCCGGATGGCTGACCGACCGGGTCAATCGGCCCCTGCTGCTCGCCGCCATCTATATCCTGCGCGCGGGAAGCTTCCTGTTCCTGGGTAAGATCGCGGGCCTGGACATTACCTATCTGTTTGCGTTCGCCGCATTCTTCGGCGCGGTCGACTACGCCACGGTGCCGGTGACGGCCAGCCTGACGGCAAGTCACGTGGGCGTGCACGTGATGGGGCTTGCAATGGGGCTGATCGCGGCCGGGCATTCCATCGGCGGGGCGATGGGCGCCTACTTCGGCGGCTATGTGATCGACGCGACGGGGGACTACGGCCTTGTCTGGATGGCGTCGTTCTGGGCCGCGCTGGGCGCCGGCTTCATGGTCCTGGTGCTGCCCAGGCATGCCCGGCAGCCGGTGCCCGCGTGATCGGCCGCGGGACCGTGAAGCTGGTAGCCCGGCGGGTCTGGACGCCGCGACGCGGCGGTGCCATAGTCGGCGCGCCGCGCGCGGGTGGTTCCGCGTGCGTTTGTTTGACGGATTCGCGGAAGGTCCCCGCCGGATGAGAAACAGCATCGGCACGTTGATCTATACGCGCCTGCGTGGCGAGCCGGTCGGAACGGACGAGTTCGGCCACAAGTACTATCGCGACAAGAAAAGCCGCTTCACGCCCGGCAGCCTTGCCAGTGGCGAGAAGCGCTGGGTCGTCTACAACGGCGATGCGGAGGCCAGCCGCGTGCCGCCACGCTGGCACGCCTGGCTGCACCATACCATCGAAACGCCCCCGAACGAGGGCGGCGTGCCCGAGAAGAAGTCCTGGCAAAAGCCGCACCAGCCGAACCCCACCATGACGCCGGAGGCTTATCGCCCGCCCGGACACACGCTTCGCGGCGGCAAGCGGGCGCGCGGCACCGGCGATTACGAGCCCTGGATGCCCTCCTGATGCGGCGGAACGCGATCGAAACGATCATGGGTGCGGCCGTTCTGCTGGTCGCGGCAGTGTTCGTCGTCTTCGCCTTCTCGATGACCGGCGTGGCCACCGTCAGCGGCTATCGCGTCCATGCCCGCTTCGACAACGCCGCCGGTCTTTCGCCCGGCACCGACGTGCGGATGAGCGGTGTCAAGATCGGCAGCGTGGTGGAGCAGAAGCTGGATTCGAAGACCTATTTCGCCGACGTCACCATGACCATCGACGACCAGATCAAGCTGCCGCAGGACACCTCGGCCCGGATCGTGCCGGAGGGGCTGCTGGGCGGCAACTACGTCATGCTGGAGCCGGGCGGCATGGAAGAGATGATCGAGAGTGGCGGCACCATCCAGTACACCCAGGGCGCCATCAACATCGTCGACATGGTCGGCCGCCTGATCTTCAGCGGCGACCAGGGCGCGGCGGATTCCGGCGGACAGGCCGGCGGCGGCGCGTTCCCGCAATGACGTCCGGCGGCGGGGGCGCCGGCCACGGCCAGCACTGGGACCCCGACCGCTATCGCCGCGAAGCCGGATTCGTCGCCGAACTGGGCCGGCCGCTGCTGGAGCTGCTGCAACCGCAAGCCGGGGAATGCATCCTCGACCTTGGGTGCGGCGACGGGCGGCTGACGGCCGAGCTGGCGGATGCAGGCGCCGACGTGGCCGGCAGCGACCTCAGCGTCGAGCAGGTGACGGCCGCGCGCAGGCTCGGCCTCGCGGTTTGCGCCGCCGACGGCCACGCGCTCCCGTTCAAGGACGATGCCTTCGACGCCGTGCTTTCCAACGCGGCGCTGCATTGGATGCAAAAACCCGACGCCGTCCTGGCCGAGGTGCGTCGGGTGCTGAAGCCGGGCGGGCGATTTATCGCCGAAATGGGCGGGGCCGGCAACGTGGCGCGCATCGTCGGCGCCGTTGCCAGCGCGATGGCGCAGCGCGCCCTCGATTTTTCGGCGGCGTGGCCCTGGTACTTCCCGGCGCCCGACGCTTATCGCGAGAAGCTGCAAGCCGTTGGCTTCACCGTCGAGCGGATGGAGCACTTTCCGCGGCCAACGCCGCTGCCGGCGGACATCTCCGGCTGGCTCGCCACCTTCGCCGAAAGCTTCCTCAGCCACGTCCCGCCGGACCAGCGTGACGCCTTCATCGCCGAGGTTCGCGCGGCGCTCCAGGTCCATCAGCGCGACGAATCCGGCCAGTGGAGCGCCGACTACGTGCGGCTGCGCTTCAAGGCGGTGCTGGCGGATTGAAGGGCCGTCATAGCAGTAAGACGCCCCCACCCTATGGCGTTGCGTCCCGCGCCGGCAGCGATTACCTCTGAAGGCCGGATCCGGAAGGAGGGATCAGTCGCATGCCTGCCGAAACCAAGCCGGAGTTTCCGACCTGGGTGCAGCCCGATGGGCAGCCCGTGTCCTGCCGCGAAAAGATCAAAGTCCTGAACGAGAATCTGGACGAGATTCGCGAAATGGCGCAGGACGCGCTGGAGGATGCCATTCTGATGGGCTGCGACGAGACACAAGTCCGCGAGGTGCTGCACGGCATCGTCGACGGCTTGAACAATCCCTACAAGCGT
Source organism: Ferruginivarius sediminum (assembly GCF_003344765.1). Taxonomy (GTDB): domain Bacteria; phylum Pseudomonadota; class Alphaproteobacteria; order Kiloniellales; family Rhodovibrionaceae; genus Ferruginivarius; species Ferruginivarius sediminum. The sequence goes on along the minus strand of NZ_QPMH01000003.1, from coordinate 127,460 downwards.
GGCGGCAACGGCGCCGGAGGGCAGGGCTGATGGCGCGCGGTTGGCCGGCGATGGCCGCATTGTGCGCGGGGCTGGCGCTGGCCGGCCCGGCGGCCGCGGTGGAGGCCGACGTCGTCGTGATGCAGGGCCTCGACAAGATCACCGCGCGCACCTCGACGTTCGAAGTGGAGGTCGGCGCCAGCCAACGCTTCGGCTCGCTGGAGATCACGGCCCGGCATTGCGACAAGACCCCGCCGGAAGAACCGCCGGAGCGCAAGGCGTTCCTCGAAATCGTCGATATCCGCCCCGACCGCGAGGCCATCGGCGTCTTTACCGGCTGGATGTTTTCCTCCTCCCCCGCGCTCAACGCGCTGGAGCACCCGGTCTATGACGTCTGGGTCATCGACTGCCTGGTGCGGGACGAAGGCGGCGACTCGAAGGACGATGCCGCGAACTGAGCGGCCGGCTCCGGCGGCTACCCCTCGCCGGGGGCCTCGCCTGTCTTGTGGCGGGTGAGGAGCGGGACCTGGGCGACGGCGAAACCCATGGTCAGCACCAGGATGCCGAAGACCTTGAAGCTGACCCAGATGTCGGTCGGCTGGGTGCGCCAGACCAGCTCGTTCAAAACTGCCATTACGGCGAAGAACGCCGCCCAGCGCACGGTGAGCATGCGCCAGCCGCGCTCGCTGAGCTGCCAGGGCATGGCCATCCCCAGCACCGGGCGGAGCAGCGGCTTGCCGAAAAGGAACCCGCCACCCAGGATCGCTGCGAAGATGGCCTGGACGATAGTGGGTTTCATCTTGATGAAGGTCGGATCGTCCAGCCACAGCGTCAGGCCGCCGAAGACGCCGACGATGGCCGCCGTGATCAATGGCAGCTTGGGAATCCGGCGCGTGAGCACCAGTGACAGCAGCAGCGCGACGGCCGTGGCCGCCATCAGCCCGGCGGTGGCGAAGAACAGGTCCTTCCACATATAGCCCGCGAAGAACACGGCCAGCGGCCCGTAGTCGACGACTGGCCGCAGCCATGCCGGTCCACTCGGGGTGGGTCCATTCGGGGTGGGTCTATCCGGGTTCTGGGGTTGCTCGCTCACGCAGCCGTATCCTCTGCCTGCTTCTTCAATGTGGCCTCGTAGGTGCGGATCTCGTCCATCAGCCAGTCGCGGAAGGCCCGCACACGTTCCAATTTGGCCTTTTGGGGTGGATAAACCAAGTAGTACGCGAACGGCGTTGCGCCCGAAGCCCCGGTGCCGAAGGGGCACACCAGCCGCCCGGCGGCGAGGTCGTCGGAAATCAGCACCTCGTCAGCCAGCGCCACGCCCTGTCCTTCCACCGCGGCCTGGACGGCGTAGCTGGAGTGGTTAAAGCGCGAGCCCCGATCCGGATCGATGCCGGTGACGCCCGCCGTCTTCAGCCAGTCGCTCCAGTCCGGGTCGGTGGGGCAGCAGGCCTCCCACGGGACGTGCAGCAGCGTGTGGTGGCGCAGGTCGTCCGGCGTTTTCAGCGGATACGGCCCTTCTAGCAGCTTCGGGCTGCATACCGGCAACAGCGTGCCGCCTGTCAGGCGCTCGACCTCCAGCCCCGGATAGTCGCCGGTGCCGTGGCGCAGGGCGAGGTCGACATCGGTCTCCTGCGCGAAATCGACGACATGGCTGGTGGCGTCGAAGCGCACCTCCATGTCCGGCTGGGCGCGGCGGAAGCGGTCCATGCGCGGCAGCAGCCACTTCGAGGCCAGCGACGGCACCACGCTGATCGTCAGGAAATCGCCGTCCCGCGCCTCGTCCAGTTCGCCCAGCGCCTCCGCCAGCCCGGCGAAAGCCTGCCGCACGCCTGGAAGCAACCGTTGCCCTGCGTCGGTCAACAGCAGCCGGCGGGGCCCGCGCCGGAACAGCGCCGTGCCCAGATGCTCTTCCAGGCCCTTGATCTGATGGCTGACGGCGGCCGGCGTGACGTTCAGCTCGTTCGCCGCCTTGCTGAACGAAAGGTTGCGCCCGGCGGCCTCAAATGCGCGCAGTGCGTTAAGAGGCGGTAAGCGTCGAGCCATGAGATGCGTTAGCTTTCCTAAAAGGTAGCCTGAGAAAACATCGTTTGTGACCCTGCTGTCAAGGTCGTATTTTGATGATAATCGAAGTCTACGGCGCGGTGAGCCGTAAAGGAAACTTAACGATAAACGGGAGCCTGACATGACGGTTGCAACGATATGCACGACCGAAACCGCGTTCCCCAAGACGCCCGCCGTCAAGCCGATCAGCCGGGTTGCCGGATGGCTGCATGCCCTGGGCCACTACATGGAATGCCGGGCACTTCAGCGCCAGCGCGCGAAAGCACTGCGGCAGGCCCGGCGCGAGCTTCGCGGGCTGAGCGATGAGACGCTGTCCGACATCGGCCTGAGGCGTGGCGAGGTGAGTACAGTCATCCAAGGGATGCTGGGTCCGGTGGAGTTCTGGTGCCCCGGCCAACGTTAGGGAGTCTGACGCGACTCCTGGCCGAGGAAGGCCTCGACCTCCTCGTCCGTCAACTCCTTCGGGAATTCCGCCGCGGCCGGGACCGCCTGCGAGAGCAGGTGCCGGTACTGGTCGCGGCGGATCTCGACGGCGCCGAACTGGCTGAGGTGCGGGGTTGTGAACTGAGTGTCCAGCAGCTTGAATCCGCCCTTGCACAGCCGCATGACGAGATGCACCAACGCCACCTTGCTGGCGTCGCTGACCCGCGAGAACATCGATTCGCCGAAAAACGCCCCGCCGAGCGCCACGCCATAGAGCCCGCCGACCAGCCGCGAATCCTGCCAGCATTCCACCGAATGGGCGAAGCCCATGGCGGCCAGCTCCTTGTACAGCCGCTCGATGGTCGGATTGATCCAAGTGTCTGGACGGTTGGACGTCGGCTCGGCACAACCGGCGATCACCTCGCCGAAAGCCGCATCGGCGGTGACGTGGAAGCTGCCGTGGCGGATCCGCCGGCGCAGGCGGCGCGGCACGTGGAAGGTGTCGAGCGGAATCACGCCCCGAAGCTCGGGGTCGATCCAGTGGATTTCCTGGTCACGCCGGCTCTCCGCCATCGGGAAAATGCCGACGGCGTAGGCGCGCAGCAGAAGATCCGGCGTAAGCTCCATAGCGCCCCGTCCGCTCAGTAACCACAATAAATGTAGCGCAGCGGCATGGGCGTGGCGAGCGTGTCTGTCGTCGCGCGGGTCACTCCGCGCTCAAGGCGTCGACGTAGCGCTGCAGCCAGTGGATGTTATAGTTGCCGTTGATGAAGTCGGGCTCGCCGATAAGCTGCTGGTGCAGCGGTATTGTCGTGTCCACGCCCTCAATGACGAATTCCTCCAGCGCGCGGCGCAGGCGCATCAGGCATTCGTTGCGCGTCTGGCCGCGGACGATCAGCTTCGCCACCAGGCTGTCGTAGTAGGGCGGGATGCGATAGCCGCCGTAGAGCCCGCTATCCACGCGTACGTCCAGCCCGCCGGGCGCGTGGTAGTCGCGCACCACGCCCGGCGAGGGGGCGAAGGTGCGCGGGTTTTCCGCGTTAATGCGGCACTCCACCGCGTGACCCTGGATATGCACGTCATCCTGCGACATGCCAAGCGGCATGCCGGCGGCGATGCGGATCTGCTCGCGCACGATATCGACGCCGGTGATCGCCTCGGTCACCGGATGCTCCACCTGCAGGCGGGTGTTCATCTCGATGAAGAAGAACTCGCCGTCCTCGTACAGGAATTCCAGCGTGCCGGCACTGTGATAGCCCATTTTGCGCGCCGCCTCCGCCGCGCGGTTGCCGATCCAGGCCCGCTGCTCGGCGTTCAGCGCCGGCGAGGGCGCCTCTTCCAGCAGCTTCTGATGGCGGCGCTGGAGCGAGCAGTCGCGCTCGCCCAGGTGGACGACGTTGCCGTGCTTGTCGGCCAGAATCTGCACCTCGATGTGGCGCGGGTGGCCCAGGTACTTCTCCAGATAGACGGCGTCGTGGCCGAAGGCGTTGCGGGCCTCGTTCCGCGCGAGGCGCAGGGCGTCGTGCATCTCGTCGCGGCCGTGCGCGACCTTCATGCCGCGTCCGCCGCCGCCGGCGGCGGCCTTGATCAGCACCGGATAACCGATTTCCTCGGCGACGCGCCAGGCCTCGTCGTCGGTTTCGATAGCGCCTTCGGAGCCGGGGACGACGGGCACGCCGACCTCCTTCATCGTCGCCTTCGCGGCCACCTTGTCGCCCATGACGCGCAGGTGCTGAGGGTCCGGACCGATGAACGCGAGGCCGTGCTCGGCCACCATGTTGGCGAAGTCCGCGTTCTCTGACAGGAAGCCGACGCCCGGATGGATGGCGTCGGCGCCGGTGATCGTCGCCGCCGACAGGATCGCCGGCATGTTCAGGTAGCTGTCCTTGCTCGATGGCGGCCCGATGCACACGCTCTCGTCGGCCAGGCGAACGTGCATCGCGTCCGCGTCGGCGGTGGAGTGAACGGCTACCGTGTGGATGCCCATCTCCCGGCAGGCCCGGTGGATGCGCAGCGCGATCTCGCCACGGTTCGCGATCAGGATCTTCTCGAACATCGCGCCCGCCGCGTCCGGTTTACTCTACGACCAGCAGAGGCTCGCCGAATTCCACCGGCTGAGCGTCGCTGACCAGGATTCGCGTGACCGTGCCGGCCCGCGGCGCCGGCAGCGGGTTCATCACCTTCATCGCCTCGATGATGACCAGCGTCTGTCCCTCCTGCACCTGATCGCCTACCTGGACGAACGGCGCCGCGCCCGGCTCGGGCGCGACATAGACGGTGCCGACCATCGGCGAGGTGACGGCACCCGCCGGCACCATCTCGCTGCTCTGGTCGCTCTGCGGTGCGGGCGCGGCCGGGCCCTGGCCGGCCGGCGCGGCCTGCTGGGCGGCCGGGGCGGCGACGACGTGCTGCGTCTGCCGGGCCACGCGGATGCGATGGCCGGCGTTCTCGTACTCGATCTCCGTCAGGTCGGTCTCCTGAAGCAGCAGCGACAGCCGCCGCACCAGATCCTCGTCGAATTCGAAGTCGGCCATCAGGTCCCCTCTTCGCGGCCCAGCCGCGCGGCCAGTGCATCAATGGCGTAGCGATACCCGTCCTTGCCGAAGCCGCATATCAGCCCCATCGCGGCCTGCGTGACGTACGAGTGGTGCCGGAACGCCTCGCGCTTGAACAGGTTGGAAAGATGAACCTCCACCACCGGCAGTTGGGCCGCCAGCAGGGCATCCAGCAAGGCCACCGAGGTGTGCGAATAGGCGCCGGCGTTGACCACGATACCGGCGCAGCTTTCGCGCGCCTCGTGCACCCAGTCAACCATCTCCCCTTCATGGTTGGACTGGCGGAAGTCGATCTCCATCCCGCGCGCGGCGCCATGCTCGCGGCACAGGCGTTCGACATCCGCCAGGGTGTCGCGGCCATAGATTTCCGGCTCGCGCGTGCCCAGGAGGTTCAGGTTGGGTCCGTTCAGAATCAGTATGCGTGGAGTGTTCGCCAAGGCCGTCTCCTCAGCCGCCTTCAGGCGGTTGGGACTGCTAGCACATGCCCGTGGTACCGCGCAACGCGGTGCGTGACTTTCGAGCTGGACAGGGAAATATTCCTAGTATAAGGTTCATTGTCAAAAGGGCGGGCGAGAGAAGCGAACCGGAGTCCTGCATGAGCCGTTTGTACCTGTCGCCCAATTTCACGCTTGCCGAACTGGTGAAGAGCCGCACGGCCCTCAGCCGCGGCATCGATAACACGCCGGGCCCCGAGTCGGTCACGGCGCTGCGCGCCCTGGCGCGGAACGTGCTGCAGCCGGTGCGCGAGCGCTATGGCGTGCCGTTCTCGCCGTCCAGCGGCTATCGCAGTGCCGAGTTGAACGCCGCCGTCGGCGGGGCGCCGGATTCGCAGCACACGCGCGGCGAGGCGGCGGACTTCGAGGTGCCGGGAATCGCGAACCTCGCGGTCGCCCGGTTCATCCGCGACAACCTGGACTTCGACCAGCTTATCCTGGAGTTCCACCGCCCGCACGACCCGCACGCCGGCTGGATTCACTGCTCCTACACCCTCTTGCGGGCGAACCGGCGGCAGGTGCTGACCTTCGACGGACGGCGCTATCTCGCCGGCCTGCCGGAGGACCCGGTGGCGGTCTAGCTCTGCTGCTTGCGGGCCTGGGCGATCATCTGCTTCAGGCGCTCGGCGGGGACGGCGCCGGGCGCCATCTTGTTGCCGACGATGAAGGCCGGCGTGCCGCTCACCGACAGGGCCTGCGCCAGACTGAAGGTGCGGCGCAGTTCCTCGTCTACCCAGGTGTCGTTCATGTCCGCCTTCAGCTTGTCCATGTCGAGGCCCATGCTCTCGGCCAGCTTGAGGGCCTTTTCGCCGCTGATGTCCCGCACCTCGGTGAGCAGCGTGTGGTGGAACTCGGCGTACTTGCCCTGCGCGGCGGTGGCGATGGCGACGCGTGCGGCGGCGACCGATTCCTCGCCCAGGATGGGATACTCCTTCATCACCAGCCGCACGTTGCCGTCGGCCTCCACTGTCTCCATGAGGTCGTCGGCGACGCTGCGGCAGTACGGGCAACGGTAATCGAAGAACTCCACGATGGTGACGTCGCCATCGGGATTGCCGAGCACGGGCAGAGGGCCGGGATCGGTCAGCGCCGCCTTGTGGGCCTTGATGGCGCCTTCGCGCTGTTGCGCCTCCGCCTGACGCTGGCGCTCGCGCAGGATCTCGACCGCCTCCATGATGACTTCCGGGTTCTCCAGAAGGTAGTCGCGGATGATGCCCTGGATCGCCTTCGTCTCGTTCGCGTCGAACGGCCCGCTCAGGCTCTCCGGCACTTCCGTGGGCTCGCTCTGCTGCTGGGCGGCGGCGGGCAGCGCGGCGGCCGCAAGTATCATGACGGCGGCCGCGAGGCCGCGCTGGGCAAGACGAAACATCGGCATGCTCCTGGTCTGATTTCCCCTGGGCGCCCGGCGGCGCCAATATTTCCGATCAGCGAGGCGGAGGATTCGCGTCGGCCTGCTCTCAGCCCTCTCGCTTCTTCAGGCGGCGCTCCGCCTCGCGCTGGATGTCCTGCGCGCGCAGCCACGCCGGCGAGTGCTCCTCCAGCAGCTTCTGCGCGCGCACCGCCTGCTCGCGCGCGGTGCGCATGTCGCCCCTGGCCATCGCACCCTCGGAAAGCGACAGCGCTGTCATGCCGGTGTTCCCGGCCCTTCCGTGCGCGATCGCCGCCAGCCGCCAGGCGAAGGCATTGTTGCCCTCACTGTTCAGCACGCGCTGAACGTTGTCCAGGGCCGGACCGTTCAACTTCGGGTCATTGGTCTGAAGCTGGGCCTCCGCCAGCGCCAGGCGGATCAGCGGCTCGCCGGGCCGAAGCTCGACCGCCCTGCGATAGGAGTCGAGCGCCTGCTCCACCCGGCCGTGCTCGAACAGCATCTGCCCCTTCAGTTCGTGGAAGTACGGATCGTCCGGGTGCTCGGCGAGCAGCCCGTCCAGGATCTCCAGCGCCTTGTCCAGGTCCGGCTCGCGGTAGTGCGCGATGGCGCGGGCATAGCGCGCGGCCAGCGTCGTCTCGCCTTCGTACTTGCGCAGCGTCTTGCGCGGCGCGTCCAGGAAGCCGTCCAGCTTGGCCACCATGCGCGCGTGCATCGCTCTCAGCCGCGTCGGCGCGTCCTGGCCCGTGTAGGGCGACTCCTTGACCGCGCGGCGCAGGAACTCGATCCGGTCGCCGGTCAGCGGATGGGTGCGCAGGTACGGGTCCTGGTTGTTCGTCAGCAGCACCTCCTGGCCCTCCAGCACCTCCATGAACGCCAGCAGGCCCTCCGGCGAGTAGCCGGCCTGGTTCATGTAGGTGACCGCCGCCTGGTCGGCCGAGCCTTCCTGGCTGCGGGTGTATGACAGCAGGTTCGTGATGGCGGCGCCCTGGCCGGCGCGGGCCACCGCGATGCCGACGTCGCCGCGCCCCGTCACCACCCCGGCGGCGAGGCCCAGGAGGGTGCTGGCGATCATCGCCGGAACCGTGCTCTCCAGTTCCTTCCGACGGCTGGCCAGATGCCCGCCGGCGATGTGGCCCGCTTCGTGGGCGATCACGCCCATCACCTGCATCGGCCCCGATGCGGCGCGAAGCAGGCCGGTGTGCAGGAACAGGTTCATGCCGCCGGCGACGAAGGCGTTCAGGGTGTTGTCGTTGACGAGGTAGACGTCGATCGCCGAGGGATCGAGGCCGGCGGCCCCGAACATCGGCGTGGCATAGGCGCGGATCGTATGCTCCACCTCGGCGTCGCGGATGAAGCGCATCTGCTGCGCCTGCGCGCGCAGCGGCAGCACTATCCAGGCGAGCGCCAGGAGGATAACAATGACGGCCGTGAGGGGTCTGCTCTTGCGCAAGACGGCAACCCTGTGCTTCACGAAGAACCTAGCCATCGCGGGGCGTGGTTTCAATCGGACCGGAAGACGTTCATGCATCGCTTCATGACATCCTGCCTGACGGCCCTGGCCGTCGCGGCGACGGGCCTTGCGGCCTGCTCCTCCACCGACGAGCCGGAGGTCGCGAAAATCGAGACGGTGTCCGGCTTCGCCGGCATCGCCGCCGCCGACGAGCCGCGCGCGGCCCTGGTCGGACGCGACATACTGGGCCAGAACGGCAATGCCGTCGATGCGGCAACGGCCATGGCCTTCACCATGACCGTCACCCTGCCCTCGCGCGTCGGGCTGGGCGGCGGCGGTGCCTGTGTGGTCCATAAACGTGGCGAGAAAGCGACGGAGGCGCTGCTGTTCCTGCCGAGGCGGAACGCGAGGGGCGCAACGGTGCCGGGGCTGGCGCGCGGCATGGCGGCGCTGCACGCGCGTTATGGACTGCAGTCCTGGGCGCAGGTGGTCTCCCCCGCCGAGCGGCTGGCCCGCTTCGGCTATCAAGTCAGCCGGGCATTCCACACCGACCTGGAGGCGGGGCAGGGCACGCTCACCGAGGCGGCGCGCAGCCTCTACCTGCGCCGCGACGGCAGCCTGCCGGCCGTCGGCGACCGCATAAGCCAGCCGGAGCTGTCGGCCGCGCTGGCCGGGATACGCGGGCGCGGGGCCGGTTATCTCTACGTCGGAAATTTCGCCAGGCGGTTCGCACAGGCCGCGCAACAAGCCGGCGCGCCGCTGAGCGATGGCGACCTGCGCGGCTATAAAGCGGCTTATGTCGAGCCGATCGCGGTGCCCTTCGACGACCACCGCCTCTACCTGCCGCCGCCGCCGGCGATGGGCGGCCTGGGGCTGGGCCAGCTTTGGGCGATGGCCGCGGAGGGGCCGGATATGGACGATCCGACCTCGCCGGCGCGCGCGCACTTCCTGGTCGAGGCGTGGAAGCGCGCGCTCTCGGAACAGCGCGCCTGGATGGGCACGCCCGCCTCACAGCGGCCGGAAACGAAAAGTCTCGTCGACGAGGCCGCCGTCGAGGCGCTGCTGGACGACGTCGACCGGCAGCGGGCAACGCCGGCGGCCGCGTTGCGCCCGGCGCCGCGCTCGGTGGCGGAGAACGCGCCCACGGCGGGCCTGACGGCGGTCGACCGCTTCGGCAACATGGTCGCCTGCGCCTTCACCATGAACGGCCTGTTCGGCAGCGGGAAGCAGGCCCAGGGCACCGGCATCCTGCTTGCGGGCAGCGCGAGTGAGGCGGCGGCGGGTGCGGGCCTTGCCCCGGCTATCGTCGCCAATCCCTTCACCGGCACCGGCTATCTTGCGGCCAGCGCGGCTGGCGGTGCGTCGGGACAGTTCGCTCTGGTCCAGGCGTTGAGCCCGCTGGAGAGCCTGGGCGAGAAGATCGACCGCAACCAATTCCCGACGGGCAAGACCACGCTGGTTTCGGACGGCGGGGACGAGCGCGCGGACCGCGTGCGGCTGCGCGACCTGCTGGCGCTGGCGCGGCTGCATCATCCCGGTGAGCCGGACGTCGTGGAATACGAGGCCGGCGTGCCCCCGGCGGTCCTCGACGGCCTGGGCAGGCGCGACCACCATTTGCGGCCCGGCGCGGCGCAGGGGCGGATCAACGCGATCTACTGTCCGCGCGGGCCACGCAACGCGCCGGAACTGTGCCAGCAGGCGACCGACCCGCGCGCTCACGGCCTTGCGGTGCGGGCACAATGACGACGACGGCCGCGACAGGGGAACGGCAATGGCGTTGAAGGTCTCCAACAGGGCGGGCGTGTCGCCCTTCATCGTGATGGATGTGATGCGCGCGGCGAACGAACGGGCGGCGGCGGGCGGCGACGTGCTGCACCTGGAGGTGGGGCAGCCCGGCCACGGCGCGCCCGAGGGCGCCATCCGCGCGGCGGAGCGGGCGCTGCGTTCCGAGCGGCTCGGCTACACCGACGCCTGCGGCTATCCCGAGCTGCGCGAGCGTATCGCCCTTCACTACCGCGGGGCCTATGGCGTCGGCGTTGATCCGGCAAGCGTCATGGTGACGACCGGCTCCTCCGCCGCGTTCATGCTGGCTTTCGTCGGCGCCTTCGACGTCGGCGACCGCGTGGCGCTGGCGGCACCGGGCTACCCAGCCTATCGCAATATCCTCAGCGCGCTGGGCCTGGAGCCGGTGTGGCTGGAGACCGGGCCGGAGCATCGCTTCCAGCCGACGCCGGAGCTGCTGGACAAGGTCGAGGGCGGGATCGACGGCCTGATCGTGGCCAGCCCCTCCAATCCGACCGGCACCATGCTGGACCAGGGCGCGATGCAGGCACTGGTGGACGCCTGCCGGGCGCGCGGCATCCGCCTGATCTCGGACGAGATCTACCACGGGATCGAGTTCACCGGCCGCGCGGTCTCGGCGCTGGAGTTCGGCGACGACGCGATCGTCGTGAACTCGTTCTCCAAGTATTACGCCATGACCGGCTGGCGGCTGGGCTGGCTGGTGCTGCCCGACGACCTGCGGCGTCCGGTGGAGTGCCTGGGCCAGAACCTCTACATCTCCCCGCCGGCCGTCTCGCAGGCGGCCGGGCTGGCGGCGATGGACTGCCACGAGGAACTGGACCTCGTCGTCGCCGGCTATCGCCGCAACCGCGACCTGCTGCTGGAAGAACTGCCCAAGGCCGGCTTCGACAAGCTGGCCCCTGCCGACGGCGCGTTCTACATCTACGCCGACATCGGCCACCTGAGCGACGACAGCCAGGATTTCTGCAAGCGCATGCTGGCCCAAACCGGCGTCGCCGCCACCCCCGGCATCGACTTCGACCCGGCACGCGGCCGCCGCTACATGCGCTTCTCCTTCGCCGGCCCCGAAGCCGAAATGGCCGAGGCGGCGAAGCGGCTGCGGAAGTGGCTGCAAGGGTGAGGTCGGTGGGTTTGCGGCTTCCCCCTCAACCTGTCCTTCTCCCCCGACGCGGGGGAGAAGGGACGATAATCGAGGGGGGACGGCTACTCGGCGCATATGGTGCGGTGTAGCTGGAGAGGTGCGTTTATGGCCCCCTCTCCCCCGCGTCGGGGGAGAGGGACAGGTTGAGGGGGATCACGGCCGTCGCCGCTCGTGGATGGCCGCCAGAATCCGCTCCATCACGCCCTCGATGTTCTCCAGCACTTCATTGTTCCAGAACCGCAGCACCGTCCCGCTACGCTGCCCGTCCGACTTTGCACGACGAACCGACGGGAGCAATGCATGAGCCAGGAACCGACGCCGCCGCAGGAGATTCCGTTACCGTTTGCAAACGTCATCATTCGTCATCATCCGTCAACATGATGTTACGGGGCGGCGGGTCGGGGGTGAGGTGGGCGTGGATCGCCCTTCAATCCGCTTCGCGGACAGCTCCCCCCTCCGTGGAGCCAAGAGGGGCTGGCGATAAACGATAAACAGTCGTCTGCCCGGCCTACTCCCCGGCAGAGCGAGCCTGCCTCACGGGTTCCGCCGTCTCCGCTTCGCCCGCCGAGGTGTCCGTGGAGGCGGCGACGGTGACGGGCGTGGCGGAGGCCGTTCCGGTCATGGGCGGGACGTCGGCGGCGAGTTCCTGGAGGTGGCTTTCCAGGGCTTCCAGCTCGGCCTCGAAATCGGCCTGCCAGTCGCTGGACCAGATGCGCACGACGCGCCAGCCCAGGCGCTCCATCGCCGCCGGCCACATGGCGTCGCTGTCCCGAACCGCCGGGGCCGCGCGATAGCCGGTGCCGTCGAACTCGATGCCAAGCAGGTAGGCCTTCGGATTCGCTGGGCTGCGCACGGCGAGGTCGAGGTGGTGGCCGTTGACGCCGACGTTGGAATCGACCGCGAAGCCCCTGGCTTCCATCTCCTGGCGCAGCATCCTGGCGGGCTCGTTGCGCTCCAGCGAGCGCGCGGAGAGCGCGCCGGCGGGCGGCTCGGCGGCCAGCGCCAGAAGCTCTTGCAATGCCCGCAGGCCGGCGCCCGCCGTGCCGGGGTTGTCCAGGTCGCTCGGGTGCATCGAGGTGACGATGTGCAGGTTTTGCCGCGCGGCGCCGAGCAGGGCCGGAATGAAGCGCTCGCCGCCCGACTCCGTCAGCGGCCCGTCGAGGCCGGCCAGTCGGCCACTCTCGATATCCAGGCCGTAGGTGGCGGAGAACAGGATCACGTCGCGGACGTCGCCCTGGATGTCCTGCAGCGGCTTGACGAACACCGGCTCCGGCCCGTCGCCGCGCTCGCGCGTGTCGGACAGGCGCGCGGCCGCCGCCGGGTCCATGGCGGCCAGGCGGTCCATGATGTCGCGGATCACGTCGGCCTGCGCCTCGCTCGCCGCGACGACGCCCAGGGAGCGGCGGGTGTCCTGCTTCAGCATGTCGATGCCCGCTTCCGCGACCTTCTGGGCCTCCTGCACGTTCATGCCCGCAAGATAGCAGCCGGTGACGATCATCCGGCTGGTAAGCGGCGGCTCCTGCACGGTGTCGTCCGGTCCGGCGAAGACGGTGGGGCCGTCGTCGTGGAAGGCCCGCCCGGCCAGCGCGAACAGGCCGCTGCGCGCGTCGCGGTAGTACGTGGAGAGACGCACGAGCGGGAACCCCTGCCGCTGGGCCAGGCCAAGCAGCGTGTCCTTCGTGCCGCCGGGCGTCGGCGCCGCCGCGTCGCCGATGATGACCGCCTGCGGGGCGCGGGCAATGGAGCCCAGCGCCATCTCCGGGCTTATGCCCGAGGCTTCGTCGAGGATGACGAGGTCGAACTGAACACTGCCCGGCGGGGCGAGCTCCGCAAGCGCGCGCGGACTGGCCATGACACACGGTTTTGCCGCCTGGATCGCGCCGCCGAGCCGGGACAGCAGCCTGGGCACGGAAAGCTCCGGCAACGCGCCCGTGCTATCCACGCCCGTACCGTTCTCGCCGTCACCTGTCGCGGCCAGCACCGGATCGCTTGTCAAGCTACTGCTGTCCCGGCTGGCCAGTTCGGCGCGCAGGCGTTCGGCCTGCATCTCCCGCAGCCGGGCCAGGCCGTCGCGGTAGCGGCCGCGCATCTCCGCCTGCCGGCCCTGCATTTCGCGCAGCTCGGGATAGGTTTCGTAGATCTGCGTTGTGAGTGCGCGGAAAAGCTGACGCTCATAGGCGGCGTCGAGGTCCTCGTAGTCGCGATTGTCGGCGTCGTAGGCGTCGAGCACCGGGCCCGCGCCCAACTCGCGCACGTCGCGCAGCGCGTGCTGGTAATCGCGCCATGCCGTCAGCGCGTCGCCGTGCGCCTCGGCGCGCTGCAGACGGGCGATCAGTCCGGGGAAGGGCGCGGTTTCCGGGTCGCCCGCGACGAAGGCGCGCAGGTCCAGGCACTGCATGGCCTCGACGTCGGCGATCGCGCTGTCGACCTCGCCGCAATTGTTCCGGATGACGCCCGCCGCCTCGCGGAACCGGGCCAGACGATCCGGGTAGTCCACCGCGAAGAGGTGTTCCACCAGGATGTCCGGCAGGCCGGATGTCTTGACCGTCCGCGCCGCGGCAATGGCGGCGCCCAGCATCGCGGTGTCGGTGTGCACGCCCTGGAAGGCCGGGCCCAGCGCCTCGCGGGCCGTGGCATTGTCGTCGATCCGCGCACGCACGTCTTCGCAGGCCCGCACCCGCTCGGCCGTTCTAGGCAGGTCGCGCGGATGCACGTGGGCGCGGATGGCAAGGGCCGTGATCTGCCGTTCCAGGGCCTCGATGTCGTCGGCGCGGGTGTCCAGCTTGCCGATAAACCCGTCCAGCCGCACGTTGGGATAGCTGGTCAGCCCCTCCAGCGCGGCGGAGAGGCGGTGGATGTCCTCGTCACCGGCAAGCTTGGCGATCTCCTGCAGCGTATCCAGGTTGCCCTCGATCAGCAGATGCCGCGTGGCGTACTGCTCCGGCGTGTGACCGGGAAAGGCCTCGATGGCGGCGCAGACGAAGGCGGTGGCGTCGTCCAGGCCGTCGAAGTCGGTATCGACGCCGGCGAAATGCCCACCCAGGATCCGGCACAGCGTCGCGTCCTGGCGGAAGCCGTGCAGGTCGGCCACCAGCGTGGCGACGGTTTCCATGTCGGCGGCCATGCGCCCGCGCTCGACCTTCTTGTGCGCGCCCTTCTCGCGCACCAGCGCCTTGTAGCGACGCTTTGCCCGGCGCACCGAGGGCCGGAGGTTCATCAGGAAACGTTCCTGCGTCAGCGCGGCGGCGTGGGCGCGCAGCTTCTCTGCTTCTTCCGGTGCGTCGGCCGGAATGTGGAAGGTGGTGCCCAGCTCTTCCACGCGCGCGTCCAGCGCGGCCTTCTCCTTCCGGCCCCGGGCAAGCTCCGCCTGCACGTCCGGGTCGGCCAGGGCGCGCAGGCGCAGGCGCAGCGTGCGCGTTTCGGCGTCGCGCGCGCGCCGGGCCGCGGCCAGCAGGGGACTCACCAGCGCCGGCGTGGCCTCGCCGGGAAGCTCGGCCAGGCGCATCAGCCGCTTAGCCGCCGCCACCATGCGCCGCCAGTGTTCGGCCTGGGTGCGGAAGTCGGCGGTGACATCGGCGAGGTCCGAGCACGGCGTCGCGGCCACGTCCAGCCGTGCCGCCTCTTCCGCCGCCGCCTCCAACTCCGCGGCATGGCCGTCCAGCGCGTAAGGCTCCGTGGTATCGGCCGACAGGGTCTCGATGCGCTCCGCGTGCTGGCGCAGGTCGGCGTGCAGGGTTTCGGCGGCGTTGAGCCGTTCGTCGTCACGCAGGGCGGCGAAGACCGCCGTGTCAGCGGGCTCTTCCGGGCCGGGCAACGTCTCCACGGCTGCCGCGAACCGCCGGGCGTCGGCAACGGCGGGAATGGTGTCCGCCGGACCGGGCAGGGCCGAGGCCGTGCCGTGCAGATTGCGCAGCGCCGCGCACCAGGCCGCCACCATGCTCCGCAGCCGGTCGAGGTCGCCGTCGCTCAGCGACGGCTCGTCCACGCCGTGCCAGGGGTGGTTGTCGATGCCGCCGTAGTCGTCGATGAAGACGCGGCCGTTCTGCTCCAGCGTGCGCAGCGCGGCCTTGGCTTGCGTCATGCCCTCCGGCGCGACGTCCGCCGCGCCCGGCAGGTCCGTATGCTCGATCGAGTCCGGCAGGCCGGTGTGCTCGCGCGTTCGGATCTCCGACCAGAAAAGTTCGGCGATTGTCTTGCCGAGATTGCCGAAGGTCGCGCTCAGAAGCTCGGCGTTGCGGACGAGGCGGCGTTCCAATTCATCGACCTCGTCCCGCAGCGCCGCAACCTCCGGCTCGCTCGGCGCGTCCGGGGCGGGTTCCGCCTGCGTCGCCAATGCTCGGCGAATCGCGGCAGGCCGGCTGTGCGCGCCGTGCAGCGGCAGGATACAGGCGCCCAGGCCAAGCCCGTCGAGCCGCGCCTTCACGGTGTCGAGGGCAGCGCTTTTGTTGGCGACGACGAGCGTGCGCTTGCCCTGCGCCGTGGCGTCGGCGATGAGGTTCGCGATGGTCTGCGACTTGCCGGTGCCGGGCGCGCCGGTGACGGCGATGCTTTCGCCCGCCCGCACCCTGCGCATGGCGGAGACCTGGCCGGAGTCGGCGTCGACGACGGGAATCGGCGAGGGGGAGGCGGTCTCGGCCTCTCCGGTGGTGGCGGGCGTGCCGGCGCCCTCGCCCAGAAGCCCGGCGATCACCCGGTGCGTGTGCGGCGGCCGCGCCGCGGGCCAGTGCGCCGGGTCCAGCTCGTTGAACAGCGCCGAATGGCCGGTGTCGAAGAGGCCCACCGTCACGAAGCGGCGGACCTTCCAGCGGCCGCGGTTCCGGCAGACCTTCTCGTTCATCCTTGCCAGATAGGCCTCCGGCGTGTCGTCGGACGTGAAAGACGGAAGCTCTATACCGAAATCGTGCGCCAGACGGTCGCGCAGGATTGGGTTCACGCGTGTCGGCGCGCCGGTTCCCCGCAGCACGTCGCCGCCACCATCCGCCACGT
Organism: Ferruginivarius sediminum; assembly: GCF_003344765.1. Classification (GTDB taxonomy): domain Bacteria; phylum Pseudomonadota; class Alphaproteobacteria; order Kiloniellales; family Rhodovibrionaceae; genus Ferruginivarius; species Ferruginivarius sediminum. Next base: position 111,199 of record NZ_QPMH01000003.1, on the reverse strand, counting down.
CCCGGCGCTCGACGCGCACCGGATAAAGCAGCAGCGGGGCCAGCATCTTGCGATAGGCGCGCTCGCTCTCCCGCCATTCCAGGAAGCCGAAAGCGGCGAAAAGCGTGCTGGCGCCATGCTCGGCGCGCATCCTTTCCTCGACCGCTGTCAGGGTGAAGATCCTGTGCTCCAGGCTGTCCGGGAACAACAGCGTCCGGGCCGTTTCCGGCGTCCCGCCGTCGGCCTCGGCGTTCGCGGACTCCGGCAACTCGTAGCGCGGCAGCAGGCCCTGCGCCTCGGCATAGGCGGTCAGCGACTTCGGCGTCGGCGAGGGGCAGTCCGGCAGGCCCATCGAGCGTCGGACGCGGTCGCGCAGTTCGCACTCCAGCCGCCATTCCTCATCCGGACCGCCGGCCTCGCTATCCAGCCGCGCGGCCTCCTTGAGGTAGGCGGGGTCGCTCGCTCGGGTTTCGGCCAGGGTGAGCAGGAAGTCATCGTCCGATTCGTCCTCGGGCCGGCCCTCGCTCACCGGCAGCGGCTCGAAACGAAGCGCCGCCCCGCCGCGCAGGGCGGACATCAGCACGTCGGGCGCGTGGTGGATCAGCCGAAGGTGCGTGGCCGCGCGCTCCGAATGCCGGAAGTTCAGCAGCGGATGGTCATTCTCAAGCTTCAGCAGCCGCAGGCGCCGCGCCTCGAAGGCTGCTTCAAGCGGGTCCCTCGGCGCTTCGGGCGGCGGCGGGGCGGGCTCGCTTGAGGTTTTCCGGGTCAGCTTGCGCAGGCCGAAGCGTCCGCGCTTGCGCTCGGCACTGCGCGCCTGCTCCAGCATGTCGCTGGCACGCTGAAGCAGGTGCCGCGCTCGCGGCGTGGCGGGCGACGACAGTTCGCGGCAGACGCTGGCAAGTGCCGCCGGGTTATCCTCCCCGCGCGCGACGATGGCTTCAAGCTCCTCGACGGCTCGGTGCAGCGTGCTTGGTTTATCCAAGGCTTTCAGGCCCTTGCATTCCTCGGCAGCGGAATTGGTGTGGTGTGACGGTCGCAAGGAAGGCTAAGGGCATAAAGGTTGGCGATGTATTAATCCGGCAATTTTATATAGTTTTTAAATTCGAATCAGTCGAAGCGACGAAGTATTCCGAAATTTTTACTTCAATTTACGGGGGAGTCGGGAAGCGCGGTGGGTCGTGACACGAGCCTTGCCCAGGCACCCACCCTCACTTTGTCGTGGCCTCGAACACGCCGTCCCAGTCGTCGCCCGGCGGGTCCGCGCGCAGCTCGGCGACGCGCGCGGTGTAGAGGTCGTAAACCCCGCTCAGCTCCCCGTCCGGCATCAGCGTCCGGCACTCGGCGATGAGCGCTTCCGCCCGGTCCCAGTCCTGCGCGCGGTAGGCGGCGAGCATTTCGGCGTGCTTGGCCGTGAGATCCTCCGGCACGTCGGGCGCGGCCAGAACCGTGTAGATCCGCACCGGATCGCGGCGCCCCTTCACGCGGATCAGGTCGAGTTCCACCGCCGTGACATCCTCCGCGCCGGCGCAGGTCGTCTCGCTGATGACCACCTCGACGCCGTAGGTCTTGCACTGCCCTTCCAGGCGCGAGGCAAGGTTCACGTTGTCGCCAAGCGCGGAATAGTCGAAACGCCGGTTGGAGCCCATGTTGCCGACGCTGCATGGCCCGCTGTTGAGGCCGATGCCGATGCGGATCTCCACCGGCTCCTTGCCGTCTGCCGCGCTGTCGCGCGCGATGCCGGCGTTGAGGTCGACGAGGCGGCGGCGCATCTCCTGCGCCGCCCGGCAGGCGTGGGCGGCGTGGTCGGGATCGTCCAGCGGCGCGTTCCAGAACGCCATGATGGCGTCGCCCATGTACTTGTCGATGGTGCCGCCGGTTTCCATGATCGCGTCTGACATCGGCGTCAGGAAGCGGTTAAGCAAGCGCGTCACCTCGTCGGCGTCCATCTTCTCCGCCAGGCTGGTGAAGCCGCGGATGTCGCAGAACAGCAGGGTCAGGTCGCGCGTCTCCCCGCCCAGGCGCAGGCGCTTCGGGTTGCCGGCAAGCTGCTCCACCAGCGAAGGCGCCATGTACTGCGCGAAGGCCGCGCGGATGCGCCGCTTCTCACCCTCCACCTCCAGGTAGCGGGGCAGCGAGGCGGCCACGTAAACCGCCACCCCCGTCATCGCCGGATACATCGGATCGAACAGCCACTGCCAGATGGCGAACGCCTGCCAGGAGACGACCACCACGCCGGCCACGACAATGGCGCCGAACCCCGCCGACCATAGCATCGGCAGGCGCGGCAGCAGGAATGGGGCGAACACCAGCAGGCCGATCAGCAAGACCGCAAGGGTCTCCGCGCCGTTCGCCCAGTCCGGCCGGCCCAGGAAGCTGCCGGTCAGCACCTGCTCCAGCATCTGCGCGTGCAGCGTCACGCCCGCGATGCCCGGACTCAGCGGCGTGGCGTGCTGGTCCTTCAGCCCCGCCGCGCTGGAGCCGACGATGGCAATGGCGCCACGCAGGCGCGCCGGATCCGCCTCCCCCGACAGGACCTTCCAGGCGGAGATCGTGCGCTCGGGTCTGTGGCCACTGTCGTAAAGCCAGATCCTGCCGCTGGGATCGGTCGGCAGCACGGCGCGGCCAATCTTCACGGCGGTGATGCCGCTCTCGCTGCCAAGCGAGGCAGCCCCGCCCGCACCGGCGGATTTCACCAGATAGGTGCTGGCCCCCTGCGCCACGCGCAGCGCTTCCGCCGCCAGGCTGGGGTAGAGCGATTCGCCGTCGGTGACGAACAGCGGAATCCGCCGCACCACACCGTCGCTTTCGGGAATGACGTTCAGGCTGCCGTTCCCGCTGGCCGCCTTACTGAGGACCGCGATATTCGAGACGGCGCCGTCGAAGCGCGGCACGAAGCGCTTCGGGTCGGGACCAGAGGCGGCGAAACCCGCCTTGACCGGCGGCGCGCTGTTGGTGGCGCCGTTGTCGAGAGCGAAGCCGGTGACGGTGCGCCCGGCGGCGAGCGAATCGGCGAAAATGCGGTCGTGGTTCGGCAGGCCGTCCTCGCTGGCCAACCGGCGCAGGGCCGCCGTTCTCGATGTCTGCGGCCAGCTTTCCATGACCTGATCGGGAGACGTGCGATCGGGTTCGGCGAAGATGATATCGAAGGCGATAGCCGCCGCACCGGCCTGCTGCAGCTTGCCCGTCAACTCGCCCAGCAGCGTGCGCGGCCACGGCCACTGGCCCTGGCGGTCCAGGCTGGGGTTGTCGATGTCGATGACGACGACCGGGGTGTCCGGGTAGGGGCGCGGGGAAAAGCGCTGATAGGCGTCGAACACCTTGAAGCGCAGTTCCTGCAGCGCCACAGGATCGACTGCGCGCACCCCGACCGCCAGCAGGATCACGAGCAGCGGCAAGAGGATCTTGAGCCACCGCGTCAAGGCCGAAGCCCCCAGGCGATCAGCAGTGTCGCCGCGCAGCGGACGTGGCAAGCATTCGCATTATTGTTCAAAACAAGCCCCACCGGTTTCCGCGAAACCCCACGAACACGGTAACGCGTTCGGTGAAAATCTTACAACGTCGGAAGTTTAATTTCGGTATCCGGCGAGTCTATCTGATGGAGGGCGAGTGATAATTGTCAAAATTTGATCATCTGTAGACGAGCCCCGTATGGCCCGTCGACAAGAGCTATGCCACAGCTTCAATTTTCGCCGATGGACTTGTCTGACTGACGCTCTATGCGCGCACTTGCCAGCTACATCCTACATCGATTTTGGGCATGTTATCGCCAAACGGCGAAGGGGGAGCCATTGGCTCCCCCTCGCCAGTCGCTGCCTTTCGGGAAGCGGACACCTGATAACAGGGCCGCGCGCAATTTCGATATACGCCGACCAACTCGAAGAATCAGGCCTTATCCCCAGCCCGGGATTGGGAGCCAAGTCAGTATCTTTTCCCAGGATATCGTCAAATTCCTCGGTGGGAACACGTGGCGCACGGGCACCCCACAGCGGTTCAAGCCGGGCCGTTGTCCACGACGATCTCCGCGGGCAGGCCGTGGAAGTCGGCCAGCTGGTCGAGGAAGCGCGCCAGACGGTCGCCGGAGATCGACACATCGACGAGCTGCCCAGGACTCTCCCGGCTGTAGTCGTCGACGATGTTGAGGACACGCAAGCGGCGGCCGGAGCACAGGCCGTCGCTGACGAAATCCAGGGACCACCGCTGGTTCCGGCGTTCCGGCGTTCCGGCGCCGCCAGAAGCACGCGCTCGCGCCCTGGCAGACGGCGGCGCTTCTTGGTTCGGACGGCCAAGCCTTCCTCCTTGTAGAGGCGGCAGGTGCGCTTGGCGTTGACGACGAGGTCTTCTCGCCGCAGCAGGACATGCAGGTGCAGATAGCCATAGCGCTTGCGCTGCCCCGCCAGCTCTCGCAGACGGGCCCGCAACGTCGCATCGGGGCCGGGCGCTCGTCACCGCGGGGCGGACCATACATTTATCAGAAGACCCTTTAGCGCGGCGTCGTCCAGCGTCAGGTCGGCGACCAGCGTCTTCAGGCGCCGGTTCTCCTCCTCTATCGCCTTCAGCCGCTTGGCGTCGGACACCTCCCCGCCGCCGAACTCGGATTTCCAGCGGTAGGAGGTCTGTTCGCTGATGTCATGTTTCCGGCAAACCGCGTTCGCCGGCATCTCCCCGGCCTTCGCCTCCTTCAGAATGGCGATGATCTGCTCTTCCTTGAACCTGCTGCGCTTCATGATGAGTTCCCCCCCTGTTGCTGGGATGCCACGGGAAACTCCCCCGCCCGGTGGATCGCTTTTCGGGGAAAAGGTCAAAAGCGCCGCGCTCGACCGCGCTGGCAGAACCCGGAATCGAGCGCATCGCGAAGGCCGGGCCAGGTCGTCCTGTTCACCTGCATCGGTTGCCATCGCAATTGCCGGCAGCGATATTGACAAAAAAGTCGTATTGAAATAGGCTTGTACTACTTTTGCGGGCGTTTCTTTCGTGCCACCGACGACACGGAAACGGCGTCCGTTCGCCTAACCTGTCGAAATGGGTCACCGATCCACGCATCAAAGGGGGCTCGACCGTGACGTGGGAGGTTGCGCATTTTCTTCCTCATACCGGGGCTCTTCGGGGGCTTCGGGCGTCGCGCATCCAGAGGTGCCGCGAAAGATCGGTGGATCCCGCTTCGCCATTGTTCGTCCGTCAACATCGCTATCGCCGGCCAGTCGATTAGGATCGCGCCGCGTTCGTATACGAAGGAGTCGCGAGTATGCATGGACCAACTGACGTCAAGGCGGGTCCAATTACCGTTGTGTGCGCATCTCCCAACACCGTCTCGGTCAGTCGGGTCACATCGCAACTTGTAAACGCCTATCTGTCCGAAAATAAAAAAAGAATCGAGACATTTGATATTCTCGACCTTCCACCAATCTGGGTGCGAAAAGACATGGAGGAGACGCTCCCGGCGGAATGGGTAGCGCTACGGGAGAGTGTGTCTCGCGCCCGGGCATTAGTCGTATGCGGGCCGGTCTACTATTACGACGCCGGTTCGCCCTATAACGTCCTAGTTGAAGCACTAGGTGAAGGAATCGCCTGGAAGCCGGTTTTGCTTTTGACGTCAGCCGGGTCCAATCGGAGCCATCTCGCAATCGGGTCGCTGATGCAGAACCTGATTTTCGAGCGGCATTCGCTCGTTTTTCCCGATTCCGTTCTGGTAACAAAAGACGACTTGGTTGGGCAGGGAATGGTCAGTGAGCAAATTAAAGAAAGGCTCACAAACATTGTCGACCGGTTCATCGCGTTCGCCGATGCGACATGTCATCTACATGATTCTCTTGAAATGTCGTGAGTTTTCGGCGCCCGGGGCGAGGTCATCATTGTCATCGCGGAAGGTTTAAAAAATGGAAGAGATTGATGGTGCGCGTATCAATCAAATGAACTACAGGGAGGCGATGGCGCGGCCGAAACATTATGCCGAGACCACATTCGAAATTAACTGCCGCTGTTACGCAAAGCACATTCGGACCGACCGGGAGACGCTCGCGGCCCACGTCGAGGACACAGCCGCGCCGCTGCAAGAGCGTTTTGCCGCAGGGAATATTTTAGCTCTGATTGGCGATCCTAGAATAACGTGCGACGACCCATTGATGCTGTACGTGCCTGGCGGCACCTTCACAATGGGCTCGGACCCGCGTGCGGTTCAGGGTACCGTCGAAAGGTATCGAAAATTTGGTGTCCTGGCCGCGTGGGTGGAAAAAGAAACGCCCAGCTTTTCAGCACGTGTGGCGCCATTTAAAATTGCAAAATATCTCGTTACGAATGAAGAATTTCGTTTGTACCTTCTCGATACGAAATCCCAATTCGTTCCCACATCGTGGCATCTCGGGCGTTACCCGGAACACCATGCGAATCATCCCGTTTATTCCGTGACGCCGGACATTGCGGATGACTATGCGAATTGGCTGTCCGGAAAAACCGGCAGGAACTTTCGACTGCCAACGGAGGCGGAGTGGGAGTTCGCGGCAGGCGCGGCACGTAATCGGGAGTTTCCCTGGGGTGATGAGCCCCTCGACCAAGTCTGCAATACCGCCGAGTTGTGCCTCGTGTCGACAACGCCGGTGGGCATGTTTCCTGAGGGCAATTCCCCGTATGGCTTGGCCGATGCCGCGGGTAACGTCGAAGAACTCGTGGCGGATATTTACGCACCGTATCCGGGTGGAAGGTTTGTCAGTGATGATATTGCAAGGCGCGACCCGGAATACCGGATGACGCGTGGCGGCGGCTTTACGCGGTTCAAAGACTTGGCGCGATGCAAGCGTCGACACGGATACTTTGATTCATGCCTCTATCCGGTCGGCTTCAGGCTCTGCGAGGATTAAGATGCCTGTCGGCGACCGCTTCATCGTATTTCTGATCTATACGCGGGAGGATGTCCCACTGCGGCTCGACGAGGCGTTTCTGACATCCCATGCGGATTGCCATATCCATTTGATCACGACTGAAAGGGTCACGTTTTCCAACGGGTGTCGTGCGCGATCCGCGGCCGCGTTGGTGCCGCACCGGTTCAAGACGACGTCGGATATCAACGTGGAGTCGGTACGTCGGATTATAAGACGCGTCGTCGGCAATAGTTCCAGACCATTCGAGATTATCACGCTTTCGGAAAGCGCGGTCGATATGACTGGAAAAATCAAGTTGGAGCTTGGCTTGGTCGATCGAGACTTCTCCCGTTTCGTTGATAAAGACAAGATGAAAAGGGAGGCTTCACTCGCCGGCGTCGCGACACCGCGGTACGTGCTATTTGACCGTGACCGATTTCTGGAGAACCGACAATCGTATACGACCGATGTTGTCGATCGCGTCGGTTTGCCCTGTTTCGCAAAGCCGATCGATCTCTATGGCGCCATGGAGAGCAAAAAAATCAACTCTCTGGAAGAGCTCGAGTCCTGGGCAAGCACGTGTATGAGGCGCGATCTCACGTTCGAGATCGACGAATTTATAGACGGCACCGTGTATCAGTGCGATTCGATTGTATGCGACGGCGTATCCGAATTTTGCCAAGTGAGTGTCAGCTCCCGTCCCTGGTCCGAAATTTACCACGGACACAATGTGGGTCTCCGTACTGTGAGATCGGAGGACACGACGACGCGGCGCGTCAAGGCCGTTGCGGAAAGAATTAATCGTCATTTCATGCGTGGGATGAGCGGCGTTACTTGCTTGGAGGTCTTTGTCAGGGAAGACGAGATTGTTTTCCTGGAGATCGCCTACAGGCCCGCGGGCGCCGGTATAGCATCATCGCCCTATTTCACGCGGAGTTCGAACGTCCGCATGAATGAATCGCATATTTTGGCCCAGGTGAACCCGAGATGGCGTCCGCGGGCGCTTTTCATGAACTACGTTGGCTGGGTGATTATCCCCCTTCCGCCAAGGGGCGGCAAACTCAGGGAAATCACCGTGCCGCCGGTGTCTTGTCAAATCGAAACTTACTGGAATGTCGAAATAGATAAGAATATCACCGAAAACGATGGAATTAATTCTTATGCCGGTGCCGTTCTATTGTGGTCCCGCGATTATCAGGAATTAACCGAAGCGTACGAGAGCATCCTGGACAAGTGCGCGTTGCACGTGGAGGCCGGAACATGAATGACGGGGGAGCGCTCCAGGGAGAGCAGCGACGCCGCGAGGATACGAATTTGCAGCCAGCATGGAATGATGTCTTCCCAAAATTGACGGCATTCCGACAGTCGCTGGTCATCATCGCCGCGGCGGAACTTGGATATTTCGATGTGGTGAGCGACCTTGAGTCGGTCGCGGATATATCAAAGAGACTAAATGTCAGTGAGGTGGGCGCCAGCGTTATTGTAAATGCCCTGTCCGCGCTTGGCATGGTGGAGGAGGCAGCCGGATATTATAAAGTACGCCCGGACATTGCTCGTCTTTTTACGCCGAACTCGGGACATGACATTCGTTACAACATCGTCGCGCTGAAGAAGGAAGTCGAGGTCTGGTCCCGGATGGCTGGCATCATGCGCGGCGACAGCGAAAGAGATCTCGAATACAGTCGTGAGTTGTTCGACGGGGGTATCAAGAAATTCGAGGGACTCGGCCTCCTGAACCGGATCGACGCGGAGCAGATACTGCCGCACATCGTTCCTCATGTTCAGCCACGGTTTAACGTGTTGGATATCGGCGGCGGGGAGGGCTACTACGCAAAGCGACTGTGCGAGCTGACACCCGTTGAGCGTGTCGACATTCTAGATATCCGCACCGGGTTCTCCATATCCGAAGAAGTCAACGCGAACGCGCTGACCGGCGGACGCGTCAGACACATACCGGGAGATGCGCGGGATTTTGAAGTGGCGGCGCAATATGACGTCGTCTTGATGAATGAACTTCTGGAATTGTTCCGTGAAGACGAGAAATACCGGATTCTGGAAAATGCGCTGTCGGCTTTGAAGGCCGGCGGGTTTTTGGTGGTGACGAAATTTCCGCTCAACCCCGAAGGGACGGGGCCGGGCCGGTTCCCGCTCTTCTCGGTCCGAATGCACATGAAGTTTGAAGAAGCATTCCTCGAATCCGATAAAGTCATTGTTGACTGGCTCGTCGCCAGGGGGATCGAGGTTGTCGACATCGTCCGCTTGAACCGGACTTTGATGATCTTTCAAAAGCCGAGGGGGTAGGGATGGAAACCGAACAGGGAAAGATTGAGGCAATTGCGACGGCGTACCGGCAATCCTGCGTGTTGTTCGCGGCGATCGAACTCGGGATTTGGGGCTATTTCGAGGATCGCGCGGACCCGGTTTCTGTCCAGGACCTCGCGACGGCCATTAACTTGGACAAGCGGGCGGCGCATATCCTGGTGAATTGCCTTTGTGAGATGCGGATTCTTGAAATCGAGCCGGACGGGCGGATCGGGTCGCCACTCATCAGATCATTGGGGGGGCAGGACGCGCAATCGGGGATATTGAATTACCTGGATGAGTTGAAGGAGTGGATGCGGCTGTCGGAAAAAATCGTCAACAAAGACGGCGAGTATAGAGAGAACCGGACATTTGCGACCGAAGAGATAGAACCCTATCTCGACATGGTCAAACTGTCCAATGCCAAGCATGCGCCGCTTTATATCGAGGTGGTGGCAGACAAGGTTGGCGCGGTTCACTCCGCGTTGGACATCGGTGGCGGGCATGGGCTGTATTCGGAGCTTTTACTCGGCAAATACCCTGAGGCTTACGCCACTTTAATGGATTTGCCCGCGGCAATCGCGTATTTAAACAAAAGATTACGGACGAACATTGCTGAACGACTTACGTTGGTGGAGGGCGATGCTAGGGAGAAAGTCGCGGGACATAACTACGATCTTGTCATGATTAATGATATGCTGCATAGTTATTCGTATACAGAGAAAGAAAAAATCATTGTCAACGCCGTCGAATCACTGCGTCCGGGCGGCTGGCTGGTGTGTGGCAAGTACTACCTTGATGACGAAGATATCCGCTCGCCCCTGAACAACCATTTTTTCTCGTTGAAGATGCTGCTCAATACGGAGGGCGGGTATCTGGAATCCAATCAAGAGGTCGAGGCGCTCATGCGACGCCACGGCCTGAGCCGTGTCGAAACGGTATTCATCCCCCACGAGATTCCGTCGGTCGCACAATTCGGATTTAAGGAATAGATGAATGTCGAACCCATTCGATAATATGTATCAGTCCTTTAGCTTATTCGGGCAAGCGCGATCCCAAAAGCCGATTCATATGTCGGCGGGCGTCAATTGGGCGGAAGCAAGCCCGACGTTGGTCAGCAGGTTGAAGCATGAACTGGATACGGCGCTAACCTATCGGAACTACGGGCGCTCGTCGGGAGGAAAAATTTTGACGGATATCGTGGCTTCCGTCGAGCAGCAGTTCGCGGGGAGCGAGGAACCGGTTTCGGCCATTTTCGCGGCCGGGACGGCGGATGCGTCGCATGTGGTCGCGTCCGTGCTTTTCCGGGAGGGTCGAATTCGTGAAGGTGATCGCTGTTTGGCGGTCGGCCTTTGTTTCCCATACTATTACGAACTCTTCACCGGAATGGGCCTGACGTACAAGGAGTGCGTCAATGATGAGAGGTTGATTCCGACGGTCGATGAGATCCTGGCCGACCTAGCGGACGTCAGGCCGAGCGTAGTCGTGCTCATCTTACCCCATAACCCGGCAGGCTGTTTGATGACGCCGGAGGCGTATTCCCGGATTGTCAAAGCCGCGCGGGATATCGGGGCGGTGGTGTTCTGTGACAGAGTATGTTTGATGATGTGGGATTATGATTCAGCTTTGCTTGCCGCATTCTATCAGGGCGTGGTTGATGGCGATGTATTCGTTTTTGATTCATTATCGAAATCCGACAGCCTGGCCGGCCTGCGCGCCGGATTTCTTTTGTGTTCGCCGGATTATCATGGCCGGATTGAGCGGGAAATCCGGTACAGAATGCTCAATCCCATCGTGTTCTCGACGCCGACGATCGCTTTTGCGCGGGTCGCCACGCTGTGTTATGCGATCGAACCGAAATGGAGCGAATACTTTGAACGTTTGGTGCGGATCTACAAGGAAGCGCTATTTCTCGAATACCCGTCATCCTACGGCGACCCGTTCGCGGATTCCGATATTCCGGGCGACATAGACGCATACATTGACGACCAGGAACATTTAAAGCGGCGGATTCATTCGAATCGCGACCGCGTCGAACAAGTCGTCGGGTCGCGCGCGGTGAAGCCCCTGGTGCTGGATGGCGGCTTTAACTTGTTGCTGGAGATGGACGGCATGAGGGCCGAACGGGAGGAGGCGGATCAGGACCGTCTCTGTAATGACTATGGTGTGGCGGTTCTGACCGAGCGTTGTTTCCGCGCGACGCGGCGCGATAAAGAGACATATGCTGTGCGGTTGGGTCTGTCTCTCGACCCGGTGGAGTTCGAGGCGGGGTTGGATCGGATATGCCAGTACTACGGAGTTGCCTGATCGGGCGCAGGCCTGTGTTACCATCGCGGCAGCACGCCTGAAAAGTTGCGCCGTTCGACCGGACGGGAAAACGGCCCGGACCACCAACCCTTACGAAATGTGAAGCGTCAGGAGCGCACCGTCTTTTTTTGTCCCGCCAAACACAGAGACGTTCCAATTATGCAGATGGCCGACAGATATAGGAAGGATAGCTCGGGACTGAAATATTTGATTGCCAGTGAGTATATCAAAAGAAGGTTAATGCGAATGATGTCGATCATCATCGTCACGCCGGCGAAGAATTTGGACAGAGCCGCTTTGTCAAGAACGTTCATGGCGATCGTCTGCCACGCGATTCGACTTAGCCCGTTAAAGAGCCCCCACGCGCACCAGCTTGCGTAAAACAGCTCGATGCGCGGGTAAAGCGTAAAAATAAGACAAAAAGACAAAAACCCCGCCAGCGACAAAATTATCACGTCAAATTCGCGGGCTTTGACGACTTGGGTGGCTCCAAGAAGACCAGCGCATATGGCGCCGATTGTATAGAAAATGCCGGAGATAGCGAGAACTTCCGGCGACCTTTGAAGAACATCGACAACATAGATCGGATTTATGACGTCGAGAAGCTTCACGCATATGAAGGTGGCGCTTGCGCCGATGGCGATGAATGAAAGTTTGATCTGAAAGGAATGCGTCATAGCCGCGTCGTTGACGGGTAAATCCTCCGTTTGTGCCGATTTGACCTTGGTGACCAGCACGAGCGCGGACGTCATAAGGCCACTCATCGAAAGCGCAATAATTTCGTTGAGCCTTTCCTGGTCCTGGCCGACCAGGTAGGCGGCCAGGCCGCCCGCAATAAAGGCTGACGCCTGGTTCTCGATCTCCAGGATTCCGTTGTATTTGCCATAATTGGCATCCGTAACGAGTTCTTTTGTTAAAATTCCTCGCGACACATAATAGAAATAAATGTAAAATTGGCTTATGAACATCATCGGTATAAATAATAATTTGTTTCCTGGAAAGAAGAGAAGGAGCGAAAGCGCTGTCGAAGTGATAACCATATTCGCGGCCATCACATTCCTGGCCGGAACCGTATTCAATAACATATAAATTTGCTTCCGGAATATCAGCAAAAATCCCAGTGAAATAATATTGATATAGATTAAAGCCTGGCTGCCAACGAATGAGACCAGCGTCCACGGAACGATGACCAGAACAACGCCTATCGAGATCGAAGATATGAGGTTCGACAGGATGAAATATGAAATGACCGGCATGGCATACCATCATGATTCGTGCATGGGTCGAGTAAGGCACGGCAGTTTCGCCTATATAGCAGAGACTGTGAAACCGTGTCTCGGAATCTGCCGCGCGCGGACGGCGATGCCGTTTTCACGTTCTGGGCCAATCGCGTACCGGGCACATTCGGCCCGGTCGGCGGGCGCGATCGGATCGGCCGGGTGTGTGTTCGGCCAGTGCGCCTCAGCCTCCATCTGCCGGGTCCACCGCTGCGCATCGGTCTTCTTATGAGAGGTTCAGCCGGCGCCCTGCTGGCCGTGCGTCGGCTTCGCGCCTGCCACTTGTCGTTGCGCGTGCGGGTGGCTGCCGTACCGCAAGTTCTTCATGCCGGTGCCACGGAGCGGCCGGGCTTGCGGGATGTCTGCGGGTGGGAACTGGATTGTCGATTTTGTTGTGGTGGGCGCGCCTGGGATTGAACCAGGGACCTCCTCGGTGTGAACGAGGCGCTTGCACCAACCTCCTGCCCAAAAACCCATATGTATCCGGCTGTTGCGAGTGAGGATGCCTGGATGGCTGTCACACTACAAACCGTTTGTCACAGTTTCAGTGTGCCCGGAGTGTGACAGGGCGCTTTCGAAGGGGGTTTGGAGGGGCCTGTATAGGCTCTGAACACCTGCTGACCATCAACATCTCATTTCTTCAAAAACGCCAGTCTTGGCGCACTCCCCGCTCAGGCCGCGATGTACAGGCGCTTGCGGTCGGCGACAAAGCTTGAAAGCTTTTCCTCGACGTCGCTGTCCATCGGCGGACGCTCGTAAGCATCCAGCACGGCCCGGCAGTCGGGCAGGTCGTCTGTGTCGTCCTCTGGTGGTGCGGGCGAGAAGTTTGTGCGCAGAGACGCCAACTCGCGGCGCACGCGGGAGAGGATGCGGCAGTCGGCCAGGAACTTCTCGTAGGAGATCGCCAGCCCCGCTTCCAGCCAGCCGGCGGAATGCAAGACGAAGTCGCTGCCGGAATAGATTGCGGCCTGGAATCCCAGCGCGGCGTCCTGCGCTGCCTGCGCGTCGGGCAGCTTGGCCGAGGTGACGGCCCCGTCGGCGCGAAAGGGCAGGCCGAGGCGCCGGGCAAGCTGGGCGCCCGCCATCATGGCGAAATGGCTTTCGATGGCGCCGAAAACGGGCCGCATCGCGGTCATCGAGAACGGCACGGCATAGATGCCGCAGATTACCGGCGCGCCCCGCCGGACAAGCTGCGTCAGCGCCGCGCCGGCGGTGATCTCGGCCAGCATCAGGGCAAGCGCGCCGCCCATGGTGACCGGGCTGGTCATCCCCATCATCGAGTAGGAGGAGATCAGCACGGCCTGATTCGCCTCGGCGGTCAGGCGCAGGCCCTCGGCGATCGGCCCGGCCAGGATCAGCGGCGACTCGATATTGAAAAGGTTGAGCAGGCAGCACTCGCTGTTGAAGACCTCTTCGCCGAAGGCGATGCGCGTCATCTCCAGGCTGTCGGCCACCTGGGTCGGTGTGCGGATGAAGCCCTTCAGCGGCTTATCCGTCAGCGTCAGCAGCGCCATCATCATGTCCAGATGGCGCGTCAGCGAGGCGGTGTCCGAGGGCTCGCAGTAGATGCCGCCGGTGAAATCCAGCCCGTCGCTGGTCTGGGACAGCTTCGCGAAGTTGCGGAAGTCCTCCAGCCGCGCATAGCGCCGCCGGCCGTGCAGGTCGTGCACGAACGGCGGGCCGTACGCCGGGGCGAAGTTGGTGGCGCCGGCGCCGTAGCTCACCGACCTTTGCGGGTTGCGCGCCCGCTGCGCGAAGCGGCGCGGCGCGCTTTCCCGGACGATGTCCCGGGCAAGGCCGGGCGGGATATGGACGCGTTCGTCGCGGATGGTGGCGCCGGCGGCGCGGAACAGTTCCCGCAGGTCCGGCTGTTCGCGGATCTCGAAGCCGACCTCGTCGAGGATGCGTTCGGCCTGCGCCTCGATTGTGGCGGCCTGTTCGTGCGAAAGGGGGTCGAAGGTCGGCTGCTGGCGTAGAATCTCTTCCATGCGCGGTTCCTTAGCGCGTCACCGACCAGACGACGATGGAATCATAAAGCGGGTCGTCCTTGATCGCGCGGGCCTCGCAGAAGTTGACGGCGAAGCCGGCCTGCGCCGCGGCCTCGCGCGTCAGTTCGGGGCAGACATAGCTGTTGTCGTGGCCCTCTTCCTCGATGAACGCACGGCTGCGCGTCCAGTCGGCGCCGACCACCGTCCCGCCGCGGGCAAGGTGCGCCGACAGCTTCGTGAAGCAGGCCTTGTAGCCGTCGGCCGTGGGCGACAGGCCGAAGTTGCCGACCGCCGTCATGAAATCGAAGGTCTCCCCGCCCAGCGCGACGGGCCAAGGTCGGAAAGTATCGAACACCAGATAACGGCCGAAGAGATCGCGCTTGGCGCGCAGGTCCCGCTCCGAGACGCCGTACATCTCCATAACGTCAGCGTAACAACGGGGAATCTCGTCCCCTTTGACGAAATCGTCGAGGACGGCCAGCGCCTCCGGCACCAGATCGCAGCAGGCGACGGAGGCGATTCCCCGCATCGGGATCGACCACAACAGCGACGACGTCCCCGCGCCAAGGTCGAGCCAGCGCCCGACCTCGCCCGCGCGGTGGATGTTTTCGAGGATGTCCTCGGTCCCCCAGCCAAAGATGAACGGACCCTGGAAGTACTCGTCAAGGTACTTGCGGAAGTAGGCCTTGTGTGCCGGGTTCAGGTCCAGCGCCGTGAAATCCGTGATCTCGCTGAAGTCCCGGGCATTGTCGAAGCCGCGACCGGCGTCGGATATCCAGCCGCCGATGCTTTCCTTGTCCTGCGCTTCGTCTGCCGCGGGGCCGGTGCTCTGTTCGCTCATGGCTCACCTGTCCGTGCGCGCGTCGATGGGTGCAACGCACAGTAAGATGCGTGCACCGATTACGGAAGAGCATTCAGAAAAACAATCGTATTGATCGTATCTCTCGCCGCACCTGCCGCAGCTGGCGGACAAGCTGGGCATCGCTGCCGCACGGCCGCTGCTGGGGGCCGATCCTTAGCGGTGAGGCGCGGAGAACCACATTGGGATCGCCTGACAAGACCACGGTGTTGACAACCAACGCCTGCTGTGTAATTAATTAATCAATTAATTATAAGCCGATGCAGTCGCGTTGTGTCGGTGTGCGGGCCAACGCGGGTTGGCAAACAGTTCGTGGGAGGCAAAATACATGGATATGCGGGTATCGACGGCCGACTCGGAAGGCTTGAAGGACAAGCTGGACCGTCAGGGCGTGAAGTATCTTCTGCCAAGCTATGTCGACATGCATGGCGCGTCGAAGTGCAAGGTTGTGCCGATCGAACACTTCGAGCGGATGATGTCGGGCTCGGAGTTGTGCACGGGCGCGGCGCTCGACGGCGTTCCGCAGGTCATCAGCGATGAGGAAGTCGCCGCGCATCCCGACCCGAACTCCTGCATGATCCAACCCTGGCAGCCGGAGGTGGCCTGGTTCGCAAGCGACCTCTGGTGCGAGGGGAAGCCCTTCGAACCGTGCAGCCGCAACATCTTCAAGCGCGTCCTCGCCGATGCCGCGGAGATGGGGTATGGCCTGAATCTGGGTATCGAGGCCGAGTTCTTCGTTTTCCGCGAGGGCGAGGACGGCGGATATGTTCCCGTCAGCAAACGCGAAAACCTGACCAAGCCCGCCTACGACATTCCCAGGGTGCTGGAGAACCTCCCTTGGCTGGGCGATCTCGTCGACGCGATGAACTCGCTCAATTGGGACGTCTATTCCTTCGATCACGAGGATGGGATCGGTCAGTTCGAGATCGACTTCGCGTTCGCGGACGGCTTGACGATGGCCGACAGGTTCGTCTTCTTCCGGCGCCTTGCGGACGAGATCGCAAGAAAGCATGGCGCCTTCGCGACCTTCATGCCGAAACCCTTCGGGGACTTTGCCGGCAGCGGCGCACACTTCAATATGTCGCTGTACGACCTCGACAGCGGCGCCAATCTGTGTGTCCCGGGCCCGGAGGGGGATCCGCGGAATTGTGGACTCGCGGAGGTCGGCTACAAGTTCATTGCCGGTATCCTGCGGCATTTGCCGGCCATATCGGCGGTCGTCGCGCCGACGGTGAACAGCTATAAGCGCCTGATCCTCAAGGGAAGCAACTCCGGTTTTACATGGGCGCCCGTCTTCCAGTGCTACGGCGACAACAACCGTACCAATACGGTTCGCGTTCCAAGCAGCGGCGGGCGCGTAGAGCTGCGGGCGGCCGATCCGATGTGCAATCCCTACCTCGGCGCGGCGCTCACGTTTGCCGCCGGCCTGGAGGGTATTAAGGAAGATCTCGATCCCGGGGCGCCGCACGTTGAAAACATGTACGAGAAGTCAAACGAGGAACTCGAACGTCTCGGCGTGACCATGTTGCCGCGGACGCTGGGTGAGGCCCTCGACGCGTTTGAAGCGGACCCCCTTGGGAAAAAGGTGTTCGGCGAGAAGATGTTCGACGCTTGGCTATCTTATAAGCGCGACGAATGGCTGAGTTACCTCAACCACGTGTCGGACTGGGAAAAGCAGCGGTATTTGCACTTCTTCTGACCGGCGCTGTTTCCGCGGGCCGGTCAACTGGAGGCCGGCCCGCGAGTTTACCGATTCCATGACAAGAAATCACCTCTGCGAGCTCTTTTCCGTATCCGCTCGCCTTTCGGCGCTGCCGTCGTAGCCGAGCTTCTCCCACAGCAGGGTTTCGAATATCCGCACCGAGCCCTCGAGGTCGTAATCGCTGAGAATCCGTGAGCGAACCATGGCACCATCGAGGAAGGTCGAGACGACAACCCGGATCTGCTCCGGGTCGACAGGGTTGAATATTCCCAGATCGACGCCGCGTTTAACGCAATTCGTCAGCACTTTCGCTTCTGTATCGTAGAATCGGCGGATCGCATCATCGACACGCTGCGAGCGTTTTCCTTCGGCATTGTAGTCCAGGTTTATCTTCATCATCTTGCTGAAGGAATCGACCATGTCGACATGCGTGCGGAGCCACTCTCGAATGAGAGCCGCCGGGTGCTCGATATTCTCGCTCAGCGAAGCGAAACGCTCGAAAGCGGTGTCTATGGCATATTCGATTGCTGCCCGCAGAAGATCATCCTTATCTTCAAAATAATAATAAATCATAGCGGTCGTTACGCCCGCCTCGCGACCGATATCCTTGATTGTTACCGCGCCAAAGCTGCGACTGGAAAGCAGATCCAGTGCACTCTTTTTCAACATCTCAGAACGGTCAACAGTTGCTTCTTCCGCTGATGGCCGACCTGCCTTACGCATATTCCCTCACTTCTGGATGCAGGCCGTGAGCATTTTCCCGTCACGGGCCGCATCTCGTTGTCAAACACCGGGGCCGCTATACATGCCCTCTTGCTCGCTAACCAGCGTACCACACTAGGAAGGCGCAATTGAGCTGACGCAACTTTCGAGGCTTTCTCGGAGAGATGAGCCTCTATCCAACGCCTACATAGCGCATGTTGGCCATCCAAACCTCCTGGTGTGGAGGCTGCTCGTTGCCAGCCCCGTTGTTGGACATTCAGAATTCGCTTTCCTGAATGCGCAAAACAGACTACCGTTATACAAGGTAACTAATTGATTAATTAATTTCTTCAAGTCCCGTATCCAGGCCAGTTTCAAGACGGAGGCGCAATTGCGGCAGATAGGCAACGATCATGGCGCTTTCAACCGCGGTTCGCGTGCCCCGGACGAGGTCGGTGCGGGAGAGCGCATCGAAGCGCTCTTGTCCGATATCCCCGACATCGCGTACGCGGGCTACGGCGAGGGCGCAGTTGCGGACTACATTCCCGGCCTGCGGGAGGTTCCGCCCCGACAGTACGGTGTGGCGATCGCCTGCCAGGATGGGACGCTCTACCAGGCCGGCGAGGCCGGGCAGCAGTTTTCCATTCAAAGCATCTCCAAGCTCTTCACCCTGGCGCTGGCGCTGCGGCTGGCCGGCGAGGCGGTCTGGGCGCGGGTCGGGCGCGACCCCTGCATGCGGAAGTTCAACTCCGTCAGCGAGGTCGAGGCGAACCTGGGCATCCCGAGCAATCCCTTCATCAATGCCGGCGCGCTGGCGATCACCGACCTGATCGTCTCGCACAGCTCCGCCCCGCGGCGGATCCTGCAGGACCTGCTCCGGCGGCTGATCGACACCGACGACATCTTCTCCGACCCGCGCATCGCCCGCGGCGAAGCCGAGGTCGGCCACCGCAACGCCGCCCTGGGCTACCTGCTCAAGGACTACGGCAACCTCGACAACCGCGTCGAGGACGTGCTGTCGGTGTACTATGCCCACTGCGCCATCGCCATGAGCTGCCTGGAACTCGCCCAAAGCGCGCTGTTCCTGGCCTGCGACGGCGTCTCCCCGATCACCGGCCAGCGCATCGTCAGCGCCGACCAGACCCGCGAGATCAACGCCGTGCTCGCCACCTGCGGCATGTACAACGGCGCCGGCGAATTCGCCTTCAAGGTCGGCATCCCCGCCAAAAGCGGCGTCGGCGGCGGCATCCTCGCCATCGTCCCCCAGCGCATGACCATCTGCGCCTGGTCCCCCGAACTCGACCCGCACGGAAACTCCGTCGTCGGACAGCGCATCCTCCAGCACCTCGTCAAACAAATCCGCGCGTCCGTCTACTGAGAAATCGAACGTCCCGATTGTCCGGCCAACGCTTGAGCAGCGCATTCAAGGGAAACGGCAACGCAATGACGACACATGCAGTAACCGATTTTGAACTTCAATCCGGTGACCGCCTTCACGAGGCCAGGCTGGCCTACAAGACCTACGGGAAACTGAACCGCAACCGGGACAACCTCATTCTGTTCCCGACCTATTACACCGGGCGCATCACGAGCAACGAGCCCTATTTCGGAGAAGGGCGGACGTTGGACCCTCGGGATTTCTGCATCGTTGTCCCGTGCCTGATCGGCAATGGCGACTCTTCGTCCCCAAGCAACGCCTTGGGCGCGCAGGCTGGCGCATCGTTTCCGAACGTCACGGTTCACGACAACGTACGCCTCCAGCGCGATCTCCTGGAAAAGGTCTTCGGCGTCGAGAAAATCGCACTGGTCATCGGTTGGTCGATGGGCGGCTGCCAGGCCTATGAATGGGCGGTGCAACATCCGGACATGGTCGAGCGCGTCCTTCCCTTCTGCGCGACAGCGAAGTGCTCGGCGCATAACTTCGTCTTTCTCGAAGGCGTCAAGGCGGCATTGACGGCCGATCGAACCTGGAACCGCGGCGCGTATCTGGAACCACCTGTCAACGGTTTGAAGGCGTTCGGCCGCGTCTACGCCGGCTGGGCCTATTCGCAGGCATTCTTTCGCGACGAGACGTATAGACAGCTTGGACACGACTCCATTGAAGATCTGCTCGCCGCCTGGGAGCGGGACCATCTGGAATGGGATGCGAACGATCTGTTGTGCAAGCTTTGGACTTGGCAGCATGCGGACGTCAGCGCGAATGCCCGATTCCAGGGTGATTTCCGCTTGGCAATGCAGTCCATTCAGGCGAAATCGCTCGTGATGCCGTCATCGAGCGACCTCTATTTCACGAACGAAGACAGCCGGTACGAGGCGGCCCTGATACCGGGCGCCGAATTCCGCCCGTTCGAATCCACGTGGGGACACTGCGCGGCCACGCCGAGCGCGGCCGCGCCGGACTTCATGGGGTTCCTCGATAAGGCGATCGCGGACCTCTTGAACCGCTAGAACAAGCGTCGCGCCTGCACGACGGCGGGGCAGCCCGCGGTAATCCGACACCCAACTGCGAAAAGGGATGTGATTCACGCCAATTTGGCCTTAATCGCTGCTGAAACTAATTGACAGATTAATTAATTATGCATTATACGATGGTATGCCTTGTCACAGTCCGCGATATCCAAAACCGGACCGCATACCACTGGGCTCATCCGGCACTCTTTCAATTAAAAAGCCGGAGGCAAAAAACGTTCAACTGAGGAGGCAAATGATATGGAGGCACAAGCTGTCGAGGGCGGCGTCTCTCCTGGAAAAGTGGGAACTCTGAGAAGAGATATCGACTGGACTCACGCATTTTGGTTTGCCGCCGGCACGCCGGCGCTTGTACTTTTCTCTGTCGGTGCAATTGCAGCAACCGTTGGAAATATTTCCCCTTTAGTGTGGATAATCTCTACATGTTTCGGGTTTATCCAGTGTTTTACATATGCCGAAATTGCGGGCATCTTTCCTCATAAATCCGGTGGCGCGTCAGTATACGGCGCAATTGCCTGGGTGCGTTACGGCAAGCTGCTTGGTCCGATCTCCGTCTGGTCTAATTGGTTCTCCTGGTCGCCGGTGCTGGCGATCGGGACCGGGTTGTCCGCCGGCTACATCCTGAATCTGCTGTTTCCCGCCGATTCGCTTATCAATACGTGGGAAATAACCGTTCTGGACCTCGGGTTCGTCAAGGACAACCTGTCCCTGCGGATCAACTCGACGTTCGTTCTTGGCTGGATTCTGGTGCTGGCCGTGTTCGCCATCCAGCACCGGGGCGTGCTTCGCGCCGCCAAGGCCCAGATGTTCGTTGCCATCTCGGCGTTGGTACCGCTGCTGCTGATTGGCATCATTCCCATCGTCACAGGCGATCTGCCCCGCGACCATTTCACGCCGTTCGTCCCGCTTTCCTATAACAATGAGGGCAATCCGGTTGCCGGCTCCTGGGATATGGCAGGCTGGACGGTCTTCGTCGGCGGCCTCTTCATCGCGGCTTGGTCCACCTACGCCTTCGAAACCGCCGTTTGTTACACGCGCGAGTTCCGGAACCCCGGGCGGGACACGGTGCGGGCCATCGGCTACGCGGGACTGCTTTGTCTCGTCGTGTTCTCGCTGGTGCCCATCGCTTTCCAGGGCTTCCTTGGCCTGGAGGGCATGCTTGCACCGGGCATCTACAACGGCGACGGCGTCGGCAAGGTAATGGCCAGCATGGTCGGGGCGGGCCCCGTGCTTGGCAACGTCATCGTCGTGATGCTGATTCTGGCTCTCCTGCTGGTGGTCATGACCGCGATGGCCGGGTCTTCCCGCACCCTCTACCAGGGGTCGATCGACGGCTGGCTGCCGAAATACTTGTCGAAGGTCAACCACAACGGCGCGCCGGTGGCGGCGATGTGGACCGACCTCGGCTTCAACATGCTGCTGTTGATGATGTCGGACTATGTGTTCCTTCTGGCCCTGGCAAATGTGAACTACATCGTCTTCATCTTCCTCAACCTTCAGTCCGGCTGGATGCACCGCATCGACAGCCCGAAGGCCAAACGCCCCTTCCGGTGCCCGAACTGGCTGCTTGGCATGGGGGCCATCCTGGGCTTCGTCAACCTTGCCTTCCTTGGCATGGGCGCGAACATCTGGGGTGCCGGCACGTTGACCGTGGGCTTGCTCGTCGCCGCGGCGATCATCCCCGTCTTCGCGTTCCGCCATTACATTACCGATGGCGGCGTATTCCCGGAGCAGATGTACAAGGACATGATGCTCGCCCATGGAGAAGACGGCACGACAATCGAAAAGCGGTGTGGCATGTTGCCTTACCTGACGCTCGGCGCGGCCGTCGCGGTGGTGATATTCTTCCACACGATCGCGGTGTACTGAGTTCCTGACTTTTTCGAGGAACCATCGCATTGATCCAACGATGGCCGGGCGGGACGATCCGACATGCATTGTCGATTGCCCGCCCGGTCACGCGATTCCCGATAATGCGGCCGATCGTGCCGCCAGACTCCCCCTTTCCTCGCTGGACACCGAAGACCCGACAGGCGCCCGCCACGTCTCACTGAGAGCATCTCGATCCGGGCAGCCTCCACGGGCATAAAATACGAGCGGGTGCCGGGCGGAACGCGACTTCTTCCGGCCCCACGGTCATGGCGCGAATGGGTTAGTGAACGTCGGCATCGCGCACTTGCGGCCTTGCGGGCGTCAACTACAAACCATTCGTGGGGCCTGTCCGCGCGTCGGGCGGCTTGAGGTGACGCGCGCAACATCTTCGGAGGGCAGCGGGTGGCGACTCTGCTTGGTATAGACACCGGCGGCACTTACACCGACGCGGTGCTGTACGACGACGCCGACAGGCACGTCCTGCGCGCCGGCAAGGCGCTGACGACGAAGCACGATCTGGCGCGCGGCATCGAGGGCGCGCTCGACGACGTGCTGCCCGAGGGCGAAGCGCCGGCCATCGGCTTCGTCTCGCTCTCCACGACCCTGGCCACCAACGCGGTGGTGGAAAGCCACGGCGGCGCCGTGTGCCTGATCCTGATCGGCCAGGGGCCGGAAACGCTGGAGAAATCCGGCCTGGGCCAGGCCATTTCGGACGACCCCGTGGCCTATATCGCCGGCGGCCACGACGCGACGGGCGAAGAGCAGGCCGGGCTGGACCTCGACGCGGCGCGGCGGGCCATTCTGGAGCATGCGCCGCGTGTGGCCGCCATTGCCGTCGCCGGCTACTTCGCCACCCGGAACCCGTCGCACGAGATCGCGGTGCGCGACCTTGCGCGGGAGCTGACGGGCCTGCCGGTCACCTGCTCGCACGAGCTGTCGAGCGCGCTGGACGCGCCGCGCCGGGCGCTGACGACGCTGTTGAACGCGCGGCTGATCCCGATGCTGCACGAACTGATCCTGGCCGTGCGCTCGCAACTCGAAGCCCGGCATATTTCCGCGCCGCTGATGGTCGTGAAGGGCGATGGTTCGATGGTGTCGGCGGAGGCCGCCATGCTGCGCCCGGTGGAAACGGTACTATCCGGCCCGGCCGCCAGCGTCGTCGGCGCCTTCCACCTGACCGGGCGGAGCGAAGCCTTCGTCGCCGATATCGGCGGCACGACCACCGACATCGCCTACATCTCCGATGGCCGGCCCCGGCTTGCCGCACGGGGCGCCACGGTCGGCGGCTGGCGCACCATGGTCGAGGCGGTGGACGTCCACGCGGTCGGCCTGGGCGGCGACAGCGCGGTGACGATCGAGGCGGAGCCTGGCCCGCACGATACCGGCCTGCGCCTGGGCCCGCGCCGTGCCGTGCCGCTCAGCCTGCTGGCCCACCAGTATCCGCATGTCCTCGACATCCTGCGCGGGCAGGTGCAGTCGGGCGTCCCCTCCGGCAACGCCGGCTGCTTCGCGCTGCAGGCGCGCCGGCCCGGTTCGGGCGGCGCCGCGCTGTCGCGCGGGGAGCGGGCGCTGCTGGACAGCCTTGCGGACGGGCCGCTGAACCTGGAGGGGATCGAGGACCGCTACCTTGAGCGCCGCAGCCTGGAGCGCCTGCTGGATCGCGGCGTCGTCGTCCGCGCCGGCTTCACGCCCAGCGACGCCGCCCACATCCTGGGCCGGCAGTCGCAGTGGAGCCACGAGGGCGCGGCCCTGGGCGCCAGCCTGTGGCGGCGGAAGCTTGCGGCCTTCGGCGACCGGCGGTTCGATGGCGACGAGACGGCCGTCGCGGAACTGGTCGTGGAGCAGTTCGTGCGCCAAGGCGCGCGGGCGCTGTCCACCGCCGCGCTGGCGGCGGAGCGGAACGCGCAGGAGATGGGCGGCGAGTTGCTGGACAGGGCCGCGCGAGGTGGCAGCGCGGCCGGGCAGCTTGTCGATGTGACGCTGCGCCTGAGCCGCCCGCTGGTGGCTGTCGGCGCGGCGGCCGCGGCCTATTTTCCCGGCGTTGCGCGGCGGGTGAACACCGAGTTGGACGTGCCGCCGCATGCCGGCGTCTGCAACGCGGTGGGCGCGGTCGCCGGCGGCATCATGCAGCGCGCCCCGGTCCTGATCACGCAGCCCACCGGCGAGAAATACCGCGCCCATCTGTTCGACGGCGTGGCCGACTTCGAGGAGCTTGAGCACGCGGTCGCCGCCGCCCACCGCGCCGCGCACGCGGAGGCGGAGCGGCTGGCGCTGGCCGCCGGGGCCGGGGCCGTCGACATCACGGTCGAGCGTTCGGACCTCACCGCCACGGCCTCCGACGGCAGCGACATCTTCGTCGAGTGCCACGTGACGGGCGTCGCCGTCGGCCGCCCGCGCACCGCCGCGGCGGCCTAGGCTGTTTTAGGCCGCTCAGGCCGAAACGGTGCGGGCCTTGAACGTCCCGCCGCTGCCCGAAGGTGACCACGCATCGAGGCTGACGCTGGTCTGCTCGCCGCTTTGCATGTCCTTGAACTCGGGCAGCGCGCCGGGCTCGCCGGGCGGGAAGCAGACGTAGGGAATGCCCTTGCGGTCGGCGTACTTCATCTGCGCGCCGACCTTCTTGGCCTCGTGATAGACCTCGACGTTGAAGCCGCGCCGGCGCAAGTGCCGGCCGGTGTCGCGGGCGACCGCCCGGTCCACGCCCGGAAGCTGCACCACCAGCACGTCGGTGGGGCACTTCGGACCCGGCTGGATCTGGCCTTCCTTCACCAGCTTGGCGAAGATCCGCGTCAGGCCGATGGACAGGCCCACACCCGGCAGCCGACGGCGCAGGAAGCTGCCGACCAGATCGTCGTAACGCCCGCCCGACAGGATCGAGGGATAATCCGGATAGTCGATCAGCTTCCCCTCGTAGACGGTGCCGGTGTAGTAGTCGAAGCCGCGCGCGATGGCGAGGTCGGCGACCGCCTGCTCCTGCGTCACGCTGGCAAGGTGTTCCAGCACGAAGGTCAACTCGTCCAGACCCTCGTCCAGTAGCTCGGACTTGACGTCCAGGGCGCGCACGCGCTCGGCGAAGGAGGTGTCGGTGCTGCGAATCGAGGCAAGCTCGACGCAGCGCTGCGCCGTGGCGGCGTCGATGCCGGCGTCGTCCACCAGCATCTTCGCCACGCCCTCGGGGCCGATCTTGTCCATCTTGTCGACGACGCGGATGGTCTCGACCACGTTCTCGATTCCCAGACCTTCGTAGAAGCCCTGCAGGATCTTGCGGTTGTTGATGTGCATCGACACCCGGTCGAGCCCCAGGCTCGCCAGCACCTCCAGGATGACGGCCGGCAGCTCCGCGTCGAAGTCGAGGGCGACGTTGTCGACGTCCACCACGTCGATGTCGCACTGGTAGAACTCGCGGAATCGCCCCTCCTGCGGGCGCTCGCCGCGCCAGGCGCGCTGGATCTGATAGCGCTTGAACGGGAAGGCCAGGTCGTTGAAGTGCTGTGCCACATAGCGCGCCAGCGGCACGGTCAGGTCGTAGTGCAGGGCCACGCGTGCCTCGTCGCCGCCGTCCTCGGCCTGCAAGCGGCGCAGCGCGTAGATCTCCTTGTCGGTGTCGCCGCCCTTGGAGGTCAGGACGTCGATATCCTCCACCGACGGTGGGTCGATGCTGCAGAACCCATAGCTTTCGAAGATCCGGCGGATCTCGTTCATCCACTGCTGTTCGACGATGCGGATCTCCGGCAGCCATTCCGGAAAGCCGCTGATCGCGCGGGGTTTTATGGTTTTCTTGGCGCTCATGCGGTGTGCGGTCTCTATCGCTGGATGCCTTGGGCGTCGTGGTGGTGGCCGCTACCTGTGCTCGCGCGGGCGGCCGCCTGCGTGCGCTCGTTATAAAGGTTGCACGCGGCGCTGCAAACCGGCGCCGTTCCCGCACGCCCGAAGCCGGCTGGCACGGGAATTGCGTCGCTGTCGGCAGGTTGTGGACGATGGAGGGTGGAGCGGTGCTTGGACGAACGGCGACACTGGCGATGGTGGCGGCCGTACTTGCCTTCATGACGACGCCGGGACAGGCGGAGTCCGAGCTGGACAGCATGCTGGGGGCCCCGGTTCAGGGCGCCGATCTGGAGGCCACGGCAACCGGGACCGGCGGAACGCTGAGCGGCCTTGGCCGCGTGCTTCCCGAACAGCGCGAGTTGATGGAGAACACCGGGCGGATGCCAATCGGCAACCCGACCGGCAGTCGCCCGGCGGCGGACATGAACGCCGATATCGGACTGGCGCCGATGGTCGATTTCCTGACGCCCAACATCACGATCCGGGGTGGTGCGTTCTAGCCTCGCTGGCGCTGGGTCAGCCCGATGCTTAACGCCCAATCTAGAAATTGTTAACCATACTTAATAGCGGCCGATGCGCGACTAACATCCTCACAAGACTGGAAAAAGCTCCTGTCCCGGGGCGGAAGTCGACTCCCAAGTGTTAACCTTGCGAAACAAATATCCCGTCCGGCTTCCCTCGAATCCGTCTTTCCCTGTCTCTCGCGGCCAGGACTGACCCGCGGAAGGCGCGCAATCACTGGCTTTCGAAGGATTGGCACGCCGCTTGCTGCAACGGGCATTGCGGCGGGGTGGGATCATCCGTCGCGCCTGGACAATGCGGAGACAATCCCACGGGAGGAGTTGAGGATGCTCAAGCGAAATCTGCTTGCCGCGGTTTCGGTGGCCGCGCTCATGGCCGGCGCACCGTATGCATTCGCTCAGGATGCCGAGCCCACGCAGGAAAACGTGGCGGACGCTTCCGGTGACGGCAGCGCTGCCGGTCAGAACGATTCCACGGTCGGTGACGGCAACGCCGAGGACTCGAACGTCGGCGACGGCAACATCGAGGACAGCACGACCGCCGGCAACGATCAGGACAACGATGCCAACGACCAGGACAACGTCGGCAACCAGACGAACGTCGGCAACGACAGTTCGACGACCGACGACAACAGCGACGACGACGGCATCGACGTCAAGGACAATGCCGGCGGTATCGGCAATACCGACATTGCCGATTCCGGCAACACGACGACGGACGACAACTCCGACGACGATGGCACCGATGCCGACAACTCGTTTAACACCGACGACAACTCGGACGACGATGGTCTGGATGCGGACAACGCTTTCAATACCGATGATAACTCCGATGACGACGGCGTAGATATTAAGGATAACGCCGGCGGCATCGGCAATACCGACGACAACAGCGACGACGACGGCACCGACATTGAGGATGTCGGCGGCATCGGCAATACGGCCGATTCCGGCAACACAACGATCGATGACAACTCGGCCGACGACGACGACGGCCGCGACGACATCGACAACTCGTTCAACACCGACGACAACTCCGACGATGAGAACTACATCGCTGGTGAGGGCGCCAATCAGGCGGCCAACAACAGCACGGCGATCACCGCCAGCGAGGGCGCCACGGTTGCCGGCGGCAACGCAGCCAGCGGCCGCGGCCAGATGGCGGGCAACGACCTGTTTTCCGCCACCGACGACGCCCAGGTGGCCGGTGGCGACGCCGCCCAGGATTCGGGCGTGGTTGCCGGCGGCAACGTGAACCAGGCGGCCGACGGCGGCCAGAATGCCGGTCGTGACGCGAACCAGGCGAACGGCGACGGCAGCAACGTCGTCACCGGCTCGCAGGACAACGACGGCTTCGACGTCGATATCATGGGCAGCGTCGCCTTGAACCAGACGCAGCTCAGCTCCTCGGTGTCGAGCGTTCAGTTCGTCGAGACCGTTCCGGAAGACGGCTCGGTCAACACCGGTAATATTCGCGGGACGTCGGTCCAGAATTCTCGCGGTATTAACCAGATTAACCAGAATACCGGCATCGGCTCGATGAGCAACTCGGTGTCGATCAACTCGCGCATCAACAACTAAGGCGATGCGCAGCGGGGCCGGCGGGCCGGGCGGGTTTTCCCGTCGCGCGCCCGCCGGCGCCGGCCGTTTTCGCCATGATCGGGGATCGGTCCCATGTCGACGAGTTATCGCAGGATCGCTTGGATGTGCGTACTCGCCGCCGCTGCCGTGTCGGTGTATCCATCGCTCTCGCACGCCGGCGACGGTGATCTGGAGGCGGGCGAGGAGATCTTCGAGAACAAGGTGGAATTGGGTGAGCTTTCCGGCGTTCGCGGCGGCATCAACGATGTCGGGATCAATGTGGCCGAGGCGTTGAGCGACATCCGCGACAACAGGGCCTCCAACGTGACCACCGGCCTGATCGACAACATCGACGTCAAGGATGTCAGCGGGTTCAGCACCTTGAATTTCAACACCGGTCTGAACTCCAACTTCCAGACGATCTACCAGATGAACATTTTCCTGAAGTAGGGAGACGGGGGATGACGCGCGGCGCTCTGGTCCTGGCCACGATGTTGTCCCTGATCGCGGCGGCGCCGGCCGTCGCGGGGGAGGTTACGGTGCGTGGCGTCGGCGGGTCGTTCGGCGGCGCGTTCAACGTGCCGGTAGAGTCGATCAGGGAGGCGCGTTTCCGCACGGTATTCCTGCAAAAGTATGACTTCTCGTGCGGGTCGGCGGCGCTGGCCTCGCTGCTGACATTTCACTACGACAGGCCGACGACGGAGATCGAGGTTTTCAACACCATGTACGAGACGGGCGACCAGGAGCGCATCGAACGCCTGGGCTTCTCGCTGCTCGACATGAAGCGCTACCTGGCGGAGATCGGCCTGCCTTCCGACGGCTACAAGGTGTCCCTGGACCGCCTCCAAAAGGCGGGCCTGCCGGCGATCGCGCTGATCGACACCGACGGCTACAAGCACTTCGTCATCGTCAAGGGCGTCTCGGAAAGAGAGGTGCTGGTCGGCGACCCCGCCCGCGGTATCCGGCCGATCGACCGCGACGAATTCAAGGCGATGTGGAACGGCATCGCCTTCGTCATCAAGTCACGGGTCGCCGAGGCGCGGGACACCTTCAACAGACCGGAAACCTGGGCGGTCCAGGCGCGGGCACCTTTCGGGACCGCGTTGAGCCGCACGTCGCTTGCAACGTTCTCGGCCAGCCTGTTCCGGGCCGGCCGGGTCTATTAGCGAGGATCGAGCCATGCCGCGCTTGTCCGTCGTTGCCGCTGCCGCCCTTGCCACGGTCTGCGGCCTCATGCCGCTTCAGGCCGGTGCCGGCGTCGACGACCCCTTCGGCCCCGTGGAACCCCTGGCCCGGGCCGAGCTCGACCGGGTACGGGGCGGTTTCAAGGTCGGCGCCTTCGAGATGAACATCGGCGTGAGCGTGCGCACCGGCCTGAACGACAAGATGACGCTCACCTCCAGCTTCGTCATCGAGGGTCTGAATCGCGTCCGCCAGATCGGCGACACGATTGCGGAGGGGCTGTCGCCGCTGAACGGCGCCTCGCAGGCGGCCGGTGCCGGGGACACCGGCACGCAGCCGGAGCGCCAAGCCGCATCCACGGCGTCCACCACCGCCAGCGCCCGGAACGCCGCCACGGCCGGAAGTTCGACGGGCCCGGCGACGGTTTCACGGACCTCAAGGCCGACGTCCTCGGGGTCGTCGTCCGGCTCATCCTCGGCACAGGCGGCCACGCAACCGTCCGCCGCGCCCGCGCCATCGTCGAATGCGAGCGCGACGCCGGTGACGGGAACGCTGTCGATACCGGGGCTGACCGTCAGCCACGGGACGAACGGGCTGCCACGCTCCATCGTGTTGAACCGGCTGAACAATGTCTCGATTTCCCAGCGTGTGCAGATTAACCTGAGTATCGAGAACTTCCGCGACCTGATCGGCTCGTTCCGGGCCAGCCGGCTGGCTGCGGACGCAGTTCGCAACGCACGCTCTCTGCGCGGGTCGTAAATGCGGACAGGTGTCGGCATATCGGCGAAGCGGTTGCTGGCCACGGTTTTCGCGGTGGCCGCGCTGCCTTGCCTGCAAGCGACTGCGGGCGAGGGGACGGCGCCCAGGGTTGCGGCTGCCGATCCATTCGACGCGCCCGTGGCCGACGAGGTTCTCAGCGGCGCGCGCGGATCCCGCTTTTCGGGCGCGACGCCGGATTATGGGAGTATCCAGGTCGGCTCCGTCCTATGGGACGACATGAAGCACCCGCTGCCGCCCAAGCCGCCCCAACCCCGACAGCGCGACGGCACCTTCAGGACATCGGTATCGGTCACCTTCCGATAGCTTTCTTCGGGCGGCGCACGATGCGGGTTCCCTGGCTTTCGCCGCCGGGGGCAACGCACCCTAGAACGTGATCGGCACGCGCAGCGTCACCCGGGCGTCTTCCGCCTCTTCGGTCAGGCCGGCGGCGACGCGCAGGTCGATGGCCGTGCGGGGGCTAAGGGCGTAGTTGCCGCCGAACAGGAACGAGGCGACGTGCACCTCGTCGGATTCCTGCACTTGGCCGTCCACCTCGGTGTCGGTGGCAAGCACGTAGCTGTGCTCGTAGCCCAGGCTGAAGCTGAGCCGGTCGTTCAGGCCGACGCCGACGCCGAAGCTGGCGTTGATGGAGTCGCCGACATCGACCTCGCCGATCTCGGTCACGCCGTCCACGTCGTCCTGCGCGTTCGGGATGCGCTCGTCGACATCGCGGCTGATGTTCCAGGCATAGCCGATGTTGCCGAAGACCACCGCCGGGTCGGTCGGTACGATGGCGGTGATGCTGGGTTCCACCGACCAGAAGCCCGAGCCCGTGGGCAACTCGCTCTCCAGGCCGTTTTCGTCGCGGTCCACGTCGAACGGACCCTCGCCGGTCGGCGCGCCGACACGCAAGTTGCCGACAAACAGCGGCCAGTCCTCCCGCCCGCTGTTGAGCTGGTAGTGGGCGCCGAATTCCAGGTCGCCCAGGCCATCGCCCTCGATGTCGCGCACGCTGCTGAACGTCGGATCGTTGACGCCCGTCGATTCGATGCGGTCGTTGCGGTAGATGTAGGGAACGCGTACGTCCACTTCGAAGCGGTCGGTGACGCCATAGCGGCCGCCAAGCGCCGCCGTGACGCGCTCGCGCTGGGTTTCCGACGCCTCGATGATGCCGAAAAGCACGGCCTCGACGACTTCCACGCCCTGGAAGAAGAAGCGGTTGCTGGACGAGGTCGCGAATTCCAGCTCCGGCTCCAGGACGAAGGTGCCCTGGGGGGTCAGCACGCCGCCGCGATCGCGGATCAGGGTCAACTCGCCCTCCCGGAACTGGCGCTCCTCGGCTTCCGGTCGCTGGGTGGGCGCGGTCTCGGCCGGTTCGGCCTGGGCCGTGCGCTGGCGTGTGTCCGCCTGCGCCGCCGTTTCCGTGCCCTCCGAACCGTCCGCCGATGTCGTCCCACGCGCCCGTGCGCTGTCGAGCGTCAGCGAGTCGAGCTGCTCGCGCTGATACTCCAGTTCCTGTTCCTGGCGCAGCAGCATCTGCTTCTGCCGGCGAAGCTGCTGCTCCTGCTGCTGGATGCGTTGGCGCAGCTTTTCGATAACCTCGGCCGTGTCCTCCGCGGCGGCACCCTGCGACAGCGTGCAGGCGATGGCGAGCGTGCTGACCGCGGCAACGAGGCGCGCGGGGTATCCGGAACGATGGGTGGATGACTCACGAGAAACGCGCGCGTTCGCGCGGGTGCGCCGAAGAGCTGAATTCATCCCGACCGTCTTCCAATTGCGTGGACTGGATTTCTACTTAAACTTCGTGACCCCCGTCCGGCGAACATGAATGTTCACCAGGATTTGCCATATTATACTTCTTCATAAGTTTGTACAGAGTAATGCGGGAAACGCCAAGTGTTTCAGCCGCTTTGCCGACGCGGCTGCGGTTTCTGCGCAATGCTTTGGCAATAGCCGCGCGCTCGGCCCGCTCGCGCGCCTCGGCCAGGGTGGAGGGCGTGTCCTCGTCGTGCGCGTCCTGTCCGTCGAGGCCGAGATCGCGGGCCGTGATGCGACCATGTCGGCACATGACGACGCCCCGGCGCACCGCGCTGATCAGTTCGCGCACATTGCCAGGCCAGGTGTGCGCCTTCAGCATGCGCACGGCAGAGGGCGAGAACTCTATCCGCTCACCGTCGCCATCGCCGGCGAAGCGGCGCAGGAAGTAGTTGGCCAGGATCACGACGTCCTCGCCGCGTTCGCGCAGCGGCGGCATCTCCACCTGGAAGACGTTCAGGCGGTAGAACAGGTCCTCGCGAAACCGGTCTTGGCGGACGGCCTCCTTCAAATCGACATTGGTCCCAGCGACGATGCGGGTGCGCACGTGGAGCGTGGAGACGCCGCCCACGCGCTCCAGCGTGCCTTCCTGCAGGAAACGCAGCAGATGGGACTGCACCGGCATCGGCAGGTCGCCGATCTCATCCAGGAACAGCGTGCCGTCCTGCGCGGTCTCCACGCGGCCCGGCTTGCGCTGCGTGGCGCCGGTGAACGCGCCCTTCTCGTAGCCGAACAATTCCGAGGCGATCAGGTCGGTCGGGATGCCGCCGCAGTTGATGGCGACGAACGGCCCGCCGCAGAAGTCGGAGATCTCGTGGATGGCGCGCGCGGCCAATTCCTTGCCAGTCCCGCTTTCGCCGGTGATCAAAACGGGCGCGTCCGTGCGCGCGACCCGGCGGATGCAGTCGAAGGTTTCGTGCATGCGCCGGCTCTCGCCCACCATGTAGGGCTCGCGCTCGGCGCCGGACTCGCCGCGCGCCTGTTCCGCCCGGCCCTCGAAGTCGGCCAGCAGCAGCAGCCGGTCCAGCGCCTCGGTCAACTCCGCCGAATCGATGGGGTGAACGAGGACGCTCTGCACCCGTCCGGGCGGGAAGGCGGCCGCGACACGGTCGTCGTGGAAGCTCTCGGCGTCGAGCACCACCAGCATCTTCGCGGCGGGAAAGGCGGCGGCGGTGCGCTGCAGCACCTCGACCAGGCCGCGCCTGCGGTTACCGGCGTCAACGGCGACGGCGGACACGTCCGGGCGCAAGCGGCCCGGCAGCTCGGACAGGCTGGCCGCACGCACCACGTTGCAGGCCTCCGCGTGGCTGCGCTCGAACGAAAGCGGCATTGCCGAAAGCTCCCGACCCACCAGGGCAATCGTCGCGTGTGTCATAGCGAGGGGATGGTGGCGGGATCGGGTTGAGGCTGCGGGTGTGGCGGTTCTGCGGTGCGTTTCGCTATGGGGGGTGTTGCCTCGCATCGCCCGTTCCGCGCTCCTGACGGTCTGTTGCCACCAGATTGCCACGCAAAACCCGCAGGTGGAAATTCCACCGAAGAACGCTTGTCACCCTATAGTTTTCGATGTGGTGAAACCGGAAGGGTATACTGAATATTTATTTTCGACCGTATGGCCTTAAAAGATACATCTCCTGAATTTAATGGCAGCCAAAGTTTGAAGTTCCACCAAGCTTGAGCAATACCGAATTGTCTGGCTTTACCCGCTCATATGGCGAAACGCTTTGGCGATAATGCCAATAGATCGAATATCACCGCCATTTGGGCCTGTCGGCGCACGACGAATGGTTTTGCCCGTCAGGCAATCCGTCCTTCCACATAAAGCCGCGTCAAATCGTCCTCGGGCGCGTCGAAGACCTTCTCGACCGGGCCGCGCTCGATGATGCGGCCGCCCCGGCCCTCGTTCCAGAAGAAGGCGACGTCGGTGCCGATTCGCCGGGCCTGGCCCAGGTTGTGGGTGACCACGACGGTGGTGTACTTGCCCCTGAACTCGCCGATCAGCTCCTCGATGACGCCGGTGGCGATGGGGTCGAGGGCGCTGCACGGCTCGTCCATCAACAGCGCCTCGGGCCGCAGGGTCAGGGCGCGGGCGATACACAGACGCTGCTGCTGTCCGCCGGAGAGGCCCAGGGCGGGCCGGCGCAGGCGGTCGCGCACCTCGTTCCACAGGCCGACGGCGGTCAGGCACTCCTCGATCCGCGCCGCGATTTCCGCCTTGTCGCGGATGCCGCTCTGTTTCAGCGGCATTTCCAGGTTGCGCCAGATGGTCGTGGGGAAGGGGTTCGGCTTCTGGAAGATGATGCCGACGTGCCGGCGCAGCGCGGTCAGGTCCGTCCCGGGGCTGAAGATATCGTGCGAATGCAGCATCACGCGCCCATCCACCCGGCAGCCGGGAATCAGGTCGGACAGCCGGTTGAGGCAGAACAGGAAGGTGCTCTTGCCGCAGCCGGACGGGCCGATGATCGCCGTGACGCCGCCGTCATGGATATCCATGTCGATACCCGACAGCGCCGCCATGCCGGCGTAGGTGACGTTCAGGTCGCGCACCTGCCAGACGGGCTCGCCTTGGCGTTGTGCCGCCGGACCATTGCCGTTCGCGGGGCTCGTTGCCGCGTCCGCAACGTCGGGATGGCGGTCTAGGGCGTCAAGGTGAAGCTCATGCCTGTCCGCCGACGCCAGATGGCTATCAGCCATAATAGTGCTCCGTTGAGAACCAGGAGAAGAAGGACGAGAAGCAGCGTGGTCCCGGCCGCCGGTCCGCTGCCGCCCGGCACGTTCATCGAGAGGTCGAAGACGTGGATCGACAGCGTGCGCCCGGAATCCAGCAGCGATTCCGGCATCCGCGCGACATAGCCGCTGGTGAACACCAGCGCCGCCGTCTCCGCCAGCGCGCGCCCCAGGCCCAGCAGCGTCCCGGCGAGAATGCCGGGGCTGGCCAGCGGCAGCAGGACGCGGGCGATCACCGCCGGGCGCGTCATGCCAAGCCCGGCGCCCGCGATGCGCATGTCGAGCGGAACAGCGCGCAGGCTTTGCTCGATGCTGCCGATCAGGATCGGCAGGATCATCGTCGCCAACGTCAGGCCGCCCGAAAGGATCGAGAAGCCGAAGCCCAGCGCCAGCGCGAAGAAGGCATAGCCGAACACGCCGAAGACGATGGAGGGCACCGCCGCCAGCACGTCCAGCAGCGTGCGCATCACCCGCACCGTGCGCGAATGCGCCGGCAGGTATTCGGCGATCAGCACCGATGTCGCGACGGCCAGCGGCAGCGCCGTTGCCAGACAGATCCCCACGATCAGGCCGGTGGAGGCGATGATCGGGCCGATGCCGCCCTCGCGCCCGGCGTTGCGCGGCGCTTCCGTCAGGAACGTCCAGGACAGCTTGTCCGCCCCCAGCCAGGCGATCTCGCCAAGCATCCACGCCATCACCGCGACCACCGCCACGGGAATGGCGCAGACCGCCGGCGCCGACCAGTCGACGCGCCGCAGGGCCGAGCGATGAGCCAGCAGCGGCTGCGATGCCTCAGACATGGGCGTCCTCCCGCGCCACCCAGCGGCCGACGGCGAAGATCACCAGGACGGCAAGGACCAGGATCGTCGCGCTGGCGAACAGGCTGGAGCGGTGGACGTCCATGGCATAGCCGACCTCCAGCGCGATGTTGGCCGAAAGGGTGCGCACCGGCTGAAAGACGCTCGTGGGAACCTGGACGATGTTGCCGGCCACCATGACCACCGCCATCGTCTCGCCCAGTGCCCGGGCGAACGCCAGGATGCAGCCGGTGGCGATTCCGGGCCGGGCGGCCGGCAGCACCACCTGGCGGATCGCCTGCCAGCGGCTGAAGCCCAGTCCGATGGCGCCACGGTAGTAGGCGTCCGGCACCGCGGCGATGCGCGCGAAGGCGATCAGCGCGACCGTCGGCAGGATCATCAGGGTCAGCACGAAGCTGGCGGCGAGCAGGCTGGTGCCCGGTTGCTCGACCTTGGCGATCAGCGGCACGACCGTGGTGAGACCCCAGAAGCCCAGGACGACCGAGGGAATGCCCGCCAGGATCTCCAAGAGCCGCTGATAGATCCGCCCGGACCATCGCCCTGCGTAGAACGCCAGGTACACTGCCGACACCACCCCCGCCGGCAGCGCCAGCACGCAGGCGCCGGCGGCGACGACGAGCGAGCCGATCAGCATCGCCGTCATCTGGAAGCGGCCGTAGGTCGGATACCAGCCCTCGTCGCTGACCAGCCGCGTCAGGCCGATCTCGCGCAGAAAGGGGATCGCCTCCACCGCGACCGTCGAGACGATGACGAAGACGATCCCGCTTGAGAACAAGGCGGCGGCCCAGAGCAGCGCGGCGAGCCAGCGGTCCGCCGCGCCTTGGCCTGCCCTGCGCTCAGCGGCTTGGGGCCACGACATGGAAGGTATCGAGGATCTCGTGGACCGCCTCGGACTGCGCGAAGTCCAGGAACGCCTGCGTTGTCTTGCTTACCTCGCCGGCCGTGACGAGATTCAGCTGCCGGATGGCGGGGTAGGAGCCGTTGGCCACGTTCTCCACCGTGGCGAGCACACCGTCGAGGCCGACCAGCTTGATCGCCACGCCGTGCTCGGCGTCGTAGAAGGCCGTGCTGATGGCGACATAGCCGATGGCGCTGCGGTTTCCGGCCACGGCCTTGATGCCCTGCTCGTTCTCGCCGATCACCATGTGCGGCTTGATGTCCGGCGGGATCAGGCCGAAGTGGTCGAGGAACAGATCGAGCGTGGCGCGTCCCTCGGACTTGTTGATGATGATGATCTCGCCGCCGTCGTCGCCGAAATCGGACCAGTCGGTCTTTTTGCGGGTGTAGATGGCGCGGATGTCGTCGCTCGACAGGTCCTCCACGGCGTTGTCCTCGTGGACGATCATGGCAAGCCCATCCAGGGCGAAGGTGTGCGCGGTCAGGTCGCTCTCGGACGGCTTCAGGCGCCTGGAGACCATGGCGATGTCGTTCAGGCCGCGCCGCTGATCGATGACCCCCTTGGTGGAGCCGCCCGTCTGGATGTCGATGCGCACATCCTGGTTTTTCTCTTCATAGAGGTGCGCGATCTCCTCGGCGATCGGCGCAATGGTGCTCGATCCCGTCAAAAGCAGGCGCGTTTCATCGGCTTTCGCCTGGATTGCGGACACGGTAAGCGCAAGAAGCGGCAGCGCGACCGCCGCCAACTTGATCCTGTACCCCAGCATCGAAAAACCCCCGGCTGTTCGTTATGCGTTTTGACTGCACGTGATGCGTGCATATAACCGGAAGGTGTCACACCTATGTGGGGAGAGCAATCACAGTTCTAATGTTGTCGAAATATCTTATCTTGAGATTATATTTCGTATGTATTTCAAGCACAGGTTGTTGAAGTGCTCGCTGCGGTCCCGAAGCCGGGCGATGCAGATAGGGCAGGCGCTCGTCCAGGCTGGCGCGCGTTTGCTGGCGCATCGCCTCCCCCTATACCGGTTTCTTGAAGGCCGGGGCGTCGAGGACGAAGTCGATGGTGCCGCCGTGCCCGTAGATGATGGTGTAGCCGACGTGCCACTTACAGCTGGCTTACCGTAAAGGACCGCCTCGTGAGGGCGGCTGTGACTTGGGGGCGACTTTGTGACAAGGCTGCCTCGTTTTCAGGCCTTCACGACGTAGCCAGAAGAAGCACACCACTGCCGATCATTAGAGCGCTGCTCACCCGGACGAGAAGCGTTCGTTGCGGAACCACTTTCTCCAGCAGCACGAATACCGTAATCGCGACGACCCACAGCAGATTCATAACGCCGAGAGTGAAGAGCAGAGCCATCAGAAACCAGCAGCAGCCGACGCAGAACGCCCCGTGATCCAGGCCCATGAGCAGCGGCCCGAACCGGCCAGTGCGCCGCCTGTGAAGAAGAAAGGCGATGGGTGAGCGGCAGTGCTTCAGGCAGGTGTTCTTGAGCGGTGTGAGTTGGTACACGCCGGCCGCGATGAAGAGAGCGGCGCCGAGAACCGGACTGGTCCCGACCATCATGGGCGAGAGCAGGGCCGCTTCGCTCAGGCCCCACTGGGCAAGCGTCGCGAAAAGGCTGAATCCGGTCCAGGTGACGAGATAGCCAAGTGTGAATTGCATTGTGCCGGCGTAGGGCCGTTCGCCGGGGTGCCGCTTTCGCTCGATGGCAGCGTAGAGCAGGATCAGCGGGGCCGCGCTCGGCACCATCATACCCGTCATCATGATCGCCCACATGGCGAACATCGCGGCGAAATAACCAAGATCCCACGAAACCGCGCGCATCCCGCCCATGGCTTGGCCCATCGCCATGTCGATCAGATAGGCCCATGCAATCGCTGTAATTGCCACAAGCAGGGCCAAAACGATGACACGGTCGCGCTTCAAAGCGGACTCGATCAGCGGGGATGCCGTCCCCGTCATCGAGCCCTTGTCTGGTCCGCGCCGGCGCTACCCATCCCAGGAAAACGGCGAAAAATGACCGTTCCGATTGCCGCTGGCATCGTCCCAGTCGATGCCGAAGGCATGGAACCGGCTATGGGTGGCGTTAGCCAGGGCCAGTTTCGACGAGACGGGGTGGCAGGTGTTCTCCAGATATACCGGTTCACCTTCCTTGGAGACACTCGGCACACCGCTCAAGGCCTGGTCGATGAGATCGCCGGCCTTGACCGCTCGGTTCAGCCCGTCCGTCTCAAACGTGATCGCTTGCTTCTCGATCCCGGCAAATTCGCCAACGAGGGGCGCCAACGCTTCCATCGGGCCGCCTTCCGCGCCGGAAGCGATCTGAGCAATGGCGTCCGTCTGGGCGCCACTCGCCTTCTCGTCAATGACCAGCCCCACTTTGATGTTACCGTCGGCCATGGGACCAGGCGAATGCATCAGCACAATGAACGCCACTCCATCCAAGGAAACGCCGTCCTTCTCGCCCCTATCGACCCGCATGGCTATCGCAGCCTTGCAGTCACCCTCGGTGGGCTGTCCCGTCAGGTTCGTTCCAATACACGGGCATATGAATTCGCAATTACATGTCTCCATATACTGTCCTTCGATATGCCAACCAGCCATTTTTGCCTCCCCGTCAACTTCTTCAAAGCTACACTATTGACTGAAGGCAGCCAACCGTCGTTCAGATATTTCTCCCAAGAGCCCCTCCCAGCTCCAAGTCAGAACAGAACTTGCAAATATCGTGATTCCTGCTGGGCCATCCCCGTCGCGCCTAGCTCCCCGCCGCGGCCTCGAACCCGGAAAGGAAGCTTTTCAGGTTGTCGCCCAGGGCATCGGAGAGATAGCCGCCTTCCTGGACCAGCAGAGTGGGCAGCTTCAGGCCGGCGATGCGCGCGGCGATCTCGGCGAAGCCCTCGGTAGTGATGGAAAGGCCCTTCAGCGGGTCGTCCTCGTGCGGGTCGAGGCCCAGGGCGACGACGAGGGCGGTGGGGGCGAAGGCGCGGATGCGCTGGAAGGCGCGGTCCATGGCCTGCAGGTAGCCGGCGGTGTCGGTGCCGCGCGGCAGCGGGACGTTCAGGTTGTAGCCGGTGCCGTCGCCCTCGCCGCGCTCGTTCGCGTGGCCCCAGAAGAAGGGATAGAAGCGCACGGGATCGGCGTGTAGGGAGACCGTCAGCACGTCGGGCCGGCTGTAGAACACGCCCTGCGTGCCGTTGCCGTGATGGACATCGATGTCGAGGATGGCGACGCGCGAATGCGTGCGGCGAAGCCACTGGGCGGCGATGGCGCTGTTGTTCAGGAAGCAGAAGCCGCCGGCCATGTCCGGATAGGCGTGGTGCCCCGGCGGCCGGCACAGCGTATAGGCGGCG
The DNA here is from genome assembly GCF_003344765.1 of Ferruginivarius sediminum. Lineage (GTDB taxonomy): Bacteria > Pseudomonadota > Alphaproteobacteria > Kiloniellales > Rhodovibrionaceae > Ferruginivarius > Ferruginivarius sediminum. The sequence continues at coordinate 71,416 of NZ_QPMH01000003.1, read as the reverse complement.
CGCGCGCCCTGCCGTACGATCTCGGCCCCGGTGACGGCGACGTCCGCGCTGGCGAGCGCGGCCTCCCAGGTGCCCTCGGAGATCGGGCAGGCGGTGTCCGCCTGGTGCCAGCCGGCCTGGCCGACCGCGGAGGCCGGATAGCCGGTCTGCCAGCGGCCCTGGGGGTGGATGTTCGGGATCACCTCCTCGCTCGCTCCCTCGATGCGGCGCCAGCGGGTCACGATGTGCTCCAGGAACTGCAGGTATTCCGGCGTATGGATGTCCGCGACCGGCCCCCGGCCGAAGTGCTGGCGCCCGACGATCCCGTGCCCGCCGGCCCTGGCGGCGGCAAGCAGGCGATCGGCGCGCTCGGGCACCTCGGGGCTTTCGTGCTGCGCGCCGTTCACCAGGAAGTGGCGGGGATGGTGCTGGCGGTGGTCCTCGGTATAGACGACCTGCATCGGGTATTGCTCCGGAATTACTGGCTTGGTTGTGTCATGGCCGGGCCTGCCCGCGCTCCAGGCCGGCGAGGAAGCTGGCGAGGTTGCGGCCAAGCGCCTCGGAGAGGTAGCCGCCCGCCTGCACCAGGACCGTCGGCAGCCGCAACGCGCCGATCCGCGCCGCCATCGCGGCGAAGCCCTCGGTGGTGAGGGAAAGCCCTTTCAGTTGATCGCCCTCGTAGGCGTCGAGGCCGAGCGTCACCACCAGCGCGCCGGGGGCAAAGGCGCTGACACGCGTCAGCGCCCGGTCCAGCGCAGCCAGGTAATCCGCGTCGGCGGTGCCGCGGGGGAGGGGGACGTTCAGGTTGCAGCCCGTGCCCTCGCCCTCGCCGCGCTCGTCCGCGTGACCCCAGAAGAAAGGGTAGAAGCGCACCGGATCGGCGTGCAGCGAAACCGTCAGCACGTCGCGCCGGCGGTAGAAAATGGCCTGCGTGCCGTTGCCGTGATGGACATCGACGTCCAGCACGCAGACCCGCCGGAAGCGCCGCCGCAGCCGCTGTGCCGCCATCGCCGAATCGTTCAGGTAGCAGAAGCCCCCGGCCATGTCGGCGAAGGCGTGGTGCCCACCCGGCCGGCACAGGGCATAGGCGGCGGGCGCGCCGTCCATCACCAGTTGGGCCGCGTGGGCGGTGCAGTTGATGTTGCCCAGCAGCGCCCGCCAGGTGCCTGCGCCGATGGGGCAGGCGGTGTCCGCCATGTGCCGTCCCGCTTGCCCGACGACGGAGGCGGGATAGCCCGTCCGCCAGCGGCCCTGGGGGTGGATGTTCGGGACGACCTCCTCGCTCGCGCCCTCGATGCGCTGCCAGCGCTCGGCCGCGTGTTCCAGGAACTGCAGGTATTCCGGCGTGTGGACGGCGGCGGCGGGACCAAGGCCGTAATCCGGCGGCGTCATCGCCTCGTGACCCGCCTCCTGGGCGGCGGAAAGCAGCGCGTCCACCCGCGCCGCCACCTCCGGGTTCGGCTGCACGCGGCCGTTCACCACGAAGTGGCGCGGGTCGTGCCGGCGGTGCTCGGGGTTGTGGACGACCTGCATGCCTCCACGGCGCTCCCTTCCGGCCGGGTTCCTAGAACGCTACACGGTCGCCGCCCTTGAGGCCCAGCATCGACCGCGCCTCCGCCGGTGTTGCCGTTTCCAGCGACAGCTCGTCCAGGATGCGGCGGATCTTCGTCACCTGCTCGGCATTGCTGGTGGCCAGCTTTCCGCGCGAGATGTAGAGGCTGTCCTCCAGCCCGACCCGCACGTTGCCGCCCAGCATCGCGCCCATGCTGGCCAAGCGCATCTGCATGCGCCCGGCGCCCAGGACGGAGAAGGTGTAGGCGTCGCCCAGCAGCCGGTCGGCGGTCTGCTTCATGTGCATCAGGTTCTCGATGTCCGCCCCGATGCCGCCCAGCACGCCCAGGACGAACTGCACGAACAGGGGCGTGCGCACCAGCCCGCGATCCAGGAAGTGCGCCAGCGTGTGGATGTGGCCGACGTCGTAGCACTCGAACTCGAAGCGGGTGTCGTGGGCCTCGCCGACCTCCGCGAGGACGCGTTCGATGTCGGCGAAGGTGTTCTGGAAGATCATCCCGCGCGAGCCTTCCAGGTAGTCGCGCTCCCAGTCGTGCTTCCAGGTGTCGAACTTGTCGGCCACCGGAAACAGGCCGAAGTTGATCGAGCCCATGTTGAGCGAGCACATCTCCGGCTCGGCCGCCTTGGCGGCGGCGATGCGCTGGTCCAGCGTCATGTTCTGGCTGCCGCCGGTGGTGATGTTCACGACGGCGTCTGTCGCCTGCTTGATGCGTGGCAGGAACTGCATGAAGACGTCGGGGTCCGGCGTCGGGCGGCCGTCCTTCGGGTCGCGCGCGTGCAGGTGAAGGATGGCGGCGCCGGCCTCGGCGGCGGCGATCGACTGCTCGGCGATCTCGTCCGGCGTCACCGGCAGGTGGTCGCTCATCGTCGGCGTATGGATGGAGCCGGTCACGGCACAGGTGACAATGACCTTGTTGCGGGCCACGGTAGCGTCGTCCCTTCTGTCTTTGGCGTATATCGGTTCCGGACGGGCGGGCGCGAGCCTAGCCGCCGGGCAGGCCGGCCTCGCGGGCGAAGGCGGCCAGCGCGTCGGTGAAGCTCTCGAACAGCTCGTCCAGTTGTTCCTCGGTGACGATCAGCGGCGGGCAGACCATGATGTGGTCGCCCTCGCGGCCGCCGCGCGTGCGCCGCGAATAGACGATCAGCCCGCGCTCGTAGGCCAACTCGACGACGCGGGCATAGGCGTTCAACTCGGGCGGCAGCACCTGCATGGTCTCCGCGTCGGCCACCAGCTCGATGGCGGTCAGCAGGCCCTTGCCGCGCACGTCGCCGATGAAGGGGAAGCGCGCCTTCAGGCCCTCCAGGCGGGTCAGCAGGCTGTCGCCGCGCGCGGCCGCGTTGGCGATCAGGTCGTTTTCCAGGATCTCTCGCAGGACGGCGCGCCCGGCGGCGCAGGCCAGCGGATTGCCGGCGTAGGTGTGGCCGTGCGGGAAGCCGCCGGCATCCAGCACCGGCTCGACCAGGCGCGGCGGCGCCACCATCGCGCCCAGCGGCGCGTAGCCGGAGGCGAAGCCCTTCGACAGCGCGACGAGGTCGGGCACGATGCCCCAGTGGTCGGCGCCCAGGAAGCGGCCGGTGCGCCCCGCGCCGCTCATCACCTCGTCGTAGATCAGCAGGATGCCGTAACGATCGCAGATCTCGCGGACGCGGCCGTAGTAGCTGTCCGGGGCCACCAGCGCGCCGGTCGAGGCGCCGCCCACCGGCTCCATGATGAAGGCCAGCACGCTTTCCGGCCCCTCGCGCTCGATCCGCTCGGTCAGCATGTCGGCATAGCGCCGCCCGCGCTCTTCCATCGAATGGTTGTCGCGGTCCAGATAGCAGGTGGGCGCCGGGATCTTCGGCATCTCCACCATCATCGGCGCGTAGGGCTCGGTCAGCGGGTCGTAGCCGGTCACCCCCAGCGCCCCCATGGTGGAGCCGTGATAGGACGGATAGCGCGAGATGATCTTCCAGCGCTTCGGCTGGCCGGTGGCAAGCGCCCAGTTGCGCGCCATCTTGAGGCAGGATTCCGTCGCCTCGGAGCCGCCGGAGACGAAGAACACCCGGTCCAGGTCGCCTGGCATCTCCCGCGCCACCTCGGCGGCCAGTGCTTCCGCCGGCTCGTTCTCGAAGTGCAGGCGGTAGGCGAAGGTCGCCTTGTCCATCTGCTCGCGCATGGCGGCCAGAACGCGCGGATTGCTGTGCCCCAGGTTGGTCACCATCGCGCCCGACGAGCCGTCCAGATACCGGCGCCCGTGGACATCCCACATGTAGATGCCCTCGGCGCGGTCGATCAGCGGGCGGCGCTGCCGGCCCTGGTAGAACAGGTGGGAGGGACGGGGCTTGCCCGTCGCGGATTTCGGCGCGGTCGCGGTCATCCGGCCTGCTCCGCGCCGTTGCCGGAGCGCGCCGGGTCCAGCAGCACCACGTCCTGCGCCCGGATGCGCAGCTTCACTGCCTGGCCCTCGTGGAAGGGGTGGCGGTCGATCGGGTTGACCGCCTGCCAGGACAGGTTCCCGGCCGTGACGAAATAGCGGGCAGCCTGACCCTGGTAGTCGACGGCGTCGATGGTGCCGTCGATGATCACGCTGTCGTCGTCCGCCGCGTGCTGCTCGGCCAGGAAGACCTTCTCGGCGCGCACGGCCAGGCGCGCGCGGTCGCCCTTGTGCTTACCGCGGCCCTCGCGCGGGTGGGCAAGAAGATGCGGGCCGCCCTCGACGGCGATTTTCACCGTATCGGCGCTCGCGTCCTCCACCGAGCCGGACATCAGGTTGGAGATGCCGAGGAAGTTGGCGACGAATTCCGAGGCCGGCTCGTTATAGACCTCTTCCGGCGTGCCCTCCTGCTCGATGAAGCCGTTGGACATCACGACCACCCGGTCCGACATGGCCAGCGCCTCGGCCTGGTCGTGGGTGACGAAGATGGTGGCGATGCCAAGCTCGCGCTGGATGCGCTTCAACTCGACGCGCATCTCCTCGCGCAGGTTGGCGTCCAGCGCCGACAGCGGCTCGTCCAGAAGCAGCACGTCGGGCTGGATCACGATGGCGCGGGCCAGCGCGATGCGCTGCTGCTGGCCGCCGGAAAGCTGGCGGGGCAGGCGGTCCTCGACATGCGGAAGCTGGACGAGTTGCAGGGCCTCGCGCACGCGCCTGGCAATCGTCTGCTTGTCGACGTTGCGGTACTTCAGGCCGAAGGCCACGTTCTCGAAGATCGTCTTGTGCGGGAACAGCGCATAGTTCTGGAACACGAGGCCCAGGTTGCGCTTGTGGATCGGGATATCGTTCACCCGCTGGCCGCGGATCAGGATGTCGCCCGCGGTCGCGTTCTCCAGACCGGCGATCATCCTGAGCGTCGTGGTCTTGCCGCAGCCCGACGGCCCGACGAAGGTGACGAACGAGCCGTCCGTCACGTTCAGCGACATGCTATGGACGGCGGTGAATTCGCCGAAACGCTTGACGGTGTTGTGAAGCTCGACGGCGTTGGCCTGCTGGGCCACGGGCGTGACCTCCCATTGTCTTCAGGAGAGATAGGGGCCGGCGGGACCCCCCGATAACCGCCGGCCCCCCTCGGCGCGTCCACAGTCTGAAGGTCAGTAGCCCCGCTGGACGCGCGCGAACTTCTTGGACCACTCGGCTTCGTTGCCGTTCCAGTATTCCGGATCGGCGAAGTTGAGGCCCGAGAGCGTGCCGGTCGGGTCGAAGGCCGGCAGCTTGGTGATCGATTCCGGCAGGTCGACCTTCTGCGGGTTGAGCGCCGGCGGGTACTTCTGGCCTTCGGCCACGGCGATCGCGACCTCCTTCTCCAGCATGAAGTTCAGAAGCTCCTCGCAGGCCTCCATCGGCGAGCCCTTGATGACGAAGAGGCACTCCTGCCAGCCGAAGCCGCCCGGCGGATCGTAGTAGCCGATGTTGTGGCCCTGCTCCTGCAGCGCGGCGATGCGCCCGGACCAGCCCTCGGTGACGTAGATCTCGCCCTCGGCCAGCAGGCTCATCAACTCGGCACCCGACTGCCAGTACTTGAGCGCGAGGTCGCGGTGGGCGCGGACGGCGTCCCAGACGGCTTCCATGTCCTCGATGCCGTTCGGGTTCTGCCCGGTCGCCAGCGCGGCGTACCAGATGCGGGTGCGCCAGTCGCTCCAGCCGCCGATCTTATCCTTGTAGGTCTCGTCGATCAGGATGTTGGCGCCCTTCTCGCGCATCTCCTCGTCGCTGATGTGATCGCGGTTATAGGCGAGACCCGTGGTGCCGTAGTCGTAGGGCGCCGCCGACAGCCTGCCGCCGGTGACCTTGCGGAACGGCTCCTGCAACGCCGTCATGACGTTCTGGAGGTTCGGGATGTTGTCCTCGTTGAGCGTCGTCGAGTAGCCCAGGTTGTGGTAGCGGACGTAGTCGAACACGCCCGACAGGTGGGCGATGTTGAACTCGCCCGGCTGGGCCGTCTTGACGCGGTTCAGGTACTCGTCGGCGCCGCCGAAGGTGCCGTCGATCACCTCGATCCCGGTAGCTTCCTCGTAAGGCTCGAAGGCGTACTTGCGGAACGCCTCGGAAACCACGCCGCCCCAGCCGTCGAAGCGCACGGAGTCCGGCTTGGCCGCCAGGGCCTGCCGGCGCAGCGCGCTTACCGGGCCGCCGGTCACGCCGGCGACGACCGCCGAGGCGCCGATCAGGGACAGGAAGGTGCGGCGGTCGATATCGCCCGCCTTGTAGCGTTCGAGCAACCGCTCGTAGCGCTTCGTCTGGTCCATCTTGGTCACGTCAGCCTCCTCATCCGTTTATCGTGGCCTGGCCTTCGTCGTCGTTCACTCCGCGCTGCGCCGGGCCAGGCGGCGGGCCAGCGCGGCGCCGGACAGCGGCAGCACCACCGTGATGATGATCATCACCGCGCCCAGCGCATTGATCTCCGGGCTGATCGAGATGCGCAGCATCGCGAAGATCTGGGTGGGCACGGTCTCCACGCCCGGCGGCTTCCAGAATAGCGTGCCGGTGATGTCGTCGAACGAAATCGTGAACGCGAACAACATTCCCGCCAGCACCGCCGGCATCAACAGCGGCAGGGTGACGGCGAAGAAGGTCTGGATCGGTCCCGCGCCCAGCGACAGCGCCGCCTCCTCGTACTCCTTCTTGATGCCGACGAGGCGTGCCTGCACCACCAGCACCACGAAGGGCAGGGTGAAGATCACGTGTCCCAGCAGCAACAGCAGGAAGTTCTTGGGCATCGACAGGAACTGCAAAAACAGCAGCAGCGAGACCGCCAGCACCACCTCCGGAATCAGGATCGGCGCGATCAGCGCGGTGTTCAGCAGGTTCTTGCCGGGGAACTCGTAGCGCACCATCGCCAGGCTGGCCATCACGCCCAGCGTGGTGGAGATGACGCTTGTGAGGATGCCCAGCAGGATCGAGGTCTTGAAGGCGCGCACGATGGCGTCGTTGTTTGCCAGCTCGACGAACCAGCGGAAGCTCAGCCCCTCCATCGGGAAGGCGCCGAACTGGCTGGAATTGAACGACAGCAGGATCACGACCGCGACCGGCGCGAACATAAAGAGGTAAACCAGCACCGTACCCAGGCGGATCAGGGACCAACCGCTTAGCATCGCCGCGCCCTCACCCGAAGCCCTTACGGATCTGACCAAGGCCGAGGAAACGATTGTACAGCAGCACCACCGCACCCAGCACGACCAGAAGTACGATCGACAGGGCCGATCCAAGCGGCCAGTTGAGCTGAATGATGATCGCCTCGTAGATCAGGTTGGCGAACATCGCGTCCGTCGGTCCGCCCAGTATCAGCGGCGTGATGTAGGTGCCGCCGCCCAGCACGAAGCACAGCAGCCCGCCCGCGGCGAGGCCCGGCAGCGACAGCGGCAGCGTCACCTCGCGGAACGCCTGGAACGGCGTCGAGCCCAGGCTGCGCGCGGCGTCGACCAGGTTCGGGTCGATACCCTCCAGGCTGACGTAGATGTTCAACACCATGAACGGCAGCAGGAAGTGGATCAGACCCAACACCACCGTGGTCTCGTTGTAGAGCATCTGGATCGGCTCGGAGACGATGCCGAGCGACGTCAGCACGTAGTTCACCGCACCCGACACGCCCAGGATGTTGATCCACGACATCGTGCGGATGATGTAGCTGACCCAGAATGGCAGCATCAGCAGCAACAGCAGGAACGCCTTGTTGCGCATTTTGCTGAAGGCGATGAAATAGGCCGGCAGATAGCCCATCAGCGCGCACAGCACGGTCGTGATCGCGGCGATGCGGAAGGTCTGGAAAAGAATATCCCGGTAGAACTGGTCGGTCAGCACCTCGATCCAGTTGTCGAGGTAGAAGCCCACCTGCTCGCCGCCCGCCGCCGTGCGCAGCCAGAACGAGTACACCACGACGAAACACGTCGGAATCGCCAGCAGCAGCGTAATCGTCGTCAGCGCAGGTGACAGCAGTATCCAAGGGCGCAGATCGCGCTCTTCGGCCGCGACGGCCGCCATAACCGCTCTCCCGGTTGCTCCCCGTTCCGGTGCGCCCGGCTTGCCACACAGCCTCGCCCGGCGTCGCCAGCGATGCCGGCCTTCTTTCCCGGGCCGATCACCTTCACAAGTTTAAGGATATGACGTGGACATTACGCAAATAGATAAGCAGAATACATCGCATAGCATACAACTATGAGGCCGCATGCCCGACGCCAGCCTGGATCGCTTGCCGCGCGAATTGGACTGGAACCTGCTGCGCACATTCATGGTAATCGTGCAGGAGGGCGGCATTACGCGGGCCGCCGACCGCCTGCTGCTCAAGCAGCCCAGCGTGTCCAACGCCCTGAAGCGCCTGGAGGGACAGCTTGGCCGCCGCCTGATCGAGCGCGGACCCGGCGTGTTCCGCGTCACCGAGACGGGCGAGCGGCTGTACCGGGAATGCGTGGAGATCTACGGCAACGTCTCGCGTCTCTCCGTCGTGTTGCGCGACGTGCAGGAGGAGATCCGGGGCCACGTCACGATCTGGATGGCCAGCCACGTCGTTTGCCCGCTTTACGACGAGGCGCTGGCCGAGTTGCACGCCCGGCATCCTAGGATCGGCTACACGGTGGAGGTGTCCACCAGCGCCGAGGTGGTGAACGCGGTGCTGCAAAAATCCGCCAGCTTCGGCATCTGCCTTGTCGCCAAGCAGCATCCAAAGTTGCAATACGAGCTGCTGTTTCGCGAGCATTTCGGCTTCTTCTGCGGTCCCGCGCACCGGCTTTTTCGGAAGCGGAACCTGGAGCTGTCGGATCTGCGGGAGGAGTGCTTCGTCTCGTTCAAGACCGACCGGATGGCCGACGCGCTGCGGCCCGTGGCCCTGCTGCGCGCCCAGGCGGAGATCGACGACCGGATCGTCGCAACCTCCTCCCATTTGGAGGAGGTGCGGCGGATGATCGCCGCGGGGCTGGGCATCGGCGTGCTGCCGATCCACGTGGTCGAGCGGGACGTGCGCGATGGCCTTCTGTGGCGGCTGCCGCCTTACAGCCATGCGCCGGCGGTGGATATCTACGTCGTTTCCAATCCGACGACACAGCTCAACCGCGCGGAGCAGGAATTCCTCGCCACGCTGCGCCGCCGCATCGCGGAAACGCCGCTGGAAGACAGGACGTATGGGGCGTGATGTTCTCTCTACAAGGGCATGTGGAGTGCACAACCCGACTCGCGTTGCTCGGCCGCCGCCTCTCTGATAAGCCAACTTCTGAAGGCGGCCACTTCCGGTTTTCCGGACGCAGGTTTCGACAGCATCAGGCAGTATGAGTCGGGGCAGGGGAGCGATAGGTCGAAGGGGCGCCACAGAACTTCATCTGCCAGATATTTTGCGGCGAGCAAGTCGTCGCCGATTGCCAGGCCATCGGTCGCGATAGCAGCATTGAAACACAAGGTGGTCGTCGGGAGCACATGGCCTCGTTGCGAATCGACACGGGTTGCACCTGCCGCTTCAAGCCAGCGCCGCCACCAGTCCGTGGTCTTCTCGTGAATCAGGGTTGAATGCGTCAAGTCGTCCGGCTCGCGAATTCCGGGGCTTTCATATCTCCGGCGCGAGTGGCAGACAGGAAATGCCCTAATCGTTCGCAGGATATCAATTTTATGTCCTGAATATTCGGGAGCGCCGTAATATATAGCGCCATCATATCGGCTTTCCTCAATGTCCGGACAATTCCTCGCGGTATCTATGTCGAATTCAATACTTGGATTCTGAAACACAAATCGACCCAATCGAGGCGCCAGCCATAACTCGGCAAAATCCGGATCAACACAGAAAGTCAAACGTTTGTGGATGTCCGGGTTGCCAAGTTTATGCGCGGCAAGGGCAATTTTCTCGAACGATTCACAAATATCGCCGTACAATTGCATTCCTGTGTCCGTGATCTCAAGCCCTCCATTTGCCCTCGAAAAAAGCGTCACGTCGTACTGCCTCTCGATAGACCTGACATGATGGCTGATGGCGGCATGCGTGACATTCAGTTCCTTGGCGGCTTCGGAGAAGCTTCGCCAACGTGCCGCAGCTTCGAAGGCTTGCAGGGTTCGTAGGGAGGGAAGGCTAATGGGCCATGTTCTTACCATACCGCAGTTCCAACCAAGATAATTACGAGTAAAAATTATGATGCCAGGAAGCGGCCTTGGCCGACAAGGTAAATATGATTTTAGCGCGGCGTAAGAGTTCCCTGCGCATATAATAGTACGTTTCGTCGTCGTGCATCTATAATATAAAATTCTTTATCTGGTAATTTATACGGGGATAAAAAATATTTTCAGGAAGTGTAAGATTTTTTTACTAGGCTCTATGATGGCAATTGTGTTGTGTTTTGAGCGTCACCGATATTTCGTTTTTGGAGGATTAAAGATGATGCCAACGCAACATCCTCAGTCTAACGATATCACATCCGCGCAAAACGATCATAAAGACCCTCATGATAATATAAAAATTTAACAGGTTGGCGATGACGAATCGACCTTTTTCGATGGAAGAGATGTGGTGGAAGGGCTGGGCGGCGAACTGAAATCAATTCCTAGTAAATATTATTACGATAATGCGGGCTCAATACTTTTTGAGTTGCAGTGCAAGCAGCCCGAATATTATCTGACCCGCACAGAGGAGCAGATTCTCCGAAACCATGCCGACGAAATCGTACAACTGTCATCCGCGGATCAGATTGTCGAACTTGGGAGTGGAAGTTCTTTAAAGACTAAAATATTGATTCAGTCACATCAAAATGCATTTGGCGAAGGCATCTATATACCAAATGACATAAATCATATGATGATAAAAAACGCCGGGAATGAGATCCTTGAAATGTTTCCGAATTGGCAAATTCGTGGAAAAATTGGGACATTTCTCCAAGGGATATCATCGTTACCCGATACATCAGATACGCGTCTGTTTCTGTTTTTAGGGAGCACGATCGGTAACATGACCGACGAAGAAATTTCTTTGCTCCTGAGCGCGATGTCCCAAAAAATGGGAAGTCGCGATGTGTTCCTTGTTGGGGTCGATTTGGAAAAGGAAAAATCTCAATTAGAAGCGGCGTACAATGACGGCAATTGCGTGGCTGCTCTTACGAATTTGAACACGCTTTCTCATCTTAATTGGCGATTCGATGGAAATATACGAGTCGATGAGTTTGACCATCAGTCATTCTATAATGCGAGTTGCCAACGGATGGAAAGTCACGTGTTGGCACTGGAGGGGCAGTGCATCAAACTGCGAGAGCTTGATTTTTCAGTCGATATTCGTCGCGGGGAGACGATTCGGACCGAAATCATGCGGAAGTTCCCAAAGGGTGGGCTCGAAGAATTATTTCGGAGGCGCGGCTTTGAAATCGCCGGGCAATGGTGCTCGCAAGACCCGGCATATGGCGTGTTTCTGTTCCGGCGCGTGGGCGCGGCGGGTCGCGGGGCATGAGCGGAGTGTCGAGGCCTTCGCCTTTGGGGGCGAATCTCGTTTTTGCGATTAATCCGGTGTTATGGGGGTCGTTCTACCCCGTTACGAAAGGGGCGCTCGATTCCGCTCATCCGATTGGTATGATCGGGACGTCCATGGCGACATTTCTAATTGCCAGTGCAGTCCTTCTGCCGGGGTCACGCAATATCCGAGTGGCAACGTTCATCACCGCCGCGATAGGCGTAGTGCCACTCGCTGCCGCATATATTGCGAGTGCCATGGCCCTTAACCTGACCACTGCGACCAATACCGGCGTCTTTCCGGCGTTAACGGGCGTGATCGCGCTAGTTATTTCCTGCGCCGTCCTGCGGCGCGGCGCAACACAACCACAAATGATTGCAGGTGTACTTTCGATCATTGGGGTGATTTTGATGATATGGGAATCTTCAAAAGTTGGAGGTCATTGGTGGGGCGATATCATCGCCTTACTTTCAACGATTTGTTATACGTCCTATATTTTTACATGTAGATGGCTAGCGCTGGACCGAGAGTCGGCAAAAAACATCGCTATAATACAATGTTTTTATCTAGGTTTTTTCGGAATTATTTTATCAATATATTATGGTGGTGCCGATTATAATTCAATGTCCTCAAATTATATTATGACTATTTCATACATTGGCTTCGGCACACTCGTTATCCCGACAGTTATTTCCTTGTACATGATACGCTGGACGGCACCTGTTATGGTTTCATTCATATATATCCTGGAGCCGGTTTGGAGTGCCGTATTTTCATTTTTTTATCTCGGGGAAATGCTGACCATGTTGGGGTATATAGGTGCCCTGGTCGTGCTGGCGGGAGCGGCTCTAATGACGTTCCAGTCTGTATGCAAAACAAGCATGCGCCATCACTAGGGCGACAAAAAAAGCGTTTGTAACCAAACAGTGATTCGGGGCCGCTCAGGCGTCGCCGCCGGCTTCAGCCAGTGCCTCCAACGCCTCGTCCTCCAGGCGGCGGACTTCCTCGCCCGGCTTGGTGAAGCCGAGGCGGCGGTAGAAGCCGGCGGCGGAGTCGTTTTCCGCGCGCACGTTGAGTTCCAGGCGCCGCCAGCCGCGAGCCGCCGCCTCGCCGGCGGCCGCCGTCAGCAGCTTGCGCCCGACGCCAAGGCCACGGGCGGTATGGCGGACATAGATGTTCTCGACGAGCAGCACAGGCGTCGCCTTGAACAGCGAAAAGGTGCGGTAGAAAACCAGATAGCCCAGGTCGGCCCCGCCGCGCCCGGCGATCAGCGCGTGGAACGGCGGATCGTCGCCGCCCAGCCATTCGGCAAGCTGCGCCTCGCTTGCTGGCGGCACCGTCTTGCCCTCGGATGTGGCAAGCTCGGCCAGCATGGCGGCCAGGGTGGCGGCATCGGCGGGTTCGGCCCGGCGGACGGTGACCGGAGTGTCGATGACATCGTTCATGGTCGGTGCATACAAGCGAACGCATGCGCGCGTCCAGCCGGCATTTCGCTTTTGCCGTCTGGTGTTGCCGGAATCCGTGGAGCCTGCATTCCGGCGGCAGCGTTTCCACATGAGTCATGTGAGCGGGCGGGCGCCCAACAGGGTTAATGTGGTCCGCCAAGCGGGAGACTGCGATGTTCGGACGACGCATGGTGCTCGGGCGAATACTCGGCTTCGAGATCCGGGCCGATATAAGCTGGGTGTTCCTGGCGCTGCTCATCCTGTGGTCGCTGGCAAGCGGCTTCTTCCCGTCGTTCTATGAGGGTTTGCCGCAGGGCCTCTACTGGACCCTGGCGCTCGTCGGCACGATCGGGCTGTTTGCCTCCTTGCTGTTCCATGAGCTGTCGCATTCGGTGGTCGCGCGGGCCTACGGGCTTGAGATTCAGGGCATTACGCTGTTCCTGTTCGGCGGCGCCGCCGAGATGCGGGAAGAGCCGCGCACCGCCGTCAGCGAGTTCCTGATGGCCATCGCCGGGCCCATCGCCAGCCTCGTCCTCGCCGCTGGTTTCTATGTGCTGGCACTTCTGGTGGCGGGGGTGGGAACGCCCGAGCACTGGGTGGGCGTGCCGCGCTATCTGGCCATCGTCAATCTGGCGCTCGCGGTATTCAACCTGCTGCCGGCTTTTCCGATGGATGGCGGGCGGGCGCTGCGCGCGGCGCTGTGGTACTGGGGCAAGGACCTGCGCAGCGCGACGAAGGTGGCCAGCCGTCTGGGCCAGGGGCTTGGCATGCTGCTGATGGCCGCCGGCATCGCCCAGGCGATCCTGCTGGGCAACTTCGTCGGCGGCATGTGGTGGTTCCTGATCGGTCTCTTCGTGCAAGGCAACGCCGGTGCGACCTACCAGCAGCTTCTCAATCGCTTCGCCCTGCACGGGATGTCGGTGCGCGAGGTGATGACGGAAGATCCTGTGGTGGCGGACCCGGACATGACGCTGCGCCGCTTGGTGGACGAGGTCGTCTACCCTCAACACCACCACCGCTTCCCGGTCGTGCGCGAGGGCCGGCTGCTGGGCTATGTCGGTACCAACCAGATCAAGCAGGTCGATGCGGACGTGTGGGAACGGACCCGCGTCGGGGACGTCATGGTCGCCGCCGGTGACGATAATGTCATCGCCCCAGATGCTGGCGCCGAGAAGGCCCTGGAGCGTCTGCAGCAGAGCGAAACCGGCTGGCTGATGGTGGCCGATGGCGAGCGCCTGCACGGCGTCCTGGCGTTGCGCGACCTCCTGCAATACCTGCAACTGCGTCAGGAACTGGAGGCGCCTGCCTGAGCGGCGGCTGAACGGAGCAAACCATGCCGAAGGGCGGCGGCAGCCGGGCGAACGATTGGAAGGCCGATGAGGCCGACGGACAAGCGCAAGCCGCGCCTGCTTATGATGCCATCGTCGTCCTGGGCGCGGCGCTGCGGCGCGACGGCAGCCCATCCGCCGCGCTGGACCGGCGTGTCCGCCATGGCGTGCGGCTGTACGCCGACGGACGGGCGCCTCGTATCATCCTGACAGGCGGCGCCTGTAACGAGCACGGCGAGAGCGAGGCGGCCGCGATGGCGCGGATCGCCGGGGAGGCGCGCGTGGCCGACGACTCCATCGTCCTGGAACCGGAGGCCTGTTCGACGCTGGAGAACGCCGTGTATACGAAGCGGATACTCCGCCGCCACGGCTGGCGCCGTGTTCTGCTTGTCACCGACGGCTTTCACATGCCCCGCGCGCGGCTCGTTTTCCGCGCGCAGGGGATCGAGGCGGACCCCGCCCCCCTGCCGGATGGCGGCGGCAACCCCCTGCTCTGGCTTCGGGAAACCGCGGCCACCACCTACTACGCGCTGCGCGGATGGCTGCGTGCGCAACGTTGATGGCCGGCGGCTTACTGCGCGGGAACGGGATCGACTTGCGGGCACTCTGCCGCCTCGGCGCAGGCGTCAGCGGCATCGGGTGAGGCCTCGTCCTCCGCTGGCGGCGCGGCGCGGCGCTCGTCGGGCAATGGCAGCGTCAGGAGGAACAGGAGCAGCGCGACCCCGGTGACCAGGATATACGTCCACTCGAAGGTTTCCGTCGCCACTTTCAGTCGCCCGCCGGCCAGGTTGCCGACGACCGAGCCAAGGCCCAGGAAGATGTTGCCGATTCCGAAGACAAGTGTCGATTGCGATTCCGTTGTCACGCGGCTGATGTACGCCGGGTTCAGGCCGAAGATCGCATAGAAGGCCAGACCGAAGGCCACGGCGGCGCCGTAGAGCGTCATGACGTCCGGGTGGATCAGTACCAGCAGGCTCGACAGGCCCAGCAGCGCATAGGTCACCGCCATGGTGGCCCGGATCGTGATCAGGTCCGCCAGCGCGCCCATGGCGAATCCTCCGCCCATGCCGACAAAGCCGATCACCGTCCACAGGTTCCCGGCCAGCGTGACGGAATAGCCCAATTCGTCGCGCAGGTAGGCGGAGAAATAGGTCTGGAACGAGATGCAGGCCACGCCGCTGAGGAACATCATCAGCCACAGGATGAGGATCTTGCGCTTGAACAGCGAGCGCATCCGCCACCACAGCGCGACCGGCGTCCTTGGCACGCCAAGCCCGATCGAGGCCGGCCGCGCCGGCCGACGGAGCACGCCGATCATCGCTAGATAAACGGTGGCGAGCACCACCATGCCGGCGGTTCCGATGCCTACGGTCAGCCAGATTTCGCGCCAGTGGGCGTTCTGGATCATGTAGGGGGCCAATAGCCCGTTCACGAAGACGCCATAGCTGGTGCCGCTGGAGATCAGGCCAAGCACCTTGCCGCGATGGCGGACGCCGACAAACTTCTGGCAGACCTGGACCATCGGCGTGTACGCGGAGGCGGCCATGCCGCCGGTAATGGTCAGCAGGACGCCGATTACCCAGATGTTTTCGGCGACGTAAAGGCCCAGAAGGCTGGCCGCGCAGATCATCACCGATGCGATGACCACGCGCCCCCCGCCGACACGGGCGCAGACGGCCGCGCTGATGAAGGCCGCCAGGAGGAAACCCGCCTGGGCCGACGCCGTGATGACGCCGGCGTCCCCATAGGTGAACCCGAGGTCGGCGCGCATGTCCGACATGATGACGGGGAACAGATAGATGCCGAAGCCGTAGGTGACGGCGATGAACGCCGTGAAGAAGATCGTAAGGCCCACCACGGCGGCGGCGCCGGCTTTCCCACTCCCGCGATCCACGTTCGCCATTCCCGTCGTCCCGTACCGCGCGCCGGCAATGGCGCGGTCTGCATGAAGGCGCTGCTTCCCGTGCTTCAGGCCTGACCGTCCGGCTGGAGACACAGGATCATGCGCACGTCACCATCGCGATACACGCGATTGTCGTAACTCCCGTAGGCGTGGACGATATTGAGATGTGCGCCCGCCGCAAGCTTACGAAATTGCGACATGGAGTATTTGCGGAGGGTCATTTCGGCAACCCACTCGCTCGCGCCGCCCCCGGAGGCGTCACCGCATACCTGATACCGAAGGGCGAAATCGACGCTGTCGGCCTTGTCCCACTGGCGCCGCCAGCGCTTCATACGTCGGCCGTCCGCCAACTCGCGCTCCCATTCGAAGCACTCGACGCCATCGGGCTGGCCGGGGCGGTAGTACGACGGCTGCAGCATGTCGTCCTGGTCCGACGAGCCGGATGCCGGTGCCTTGAATGCCGCCAAATCGACGACAAGCCGGCCGCCGGGCGCCAGGTGCCGCCGGCAGCAGTCCAGCGTGGCGGCGACATCCTCGGCCGCGGGCAGGAGCTGGATCGCCTCGCGCGGGATCAGGATCAGGTCGAAACGCTTGTCGAACTGGAACGCCCGCATGTCCGCCTGGGCGAGCGTCAGGTTGGCCGGCGGCCGGCCGCCCGGATACCGGGCGGCCAGGGCCTCCAGCATTGCCGGCTCGATGTCGCAGGCGGTCACGCACCGCCCCGTCTCCGCCAACCACAGGGCGTTGCGTCCGGCACCGCAGGGCACCTCCAGGACGTTTCGAGCGTCCTCGTCCAACAGTCCCTCGATGAACGGCCGGTCGCCGTCCTCGCGGTACTCCACGGCATAGAAAGCCGCCCGTTCCCGATATCCGATGGCGTCGGACGCTGCCATGCGATTCCCTCCGTTCCGCCGTGCGGATGGCTCAGGCCGCGCCGGCCTGCTGCATGTCCAGGTTGCGGATGACCTCGGGATGGACGACCTTATGGTCGCTGACGATCATGCCGTCCTTGATGCCCGGCGCCGTGGCGGGAGCGCCCTCGTATATCCGCTCGCCGAGGTCGGCCAGATAGCCCGCGACGTTGCTGCTTGTCGCCTCGGCCGCCGTGGCCGGGAACGACGCCGGCATCGCATCGATCTTGCAGTGCAGGATGCCCTGGCGGATATAGACGGGATCCTCATGCACGGTCTGCCGGTCGAAGGACGGCAGGTAACCGGGCCCGTAGCCGCAGGTGACGTCGACGATCATGGCGCCGGGCTTCATGGTCGCCAGCATGTCCTCGCCGATCATCGCCGGGGTATCGAAGGTCGAAATCAGGATGGCGCCGACCACCAGATCTGCCTCTGCCAACTCGGCGCGCAGCGTCTCCGGCGTATTGACGAGGCAGCGCACGCCGCGCGGCACCGTCGCCTCGAATCGGCGCAGGCCTTCGGGGCGGGTGCCCAGGACAGTGACATTGCAGCCCATCTCCGCGGCGAGGCGCGCCGCGCCGCCGCCGGTATTGCCGTAACCCAGCACAAGGACGCGCGCGGGCTTGGCGCCCGGGACGCGCGGCAGGAAGACGCCGTTTCCGCCAAGGTGGCTTTGCAGGAAGTACGCGGCGTAGACCACCGCCATCTTTCCGGCGATCTCGTTGTCCGACGTGCACAGCGGCGTGATGCCCGAGGCGGACTCGTAGAACTCAAGCGCGTAGGCGGTCATCCCGCTGGCGCGCATCGCTTCGGTCAGGGCCGGGTTGCCTTCCGCGTGCATGAACGAGCCCAGGTGCATGCCGGGCCTGAAGAAACGGTGCTCCGCTGGGCCGGGTGCCTTGTATTTCAGCACGAAATCGCTGTCATTCCAGGCTTCCTCGGTGGAAACGACCCGCGCCCCGGCCGCTTCGTAGGCGGAATCCGGACAGCCCGAAGCCGCGCCGGCATTGTGCTCCACAAGGATCTCGAAGCCACGCTCGCGGAAGGGACCCAGATGGTCCGGCTGGATGATGACGCGCTTTTCGCCCCCGCGTGTCTCCTTCAGGATCGAAACGCGTTTGCTCTTGTTCATGACAGTCGTCCTCACTCTCGAGAAATCGATGTGCTTCCGGCGGATGCGCTGATCGCGAGCCTCACGCGCAGGCGGGCTCGCTGCGCAGGTGGACGGCGGCATTGAGGCGGGTGCCGCGCTTGTGTTCGACGACGTGCAGGTCCGTTGTCCCGAAGGCCTGGCTCAGCACGGGAAGGGCGCGATAGGGATCGGCGTGGCCGCAGGTAAACACGTCGAACGCGGCGTAGCCGTATTCCGGCCACGAATGCACCGAAATGTGCGATTCCGCCAGGATTGCGACGCCGGTCACCCCGCAACCATCGCCGAAATCGTGGACTTCCGTTCCAAGCAGCGTGGCGCCCGTGGCCTCGGCCGCGGCTTTCAGGGTCTCCCGGACATGCGACACTTCATCGATTCGCGTCGCCTGCCACATCTCGATAATGAGATGCACGCCCGCGTGGGTGACAGGCGCGGCGGGCGGAGTGACAGCAGTCTTGGCGGTCATGGCACGGCCCTTCCCTCTTCAAGCCCTCTTCAAGCTCGGCGCAACTCAACGATTAGATAGCCTTAATGAACACAATCTCTTTATGGTTGCATATCCCTTACAGTCTTATCAATCAACGGCAGATCGTCGATGAAATACGACATCCGATGATGTGTAATGCCCTCCGCTCCGGAAAATTGTTGCCTGACGATATTTTTAATTAATAAAAAATATTGTCAAATAAACTAGAAATAAGTTTTTAATTCTTGTGTTTTCCTTAGCGTGCACCAAGGTAGAACAAGTGTTTTTGGGAAGAATGGTATGCCGTCGCCACGTGCTCGTATTTGATCGGACGGCGCGCCAAACCATTGAAGTTCTCAGATGATGAAGCTGATGAAGGATAATCGAACCGCACCGGGCGTATGATTAAAGAGCAGTCCACCACGTTCGCCATGTTATCCGGCACGCAAGCGTGTCCGAGAGCGCTTTGCGTTGGCGCATTTCGCAAGATTGGCAGGGCTCGCCATAATTCCGGTCAGAGGAGGCGAGCTGGATGCGATGCCCATGCCGGTCGAAGGTACCCCTGAATTCCCGATGATCTTCCGTACGCGCGACCTCACCAAGGTGTACCGCACCGGCGAAACCGAGGTGCATGCGCTGCGCGGCGTCGATCTGAACGTGGCCGAGGGGACGATGGCTGTGCTTCTGGGGCCGTCGGGCTCGGGCAAGTCGACGCTTTTGAATATCCTGGGGGGGCTTGATACCGCGACGAGCGGCCGGGCATTCTTCAGGCAGCGCGAGATCACCGCGATGGCGGAGGCGGACCTCACTCGTTACCGGCGGGAGATGGTGGGCTTCGTCTTCCAGTTCTATAACCTGATGCCCAGCCTGACGGCGCGCGAGAATGTCGATCTGGTGACCGAGATCGCGAGCCGTCCCATGGCCAGTGACGCGGCCCTTGAACTCGTCGGCCTTGGCGCGCGGATGGATCACTTCCCCGCCCAGCTTTCCGGCGGCGAGCAACAGCGCGTCGCCATTGCTCGCGCCATCGCGAAGCAGCCGGACGTCCTGCTTTGCGACGAGCCGACCGGGGCGCTCGACAGCGCAACCGGCGTGGTGGTCCTGGAAGCGCTGGACACGGTGACCCGCGAACTCGGTACCACGGCGATGCTGATCACCCACAACGCGGTCCTGGCCGAGATGGCGGACATGGTGATCCGATTTGCCGACGGCCGCGTCCAGGAGGTGACCCGCAACGCGACGCGGCGGCGTCCGCGCGAGCTTTCCTGGTAGGCGCGGAATGCCAAGCGTCCTGGATCGAAAGTTGCTGCGCGACATCCGCGCGATCCGGGGGCAGGCGCTGGCGATCGCGCTGGTGATCGCCGCCGGTGTGGCGCTTTTCGTCATGGCGCTGGGCACGCTGCGGGCACTGGAAGGAACGCTGGAGGCCTACTACGCGGAGTACCGCTTCGCCGATGTCTTTGCCCCGCTGGTGCGCGCGCCGGACCGTCTGGCGCGCGACATCGCGGCGATTCCCGGTGTCGCTGTCGTGCAGACACGGGTAAGCGGTCCGGCAACGCTTACGGTGCCGGGACGGCCGGCGCCGATTGCCGGGCGGGTCACCTCTGTCCCAGTCTCCGGACAGCCGGATCTGAATCGCCTCTACCTCGCCTCTGGCCGCTGGCCGTCCGCCGACAATCCGGACGAGGTTCTGGTCGACCAGCCGTTCGCGCGGGCGGTGGGCCTGCGTCCCGGCGACGGCCTGACGGCCATCGTCGACGGCAAACGACGGCGCCTTCGTATCGTGGGTCTTGCGCTATCACCCGAGTACATCTACGCCCTGGCGCCCGGCCAGCTTGTGCCGGATGCCGGCAGTTTCGGCGTCGTCTGGATGGGCCGCAAGGCCGCAGCCGCAGCCTTCGACCTGGAAGGCGCGTTCAACGACGTAGCGCTTCGAACGGCGCGCGGCGCGCGCGTCGAAAGCATGATAGCGCGGCTGGACGACCTCCTGGCGCGCTACGGCGGCACCGGGGCCTACGCGCGCAAGGACCATTCCTCGCACGCCTTCATCCGCAACGAGCTGGACGGGCTGGTGGCGACGGGCAGCGTGGCACCGCCGATCTTCCTCGCAGTCGCGGCATTCCTTTTGAACATGGTTGTCGCCCGCACCATCGACCGGGAGCGCCAGCAGATCGGCTTGTTGAAGGCTTTCGGCTACACGGACATCGCCGTCGGCTGGCACTACGTCAAGCTGGTGATCGCGCTGACGCTGGCCGGGGTCGCGTTGGGCGAGGTCGTCGGCGCGTGGCTGGGCAAGGAACTTGCCGAACTCTATACGGAATATTTCCATTTCCCGATCCTGCGCTACGAACTGACAGCCGATGTGCTCGTCGGGGCGGCCGCCGTCAGTCTCCTCGCGGGCCTGCTGGGCACGGCGTTCAGCGTCCGCCGGGCCGTCAAGCTGCCGCCGGCCGTGGCGATGCGCCCGCCGGAGCCGCCGCGCTACCATCGCGGGCTGCTGGACCGGCTACGCATCAACGCCCTTGCCGATCCGGCGACGCGCATGGTCCTGCGCAACCTGGTGCGCCGGCCGCTGCGGGCGGGACTGACGACGCTGGGTCTTGCGACGGCGGTGGCACTGCTTGTGGGCTCGCTGTTCATGCGCGAATCGATCCAGCGCCTGATCGACATCGAGCTGACGCTGGCACAGCGCCAGGACCTTTTCGTCACCTTCACCGACGCAACGGAACCCGCCGCCATGCACGAGCTGCGGGCCCTGCCGGGCGTACTGCGCGTGCAGCCGGTGCGCACCGTGCCCGCCAAGCTGCGATTCGGCCCGGTGGAGCGGCGGGTTTCCGTTCAGGGTCTGTCGCAGGATGGCGCGCTGCATCGTGTGGTCACCTCCGACGGCCGGCCGCTGCCGCCGCCGGGGGTGGGCATCGCGCTGTCCGACAAGCTGGCGCGGATCCTTGGGGCCGGCCGCGGCGACTCGGTGACGGTGGCGGTTCTGGAAGGCCGCCGGCCGGTGCGGCGAATTCCTGTGACCGTGGTCGCGCAGCAGTACGTCGGGCTTGCCGCGTACATGGATCTCGACCGGCTCAACCGGCTGATGGGCGAGGGGGCGAACCTGTCCGGCGCGGACCTGCAAGTCGACGCGCGCCGGCTGGAGGAAGTTTACGACGCCTTGCTGGAACGCCCGCGCGTGGCCGGGGTGACGCGGCGCAGCGAGGTTCTTGGGGGCCTGCGGCGGACGCTGGACCGCAACCTGATGCTGATGATCCTCTTCTTTGTCGGCTTTGCCGGGGTGATTGCCATCGGCGTCGTGTACAACAGCGCGCATGTCGCCCTGGCGGAGCGGACGCGCGAGCTGGCCAGCCTGCGGGTGCTCGGTTTCACGCGCGGCGAGGTGTCCTATATCCTGCTCGGCGAGCTGGCGGTGCTGACCCTCGCCGCATTGCCGCTGGGCTGCATTCTGGGCCACGGTCTGGCCTGGGCAATGGTGCGGGCCTACGACACGGAGCTGTTTCGCATGCCCCTGGTGATCGAGGCGGACACCTATGCGTGGTCGATGCTGACCGTCCTCCTGGCCGCGATCGCTTCGGGATGGCTGGTGCGGCGGCGGATCGACCACCTGGACCTGATCGCTGTGCTGAAGTCGCGGGAGTAGGGCGGACGTGGGTATTCTGGGCCGCCGATGGATCGTCTGGACGCTGCTGGCGCTTGGCGTCGCGGCGCTGCTGGCCCTGGCGCTGTGGCCGCGCGCGGAAGAGGTCGAGGTCGCCGTCGTGGAGCGCGGGGCGATGCGCGTCACCGTGCAGGACGAGGGCCGCACCCGCGTGCGCGAGCTTTACAGTGTGGCCGCTCCCGTGGCCGGGGAACTCGACCGGATCGACCTGGAGGCCGGCGACCGGGTGACGGCGGGCGAGACAGTGGTCGCCCGCATCCGACCCATGGAATCGCCGTTTCTCGACCCGCGCAGCGAAGCCGCCGCCGCCGCCCGCCTGGAGGCAGCCCGCGCGGCTGTGGACCTGGCGCAGGCGGAGCTGCGCCGCGCCGAGGCGGAGCGCGACTACGCCAGCCAGGAGCTTCAGCGCGCCCGCCGCCTTGCCGAGCGCGGGAACATCTCGGAGAGCCGCCTGGATCAGGCCGAAAGCCGCATGCGCAGCGCGCGCGCCGATGTCGCCGCAGCCGAGGCCGCCCTGCGGTTGCGCCGGGAGGAGCTGGACGAGGCGCGGGCGCAACTGACGCAGCCAAGCCCGCGTGCCCATTCGCCGGGAAGCAGCTGCTGCATCACGGTGACCGCCCCGGTGTCGGGCGAGGTGCTCCAGGTCCTTCGCAAAAGTGCCGGTCCGGTTGTCGAGGGCGCCGAACTTCTGACCATTGGCGACGCGTCGGAGCTGGAGGTCGTCGTCGATCTGCTCTCCACCGACGCGGTGAAAGTGCGGCCGGGCGCGGCGGTCGATGTCGTCGGCTGGGGCGGCGAGCAACCGCTGAAGGGCACGGTCCGCAGAGTCGAGCCCTTTGGCTTTACCGAGGTCTCGGCGCTCGGCATCGAGGAGCAGCGGGTCAACGTCATCGTCGACGTGGACGCGGCGGCGGCGCGGGACGCCGGTCTGCGCCACGGATTCCGGGTGGAGCCGCGCATCACGGTGTGGCGCGGCGAGGATGTCCTGCGGTTGCCGTTGGGGGCGCTGTTCCGCTCGGCCGACGGGCACTGGGCCGTGTTCGTCTCGCGCGACGGCCGGGCGCGTCTGCGGAATATCGAGATCGGCCAGACCAACAGCGAGGTCGTGGAGGTGCCGGACGGGCTTGAGGCGGGGGAGCGGGTTATCCTCTTTCCCAGCGACCGCATAAGCGAGGGGACGCGCATCCGGCCGCGCGGTTGATGGCGCGGCCGGGGATGCGGGCGTCAGTGCCGCCACATGACGGCGGGCCCGTTACAGCCTGCGGTAGTGGATACC
Organism: Ferruginivarius sediminum; assembly: GCF_003344765.1. GTDB lineage: Bacteria > Pseudomonadota > Alphaproteobacteria > Kiloniellales > Rhodovibrionaceae > Ferruginivarius > Ferruginivarius sediminum. The sequence continues at coordinate 47,840 of NZ_QPMH01000003.1, read as the reverse complement.
CTTGGCCGTGGCCAGGAACTGCTCGTCCTGGCTTTGCACCTGGGCGGCGTGCAGCTCGGCCTTCACCCATTTCACGGCCTCGGTGAGCCATTGGGTGGCGCGGCTGCGGCGTTTCAGCGGGTAGGCCGCGATGTCTGCTATCGTCATCGGTGAAATCCCCCAAATCATCAAAGCACGTTCCCGCCAGTGAGGGAGAGTTTGCCGCCGCAGTTTTAAGATTACGTTTACGATTACACGCAAATTGCTGAAAAACAACTATGAATTGGCGCCACTTCCAAGGGGATTTTGGGTAGCAATAGGGCAAAAGTGCCATCGATCGCGGCCTTGGATGCCTATCGGAAGAAGTGAAGACGGCAACAGCTTCGTGAAAACCGGGAGATTAGAGGGGTGCCTGAGTGGCCCGGCATCGAGAGCCGTACCCGCCAACCAGAGAAGGCCTCACATGGCGACGGGCCGATAGGACTTACAACGAGCGGCCGGGCCACTTCTGGCATCCGGATGCCCCAATGACATAGATGACCGCCCCCCGCCTCTTCAAGCCCTGCCTGTTGCAAACCGGTGAAAAATTTTTCAGCTAGCCCGGGAATCGGACGAAAATGAAACGCCGGCCCGATGGGGCCGGCGCTTGCTCGGTAACCGGGTGTTCGCGGCGGTTACGCGGCCTGGGAGCTTTCCGAATCGTCGCGGCGACCAAGGCCGATGGAATGTGCAATCTCGGAGCGGCGGCGCGAGGTGTTCGGCGCCACCATCGGATAGTCGGGGCGCAGCCCGAACATCTCGCGGTACTGGTCCGGGGTCAGGTCGTGCGCCTTGCCCAGATGGCGCTTCAGGGCCTTCTGCTTGCGCCCGCAAACGAGACAGGTCAGATGGTCGCGACCGATCGACTTGCGCGGGTTGACCGCGGGCTGCACGCTTTCGGCCGACTCGCTGGCCTCGCCGTTCCGCAGCGCCTTGAGGTCGCCCGCGACGGCTTGAATGACCTGAGGAACCTGATCCGGCTCGACTTTGTTGTTTGCAAGGTATGCAGACACGATCCGAGTCGTCATCTCGGTAATCGTCTGCGTATCCATTTCTTCGGCCATTGCCGCTTCACCTCTCCTCAAGCATGTTCGAACATTCGCGCAATGTAATCGGCATGTCTAGTCCGTTAAAGGTATCGGGTATAAATTTTTTTTGATCGGCTGCAAGGGTGTTTTTCTCAAAGCAGATCGCCGTATCCCTTCGCCGAATTCGAGGGGATACCGTGGGAAGACAGTCTCGGATACCATCGTGTGCCAAGCGCATACAGTCCTTTCCACAGCGCCACGGGGTGACTAGGTGTTAGTGGTCCCGGGTGGCTGCACGAGGGACGAAGGCAGGGAGACGCGTCGTGAGCACCTCTGAGCGCATACCGGCCATTCCCACGGGACTGCTGCTGACCGACCTGTATCAACTCAACATGATGCAGGCCTATCTCGATTCCGGCATGACCGGGACGGCGGTCTTCGAGTTCTTCGTCCGGAAACTGCCGGCGCAGCGGAACTTCCTGTTGTCAGCCGGGCTGGCGCAGGTTATGCGCTTCCTCCAGGAAGCCCGCTTCGAACCCGCGGAACTGGAATGGCTGCGAACGTCCGGGCGTTTCAGCGAATCGTTCGTCGACTACCTGGCGGATTTCCGATTCGCTGGGGACGTTCATGCAATTCCGGAGGGTACGGCGGTCTTCCCGAACGAGCCGGTCCTGCGCGTAACCGCCCCGCTGCCCATGGCCCAATTGCTGGAAACGCGGCTGATCAACCTGCTGCACACCAGCGTTCTTGTCGCCAGTAAGGCCGCGCGCATGGTATTGGCCGCGCCCGACAAGCGGCTGGTGGATTTCGGGCTGCGCCGCGCGCACGGCTCGGAGGCGGGGCTACTGGCGGCGCACGCGGCCTACATGGCGGGGTTCGCCGGGACGGCGACGGTGCCGGCCGCGCCATTGTGGGACATCCCGATAATGGGCACGATGGCGCACTCCTTCGTCGAGGCACATGAGGACGAGAGCCGGGCCTTTCTGGATTTCGCGCGTTCGCGTCCGCAAGAGGTCGTGCTGCTCATCGACACCTACGATGTGCGCCGCGCCGCCCGCACGGTGGTCGATATCGCGCCCGTGCTGGAACGTGAGGGCATCACGGTGAAGGGGGTGCGCATAGACAGCGGCGACTTGCCGCAGCTTGCGCGCGAAGTGCGGGAGATACTGGACAAGGGCGGCCTGCCGCACGTGTCCGTGCTGGCCAGCGGCGGCCTGGACGAGTGGAAGCTGCGCGACTTCACGGATGCGGGCGCGCCGATCGACGGCTACGGGATCGGCACGGCGCTGACCACATCCGAGGATGCGCCGGCACTCGATTGTGCTTATAAGCTGCAGGAATACGACGGGCGAATGACGCGGAAGCTTTCATCCGGAAAGGCGACATGGCCGGGCCGCAAGCAGGTCTGGCGAACTTACGGTTCAGACGGGTCGATCGCCGGCGACGTGATTTCGCTGGAGGACGACGATCAGCCGGGAACGCCGCTTGTGGAGAAGGTCATGGAGGATGGCCGTCCGCTTGGCGAGGTGCCGACACTGGCCGCCGCGCGCGAGCGTGCCGCCGCACAGCTTGCCGCGCTGCCCCCGCGACTGCGCGCGCTGGAGCCGGCCGAGGCTTATCCGGTCGCCGTCTCCGACCTGCTGCAGCGAACGGCGGATGAGGTGGCGCGGGAAATCGACCGGCGCGGCCACAGGGGCGAAGTGCCTGCGAAATGAGGTGTGCCACGTGTCCGCCGATACGCGGCGATGCCGGAAAATTCGCGGTGCCATCGGGCCCTTGCGGCGTCCGGGCGCGCGCGGCCGCTGCTTGGGAGCTTGGCGTCGAAATTGGACCGGCGGGAAAAACGTCGTCATAGTCACGGTGGCTGAGTAGGCTTGGACGCGCGGACGCGATGAACGTCATGATTGGAGCGATAGGGTGAGGGTCGCCGCCGTGGTCATGCTGGCGGTGCTGCTTGTCGGCTGCGACGCCCTGCCGGTTCCACGCGGCGAACCGCCGACGGCTCAGGCGCCGGCGGAGGGGTCGGTGCCGGAGGAGCCGGTGGTGGAGCCCGCGCGTCCCGAGGCCGAGGCGGGGCGCGAGCGGGAGGAGCCGCCGAAGCCGCGTCCCCTGCCGCCGCTGCCGGCGCCGCGGCCGTCCTATTCCGATGTTACGCCGGAGAAGCTGACCGGCATGACGCCAAGCGAGGCGGAATTGCTTCTGGGGCCGCCGGACCTACGTAGCGAAGAGCCTCCCGCCGTCGTTTGGACGTATATTGTAGGATCATGCAGGCTGGAGTTGTTCTTCTATTACGACTTGGAGAGTCAGCAGCAGCGCACGCTGACGTTCGATCTTGCTCCCGGCCACAAGGCGGAAGGCGCCGAAGCCTTCTGCTTTACCCTGCTGGGCAGGCGCGGCGAGGAATCGCGGCGGCTGGAAACGGTCGAGGAGCAGTTGCCCGGCGGCAAGGATGCCGCGCCACGGCAGAAGCAGGAGGAAGCAATCGGTGAGTAACGCAGAGGCTTCGCGGCTGATGGTCGTCGATGATGACGCGCTGTTTCGCGAATCCTTGATCGAGAATCTGCGCGACGACGGCTACGAGGTCGTCGACTTCGCGGCGGGTCAGCCGGCCGTCGACTACCTCTGTGGCGGTGGATCCGCGGATCTCGTCGTGCTGGACTGGCGCATGCCCGGGATCAGCGGAATTCAGGTGCTGCGCGCGATTCGCGAGCACGGCATCGACGTGCCGGTGATATTCCTGACAGTGCTTGGCGATCAGATCTATGAGGAAGCGGCGCTGAACCACGGCGCGGTGGACTTCGTCGAAAAGTCCCGCAGCCTCGCCATCCTCAAGCGCCGGATCGAGCTTTCCGTTCGCCGTAACGGCCACGACCAGGCGGCCGCTGCGGGGGAGACGGCGGCCGAGCCGGCGGAGGGCCTGGTTCGCGTCGGACGGCTGGAGATCGACCGGGAGACCTCGCGCGCCTACTGGCGCGGCGAGGAGGTGCCGCTCACCCTCAACGAGTTCCGGATCGTCGATCTGCTGGCCACGCGTGCGGGCCGCGATGTCCGCTATCGCGAACTTTACGATCAGGTACACGGAGCCGGGTTCATCGCGGGCTCGGGCGAAGAGGGCTTCCGCGGCAACGTCCGGACGCTGATCAAGCGGATCCGGCAGAAGTTCCGCGTCCTCGATTCGCAGTTCGAGGCGATCGAAAACTATCCGGGCTTCGGATACCGTTGGCGGGATGACAGCACAGCAGCCTAAACGCGGCTGGTTCTCGGCATTCACGCATTCCATCGCCGCCAAGGTGGCGGTGGTGATCGTGGTGTTCTTTGCCGTGCCGGTACTGCTTTACGACCAGTTCCGTGATGCGGACGCGGACCGCAGGCAGCTTCTGCTGCAAAGCCTTGAGAATCAGGGCAAGGTCATCGGCGAGGCCTTGCGCCCGCAGCTTAGCGGCTACGACGGCGAGGCCCTGCGCGGGATCGGCGAGTCGCTGGAGCGGCTGGGCCGCGTCGACAGCGTGAACATCAAGCTGCTGCTGCGTCCGTCCGACGGCGGCGATCCGAATGGCTTCTACTACATTGCTTCCGCCCCGCCGGTGTCAGGCGACTATCTGCAGCAGGAGCGGGCGGAGCTTGTCGAGACCGGCGTGTTCGAGAAGCTGCGCGACACCTGCGAGGGCAACCGGCCGCTGGCCGTGCGCTACGTAAACCCGGCCGGCAAGGAAGAGGTGCTGACCTCCGTCTCGCCGGTGCAGACCTTGGCTGGCTGCTGGGCGGTCATCACCTCGCACGGCACGGACGATGCGCTGGGCGCGGCGCTTGGCAAGCCGTACTGGCAGACGCCGGAAGTGCGGCTGGCGGCGCTTATCTATGTCGTGATGGCGCTGCTGGTGCTGGCGATGTTCTTCGGCGTCTGGCGCAGCCTGCGGCGCTTCGCCGCAGCCGCGCGAACCATCCGCGTGCACGGCATCGGACCCAGCGGTCCCACCTTCGTGCGCACCAACCGGGTGCCGGAGCTGGATGGCGTCGCCGGAGAGTTCGACCGCATGGTAGAAACGCTGCGCAATGCCGCCCACGCCATCCGGCATGCCGCGGAGGACAACGCGCATGCCTTCAAGACACCGATCGCAACCATCGCGCAGTCGGTCGAGCCGCTGAAGAAGATTGTGGGCCAGGAACATCCGCGCGCCCGGCGGGCGCTTGAGCTGATCGACCGCTCGCTCTTGCGTCTGGATGCCCTGGTGGCGGCGATGCGGCGCATGGACGAGGCGACGGCGGAGTTGATGGAGGCGCCGCGCGGACGCGTCGATCTCAGCGACTTCGTTTCGCGTACGCTCGACGGTTATGCCGAAACGATGCAGGCGCGGGGTCTGAACATAGAGCGCCGCCTGAACCAGCGGGTCGCCGTGACGGCGTCCGAGGATATGCTGGAGACGGTGCTGGAAAACCTGCTGGACAACGCCATCGACTTTTCGCCGCGTGGCAGGTCGATCGAGGTGTCGCTTCGCAACGACGGCCGCGATGCGGTGCTTTCGGTGGCGGATCAGGGACCCGGCGTGCCGGAGGACCGGCGCCAGCAGATCTTCGAGCGCTACATCTCGACACGGGCCTCGGCCCAGCAGGGTAACGGCGAGGATACGGAGCCGGCGGGCACCCAGCATTTCGGCATCGGCCTCTGGCTGGTTCGCCGCAACATCGAGGCCCTGGGCGGCAGCGTCCATGCCGAGGCGAACTCGCCGCAGGGGCTACGTATCGTGGTGCAGTTGCCGCGTTAGGGTGCGGCGGTTCAGCTTCACGACCAGCTCTATTCCGGCCGCAATACGAGCTTGAGGCCATCAAGCTCCGGACCGGGCGGCTCCGTGGTCAGGCGAGCGGCAGCGGTGGCCAGCTTGTCGGGCGACACACCGAATAATTTTGCCTCTTCGGGCAGTCCGGCGAACAGTGCCCTGGCCCGTGCCGCATGCCGGGATACCCCCCGAGCGCGCCCCTCGCGCGCCTTGACGCCGGCCGCGGCCAGCTTGATGAGGCCCTGGAGCAGGCGGGCGGCGTTGCTTTCCGGCGGATAGGCGCGCCACAACCCTTCCCAGGCTTCGTGCGCTTCCCAGTAGTAGCCGTGATTGAACAGGTCGACGCCGTGCAGGAACGCTTTGCAGTCGCGCCAGTGCGTCGGTTCCACCGCGTACGGTGGGAGGTCTTCCTGGCCGTACATGTGGCCCGCTGGGTCGCGTACAGGATGCGGATGTCGGCCTGGCACGTACGCGTACGGCGGGAACGGTGTTTCGGGCAGGTAGCGCGGCGGCCTGGAGAGATGTCCGCTCATCGCTTCCGGTAGGCCGGCGGCTCTTCCGGCGGCGGCTCCTCGGGGTTCTCTTCCGGCCCCGGCGGCTCCTCCACCGGCGGCGCCGGGGGCGCTTCGCCCGGCGGCTCTTCCGGAACCTCCAGAGGGGATGGGGGCGGCGGCTCCGGCTCGGGCTGCGGCACTTCCTGGCTGCGCCGGATCGGCGCGTGCGGCCCTGGCATCATCATCGCCTTGCCTCCGCTGTTGACTGGCTGGCGCTACTGCGACAGCGCCTTCTTGAGTGCGGCGCCCGCGCGCGGGCCGACGCCCTCCACGGCGGCAAGCTCTTCCTCGCTTGCCGCACGGATATCGGCCAAGCTGGCGTAGCCGCCCTCGTGGAGATACTGCACGGTCTTCGGGCCGATGCCGGGAATATCCAACAGGGACTGCAGTCCTTCAGGAATCCCGCCGCCGGCACGGGGCGTGCGTTCGCGCGGCGCGGCGGCGCTCATATCCCGGTCCCGCGACGGTTTGCGGCCCGGCAGGCAGTTGCACAAGCAGCGCAGGAGTTGCACGAACATCGGCTGTCTCCTCGGCCTACACCGATATGTGTGACACGTAAGCGCCGTCGGCCGCAACGTCCAGGCGTCACACGGCCGCGCCGGCGATTGCGCTGGCCGCGGCGACGACCAGCCCGGCAACAGCGGCGGCGGGCAGGCAGAAGGGCGCGTTCCAGACCCACGCGACCCGGAATACCGGCACGTCCAGTTGGCGGGAAACCTGCATCACGGTCGCGGAGAACGGCGACATCTGGGTTCCGAACGCCCAGATGACCGCCAGGAGCAGTGCCACGGCGGCGGCGGGCATGCCAAGGACCTGCGGGGTCAGCACGGCACCCACGACGATGGCGAGTACGACCGGATGGACACCCAGGCCTGCCACCAGCGTGCCGGCCGTGGCCAGGACCGGCGCCTTTACCCACACCGGCAACTCGGCAGCAAGCGCCAGCCGGCCCAGTGCCGCCGGATCGATGGCCGCCGACAGTCCGACGCCGAAGAGCGTCGCGCCCAGAAACAGGGCGGCCTCGTTACGCAGGTCGGGCAGCCGCGCCAGGATCTCGTGCAGCAGCTTCGCGGGACGGGTCCGGGTCGCGCCTGTCCGGGCGAGGCGCCACTGCCAGGCGAGCGCCAGCGGCGGGGCGATGAGGCCCAGGGCGATGACGATGGAGACGCCGGCCGCTTCGCTCAGCGCGACGACGGGCGCGGCCAAGGCCAGGAATATGCTGGTTACGCCCAGCGCCGGGCGAAGCCACCGGGTGGAAGTCGCCGGGGTTTCCCCGACTGCCGCGACAGGCGGGTGCGCCCCGGCCGCCGTGCGCCGCCTCGTGAGGCGGTCGAAGGCCCAGGCCAGCAGGATGAGCGCCGCGCCCAGCGGCAGGCCGGCGGGGGCCACCGAAAGCCAGGAGACGCCGGGGACCAGGGTGAGGATCACGCCCATGCCGACGAAGAACGGCGACCAGACGACGGCGACGCTGAACCCCCGCAGCACCGCGACGGTCAGGCGCTCGCGCAAGCCCCTGGACATGCTGGGATCGAGCAGCGAGGTCACAAGCTGCAATCCCGCCAGGTTCAGGACCGCGCCGAGGTAGTGACCGGCAAAGGCAAGCATCAGGAACCGCCGTCCGGGCGGTTGGCGCACGACGCTCTCCCCGATGGCCCGGAAGGAAGGGCTGGCGACCGCCGGACGCTGCAGGCTCATGACCGCGGCGAACAGCACCATGAAGGGCAGGGCGCGGTAGAAGCCGTCGTAGGCAGCCGCGCCCAGCCCGGCAGGACCGTCCGACCAGTAAGCGGCGGCGAGTCCGCCGAAGCCGAGAAGCATGGCCGCGAAGCGCTGCATCGGCCTGATGCGCGGCGCCTCCAGCACGACGAAAACGGCCAGCCCGGCGACCGCCACGGGCTTTGCAGGCCCGAAGGCGGTCAGGGCATCGATAAGCGTGAGGATATAGAGAACGGCATAGACGCCCGCGGCAAACGGCATGGCACGGACACCTGGTGTTCAGGGTGCCGTGCCGCCGCCGTTATCGAGCGGGCGGCGCACGTTCAGCCGTTACCCTGGCTCTTGTGCTTCTCGCGGTAGGAGAAAGCGGGGTCGCCCTCGACGTCCACGACTTCCTTCGTGATGGTGACCTGCTCGACGTCCTCGTAACCGGGCAGCTCGAACATCGGCTCCAGCAGGATCGTTTCCATGATGGAGCGCAGGCCGCGGGCGCCGGCGCCGCGCTTGATAGCCTTCTCGGCGATGGCCTCCAGCGCGCCGTCGGTGAACTCCAGGTCGACATCCTCCATCTCGAACAGGCGCTGGTACTGCTTGACCAGGGCGTTCTTCGGCTTGGTCAGGATGTCGATCAGCGCTTCCTTATCGAGGTCGTGCAGCGTCGCCACCACCGGAACGCGGCCCACGAACTCGGGAATCAGGCCGAATTTCAGCAGGTCTTCCGGCTCGACGTCCTGCAGGAGTTGGCCCACCTCCCGCTCCTCGGGCGCGCGCACGTCGGCGCCGAAGCCGATCGACGACGACCGGCCGCGCTGGGAGACGATACGCTCCAGCCCGGCGAAGGCGCCGCCGCAGACGAACAGAATGTTGGTGGTGTCGACGTGCAGGTATTCCTGCTGGGGATGCTTGCGCCCGCCCTGCGGCGGCACGGAGGCGACGGTGCCCTCCATGATCTTCAGCAGTGCCTGCTGCACGCCCTCGCCGGAAACGTCGCGCGTGGTCGACGGGTTGTCCGACTTGCGGGTGATCTTGTCGATCTCGTCGACGTAGATGATACCGCGCTGCGCCCGCTCGACGTTGTAGTCGGACGCCTGCAGCAGCTTCTGGATGATCGACTCGACGTCGTCACCGACATAACCCGACTCCGTCAGGGTCGTCGCGTCGGCGATCGCGAAGGGCACGTCCAGGATGCGGGCCAGCGTTTGCGCCAGCAGCGTCTTGCCGGAGCCGGTGGGGCCGATCAGCAGGATGTTCGACTTCGACAACTCGACGTCGTTCTCGCCGCCGGCGTGGCTCAGCCGCTTGTAATGGTTGTGGACCGCGACGGAGAGCACGCGCTTTGCGTGATCCTGCCCGACCACGTAATCGTCGAGCACCTTGGCGATCTCACGGGGACTGGGCACCCCGCCATCCGCTTTTGCAAGGCTCTGCTTGGTCTCGTCCTGGATGATCTCCGCGCACAACTCGACGCATTCGTTGCACACGAAGACCGCCGGGCCGGCGATAAGCTTCTTCACCTCGTGCTGGCTCTTGCCGCAGAACGAGCAATACAAAGTCTGTTGCTGACCGTCGCCGGACTTGCTCATGGCTCCTCGAGTGTTGGTCTGCTTGGATACAAGCCTGCCGGGGATGGGCCTCACGCACAACCCCTCGCGTGCGTGGGAAACGTCGATTGCGTCCCCGATGCCCCAAACCCTTCCTGATATGAGGGCGTGTGTGTAGAAGCCAAGGGGTAGTTCTTCACAACACTGACAGGAGGCCCCCGATGGCGGTTGCCGACACCCGCGTCGCCGAATCGCTGGCGGACCGGATTTCCTTCGACGCGAACGGGCTGGTGGCGGCGGTGGCGCAGCAGCACGACACCGGCGAGGTGCTGATGCTGGCCTGGATGAACCGCCAGTCCGTCGTCGAGACGCTGACCACCGGCCGCGTCACGTACTGGTCGCGCTCCCGCCAGGCCCTGTGGCGCAAGGGCGAAAGCTCGGGCCACGTCCAGACGCTGGTCGAGCTTCGCCTGGATTGCGACGGCGACGCCCTGCTGCTGCTGGTGGACCAGACCGGGCCGGCGTGCCACACCAACCGGCGAAGCTGCTTCTATCGCGCCGCGCGGGACGGCGAGTTCAAGGAGATCGCGGAACCTATCGCCTGACTTCAAGCCGCCCCGATGTGCGAAGGGGCGGCTCATTGGTTGCGGAATTCAGGCCGGCGTTTCTCCAGGAAGGCGCCCATGCCCTCGCGTCGGTCGTCCAGGCCGAAGGTCAGGTTGAACAGCCGCCGCTCGTGTTTCAGGCCGTCGCCAAGCGAGGCGCTTGCGCCGAACCCTGCGGCTTCCTTGATCATCATCAGCACAGGCGCGGAGAGCGCCGCCATCTCCCCCGCCAGGGCCTCGGCCGCTGCGAGGGCTTCGCCTTCCGGCACCAGGCGGCTGACGAGGCCGGCCCGCTCCGCCTCTTCCGCCTCCATGGCGCGGCCGGTCAACAGCATGTCCATCGCCTTGTGCTTGCCGATGGCACGCGGCAGGCGCTGCGTGCCGCCGGCGCCCGGCATGGTGGCGAGCTTGACTTCCGGGTGGGCGAAGCGTGCCGTGCGGGAGGCGATGACGATGTCGCACATCTCCACCAGCTCGCAGCCGCCGCCAAGAGCATGCCCTTCCACCGCGGCGAGGACGGGTTTGCGGAATGTTCCCAGCGCATCGCAGCAGCCGGTGAAGTCCGACATGAACGCTTGGCGCTGGTCCATGCCAGCCATCTCCGACACGTCCGCGCCGGCGGCGAACACCTCGGGGCCGCCGGTGAGCACGAGGACCGCTACCTCGTCGTCGTCCGCGCATTGGGTGAGAATGCGCGTCAGCCCGTGGATCGCCTCGCGCGACAGCGCGTTCCGTGCGGCCGGCCGGTTCAAGGTGACGGTGCGGACCGCGCCTCGGCCGGAAAGCAGAACGGGGTCTTCGTTCATGGCATCCGTGCAATGGTGTGCTAGTGTCCGATGCTTGTCGGGAAGCCTATGAGGTTTGCCCTTAAAACCAAAATTTATTATTTTGATATTCAGTATAAGAAAAATTACTGTCCGCGGTTTTCGACTTCGGGGCGCGCCGTCTTGGGGTGAGGCGGCCAGAGAGGGAGCGGGCCCGTGAAATTCCAGCAATTGCGCTATCTGCTGGCGGTGGTGGATGCCGGCAGCATCACCGGGGCGGCGCGGTGTCTCAACGTGACCCAGCCGGCCTTGTCCGCCGGCCTCGCGGCGCTGGAAACCGAACTGGGCGGAGCGCTGATCGAGCGGCAGCGGGGCAGCGTGCGTCTGACCGACCTGGGGCGAAGGTTCCATCGCCGCGCCCAGGGAATCATGCAGGAGTGCGAGCGCGCGAAGGCCGAATTCCAGCGCGGGCTGGCGCGGTCGTTCGTCAACATGGGCGTTCTCGCGACCTTCCCGATGGCGTTCATCCTGGACTTTCTGCGGCGTTTCAAGGAGTCGAACCCGAACACCGACGTGTCCTTCGACGAGGGCGATCCGATGACGCTGCTGTCATGGATGTCGCGGGGGCGGGTGGACGCGGCGCTGACGGTTTCCGACATGGTGGATGGCGGCGAGTGGGTGCCGCTGTTCCAGGATCCGCTGGTGCTGTTCTGCGCCCCCTCCCACCGTTTCGCCGGCGAATCCAGCATTCGTCTGGCGGATCTGGCCGGCGAACCCTTTGTGCTGCGCCGGCATTGCGAGCGCGCAAGAGAAGCGAACGACATTCTGAACGCACGGGGCGTGCGGGTTGCCTCCACCCTGCGCACGGATCAGGATCAGCGCGCGCTTGAGGCTGTTCGCGCGGGCGTCGGTGTCACTGTCGCGCCGCGCAGCTTGGCGCGGGATGTCGAATGCGTTCTTATCGACGACCTTGGCCTGCGCCGGACCGTCGGCGTACACATGGCCTCCTGGCTGGAGCCCGGTGTCCGCGACGCGATGGTCGCGACGCTGGAAGAGATCGCGCGCCCCTTCGCCGATACCATGGAAGGGCCAGCGAAGTCCGGTGAGACGGGACGGGCCGCGCGGGGCTGACGGCTGCCGGTCGGGGCCGCGATTTCCGTTGTCATATGTGTCAATTGGGTGGTGCCCCTTGGCAGCACGGCATTGACTCCTAATTTTCGTCCGTCCACCGATGAGCCGGGACGAGGCATCCGCATGAGCACGGTTTCGACGACCATGAAAACACCGACGCGCGCCCGTATGACCGCGCGCCGCGCCGCGTTCGCGTTGCTGGTGTCGGGAACCTGGACGGCGGCCACGGTGACCATGCTGCACCTGCTGGCGGTGGACGGGCTGAACTGGGGCGAGGGGGCGCTGACGGCCTGTTTCGCCTTGTCGATACCGATGGTCGTCATCGGCTTCTGGAACTCCGCCATCGGTACCGGAATCCTGCTGTTCGCGCGCGATCCGCTGCGGAGCGTGGCCCCGTTCGCCGCGAACGCGGTGCCTTGGCGCCAGGGCCGCGTCGCCATCGTCATGCCGATCTACAACGAGGACGTGGAGCGCGTCTTCCGCCACCTGCGCGGCGCCGTCGCATCCCTCGATGCCGCCGGCCTGTCCGAGGACTGCGAGGTCTTCCTGCTGTCCGACAGCACCGACCCGGCCATCCGGGCGGCCGAAGAGGCTCGTTTCGCCGACTGGCGCCACGCCGATGGCCAACCGGCGCGGCTGCATTATCGCCACCGTCCTGACAATACCGGCTTCAAGGCCGGCAATCTCTGGGACTTCGTGGAAACCTGGGGCGACGACTTCGAGTACATGGTCGTCCTCGACGCCGACAGCGCGATGACGGGCGAGGCCATCGACCGTCTGGTGCGCGTGATGGACGGCAACCCACGCCTGGGCATCCTGCAGTCGCTGGCCGTGGGCCTGCCCGCCGATAGCGCCTTCGCGCGGGTGTTCCAGTTCGGCATGCGTCACGGCATGCTGACCCATACCGTGGGCGCGGCGTGGTGGCAGGGCGATTCCGGCCCTTACTGGGGACACAACGCGGCGGTCCGCCTGCGTCCCTTTCGCGAGGCCTGCAAGCTGCCCGTGCTGCCCGGCAAGCCGCCGCTCGGCGGTCACGTGCTGAGCCATGACCAGGTGGAGGCGGCGCTGATGCGCGCGCACGGCTACGAGGTGCGCGTGCTGCCGGTGGAAGGCGGCAGCTTCGAGGAGATGCCGCCGACCGTTCCCGACTTCGTCCAGCGCGACCTGCGCTGGTGCCAGGGGAACATGCAATACCTGCAACTGATCGGCCGGCGCGGCTTCCGCCTGCTTGGCCGGGTACAGCTTAGCCTCGCCATCCTGATGTATCTCGGCGCGCCGTTCTGGCTGCTGTTCATGCTGCTGGGGCTGGGACAGGCGATGACCGGCGGACCGTTCGGCGGCACGCTGGTGGAGGCGGGGGCGCTGGATGCCCCGGTGGCCGCCACTGGCATCGCTCTGTTGGTCGCCATGCTGGGCATGACCTTCGCGCCGAAGCTGTTGGGCTATCTTCACGCGCTGTTCGACGGCGAGCGGCGGCGCGGCTATGGCGGCGGTCTGCGCGTGCTGTCGGGGGCGGTCACGGAGATCGTGTTCTCCGCCGTGTTCGCCCCGGCGATGATGGTGGCGCAGAGCGTTTTCGTGTGCGGCCTCGCCTTCGGCCGCACGGTGCGCTGGGAGGCGCAGCAGCGTGACGGCCATCTCGTGCCGGTCCGCGACGCGCTTCGCGGCCTGTGGCTGCAGACGGCGCTTGGCCTCGCGGGGGGCGTCGCTCTTACGGTTTATGCGCCGGCGATCCTGCCATGGGCGGCGCCGGTACTGATCGGGCTTGTCCTGGCGGCGCCGTTCACCTGGGCGACCTCCCATCCCGCCGCCGGGCGGCTCCTGGCACGGGCGGGCTTGTGCGCCAGCCCGGAGGAGCGCGACGGCGGGCGGGTCGAGCGGCTGCGGCCGCTGCCTGCCCATGCCAGCTCGGGCGGGCCGATGCTGCCGGCGGAGGCACGCGGTTCGCGCATCGAATAATGACAGTTTTCTGGAAGCATTGCCGCGTACTGGAGGCCTCACCATCTGGCCTCGAGGCGCAATGACCGCTGGCGAAGCGGCGAGAGAGGTGTGGCAATGCAGATGGTCGATGTTGATGGCGTTCGCGTTCCGGCGCTGGGCTTCGGCACTTGGCAGATGGACGGGGCGGCCTGCCGCGACATGGTGCGCGAGGCCATCGCCCTCGGCTATCGCCACATCGATACGGCGCGCATGTACGGCAACGAGGCGGCGGTCGGCGAGGGCATTCGCACCGCAAGCGTGCCGCGCGACGAGGTCTTCGTCACTACCAAGGTCTGGTTCGACCAGCTCCATTACGGCGACCTGAAGGCATCTGCCGAAGCCTCTCTCAAGGACCTGGGCCTCGATGCCGTCGACCTGCTGCTGATCCACTGGCCGAACGCGGAGGTGCCGCTGTCGGAGTCGCTGCGCGCGATGGAGGACCTGCAACGCGAGGGCAAGGCACGCCATGTAGGCGTCAGCAACTTCAACACCTCGCTCCTGCGCGAAGCGCGGCAGAAGAACGGCGCCGACATCGTCTGCAACCAGGTGGAATACCACCCCTTCCTCTCGCAGCGTCCAGTGCTGGACTACTGCCGCGCCAACGACATGTTCGTCACGGCCTATTGCCCGCTTGCCAAGGGCGAGGCGCCCTCGGACCCGACGTTGCGGGAGATCGGCGCCAAACATGGCAAATCGGCGGCGCAGGTGACGCTGCGCTGGCTGATTCAACAGCCCAACGTCGCCGCCATCCCCAAGGCGGCGAAGCTTGAGCACGCGAAGGCGAACCTCGACATCTTCGACTTCGCGCTGGATGCGGAAGACCTGGCCCGAATCGAGGGCCTGCCCGGCGACAGGCGCATGATCGACCCATCGTGGGCGCCTGCCTGGGATGCGGCGTAAAAGTGCCTTCCGGCCTTTCCTCTCATTGAAATCGCAACTTCGCCGTTTCGCCGCTTGACCGAAGACAGGCGCTCGGCTTCCATCGCGCCGAATCACGGCAATGGAGCGGGGCATGGGCAAGGCGAGCGATGCGGGCGTCAATCTGCAGGACATCATGGCCGCGCGCCGGCGGATCGCCCCCTATGTGGTGCGTACGCCGACGGTGCTGGCCAAGGGGCTGAAGGAGCGTGTGGGGGCCGAGGTCGCGCTGAAGCTCGATTCCCTTCAGCACACGGGCTCGTTCAAGCTGCGCGGCGCCACCAACCGCATGCTGCGCCTGTCCCCGGCGGAGCGCGAGGCCGGCGTGGTCGCCTGCTCCACCGGTAATCACGGGCGCGCCGTGGCCGAGGCCGCGCGGCGCCTGGGCATTCCGGCGAAGATCACGCTGTCCGAGCTGGTGCCGGAGAACAAGCTGGCCGGCATCCGCGCGCACGGCGCCGAGACCATCATCCACGGCAGGAGCCAGGACGAGGCCTTCGAGGAAGCCCACCGGCTGGTGCGCGAGGAGGGCATGACCCTCATCGACACCTTTGACCACCCGGACGTGATCGCCGGGCAGGGCACGGCCGGGCTGGAACTGCTGGAGGACATGCCCGACATCGATACCCTGCTGGTGCCGCTCTCCGGCGGCGGGCTGATGGCCGGCATTGCCGTGGCGGCGAAGGCGGCGAATCCAAACATCCGCGTCATCGGCATCTCGATGGAGCGCGGGCCGGCGATGATCGAAAGCCTGCGCGCGGGCAAGCCGGTGCAGGTGGAAGAGCAGTCTTCGCTGGCCGACAGCCTGGGCGGCGGCATCGGCCTGGACAACCGCTGGAGCTTCCCCTTGGTGCGCGCGCTGGGCGACGACTTCATCCTGCTGTCCGAGGACGAGATCGCCGCGGGCATGACGCACCTTTACTGGCACGAGCAGCTTGTCGCGGAAGGCGCCTCGGCGGTCGGCATTGGTGCCCTGCTCTCGGGCAAGGTGAAGCCCCGCGACGGCGGCACCATCGCCACCGTCGTCAGCGGCTGCAACGTCGACATGGCGACCTTCACCCGCGTCGTCGCGGGCGACGCGTACTAGGGCAAAAGAGAACGATAGTCTGGGGAGCGGGAACGATGGCCATCACGATACTGAACGAGCGGGAGCTGCGCGACTGCGTGCGCCTGGATGAGGAGACGGTGGACGCCGTCGCTGATGCCTTTACGGCCCTGGCCAAAGGCGGCGTGGTGATGCCGCCAATCGTCCATCTGCACATGCCGGAGAAGAACGGCGAGATGGACGTGAAGACCGCCTACGTCCCCGGCTTCGACAGCTTCGCGCTCAAGGTCTCCACCGGATTCTTTGACAACCCGAAGAAGGGCCTGCCGTCGCTGTCCGGCCTGATGAACCTGATCAACGCGGATACCGGGCAGGTGCGCGCCGTGCTGCTAGACAACGGCTATCTGACGGATGTTCGCACGGCTGCGGCCGGCGCGGTCGCCGCGTGGCACTGCGCGCGCGAGGATGCCAAGGTGGCGGGCGTTTTAGGCACCGGCTTGCAGGCGCGCTTGCAGATCGAGGCGTTGATGCTGGTACGCCCCATTGAGCAGGTGCTGGTCTGGGGCCGGGACGGCGAGAAGGCGAAGGCCTACGCCGCCGAGATGAGCGAGCGCCTGGGAATTGATGTGCAGGCCCGCGCGCACGGTGCCGATGTCGTCGGGCCGGCCGACGTCGTGGTGACCACGACCCCGTCCACCGAACCCGTGCTGCTGGCCGAGTGGCTGGAGCCCGGCGTCCATGTCACCGCGATGGGCTCGGATTCCGCCGGCAAGAACGAGCTGGACCCGAAGGCCCTGGCCAAGGCGGATCGCCTGATTGTCGACAAGCGCGAGCAATGCATCAAGCTGGGCGAACTGCGGACCGCTATCGAAACCGGGACCGTGCCGGAGGACGTGGCTGTGACGGAGCTTGGCGAGCTGACCTCGGGCTCGGCCGTGGGCCGCGATTCGGCGGAGCAGATCACCGTGTGCGACCTGACGGGGACGGGTGTTCAGGACACCGCCATCGCTACCGTCGCTTATCGCAAGGCGACCTCGAAGGGATACGGGGTCTCGGTCGAAACCTGACCTTCAACGTAGCGTCGATCACACGCACCGCCGCCTTTTTCCGCGGGAGCGCGTTGCGCGCCCGCAATTCACAAAAATTTTTCGTACAATATCTAAGCAAATCTCCGTTCAAAGTGTAAATTATCTTGACTCTACGGTCATAAGTGTAGTTTTATCAAATTCCACACAGGAAAGCGCGCTTGGTCCGGGCGCTCTTTATCGGACCCGCGGGATTTGACCGGGCAGCTTGCGGCCGCGCCACAACCGCTAAAGCGCCACGGGGATGCGCCTCCGTGGTTCCGGGTTGAACGGATCAAAAGGAGGTGCGTCAGCGATGCGGTACTTTCCCACTTTCCTCGACCTTCAGGGCCGGCGCGTACTTGTCGTCGGGGGCGGCGAGACGGCGGCCCGCAAGGTCCGCCTTCTGCTGAAGGCCCGCGCCAAGGTCATTGTCGTGGCTCACAGCCTGTGCGATGAGCTGGGCGGCTTGGCGCAAGCCGGCGAGATTGCGTACGACGAGCGCGAGTTCCGGGCGGGCGACGTCCTCGACTGCGCATGCGTCATTGCCGCGACCGGCCTCGAAGCCGTCGACGAGGCGGTGGCGGAGACGGCGCGGGTCGCCAATATCCCCGTCAACGCCGTCGACCGGCCCTGGGCCTCCACCTTCATCACCCCGGCCATCGTCGATCGGGACCCCATCGTCATCGGCATATCCTCCGCCGGGGCGTCGCCGGTGCTGGCCCGGCGCATCCGCGCGCGGCTGGAGGCGATGCTGCCCCCGAACCTGGGCCGTCTCGCCGGCTTCGCCGAGAGTTTCCGGGGAGCGGTCGCCGCGCGCCGGCCGTCGGGGCGGCGGCGCTTGCGGTTCTGGGAATGGTTCTTCGACAGCCCGGTGGCCGAGGACGTTCTGGCCGGGCGTGAGGCACGGGCACGCGAGCGCATGCTCTCGCTGGTCAATCGCGACGACGATGACGCGGAGGACGACGAGGGTGGCGAGGTTGCGATCGTCGGGGCCGGACCCGGAGATCCCGACCTCCTGACGTTCAAGGCGATGCGGTTCCTACAGCGCGCCGACGTCATCGTCCACGACCGCCTGATCGGTGACGGCATCCTGGATTACGCCCGCCGTGACGCCGAGCGTATCTATGTCGGCAAGACACCCGGCGCGAAGGCCGCGACGCAGGCGGAGATCAACGCCCTCCTGGCCGAGCACGCGCTGGCCGGGAAGCGCGTTGTGCGGTTGAAGGGCGGCGATCCGTTCATTTTTGGCCGGGGTGGGGAGGAGATGGAGTACCTCCACGCCCGCGGCGTTCATACCGAGATCGTGCCGGGCATCACGGCGGCGACCGGCTGCGCGGCGGCGGCGGGTATTCCCCTGACGCACCGCGATCACGCCAAGGCGGTCACCTTCGCCACGGGCCACGCGCACGACGGCGCGGACGAGCCGGACTGGCCGGCGCTGGCGACGCCCGGGCAGACGCTGGTGATCTATATGGGCGTGCGTACGGCGGGGCGGATCGCCAGCCGTTTGATCGACCACGGGCTTGCCGGGTCCACCCCGGCCAGCGTGATCGAGAACGGCACCATGGCGACGCAGCGGGTCGTGGCGACGAGCCTGGAGCGACTGGAAGCCGATATCCGCGCGCACGGCATCTCCGCGCCGGCCCTTCTGGTGGTAGGGCAGGTGGCTGCCTACGCCGGCACCGGCACGGCGACCGCCGCCGAGCCCGCGCGCGCCCTGGCGATCTGAGCGAGCGAAACCGGAGGAACCTGGACATGCCCGCGAAATCCGTGACCGCCAACCGGTTGAGCGACGGCACCGTCGTCTACCTGACGCCCGGAGGCGGCTGGTCCGAATACGTCCGCGAGGCCGACTGGCGCGAGGACAAGGAAGAACAGCAGGCCCTGCTGGAACGCGGGGAGGCCGATGTCGCGCGTAGCATCGTGCTGGACGCCTACCTCATCGACGTCGCTATCGGCGAGGACGGCACCCCCTGGCCGACGCGGAACCGCGAAGTGATCCGCAGCCTCGGCCCCACCACCCGCCTCGACCTGGGCAAACAGGCCGAACTGGAAGGATAGGGAATCGATGTACCGCTACGACGAATTCGACGCCACGCTTGTACGCGAGCGCGTGGAGCAGTTCCGCGAGCAGGTGCAGCGCCGCCTGTCGGGCGAATTGAGCGAGGAGGAGTTCAAGGCGATCCGCCTGCGCAACGGCGTCTATCTTCAGCTTCACGCCTATATGCTGCGCATCGCCATTCCCTACGGCACGCTCTCGGCCGCGCAGTTGCGCAAGCTGGCGCACGTGGCGCGCACCTATGACCGCGGCTATGGCCACTTCACCACGCGGACGAATATGCAGTTCCACTGGCCGGCCCTGAAGGATATTCCCGATATCCTGGACGAGCTGGCCGATGTGGAGATGCACTCGATCCAGACCTCGGGCAACGACGTGCGCAATACCACCGCCGACCAGTACGCCGGGGTGGCGGCCGACGAGATCGAGGACCCGCGCGTCTACTGCGAGATCATCCGGCAGTGGTCCACCCTGCACCCTGAATTCTCGTTCCTGCCGCGCAAGTTCAAGATCGCCGTGACCGCCGCGCCGCATGACCGCGCGGCGGTGGCGATCCACGACATCGGCCTGCGCATCGTGCGCAACGAGGCGGGCGAGGTCGGCTTCCAGGTACTGGTCGGCGGCGGTCTGGGCCGGACGCCGATCCTGGCTTCGGTGATCCGCGACTTCCTGCCCAAGCGCCACCTGCTGAGCTACCTTGAGGCGATCCTGCGCGTCTATAACCTGCACGGCCGGCGCGACAACATCTGGAAGGCGCGCATCAAGATCATCGTCAACCAGCTTGGCGCCGGCGAATTCGCCCGCATGGTCGAGGAGGAATGGGCGCTGATGCGTCAGGACGGCGCCTATGAGGTGCCGGACGAGGAGGTGGAGCGTATCCGCGCCTACTTCGCGCCGCCGCCCTATGCGGATCTGCCGGACGACCCGCCCGCCTACGTTGCGTACAAGCTGAGCGACCCGGCTTTCGCGGAATGGGCGAAGACCAATGTCGACCGGCACAAGCAGCCCGGCTACGCCATCGCCAATATCTCCCTGAAGCCGCACCTGGGCACGCCGGGCGACATCTCGGCCGACCAAATGGACGCCGTCGCCGACCTTTCGGAGCGCTTCGGTTTCGGCGAGATCCGGGTGACGCACGAGCAGAACATCCTGCTGCCCGACGTGCGGCAGGAAGACCTCTACGCGCTGTGGAAGGAATTGCGGGCCGCCGGCCTCGCGACCGCCAACCTGGGTCTGATCAGCGATATCATCTGCTGTCCCGGCCTGGACTACTGCAATCTGGCCAACGCCCGCTCGATCCCCGTCGCCCAGCGGATCCAGGAGCGCTTCGCCGACCTGGATCGCCAGCACGACCTGGGCGAGCTGAAGATCAAGATGTCCGGCTGTATCAACGCCTGCGGCCATCATCACGTCGGCCACATCGGTATCCTGGGCGTCGATAAGAAGGGCCAGGAGTTTTATCAGATCACCGTCGGCGGCAGCGGCGACGAGAACGCGGCTTTGGGCGAGATCGTCGGGCGTGGCTTCGGCTACGACCAGGTCGTCGATGCCGTGGAGCAGATCGTCGAGACCTATGTCGGCCTGCGCCGCGACGGCGAGACGTTCTTGCAGACCTATCGGCGCGTCGGCGTCGAGCCGTTCAGGGAGAAGATCTATGCCGCTGCTTAAGCACGAAGCCGTTGTGGACGATCCCTGGATCGCGGCCGATACGCTTGACGATCTGCCGGCCGAGGCGCCCGCCATCGTGCCGTTGGAGCTGTGGCGGGAACACGGCGAGAGCCTGCGCGGGCGCAACGCGCCGCTCGGCATCCGCCTGAAGAGCGACCAGTTCCCGACCGAGATCGCGGACGACCTGGACCGCTTTGATCTGGTGGCATTGGAATTTCCGAAGTTCTCGGACGGCCGGCCCTTCACCTCGGCCCGGTTGTTGCGGCAGCGCTACCATTTCAAGGGCGAGTTGCGGGCTGTCGGGCAGGTGAAGCGGGACCAGGCGCTGTTCATGGTCCGCTGTGGCTTCGACGCCTTCGAGGTGGACGAGGCGACGGCAAACGCCTGGGGCGACGCGCTCAACCGGATCAGTGTCGCCTATCAGCCCGCCAGCGATGCCCGCGCGCCAGTGACCTCGCTGCGCCATCACAGGCTGGCGGCGGAGTAAGGGGCCGTTTGCGATGGATGGGGGACACCGGCTTGATCCGTCACAGCGGCTGAATCTGCTGCGCGAGCGTGCCGAAGGTCTGACGGGCGCCGAGTTGCTTTCCGTTGCCCGGCGGGAACTGGGAAACGGCCTCGCCGTCGTCTCGTCATTCGGGGCTGAGAGCGCGGTCCTGCTGTATCTGGTTTCCCAAGTCGACCCGGAAATTCCAGTGATCTTCCTGGAAACGGGCAAGCACTTTCCCGAGACGCTGATGTACCGGGACCGCCTGTGCGGTCGATTGGGGCTGCGTGACGTTCGCTCCGTGCGGCCCGAGCCGGCCGATCTGGAGCAGGCGGACCGGGACGGAAGGCTTTGGGCGCGCAAGCCGGACCACTGCTGTCACCTGCGCAAGGTGCTGCCGCTCAAGCGCGCGCTCGGAGGCTTCGACGCCTGGGTGACGGGCCGCAAGCGCTACCAGGCCGGCAGCCGGCGCGGCCTGCCGTCGCTGGAGCTGGAGGGAGAGCACATCAAGGTGAACCCGCTGGCCACCTGGACGCGCAAGGACGTTGAGCATGCCATGGCGGAGAGCGGCCTGCCACAGCATCCCCTGGTGGCCGAGGGTTATCCCTCCATCGGCTGCCTGCCCTGCACCCGCCGTCCCGTCGAGGGCGGAGGCGAGCGCAGCGGGCGCTGGGCCGGCACCAGCAAGACCGAGTGCGGCATCCACAAGGCCTGGTGGGCGAAGGGCGACGAGGGCTCTTCGATCTAAGGGAGCAGCCAAATTTCGCGTCGCTCTTCCTCCGCTGCTTTACGGCGCGTATCCTGGCGCCGATATGGAGCGATCGAAGGACGAGGCGATATGAAGGTCTGCCTGATTTCTACCTATGAGTTGGGCCATCAGCCGTTCGGTGTCGCCAGTCCGGCGCGCTGGCTGGCGGATGCGGGTGCGGACGTCCGTTGCATCGACCTTTCCGTGGACTGCCTGGACGAGCAGGCGGTGCGCGAGGCCGGGCTGATCGCGATCTACCTGCCGATGCATACGGCGACGCGGCTGGCCGCGGCGGCGCTGCCGAAGGTCCGGGCGCTGAACCCGGATGCGCATCTCGCTTTCTACGGCCTTTATGCCTCTGTCAACGCGGACTACCTGCGCGGCCTCGGCGCGGGCACCATCCTGGCAGGCGAGGTGGAGACCGCGCTTGTCCGGCTGTACGACCGTCTGACGGGCGAAGGAGATTACAGTGACGAAACGGCCGTGCGGCTCGACAAGCAGCGCTTTCGGGTGCCTCAACGGCAAGGGTTACCGGATCTCTCCCGCTATGCCGTGCTTCACGTGGGCGACGGTACCACCCGCACCGTCGGCTATACCGAGGCGACGCGCGGCTGCAAGCACCTGTGCCGTCATTGCCCGGTCGTACCAGTCTATCAGGGCCGCTTCTTCGCTGTCGGACGCGATGTCGTGATGGAGGACGTCCGCCGGCAGGTCGCGGCCGGGGCGCAGCACATTACGTTCGGCGACCCGGACTTCCTGAACGGCCCCGGTCATGCCATGCGCGTCGTCGAGGATTTCCACACCGAGTTCCCGGAAATCACTTATGACGCCACCATCAAGGTGGAGCATTTACTCAACCACCGCGATAAGCTGCGGCGGCTTGGCGAAACCGGCTGTCTTTTCGTCACCACGGCGGTGGAGTCCGTGGATGATGACGTTCTGGCGAAGCTGGACAAGGGGCATACGCGGGCGGATTTCGTCGAGGTCGTGGCCGCTGCGCGCGATGCGGGCCTCAACCTCTCGCCCACCTTCATCCCCTTCCACCCCTGGACGACGCCGGAGGGCTTTCGCGACCTGCTGGCGCTGCTGGCGGAGCTCGACCTGATCGAGAACGTGGCGCCGGTGCAGCTCTCGATCCGCCTGCTGATCCCGCAGGGCAGCCGAATCCTGGAACTGGACGAGATGGCGGACTATCTGGGCGACTTCGACTCGGAGAAGCTGAGCTACGCTTGGGCGCCGGGTGACCCCTCCGCCGACGCGCTGCAGGTCCGCGTGCGCGACGCGGTGCAGGCGGGCGAACGCGAGAACGCCGGTCGCCGCGCCATCTTCCAGCAAGTTTGGGAGATCGCGCACGAGGCTTGCGGCCGGATCGCGCCACCGCTACCGCCCGCGCGGGCCGACTCCCGCCCGGTTCCGGCGATGAGCGAGCCCTGGTACTGCTGCGCCGAGCCGACGGAGGAACAGCTCGCGCGCCTGTAAGCGAACCTAACGTGGCGCCCGGCCTTGTTCCGCCGTTCGCTTTGCGGCAAGGTCGCTTCCGCCGTTGCGTGCCCTAAAATCGTGGCGCGCGGGCATGGTCGGGACCTGCCGAACGAGGGGAAATCTTCATGAGCGAGAATCAGTACGACGTCGTTGTGGTGGGCGGCGGGCCGGGCGGCTATGTCTGCGCCATCCGCGCCGGACAGCTTGGCCTGAAGACCGCGTGCGTGGAGAAGCGCGGCGCGCTGGGCGGCACCTGCCTGAACGTCGGCTGCATCCCCTCGAAGGCGCTGCTGCAGTCCAGCGAGAAGTATGCCGAAGCGGCGCACGAGCTGGCCGAGCACGGCGTCAAGATCGACAAGTACAGCCTCGATCTGAAGCAGATGCTTGCCCGCAAGGATCAGGTGGTGGAAAGCCTGACCAAGGGGATCGAAGGCCTCTTCAAAAAGAACAAGGTCGAGTACATCAAGGGCGAGGGCAGGATCACCGCCAAGGGCGAGGTGACGGTCGACGGCAAGACCAAGCTCTCCGCCAAGCATATCGTCATCGCCACCGGCTCTACCCATGCCGAGGTGCCGGGCGTGGAGATCGACGAGCAGCGAATCGTCTCCTCCACTGGCGCGCTGTCGCTGGACAAGGTGCCGAAGCACCTGGTGGTCGTCGGCGGCGGCTATATCGGCCTGGAGATGGGCGCGGTCTGGCACCGCCTGGGCGCCAAGGTCACCGTGGTGGAGTTCCTCGACCGCCTGCTGCCCGGCATGGACAGCGAGTTCGGCAAGAACTTCCAGCGCTTCCTGAAGAAGCAGGGCTTCGAATTCCGCCTGGGTACGAAGGTCACTGGCGCCAAGACGACCAAGTCCAACGTTACCCTGACCGTGGAGCCGGCGCAGGGCGGCGACAGCGAGGAGATCAAGGCGGACAACGTCCTCGTCGCCATCGGCCGTCGCCCCTACACCGACGGCCTGGGTGCCAAGGAGCTTGGCGTCGAGATGGACAAGCGCGGCTTTATCAAGGTCGACGACACGTTCAGGACCAGCGTTGACGGCATCTATGCCATCGGCGACGTCATTCCGGGTCCGATGCTGGCGCACAAGGCGGAGGAAGAGGGCCACGCCCTGGCCGATCTGCTGGCCGGGCACGCGGCGCGGGTGAACTACGCGACCTGCCCGGGCATCGTCTACACGTGGCCGGAAATCGCCTATGTCGGCAAGTCCGAGGACGAGCTGAAGGAGGCCGGTGTCGAGTACAACGTCGGCAAGTTCTACATGGCCGCGAACTCCCGCGCGCGGGCCAACGGCTTCACCGAAGGCTTCGTCAAGATCCTGGCCGAAAAGACCACGGATCGCGTGCTCGGCGCCCACATCATGGCCGCAGAGGCAGGTAACACCATTCACGAACTCGTCATGGCTATGGAGTTCCAGGCCACCTCCGAGGATGTCGCCCGTGCCTTCCACGGCCATCCGACGCTGAACGAGGCGGTCAAGGAAGCGGCGATGGCGGTGACCGGGAAGCCGATTCATTCGTGACCCCTTTCAGCCGCTTCGCAGCAACTTCCCCCAGCGGAGAAGCGATATTCGAGGCTAACCGGCGGAGGAGGGCATGCGTCACACGATCCTGCTGATCCTCGGCTGGGTGTTCGTGGTGCTGGGCGTGTTGGGGCTGGCGCTGCCCCTGCTGCAGGGCATTTTGTTCCTGGCGGTGGGCCTCTATCTGCTGTCCTTCGAGCAGCCCTGGGTGCGCCGCCAGCGGGCGGAGATGGAGCGGCGCTTCCCGAAGGCCGCGGAGAAGCTGAACCAGGGCGAATCGAAGGCGCGGGATCTCTACCGCCGCGTCACCGGTCGCGACCCCGAGGAGGGAGGCGGCGGGCGACGGCGCTGAGCCGGACCTGCCATAACATCCGTGCCATGATCGCACTGACTGCCCTTCTCTGCGCCGCCCAGGTTCTGGGCATGCTCTCCACCGCCACGTTCCCGGCCCTCATTCCCGAGTTCGTCGACGCCTGGGGTTTGTCGAACAGCGCCGCGGGGTTCGTTTCCGGCGCCTATTTCGCCGGCTACATCGCCGCCGTGCCGGTTCTGGTCAGCCTGACCGACCGCGAGGACGCGCGCCTGATCTACCTGGGCTCCCAATGCCTGGGTGGCTTGGCGGCACTGGGTTTCGCGCTGTTCGCCACCGGCTTCTGGACGGCGGTGGTGTTCCGTGTCCTCGGCGGTGTCGGTCTGGCCGGGACCTACATGGTGGGCGCGCGCATCCTGTCCGACCGGGTCGAGGGCACCCGGCAGAGCCGCGCAATTGCGTGGTACACCGCGCATTTCGGCATCGGCACCAGCCTGTCCGTCCTGGTCGCGGGGGAGGTGGCCGGGATGCTGGACTGGCAATGGGCCTATGGTGTCTCGGCCGCGGGGCACCTCGCGGCGGTCGCGCTCGTCGCCTTCGGCCTACGCCCGATGGGCCGACCGGAGGAGCGGCCGGAAGGTGCAGTCCTCGACCTGCGCCCGGTGCTGAAGAACCGCCCGGCCATGGCCTATGTCCTGGCGTATTCCGCGCACGTCTGGGAGCTCTTCGCCTTTCGCACCTGGCTGGTGGCGTTCCTGACCTTCGCGCTGGTGACGCAAGGCGCGGGCAACGGGTTGAACCCGACACGGGTCGCAACCGTCATCCTGCTGCTCGGCACGCCCGCCAGCATCCTGGGCAACGAGGCGGCCGTCGCCTTCGGCCGGCGGCGCGCGGTCGCCATCGTCATGGCGGTTTCCGCCGCGATGGCGCTTGGACTGGGCTTCACCGCCGCCTGGCCGGTCGGCTGGATGCTGGCGGCCTTCGCGATCTACGGCGTCACCGTCATGGCCGATTCGGGCGCGCTGACCGCCGGCGCGGTCGCCGCTTCCGATCCGGAGCGGCGCGGGGCGACGATGGCGCTCCACACCCTTCTGGGCTTCGCAGCCGGCACGCTGGGTCCGCTGACGGCGGGCGCGGTGCTCGACTTCTCGGGCGGGGAGAGCAGCCTGCTGGCCTGGGGCCTGTGCTTTGCCTCGATGGGTATTGTCGCGTTCCTGGGGCCGGTCGTCCTGGCGCGGGTGGGGCGTTAGCTCTTCGCCCTTGGGTGGGCCTTTTCGTACACCCGGCTCAGCCCGCTCGTGTCCACTGCCGTATAGCGCTGCGTGGTGGCGAGGGAGGCGTGGCCGAGAAGTTCCTGTATGGCGCGCAGATCGCCGCCGGCGGACAGCAGGTGCGTGGCGAAGGAATGGCGCAGGGCGTGCGGCGTCGCCGAATCGGATAGGCCCAGCAAGCCGCGGATCTGCTGCAGGCGCTCCTGCATCCGGCGGGCGGAGAGGGGGCCGCCGCGCGTGCCTCGGAACAGGGGCTCCTCGGCCGGCAGTATGTGCGGGCAGTCGGCGATATAGGCCTGCGCCGCCTGCCCGACGATCGGCAGCAGCGGGACGCGGCGCTGCTTGTTGCCCTTGCCGGTGACCACCAGGATCTCGTCTTCCGGCTTCGGCGCCTCGCGCCGCGTCAGGCTCAGCGCCTCGCCGACGCGTAGGCCGCACCCGTAGAGCAGCAGCATCACCGCCACGTCGCGCTTGGCCACCCACGGCGCGCTGGCCAGTTCCTCGACGGCGTCCAGCACCTTGCGGGTCTCCGATTCGGAAAGCGCCTTGGGAACGTGGCGGGGCAGGCGCGGCATCTTCACCGCTTTGACCGCCGGGTTCTCCGCCCGCCCCTGACGCGCCAGCCAAGTGAAGAAGTTCCGCACCGTCGACATGGCCCGCGCCGTGGAACTGCGCTGCAAGCCCTGCGCCGCGCGCGCGGCCAGCCACGCCCGGATGTCCGCCACGCTCAAAGTCTCCAGGTCGCGCAGGCCCGGTGCGTCGCCCAGGTGGTCCGAGACGAAGGCGAGGAAAGCGTTCAGGTCGCGGGCATAGGCATTGCGGGTGTGCGCCGAGGCCTGCTTCTCGTTCGCCAGCCACGCCTGCCAGTCGGCATAGGCCTGTTGCAGGTCGTCCCGCGCCGGGGCGGTGAGCGCTAGTCCGGAAGCTCCAGCCATTGCCGGATGGTGAGTTCGAGGGCGCGCGCCAGGAATTGCAGCAACTCGCTGCCCTGGCTGGGGTCGAAGTGGTCCGGCTGCCGCGAGCCCAGCGTCAGCAGCGCCGGCGGCGTCGCGCTGGAGATGTCCAGGCGCAGCAGCGCGGCCGAGCGGATGAGGCCGGCGGCGGCCCCGAACAGCGTCGGCTCGCCGTGGATGTCGGCCAGGAACGCGTGAGTGCGGCCCGGTCCCAGGACCGCATGGACGGCACCGGATTCAAGCTGGTGAACGCCGCGGATACGGGTCGGGGTGGGCCCTTCGTCGCCCTGTTCCACGCAGATAGTGACGGCGTCGAGGTCCAGGATGATGGAAAGGTCGGTGGTGACCGTCTCGATCAGGTGTTCGAAGCTGCGCGCCGCCAGGATTGCCAGCGTGGCCTCGTGCACGCGGGCCTGCGAAGCCATGTTGGCGCGGCCGGTGTAGATCAGGTCGTCGCGGCTTTCCCGCAGCTTCGCCAGCTCGCCGCGCAGGCGGTCGAGCATGAACTGCTGCAGATCGACGACGCCCTCGCCCCGGTCGCGGGCCGGTGCTTCCAGCACGTCCAGCAGGTCCGAGTGCCGGGCGAGGAAATCGGGGTGACGGCGCAAATAGTCGGCGACGGCGGCGTCGCTCAAAGCGCCCGTCGCGGCGTTGTCGCCCCGCTTGCCCGGATCGT
Organism: Ferruginivarius sediminum; assembly: GCF_003344765.1. Classification (GTDB taxonomy): domain Bacteria; phylum Pseudomonadota; class Alphaproteobacteria; order Kiloniellales; family Rhodovibrionaceae; genus Ferruginivarius; species Ferruginivarius sediminum. The sequence continues at coordinate 19,521 of NZ_QPMH01000003.1, read as the reverse complement.
CGGGTGCGGCATCGTGCCGGTTACGCGTCATTCCGCTGCCTGTCCTGGCTGTTTACGGTTGAGGATCGTCTGACCCGTCTTCTCCCAATCGGCAAGGAAATCCGCCAGGCCCTTGTCGGTCAATGGGTGTTTGAACATCTGCCGCAGCACCTTGGGCGGCAGCGTGGCGACGTGCGCGCCCATCTTGGCCGCTTCCACCACATGCACGGAATGGCGCACCGAGGCTACAAGAATCTCGGTCTCGATATGCGGCTGGGCGTTGTAAATCTCGGCGATCTCGGCGATCAACGCCATGCCGTCGTTGCCAATATCGTCGAGTCGGCCGACGAACGGCGAGATGTAGGTGGCCCCGGCCTTGGCGGCGAGGATCGCCTGCGCGGCCGAGAAGCAGAGGGTGACGTTGATCGGAATGCCCTCGTCGCTGAGCGCCTTGCACGCCTTCAGCCCGTCCGGGGTGAGCGGCGTCTTCACGACGATGTTGTCGGCCACCTTGGAAAGCACGCGGCCCTCCTGCACGATGGTCTCGTGGTCGGTGGCCGTGACCTCGGCGCTGACCGGCCCGGGGACAATGTCGCAGATCTCGGCCAGAACCTCGAAGAAGTCGCGGCCGGTCTTCGACACCAGGGAGGGGTTGGTGGTGACGCCGTCGACCAGGCCCGTGGCGGCCAGGTCGCGGATCTCGGCGATATCCGCGGTATCGATGAAGAATTTCATGGCGGTTCGGGGCCTTCCTTGTCACATGTCGCCGCGTCACATCCGGTCGGCGCGGTCGAATCCGCGCGCTCGCGCGACGATGAGTCTGGTTCCTGGCCCGAGTGTATCCGATGGCTAACCGGCGCGCCAACCCTGAGCCCTTCACCGAAGTGACGGAGAACGCGCAACTTTTCGCGGACGAGCGCGTGCGCGTGTTGCTGCCGTTGCCGCTGGGGGAGGCCTACGACTACGCCCTGCCGCCCGGCATGACGGTGGAGGCGGGTTCCATCGTCGAGGTGCCGCTGGGCCAGCGGCGGGTGACCGGAGTCGTCTGGGACGCCACGCCCGCCGGCGGCAAGGTCGCGGCGGAGAAGCTGAAGCCGGTCATCCGCGTCTTCGACGTGCCACCGCTGCCCGAGGTCGGGCGGCGCTTCGTGGACTGGGTCGCCGCCTACTACCTGGCCGAGCCCGGCACCGTCCTGAAGATGAGCCTGTCGGCGCCCGCCGCGCTGGAACCGCCGGTGCCCACCGTCGGCTACCTGCGCGGGGAGGGGGATCCGGAGGCCCTGGGCCTGCGGCTGACGCCGGCGCGGCGGCGCGTGCTCTCGGTGCTGGCGGACGGCCCGCCGCGCCCGGCGGCCGAACTGGCGCGCGAGGCGGGGGTGAGCGCGGGCGTCATCAAGGGCCTTGCCGACGCCGGCGTGCTGGAACGCGTCGCCATGTACGACGCGCCGGGCTTCGAGGTGCCGGCGGACGCGCCGGAAGGGCCGGCGCTGTCGGAGTCGCAGGCGGCGGCGGCGCGAAGCCTGAGCGCCAAGGTGCGCGACGGCTTCTCCGTCACGCTGATCGATGGCGTCACCGGCTCCGGCAAGACCGAGGTGTACTTCGAAGCGGTGAAGGCGGCGCTGCGGCAGGGGCGGCAGGTGCTGGTCCTGCTGCCGGAGATTGCGCTGTCGGCCCAGTGGCTGGAGCGCTTCGCGGCGCGCTTCGGCGTCGCGCCGGCCGTCTGGCATTCCGAGTGCACGCAGGCCCAGCGCCGCGCCACCTGGCGCGCGGTGGCGCGCGGCGAGGCGCCGGTGGTGGTGGGCGCGCGCTCGGCGCTGTTCCTGCCGTACCCGGACCTTGGCCTCGTTGTCGTGGACGAGGAGCACGACCAGGCCTTCAAGCAGGAGGACGGCGTGCCCTATCACGCGCGCGACATGGCGGTGGTCCGCGCCCGGCTGGGCGGCTTTCCCGCCGTCCTGGTCTCGGCCACGCCGTCGCTGGAATCGCTGGAGAACGTGCGTGCCGGGCGCTATGACAGCGTCCACCTGCCCGAACGGCACGCCGGCGCGCAATTGCCCGATATCGAGGCCATCGACATGCGCGCCGACCGGCCGCCGCCCATACAGGGCCATGGCCAGTCGTTCATCGCGCCCAGCCTGCGCGACGCGGTCGGCGAAACCCTGGCGGCGGGGGAGCAGGCATTGCTGTTCCTCAACCGCCGGGGTTACGCGCCGCTGACCCTGTGCCGGGCGTGCGGCCACCGATTGCAGTGCCCGAACTGCACGGCGTGGCTGGTGGAGCATCGGCTGGTCGATTCGCTGCAGTGCCATCACTGCGGCTACATGGCGCGCGTGCCGCAATCCTGCCCGGAGTGCGGCGCCGAGCACAGCTTCGCTGCCTGCGGCCCCGGCGTGGAGCGGCTGCACGAGGAGGTGAAGGCGCTGTTCCCCGAGGCGCGCGTGGCGCTGATGGCCAGCGACACGGTGACCGGCCCGGCGGCGGCCGCGCGCTTCATCGAATCGGTGCAGAACCGCGAGATCGACCTGCTGATCGGCACGCAAATCGTCGCCAAGGGCAACCACTTCCCCTACCTGACGCTGGTCGGCGTGGTGGACGCGGATCTTGGGCTTGCCGGCGGCGACCTGCGGGCGGGCGAGCGTACCTATCAGCTTCTCCATCAGGTGGCCGGGCGCGCGGGACGGGCGGAACGGCCGGGCCGCGTCATGCTGCAGACCTACGAGCCGGTACACGAGGTGATCCAGGCGCTTGTTTCCGGCGATCGCGACCGTTTCCTGGCCGTGGAGGCGGAGAATCGCAGGAAGGCCGGTATGCCGCCCTTCGCGCGGCTGGCTGCCCTGATCCTGTCGTCGCCGGACGAGGCGGCGGTGGACGCCGTTGCCCGGGCGCTTGCACGCGCCGCGCCGCAGGGCGAGGGAATCGAGGTAATGGGCCCGGCGCCCGCGCCGCTGGCCATCCTGCGCGGCCGCCATCGGCGGCGCATGCTTCTGCGCACCCGGCGCGACATCGCCCCGCAGCCGCTGCTGCGCGACTGGCTGCGCCAAGTCGAGGTTCCCGGCAAGGTGCGCCTGTCCGTGGACGTGGATCCCTATCATTTCCTGTAAGCACTTGCCGGCGGCGTGGGGCCCCGAAACGGGCGCGTCGAGCCTGAAAATCCGACGGAAGGTCCGGGGGTCGGGGCACGGCGTGTCCAGGGGATTTGCCTCGGGTTTCTCTTGCACCGCAAAATCGCGGCCTACACCGCCTTGCAAGCCCCGAGGCGCTGTGATACCAACGGCGCGCTTTCGGGCCGGGTGGCCTGTGAGTGTATTGACGCGCGACTGATCCGCGCGGTTCGATCCGGACGCAACCGCGATATCTCGCACGGTTTTGGGGGCATCAGGTGGCTGCCGACACAAGGCCTGTTAGTGGTTTGGCCGGGCGCTATGCGCTGGCGCTGCTGGAATTGGCCGACGACAAGAAGAAACTGGACACGGTCGCCGAGGATCTGCGCGGCCTCAAGGCGCTGATCGACGACAGCGAAGAACTGCGCCGCCTGCTGCGCAACCCGCTATTCGGGCGCGGTCGGCAGGCGAAAGCGGTTAGCGCGATCCTCGACAAGGCCGGCGTGGACGACGTCACCCGCAATTTCTGCCTGGTGGTGACGAGGAACGGCAGGCTGTTCGCCCTGCCGGAAATGATCGAGGGCTACCTGCAGGAACTGGCGCGCCGCCGGGGCGAGGTGACGGCCGTCGTCACCAGCGCGGGCGAGCTCTCCGATCAACAGCGCCTGCAACTTGAAAAGGCGCTCAAGACAAGCGTTGGCGGCAAGGTTAATATCGAGTCCCGCGTCGACCCCGCCATCATCGGCGGCATGGTCGTGCGGGTCGGCAGCCGTATGATCGACAATTCCCTGCGCAGTAAGCTCAACCGACTGCAGCACGCGATGAAAGGGGCTGGGTGATGGACATCCGCGCTGCGGAAATCTCCGCGATCCTCAAGGACCAGATCGAGAACTTCGGCGCCGAGGCCGATGTCGCCGAGGTCGGTCAGGTGCTCTCGGTGGGCGACGGCGTCGCCCGCGTCTATGGCCTCGACAACGTCCAGGCCGGCGAGCTGGTGGAGTTCCCCGGCGGCGTGACCGGCATGGCGCTCAACCTCGAGGTCGACAATGTCGGCGTCGTGCTGTTCGGCGAGGACCGGAACATTCGCGAGGGCGACACCGTCAAGCGGACGGGGCAGATCGTCAGCGTGCCGGTCGGCAAGGAGCTGCTGGGCCGCGTCGTGGACGCGCTGGGCAACCCGATCGACGGCAAGGGGCCGATCAAGACCTCCGAGAATCGCCAGGTCGACGTCAAGGCGCCGGGCATTATCCCGCGCAAGTCGGTGCACGAGCCGATGCAGACGGGTCTGAAGTCGATCGACAGCCTGATCCCGATCGGCCGTGGCCAGCGCGAGCTGATCATCGGCGACCGTCAGACCGGTAAGTCGGCGATCGCGGTGGACACCGTGCTGAACCAGAAGAGCGTCAACGACACCGACGACGAGTCGAAGAAGCTCTATTGCATCTACGTCGCCATCGGCCAGAAGCGCTCGACCGTCGCCCAGCTCGTGAAGACGCTGGAGGAGAACGGCGCGATGGAATATTCCATCGTCGTCGCCGCCACCGCGTCCGAGGCCGCGCCGTTGCAGTTCCTGGCGCCGTACACCGGCTGCGCGATGGGCGAGTACTTCCGCGACAGCGGCATGCACGCGCTGCTGGTCTACGACGACCTCTCGAAGCAGGCCGTCGCCTATCGCCAGATGTCCCTGCTGCTGCGCCGTCCGCCGGGTCGCGAGGCGTTTCCGGGCGACGTGTTCTACCTGCACTCCCGTCTGCTGGAGCGCGCGGCGAAGATGAGCGACGAGAAGGGCGCGGGCTCGCTGACCGCGCTGCCGATCGTCGAAACGCAGGCCGGCGACGTATCCGCCTACATTCCGACGAACGTCATCTCGATCACCGACGGACAGATCTTCCTTGAGACCGATCTGTTCAACAAGGGCGTGCGCCCGGCGGTGAACGTCGGCATCTCGGTCAGCCGTGTCGGCTCCAGCGCGCAGATCAAGGCGATGAAGCAGGTCGCCGGTCGCATCAAGCTGGAGCTGGCGCAGTACCGCGAGATGGAGGCCTTCGCGCAGTTCGCCTCGGACCTCGACGCTTCCACGCAGCGTCTGCTGCGGCGCGGCTCGCGCCTGGTCGAACTGTTAAAGCAGGACCAGTACTCGCCGTTAACGGTCGAGGAGCAGGTCGTGGTGATTTTCGCCGGCGTCCGCGGGTTCCTGGACAGTGTCGATGTCGAGGATGTGCGCCGCTTCGAGCTGCAGCTTCTGGACGAGGTCCGTGACAAGGGCGCGGACATCCTCAAGGAAATCCGTGAGAAGAAGCAGCTTTCGGACGACCTGGAAGAGCAGCTGAAGAAGTTCGTGGGCGATTTCGCGAAGAAGTTCGCGTAAAGCCCATGCAAGCCCGAGCGAAGCGCAAGCCGGAGTAGGTCGTGGCCAGCCTTAAGGATCTTCGCAACCGCATCAACAGCGTCCGGTCGACGCGCAAGATCACCTCGGCCATGAAGATGGTCGCGGCCGCGAAGTTGCGCCGCGCCCAGGAAAAGGCCGAGGCGGCGCGCCCCTATGCGCAGCGCATGCAGCGCATGCTGGGGGCGTTGTCGGAGAGCGTCGCCGGGCGTCCGGGTGTGCCCAAGCTGCTGGCCGGCACCGGCAAGGACGAGACGTATCTCGTCGTCCTGTGCACCGCCGACCGTGGCCTGTGTGGCGCCTTCAACTCCAACCTCGCGCGCGAGGCGAAGCGGCGCATCGACGCGCTGATCGCCGAGGGCAAGACGGTCAAGGTGCTGTGCGTCGGCCGCAAGGGGCGGGATCAGTTGAAGCGCACGCACGCGCACCTGATCCTCGACGCTTCGCTCGAGATCGGCCGCGACTTCGATTACGACACGGCGCGCAAGGTCGCCGACATCATCACCGAGATGTTCGACGACGGCGAGTTCGACGTCTGCCAGCTTGTCTACGCGCGCTTCCGCTCGGCTATCAAGCAAATCGTCACGACGATGCAGCTTGTGCCGTTCTCCTCCGCGGAGGAGCATGCGCCCGGCGAGGAGGCGCCCGAGGAGGAAGGCGAGGCTGCTGGCGGCGTGAAGCCTTCCACCGGGGGCAGCTACGAGTTCGAGCCGGCGGAAGAGCAGATCCTGGCCGACCTGCTGCCGCGCAACATGGCCGTGCAGGTCTTCCGCGCGCTGCTTGAGAACAACGCGGGCGAGCAGGGGGCGCGGATGTCCGCGATGGACGGCGCCACGCGCAACGCCGACGAGATGATCGACGACCTGACGCTGACCTACAACCGGACCCGTCAGGCCGTCATCACCAGGGAACTGAACGAGATCGTCTCGGCCGCTGAATCCATGCGGTAGGTTGCCGCCGGGCAGCCGGCTTGGGCACGGGACGCTGAGGCACTTAAGGAGCGAGTGGGAAATGGCGAAGGGCAAGAACCTGGTCGGCAAGATCACGCAGGTCATGGGCCCGGTGGTCGATGTGCACTTCGAAGGCGATCTGCCACCGATCCTGAACGCGATGGAGACCGACAACCACGGTAACCGCCTGGTGCTCGAAGTGGCGCAGCACCTGGGCGAGTCCTCGGTGCGGGCCATCGCGATGGACGCGACGGAGGGCCTCGTGCGCGGCCAGGACGTCACCGACACCGGCTCGCCGATCTCCGTGCCGGTGGGTCCGGAGACGCTGGGCCGTATCATGAACGTCATCGGCGAGCCGATCGACGAGCGCGGCCCGATCAACGCCAAGAGCTCCTCGCCGATCCACCGCAGCGCGCCGGAGTACGTGGACCAGTCCACGGAGACCGAGATGCTGGAGACCGGCATCAAGGTCATCGACCTCCTGGAGCCGTATCCGCGTGGCGGTAAGATCGGCCTGTTCGGCGGCGCCGGCGTCGGCAAGACCGTGCTGATCATGGAGCTGATCAACAACGTCGCGAAGGCGCACGGCGGTTACTCCGTGTTCGCCGGCGTGGGCGAGCGGACGCGTGAGGGTAATGACCTTTATCACGAGATGATGGAGTCGGGCGTTATCCAGCCGGACGGCGAGTCCAAGGCGGCGCTGATCTACGGCCAGATGAACGAGCCGCCGGGGGCGCGTGCCCGTGTCGGCCTGACCGGCCTGACGGTGGCGGAATACTTCCGCGATGAGGAAGGCCAGGACGTCCTGCTGTTCATCGACAACATCTTCCGTTTCACCCAGGCGGGTCAGGAAGTCTCGGCGCTGCTGGGCCGCATTCCCTCCGCCGTGGGCTACCAGCCGACGCTGGGTACCGACATGGGTGGCCTGCAGGAGCGGATCACGACGACCAAGAAGGGCTCGATCACCTCGGTGCAGGCGATTTACGTGCCGGCCGACGACCTGACCGACCCGGCGCCGGCGACGGCGTTCTCCCACTTGGACGCCACCACGGTGCTGTCGCGCTCGATCGCCGAGCTGGGCATCTATCCGGCCGTTGACCCGCTGGACTCCACCAGCCGCATCCTCGACACCCGAATTCTGGGCGAGGAGCATTACAACACGGCTCGCGAGGTGCAGCGGATCCTGCAGCAGTACAAGTCGCTGCAGGACATCATTGCCATTCTCGGCATGGAAGAGCTGTCCGAGGAGGACAAGCTGACCGTGGCGCGTGCCCGGAAAATCCAGCGCTTCCTGTCGCAGCCGTTCCACGTGGCCGAGGTGTTCACGGGCGTGCCGGGCAAGCTCGTCTCGACCGAGGACACCATCAAGGGCTTCAAGGGAATCTGCCAGGGCGACTACGATCACCTGCCCGAGGGGGCGTTCTACATGGTCGGCACGATCGACGAAGCGATCGAGAAGGCCGAGCAACTGGCCCAGGAAGCGGCCTAACACCGAACGGGGGACGGTTCGCCGATGGCCGAGGAAGGGAAGATCGGGTTCGAGCTGGTCTCGCCGGAGCAGCTCCTCATGTCGGAGGACGTGGAGATGGTCCTCGTCCCCGGCGTGGAGGGCGATTTCGGCGTGCTGGCCCGTCATGCGCCGCTGATCTCGTCGCTGCGGCCTGGCGTCGTCGGTATTTGCCGCAAGGGACGGCAGCCGGAGGAACGCTATTTCGTCGCGGGCGGATTTGCGGAGGTGACCGGTGAACGCTGTACCGTGCTGGCCGAGTACCCGATCGAAGTGTCCACGATGGATCGCGGCGAGGTCGAGCAGGAATTGAAGAACGCCCGCGAGGACCTTGCCGACGCCAAGGACGACAAGGAGCGCGGCGCGGCGGAGCGGCGCATCGCAGTGTCCGAAGCCAAGCTGCGGGCGCTTGCGGCCTGATTTGGGACGCACCAGTCCAGCCCAATACCCCGGATCATGGAACGCGCCTGAGCGCATGGCACGTCGCTTTGTGGTACGGCGCGTTCTTGAACCGCGCGGGTGTCGTGGCAAAATACGCCGCATAAGGATGCGTGAATTCACGGGTGTGTGCGAGCGAGCGAGGCGTTGAGCAATGGCTGATACGCAGACCACCGCAACCACCGACCAACGCGGCGAGGCAGAGGACGACCCAAACACCCGGCCGGGCGTGTCCGCGAACGGGGCCAAGCGCGCGAAGCCGGGCGGCCAGCGGCTCTGGGACATGGACACAGACATTCCGTGGGACCGCTTCGACCCCAGCAAGGTCGATCCCGAGCTGCTAAAGATCATCAAAGCCGCCAGCATGGTGGAGTTCAACGCGCGGGACTACGCGCAGTATCTCTGCAACGTCTTTCACGACGATCCCAAGTTCCAGGAAGACGCGAAGGCCTGGGCACACGAAGAGGTGCAGCATGGCGCCTCGCTCGGCCGCTGGTGCGAGTACGCCGACCCTGACTGGAATCACGACAAGCATTTCGAGCGTTTCGTCGCCGGCTTCCGCCCGGACGTAGACGCCAGCAAATCGATTCGGGGCAGCCGCGCGGGCGAACTGGTCGCGCGCTGCATGGTCGAAGTCGGGACGTCCTCCTACTACGGCTCTCTCGGCGCGGCGACGGACGAGCCGGTGCTGAAGGAAATCTGCAAGCGCATCGCCGCGGATGAGTTGCGCCACTACAAGCTGTTCTATGCGAACATGAAGCGCTATCTGGAGGTTGAGCACCCCAGCAAGCTGCAACGCTTCCGCGTGGCCATGGGGCGTGTGCTGGAGACCGAGGACGACGAGCTGTCCTACGCCTACTATGCGGCGAACGCGCCGGAAGATGCTCCTTACGACCGGGACAGGTACAACAAGGCGTACATGCGCCGCGCCTTCCAGTTCTACCACCCGAAACAGATCGAGCGGGCGGTCTCGATGACGTGGAAGGCCAGCGGTTTCGATCCGCAGAGCCGAGTCGCCAAACTGGCCGCGCGCGGGGCATGGTGGTTCGTGCGTCACCGTGCGCAGAAGCTGGCTCGCGCGGGCATGTAGCGCCCTCAGTCCGCTTCGCGGACAATTCCCCCTCCGGGGAGCGACTTTGGGGTTGATGAAAAACGAGAGCCAGTTCTCCCCCCGGCGGGGGAGACCGGTGGCCGTCAGGCGGCCGGAGGGCGCGGCCTCCCACTCAGAACCGCTGCAACAGCCGCTCTATGTAATCCAGTTCCAGTTCCGGGCGTGCCCGGTCGCCGGAGCGGCGCCGCAGTTCGTCCAGGATCTCGCGGGCGCGCTGCAAGTCCATCTGGTCGGGCACCTTGACGTCGCCGGTGTCCACCTGCCCCTGGCCATCGTTGTCGCGCGACCGGCCCAGCGGGTCTCGGCGCTGGCCGGGTGACCAGCCGAACTCGCCCTGGCCCTCGCCCCGGCCGGGCTGCTCCGCTTGCATCTGCTGCTGGATTGCCTCGCGCATCGCCTGCATGCCCTGCTGAAGATTGTCGAGCGCGTCGGTCTGCGGCTGAATGGCCGAATCGGGCTGGCCGCCGCGCAGCGCGCCCGTGGCGTCGCGCATGTCCTGCTCTGCCTGACCCATCGGCTGCGGTATCTGGCCCAGCATGTCGCCCAGTTCCCGCATCATCTGGCCCAGGCGGCGGCGCAGCGCCTCCTGCTGCTCCGCATCCGATTGCATGCCGCGCATCCCTTGCGGCTGGCCCGAGCGTTCGCCCGGCTGGGCCTGCTGCTGACCTTGCTGCATCTGCCCCTGACGCTGGCCTTCGCCCTGGCGCATACCCTCCCGGCGCATTTGCTGCTGACGCTGGAAGGAGTTGTCGAGCAGTTCCTGCTGCTGCTCCGACAGGGAGCGCATTTGCCGCATCATCTCCATCGCCCGCCGGTTCTGCTCGCTCATCTGGCTCATCATCGGCTGGCGACTGAGGTTCTCCATCATCTCCTGCATGCGCGCGAGCATGTCCCGCGCGGCGTCGCGGGCGCCCGACTGCGCCATATCGCGCATCTGCTGCATCATCTCGCGCAGGTCGCGCGTCTCCAGAACCTGGGCGTCGGGCGGCACCGGCTGCGGCTGCTGGCCCTCGGCAAGCTGCTGGCGCATGCGCTCGGCCAGGGCTTCCAGGAAGCGGTTCATCGCCGATTCCAATTCGTCCATCAGGTGCTGCAACTCGGCATCGGAAGCGTTGTCGCGGGAGAGCGCCTCCATTAGCGCCTGCTCAGCACGGCGCAGGTCACGCTCCGCAACGGCGATCTCGCCCTCCTCGATGCGCAGCGCGGTACGCCACATCAGTTCCTGCGCCTGGGTAACGGCCGTGTCGGTCTTGTCGTAGACCAGCCGTCGCTCGGCCGAGCGCATGGCGAGCGCCACCACGAAGTCCCCGAAGAAATGCGCCGGGTGGTCCTGCAGGCGCGAGAGGCCCTGCACCACGGGATAGCGGTTGCCGGGCTCCAGCGTCAGTTGCCGGCGCAATTCCACAAGCTTGCGGGCCACGGGATGCTGGAACGTGCGCTGGGGCAGCACCGTCGTGACGGTGTCGCTATGGCCGGTCTGGCCAAGTGCATCCTCGGCCTCCAGCGTGATCCGGACTTCCACGCCGGCCCAGACGTGCGCGGTGAAGTCGTGGTAACTGGCATTCTCCGCCTTCGCATCGCCGGCGGGAAGCGGCAACTCGCGGACGATCGGCTCGACGCGGTCGTCGCCCGGCCGCTCGACGCGCAGGCGCACGGTCTGGACGCCGTAGTCGTCCTCGGCCGTATAGTCGATGCGCAGGGCGTTGCGCCGGCCCTGCTGCGGGGGCATGCGGAAGGCGATCTCGGGCGCGGCGTCGGGTACGACCTGCAAGTCCCAGGCGGCGAGCGTTCCACCATCCTGCCGCACGGCCAGATCAAGTCCGGCGTTCACGTCCAGCTTCGTCTCGGCCTTCCAGGCCTGATCCGCCACACGCTGGAACCCTGTTTCCTGCTTGCCGATCAGCAGATGGGGCGCGCCTTCGCCTCCCTGGAGCTGCGCCAGAAGACGGCTGCCTGTCGGCGTGCGCAGCACCGGCTCGGCATCCGTCCCGGTTGCGATGAACCTCGGCGCCTGCCCCGTGTAGGCGGGCGGATCGACCCAGACATCAAGCTGCGGCCGCGGTGCGGGCGGTCCGGCGAGTTGCGGCGTCGCCGCCTGAACCAGCCGATTTGGCGCGTCCGTGCCGGCGGCGATCAGCCCGGCCGCCAGCAGTAGCACCGGAACCGCGCGCAGCGCGCGTGGGTCGAGCGCCGCCAGCGATCCCCTGGGCAGCGCCACGCGAAGCCGGCCCAGCAGGCGCCGCAGCCGCGCCTGGTGCGCCTGCCACAAGGCCGCCGCCTCGGGATCCGACTTGCCGGCGGCCAGTACGTCGTCCAGGCCGCTCAACGGGCGGTGTCGCAGGCCGCTGTCCCGCTCCAGCCGGCGGCGGGCATCCTCCGCGCGCGGCCAGCGCAGGCCCCTCATCCCGTGCACCAGCGTGCTGGCGAATGCCGCGGCGAATGCGACCAGCAGGAACAGATGCATCCAGGCGCCCAGCCACGGCAGGATGCCGAGAAGCGCGGCCGCCAGGAACAGGGCCAGCACGGCGGCGGCGGGCCACAGGCGCGGCCACACGCGCTCCCAGGCCACGGCGGCCCAGGCGAGACGCAGCCGCCACGTCAGGCCGCGCGGCATCGCGCCGTCGTTCACGGTGTCCTGGCGATCTCCGCCGTTCGGGGTGGTTCCAGCCATCGCGCACAGCCCTCCCGGGGCCTGTTGCACCCGACGGCCGCGGCCGGCTCTCAGCCGGCGCCGCCCGCCGCCGTTGGTGAGGGCGCCTGCAGCCAGTCGGGCACGCGCTCCTGCGCCATCAGCTCCTCATGGCTGGGACGCACGCGCACCACGGCATGGTTGGCACCGCTGACCAGCACCTCGGGTGCCGGTCGTCTGGAATTATAGGTCGATGACATCGTCGCGCCATAGGCTCCGGCGGAAAAAAATGCCAGCAGGTCGCCGGCCTGGACCTCCGGCAGGGCGCGGTCGCTGGCGAAGGTGTCGCCGGTCTCGCACACGGGCCCGACCACGTCGAACCGGCGCGTCGGCGCGTCGGGCGCGGGGGCACGGACGGGGGCGATGTCGTGCCAAGCGTCATAGAGCGTCGGCCGGATCAGGTCGTTCATGGCCGCATCCACCACCAGGAAGGAGCGGCTCTCGCCGTGCTTCACATAGAGCGTCCGTGCCACAAGCAGCCCGGCATTGCCGACGATATGACGGCCCGGCTCGAACGCCAGTTCGGCGCCCAGGTCGCCGACGGTCTTCGCCACGACGCGGGCATAGGCCTCGACGTCCGGCGGCGGCTCGTCGTGGTAGGCGATGCCCAGGCCGCCGCCCAGGTCCAGTCGCTCAAGCGGCCAGCCCTGCGCTTGCAGCTCGCGGTAAAGCTCGGCCAGACGCGTGAAGGCGTCGCGGAACGGCGACAGCTCGAACACCTGGGAGCCGATGTGCACCGCAAGCCCCTTGAGGGTGACGTTGGGCAGACCGCGCAGCCGCTCCAGCGCCCGTGGCACCTGATCGACGGCAATACCGAACTTGTTCTCGGCGCGGCCGGTGGTGATCTTGTGGTGCGTGCGCGCGTCCACGTCCGGGTTGATGCGAAGTGCAATGGGTGCCACCACACCCTGCTCGCGCGCCACGGCATCGATGGTATCCAGTTCCGGCAGCCCCTCGGCGTTAAACTGGTGGATGCCCTGTTCGATGGCGAAGGCGATCTCCGAGCGGGTCTTGCCCACGCCGGCGAAGACGATCTTCTCCGGCGGGATGCCGGCGGCGAGGGCACGCCGCAGTTCGCCCTCGCTGACCACGTCGGCGCCGGCGCCGCGCGCGGCCAGCGTCCGCACCACGGCCAAATTCGGGTTGGCCTTCAGCGCATAGCACACCAACGGCTTCGCGCGCCCGGCGAGCGCGTCGGCCAGCGCCCCGGCGAAGCGGTCGTAGGCCGCGATCATGGCGGCGCTGGAATAGACGTAGAAGGGCGTTCCCACCGCCTCGGCGAGGTCGTCCAGCGCCATGTCCTCGACGTACATGCGCCCGTCGCGATAGGGGAAGAAGCTCACTCCGCGTTCTCCGTCTCGTCCTCGTAAGGCGGGATCATCGTCTCCGGCGCCGGGTAACTCTGCGGGTAGGTCGAGCCCTCGGGCGCCTCCAGCTTCCCGCGCTTACCGCAGGCGGAGACGCTGGCCGCCGCCGCGGCCGCCAGCAGCACGGCACAGGCGATGCGCTGCCGCCGCCTCACAGGAAGCGCTCCCGCGCCGCGCGCGCGGCGGCACGAACGTTGTCCGGCGCGGTTCCGCCATAGGACGTCCGGCTCGCCGCCGCGCGGTCCACCGTCAGCACGTCGTAGATCCGCTCGTCGATGCGGGCGTCGGCGGCCTGCATGCTGGCGAGCGGCAGGTCGGCCAGGTCGCAGCCGGCCTCTTCCGCCGCGCGGACCAGCCGGCCGGTGACATGGTGCGCCTCGCGGAAGGGCATGCCAAGGACGCGCACCAGCCAGTCGGCCAGATCGGTCGCGGTCAGGAAGCCTTTCTGCGTCGCCGCCCGCAGGTTTCCGGCATTCGGCTTCATATCGGCCACCATGCCCCTGAGGCAGGCCAGCGACAATTCCAGCGTGTCGCAGGCGTCGAACACCGGCTCCTTGTCTTCCTGCATGTCCTTGCCGTAGGTCATCGGCAGGCCCTTCATCACGGTCAGCAGCGTGACCAGCGCCCCGATCACCCGGCCGGCCTTGCCGCGCACCAGCTCCGCGCCGTCCGGGTTTTTCTTTTGCGGCATGATCGAACTGCCGGTGGTGAAGGCGTCCGACAGCTCGACGAAGGCGAAGCCGTCATTGCACCACATCACCAGTTCCTCGGCCAGCCGCGACATGTGCATCGCCAGGATCGAGCCGGCGGAAAGCACCTCCAGCGCGAAGTCGCGGTCGGCGACGCTGTCCATCGAGTTCGCGGTCGGCCGGTCGAAGCCAAGCGTGCGCGCGGTGAGGTCGCGGTCGATGGGGAACGACGTGCCGGCCAGCGCCGCCGCGCCCAGGGGGCACTCGTTCATCCGCCGCCGGGCGTCCGCCAATCGGCCCCGGTCGCGGCCGAACATCTCGGTGTAGGCCATCAGGTGGTGGCCCAGCGTCACCGGCTGCGCCGGCTGTAGATGGGTATAGCCGGGCATTACCAGATCCGCCGCCGCCTCGGCCTGGTCGATCAACGCCTCCTGCAGGGCGCGTGCCTGGGTGTCCAGGCGGTCGATGGCGTCGCGGACCCACAGCCGGAAGTCGGTGGCGACCTGATCGTTCCGCGAGCGCGCCGTGTGCAGCCGCCCGGCGGGCTCGCCGATCAGTTCCTTCAGCCGCGCCTCGACGTTCATGTGGATGTCTTCCAGCGCGGTCTTGAATTCGAACGAGCCGGCCTCGATTTCTCGCAGGATCGTGTCTAGACCGTCGCGGATGGCCTCGCCATCCTGTGGCGCGACGATGCCCTGGCGAACCAGCATCTCGCAATGCGCCTTGCTCGCAATTATGTCATGGGCGTACAACCGACGGTCGAAGCCGATCGAGGGATTGATGGCGTCCATCGCCTCTGCCGGGCCGGCGGTGAAACGCCCGCCCCACATGGTGTTGGCCTGGGGGCCGGCGTCGGCGGGAGCTTTCGTGCTGGAGGTGCTGGCCATGGTCCGCTCGATCTCGTTGTGCGTTGCAGTCGAAGGGATAGCGAAAGCGATGCTTCAAGGAAAGAGTTGGTGCACGCCTCTGGCCGCGCTGGCGGTGGTGGCGCTGCTGGCCTTGCCGGCCGCGGCGCTGGCCGGCGGGCCGCCGCTGGAGGGAAGTTTCGGCAAGCGCTTCGTCATCAAGGACGAGCCGAAGCCCGCGCCGGACGTCGCCTTCAGCGACCGCGACGGGGGCAGCGTGACGCTGCAGGACTTCAAGGGCAAGGTCGTGCTGCTGAATTTCTGGGCCACCTGGTGCGCGCCCTGCGTGGAGGAGATGCCGACCCTGGACGCGCTGGAAGCGGACTTGCGCGACGAGGGCCTGAAGGTGCTTGCCGTTTCGGAGGATGCGGGCGGCCTCGATCAGGTCGAGCCGTTCCTGCGCGAGAAGCTCAATCTGGATAACCTGGAGGTCTTTCTGGATCCGAAGGGCCGGCTTGGCGGGGCGATGGGCCTGCGCGGCATGCCCACCACCTTCCTGATCGACGCGCGCGGCAACGTGGTCGGCGGCATGGAGGGGCCGGCGGACTGGAACGGCGAGCCTGTGAAGAAGCTGATCCGCTATTACCTCGACCGGGCTCGCGAGGAGGGCGTGATTCAGACTTCCGGCTGACCGACGACGAAGTCCCTGAAATTGATCGGTGGGGGTGCCGGCAGGTGCCCCCATTTTTTTGCAGCAAAAAATGCGGCGACGCTCGGGGAAGCGTCGCCGCGGTCAGGCCCGCAATTTGGGAGAAGCGTCTGGGAAGAAGCGGGGCCTAACGGCTGGTTGGCCGTGGCCGAAAATCAGGAGGAGTCGGTTCGCGTATCCTTCGTCGTGCCGGACACCGTGACCTGAAGCGTGCGAAGTCTCATGGCTCGGCTGATTCCCGGCGGTGTCGTTGTCCTGAAGCCGGAAAATAGGCCGCCACTGTCGCAGAACTGTGCCCGGCAAGGCGCGAATTTGTCGCAAGCTGTCTCGCTCGGCGGGTTCTGGCATAATCTGATACAAATTTACGCGCGCACGGCGCCGCATGCTTTTCTAGGTTAGGGCGTATCGGGGGTTTTCAGGGGACCATGACGAAGACGCCGCACATCCTCGTCGTCGACGACAACCGCGACATCCGCGACGCGCTGAAACAATACCTGGCCAAGCACGACCTCCGCGTCAGCCTGGCCGGGAACGCCGCCGACGCGCGGCGTCTGCTGGACAGCGCGGCGGTGGACCTCGTCGTCCTCGACATCATGATGCCGGGGGAGGACGGGCTGTCGCTCTGCCGCTGGCTGCGCGGGGCGGGCGAGGTTCCGGTGATCATTCTCACCGCGATGGCCGAGGACACGGATCGGGTCGTGGGCCTGGAGGTCGGGGCCGACGACTACGTCACCAAGCCTTTCAACCCGCGCGAATTGCTGGCGCGGATCAAGGCCGTGCTCCGCCGGACGCACAGCCTGCCGCCGCGCAACGGCTCGTCGGCTACGGAGGGCGGCGAGTCCCGCCTTTGCTTCGACCGCTGGACGCTTGACCTGTCGCGGCGCGAGCTGGTGGACGCGGACGGCGTGGGCGTGCCGCTGAGCACCGGGGAGTTCATGCTGCTCAGCGCATTCGTCAATCATCCCGGCCGCGTCCTCACCCGCGACCAACTGCTGGACCTGACGCGCGGACGGGAGGCGGCAGCCTTCGACCGCTCCATCGACAACCAGGTCAGCCGCCTGCGCAAGAAGGTGGAGGAAGACCCGCGCCAGCCGCGCTTGATCAAGACACACTGGGGCGGAGGTTACAGCCTGACGGCCGAGGTCAGGCCGGAATGATCCGGCCCTGGCCCCGCTCGCTGGCCTGGCAGCTTATCACGCTGCTGCTGATCGCGGTGGTGCTGGCGCAGGGGGTGGCCCTGCTGGTCTTCGCGGACGAGCGCCGGCACGCCCTTCTGTCCGCCAACCGGGAACAGGTGCTGGCCCGTACGGGGAACATCGCGCGGCTGTTGCAGGCGATGCCGGGAACGATGCACGGCCGCGTCGTGGAGATGTCCAGCACGCCGCGCCTGCGCTTCTGGCTGGCCGGAAACGCCGCCGTCGACCGGGAGAGCCTGAGCGAGATCGACGTGGCGCTGGGCCACCGGCTGGACTGGTACCTGGGCGGGATGGCCGTCGGCCGTTCGCTGGTCGACGTGCGGCGGGAGAGCGGGTTCTTCCTGTGGCGCCACGGCAACGGGGCGGACGAGAGCGCGGGCGGCGGGTTCTCATACGAGATTTACGTGGACGAGGACGGGCAGCGCCGCGCGGTCGGACCAGGCCACCATTACGGCAGCGTCCTCAGCCTGGTCATGGCCGTGCCCTTGCACAACGGTGCGTGGCTGAACGCGCAAACTTTGGTGGCGCCGCCGCCGCCAAGCTGGGGTCTGCCGACCTTTGCCGGGCTTATCATCGCGGCGACGGCGACCTGCACCGTGGTGATCCTGATGGTCCGGCGCAGCACGCGGCCGATGCGCCGGCTCGCCGATGCCGCGGAGGCCTTCGGGCGCGGCGAGCATGTCGCCCGGCTGCTGGAGGACGGCCCGATCGAGGTCCAGCGCACGACGCGTGCCTTCAACGACATGCTGGGGCGCATCCGGCGGTTCGTCGACGACCGCATGCGGATGCTGGCGGCGATCAGCCACGACCTGCGCACGCCGATCACCTCCCTGCGTCTGCGCGCCGAGCTCGTCGAGGATGCCGAGCTGCGCGAACGCATGAGGGCCTCCCTGGAAGAGTTGGAACGGATGACCGAGGCGACGCTGGCGTTCTCGCGCGAGGACGCCATGCGGGAGGAAACGCGGACCGTCGATCTGGCGGCGCTGGTGGAGACCGTCGTCTGCGACATCCAGGATCACGGCTGCGAGGCGGCGTTCGACGGGCCGGCGCGGCTGGCCTATGCGTGCCGTCCGACAGCGATGAAGCGGGCCGTCCGGAACCTGGTCGACAACGCCGTCGCCTATGGCCAGAGGGCGCGGGTGCGGCTGGACGCCGAAGGCGGGGCCGTCGTCCTCACGATAGAAGACGACGGCCCCGGCATTCCCGATGATGCGCTGGAACGCGTCTTCGAGCCCTTCGTTCGGCTGGAGGAATCGCGCAGCCGGGAAACCGGCGGCACCGGCCTGGGGCTGGCCATTGCCCGCACCATCGTTCGCGGCCATGGCGGGGACATCGTGCTGTCCAACCGCGCCGAGGGCGGTCTCAGCGTGCGTGCTACCCTGCCGCTGCGCGACGAGCGGTGAGAGTGGGCCAGCATGGCGTCACACAGCGGTCCTCGTCGATCTCCGCCAGCCAGTTGCGGAAGAACAGCTCGGCGTGCGCCCGCCAGGGGTGCGTCGGCGCGCGCCGCGCCAGCGGGTCGGCGAGGTCGTTGACCGGCGGCGCGATGGGCCGGCCGGCCAGGCGGTCGCGCAGGTACTCCCGGCGCAGCGTGCGCGGCCCGTATTCCAAATGGTCGAGCATGTAGAGGCTGCGCCGCGCCGTCTCCGCGACCAGTGAAACGCCGGTTTCGGAGTTGCTCGCGCCGAGGCGCAGGCCAGGGCCCTTCGGCAGGTCGTCCGCGCGCAGCTCGCTGTGGCGGGAGACCGGTGTCGGGAAGCTGGGATGAAGTCCCTGCAGGACCGGCAGCTCGCTCTCGTGGACCTGTTGTTCGAAGACGCCGAAAGCCTTTTGGCGCCGCAGGCGCTTGGCCACGCCGTGACGGTGATATAGGGCGGCCTGCGCGGCCCAGCAGATCAAGAGCGTCCGGCCCACCTCGCTCTCGGCCCAGGAAAGGATGTCCTTGAACTCGTCCCAGAAATCGACCGCCTCGAAGGGTAGGTGCTCCAGCGGCGCGCCGGTGACGACCACGCCGTCGAGCCGGTTGGCGCGCAGGCGATCCCATCGCCGGTAGAAGCGCGCCAGATGCTCTTGCCGCGTGTTTCGCGCCGTGTGAGAGGCGACGCGCAGCAGCGTCAGTTCCACCGTCGTGTGGCCGTTCGCCAACAGGCGCGCGAACTGCAACTCCGTCGTCGGTTTGTCGGGCATCAGGTTGATCAGGCCGATCCGCAGCCGTGGCCGGCCCCAGGCGTGGGCCGGAGAGAGCACGTTGAGCCCTTCGGCGCCGAGATGGAGCGCGGCGGGCAGATCGGCGGGCAGGATGATCGCCATGGTTCTTTTGTCCCTGGTCATGTTGCCGATTGATTGTCGCGCCCCGACCGCCCCCTGCGCCCGTCCCCTGGCGGCCCTGCACCGGCGGCCGCCACGGACCAGGGGGCTGCACCCGTCAAGCCGCCATCGCCTGTCCCGTCGCGGCGGCGAGGCCGCGTTCGACGTCGGCGAGGATGTCGTCGATGTGCTCCAGGCCGACGGCGAGGCGGACGTAGCCGGGGGAGACGCCGGCGGCCTGCTGCTC
>NZ_QPMH01000029.1 GCF_003344765.1 Ferruginivarius sediminum | reverse complement strand
CATTCCACCACCGCCGGGAATGCAACGCCCTCGATCCCAGCCCGCGCTCAGACATCGCCGCCCGAAAATCCAACGGTTGAGCGCGCCTCGGCCGGGTTTTTCAGCGTCCTGTTAGAGGCGATCAAGCCGAAGCTCTTCATGCCGCGCCAGAAGGGTAAAGTGACATTGTACATACGCGAAGCGCTACGGGACGCGGAAGAGCCGCTCACGACCCGCGAACTGGCCTATATCGTCATGCACAGGCGGGGCATGGATACGACGGATAACAAGGAGGTTAGGAATATGGCGCAGCGCACGGCACGGCAGCTCCCCGATTTGCGGGCCAAGGGGCGGGTGCGGTCGGAGGTGGGGCCGAAGCGAGAGATGTTGTGGTGGCTTGCTTGATCGTCAATCCTTTCGCGTGCGAAACAAGACATATGCCGCAAATGCGCGGCGGTCTTTTATTTCCGCAGAGCTAAATGTATCTATAACAGCTTCTGTATCTAAAATGTCTTGCTGAACAGAGCTCTTGTGTAGAATAATACTTGGATCGTAATCACATTTGTGCCTCTTTACCTGCATCGTGGCAAAATGCTGCGCAAATTCCTGAATTTCGTTGGGAAATTTTGTTATGATTTCGCCATTAGTGCATGCATTTTTTGTGAACTTATGCTCTAGGGCTCGGTAGACTTGATGCCAAGCCTCATCGCTACGAGAAGAGGACCGGCCGCCGACAAGCAAGTCGGCCCCGCACCGCGCTAAGCAGTGAAACATCGCATAGTATGCTGTGCTGGTAGCGCGACGCAGGTTCGTTTGTTTTGGCTTTCCGCTCCGTACATCAAGAAGATGGCGAGCGGTGTCTAAAAAATCACGCGGCTTCAGTCTTGCTCTTCCTCATTTCAGAATCGGCAATAAAGGAAAAAACAGGAAACCCAGGCTCATCCACTTCATGCAGCTTGGGCAGGACATGTCGCGTCAGACCAACTGTCTTTCTTGAATCTAGGTGCTTTTTGTCAGCGCTAAACACCACATCGATCATCAAGATACGCTGGCCATCCTCATCAAGGTCAGGCGTTACGTCAACAGATACGATACGGACATCGTTAAAACGCTCTCTAACGACGCGTTCAACGGCTTCGCGCACCTTTCTGTAATCTGCGTGTGCCATGTCGCCCTCCCAGCATTGAGGGAAATGTAGCTCTTTATGGGGTGCCTGTGAATCCCCAAAGACGCCTTGTCACACGTTCCCCATATGTCTCAGTAGGGTTACCATCTTGAAAGCCGAGACCTTACAACCTGTTAACAGGCGGCCCGCTGCCAATATCCCGACCACTGTCGCGACAGCGGATGCGCCATCACGGATGAGGCGACAAGCTGATATAGCGCGCCGTTCGGCTCGCGGCGATAGTTTTCCCGCCATGCCATCTCGGTCGCGTAGGCATGGAGATAGCGACCGCTGATGTGGTGGTGCGTGCCGATCTCGGCACAGCGCAGACGGGCAAAGTACGACTCGGCTTGGTTCGTGCACACGCCATCATCGCTGAACGCGATGCTGTGGTTGATCCGGCTCGTGTTATAGTAGGCGTGCAGCTCGTCCCATCCTGACGCCTCGTCAGCGAACACATGGGCGCCGTCCAGATCACGCTCGCGGATGGTCGGGACCGAGTCATCCTCGCCCCGGAACACGAAGGGCAGCGCACGGCCCGTGCGCTCGCGCATGACGACGCCGGAGCGGCGCTTGCCGGTCTGCTGGTATTCCTTCTTGCGCCGGTTAACGCGTTCCTCGGCCTTGTTTTCCTTGCGGATCGAACCGCCGAAATACGCACCTTCGATCTCGACCTCGCCCGACAGCTTGGCGTCGGTCGCTTCCGCGCTCACGGCCTCGCGCAGCTTATGCGCCAAAACGAAGACCGTCTTGTATTGCACGTCCAGATCGCGGCTGAGCTGCAACGCGGCCATGCCCTTGGCGCTGTTCACGAACAGCGCGATGGCCAGCAGATAGTCGCGTAACGCGGGCTTGCGGCTCGCGAAGATGGTGCTGCTGGTATCGGAGAACTGGTGGCCGCAGCCCTTGCACTTGAAGATTGGGCGGGAGGCGTACTCATAGACCGCCAGACAGCCGCGGCGTGGGCAGAACGGCTCGCCGTCCGTCTCGGCCCGACGGATGGCCCGGAACGTCGCACGCGCCTCGTCATCGCTCATGCGCGCCACCTTGGCGACGCTGAGCGTGCGGGCCTGGGCGGAGAGGAGGAAATGTTGGGCCATCGTTGTCAATGAGGTTTCTATCGAATATGTTGATCTTCGTCACGGGAACGGAAATATGGCAATGCCGGAACGGGACGAGTGGCACCAGAAGGTGAGCGGGATTATCAAGGCGGAGCTAAAGCGCCGGAATATGACCTACAAGCAACTCGTGGACCGGCTGGTGGAGCTTGGTGTGCACGAGAGCGAACGGAATATCGCGAATAAGCTCAGCCGGGGCGGCTTTACGGCTGTGTTTTTTGTTCAGTGTCTTGTGGCAATGGGAGTATCGACAGTTCGCCTAGATGATTAGCTTTCATCATCGTGGGGCAAATCCACGATTTGATGAAGGTTTGTAACTTTGTAGGCGATTGGCCTTCCTGCACGGGTTTCAACGTTCACATCTACATTAAATCCTTTGTAGTATATATTGTCCCGAGTATCGCGAATTTCATGCTTTATCCGCTCTTCGACCATATCTGACGCGTATATTAACGGCAAATCTTTTTCCGATATACTTTCTATTATCACGCGTTCGCCGCTACGCTTACCCAATTCGACATCACCGACATCAGATCTTTTAAATGTCATTAACACACGCGGGTAATCGACGTGTTGGCTGGAATCTAATTCGTTTTTGTGAAATTCAATTTGTTGCATTGTGGTGCGAGCCGCGCTGGTATCAAATCGCACGCTTGCTCGTATTTTCTTTTCACTATCTTCAAATTCAGCAGCTTGGATCGTTATTTTACCATTTGGATCATGCGCAACACCAGACAGGCCATCCATAAAGTCCTTCAAGTCTGATTTTTTCGCCTCGGGATCGCGGCCTCCTTCTTTAGAATAAAAGCCTAACCGCGTTCCATACCTGCGCACAAAATCCTCAACAATGATAGCTGCGTCCATTGACTGCAGTAATGCAGCACCAGTCATATAAATCCACGGGACAAGATCAGCCTCAATAGAACCTTCTCGCACTTGTTTGATATATATCTGCGATTCAGACTTTAGATTAGGATAATTCTGACGAATATACTGCTCATATTGGCCAGATAACGATGTAAACGCAGCCACAAAATCGCTTAGCTCGATCGGCTGCTCAAGGTCAAGGTTCAAGACGATATGCGGCGGTTCACTGGCCATTGCCGCACTGTAGGTTGTCCAGCCGTTCGTGTCACGTCTCATGGCGTGCCCTCCAATCGGTTGGAGCGTGATCTGTAGGTGTGCTTGCTACAGAAGGCCGGAAAATCAGTCGTCTCCCCCCTGTGTGGAAGACAGGCTGCCGTCAGGCAGCCAGAGGGGTGCCTCCGCGTCACCTTCATTGGCGCTGGATTAACGAAGCATAAAACTAGGAATATTGACCTATCCGACAAGCCCCGCTACGCTGCCCGTCCGACTTTGCACGACGAACCAACGGAAGCGATGCATGAACCAGAAACCGACACCGCCGCGGGAATTTCCGTTACCGTATGCAAACGTCATCATCCGTCAACATGATGTTACAGGGCGGCGATTGGGCGTGCCCGCCATGTGTTGCCTCCCTCCGCTGGCGGGCCTAGCGTCGCGGGAAGAGCTTCGTAAACGCAACGCACAGGGAGAACCGTAATGAGCGTCGCCGTCGTCGTGGGAGCCGGGCCCGGATTGGGGGCCGCGTTGTGCCGGCGGTTCGCGCAGGGAGGCTTGAAGGTTGCCGCCGCGCGCCGCCGCAAGGACGAGCTGGAAGACCTGGCGGGTCAGGTGGGCGGGCGCGCCTATGCCTGCGACGCCACCCGGCAGTCCGATGTGGAGACGCTGTTCGAGGACGTCGCGCGCGACCTCGGCACGCCGGAGCTGGTGGTCTTCAACGCCGGGGCATTCCGCCCCGGCGGGCTGTTGGATATCGACGCCGCGACCTTCGAGGATTGCTGGCGGGCGTCCTGCCTGGGCGGCTTCCATGTGGCGCAGGCGGCGGTGCGCGCGATGCTGCCGCGCGGGCGCGGGACGCTGATCTTCACCGGCGCCACCGCCTCGCTGCGCGGCGGGAAGAACTTCGCGAACCTCGCCGTGCCGAAGTTCGGCCTGCGCGCGCTGGCCCAGTCGACGGCGCGGGAGTTCGCGCCGCAGGGCATCCATGTCGCCCACACCGTCATCGACGGCCAGATCCAGAACGAGACGCGCGGCGGGCGTCACAGCGAGGGCGAACGCGGGGCCGACGCGCTCTTGAAGCCGGAAGCCATCGCCGAGGCCTACTGGCAACTCCACCAGCAGCCGCGCAGTGCCTGGACGCACGAGATGGACCTGCGCCCCTGGGTCGAGACGTTCTAGCGTCCCGTCGCCCCTGGGCGCGGTCCTCAATCCTCCAGATCGCGCCCGCTGCTCGGTTCGTCCTCGCCGGGCTCCTCGGGCAGGATGCCCTCCTCGCCCGCCGCCTCCTCGACCCAGGCGCTGCCCAGCGGCGAGGTGCGGGTGGCGGTGACGACGTAGCTGGACTGCTCTTCCGCCGTGGGCGCGGCGCGACGCGTCATGCGGTAGAGCGAGAAGGCAGCGATGCCGACATGGATCGCCGAAAGATACCACAGGAAGCCGTCCGGCCCGGTCAAGTCCATCACCAGGCCCGTCGTCGACGGCCCCAGGATCGCGCCGATGCCGGTGGCAAGGACTAGGCCACTGCTGGCCGCGACCATCTGGCGCGGCTCCAGGTGGTCGTTGGTATAGGCGATGAACAGCGAATAGAGCGTCAGCACGGTCCCGCCCAGCGCCAGGGCAAGCAGCAGCAGCCCGGTGTCCGACACCCGCGCCATGGCGACGGCAGCGGCGGCCAGCACGGCGGCTGAGAGCGCCACGACGGTGATCACCTTGCGCCGGTCGATGCGGTCGGAGAGCTTGCCGATCGGCCACTGGAAGATGGCGCCGCCGACGATCAGCGCGCCCATGAAGATCGACACCTCCGACACCGTCAGCCCGCTGGTGCGCGCATAGACCGCGCCCATGCCGAAGATCGTGCCGTTGGCGATGCCGGTGGCGAAGCAGCCCACCGTGCCCAGCGGCGAGATGCGGTAAAGCTGGCGCATGCTCAGCGGCTCGGGCGTGGCGCTGTCGGGCTGGCGCGTCGCGCTCAGCAGGATCGGCACCAGGGCCAGCGAAACGATGATCGAAACCAGGATGAAAAGATCGTGGCTGCCGGGATCGGACACGTTCAGCAGAAGCTGCCCGCCGCCCATGCCGAGATAGCTCACCACCATATAGACCGAGAACAACCTCCCGCGCAGCTCGTTCGTGGCGCGATCGTTCAGCCAGCTCTCGGTCACGACATAGAGGCCGGCGTAGGCGAAGCCGGTCATCACCCGCATCAGGCCCCAGACCAGCGGCGTGACGAAGATGCTGTGCACCAGGATGGCGATGGACGCGATGGAGGCGAGCGCCGCGAAGACGCGGACGTGGCCCACCCGTTGCACCGCGCGCGTGGTGATGGTCGAGCCGGCCAGGAAGCCGATGAAATAGCCCGACATGACGAAGCCGGTGACGCTGTCGCCGAAGCCCTCGCCCGACGCCCGCACGCCCAGCAGCGTGCCCTGCAGGCCGTTGCCCAGCATGATCAGGCCCATGCCGATCAAAAGCGACCAGACGCCCCAGGCGGCGCTGACCGTCTCGTTCCGGGATACGCGCGTCGCGATGGTCGAGGCCATCCGCCCCTCCGGCGCCTAGAGGTGTCACGAAAGCTAGGCGGTGCTGCCCTTGACGAGCGCGACGCCGCCGATGATGAGGGCGATGCCGGCCAGCTTGATCGGCGTGAAACTCTCGCCGAAGAAGGCGGCCCCCGTCAGCGCCACGCCGACCACGCCAAGCCCGGCCCAGATCGCATAGACGAAGCCGACCGGCAAGGTCTTCAGGGTGAGCGCCAGCAGGTAGAACGCGATGGCGTAGCCGCCCACGACAAGGAAGCTTGGCCACAGCCGCGTCATCCCGTCCGAGGCCTTCAACGCCGAGGTGGCGACGACCTCGCTTATAATCGCGAGGCCGAGCAGTACGTAGGACCCGATGGACATCATTGCCGCGTCAGCGCCTCCAAACGCGCCAGAAGCTCCGCCCGCTCGTCCTTCGAAAGGGCGGGAATGCCGAAGATATCGTTCATCCAGAGCCCGTCCGCGGCCAGACGGACAATGTTCGCCATGACCGGATCGACGCCGTCCTCATGCAGCCGCGCCTGCCAAACCTCCTGCCGCTCGCGCACCTCATCCAGTTGCGCCGGGTCGGTGGCGCCGGCGGCCAGCAACGCGACGGCCAGCCGGCCCGTCGGATCGGTCGCCGGGATGCCGTCGGTCAAGCACGCCTGTAAATAGCCGCGCGTCCAGCTTCCCGGCGCGCTGTCGCTTTGCCGGTGCGCGTCGATGCGCTCTTCCGTCACCTCGACCAGCCGGCCGACCATGGCCGTCAGCAACGCCTCTTTCGAGCCATAGTGGTAAAGCAGCCCACCCTTGCTGAGCCCGGCCTCCTCCGCCACGGCCTCCAGCGTCAGCCCCGTCACGCCGCGCGCCAGCACGACCCGCCCGGCCGCTTCCAGAATCTGCTGCTTTGTGTCCACTTGCGTCATACCGAATATGTGAACCGTCCAGACGGTATAGTCAAGTGGATATGTTGTGACGAAGAATGCTGTTCCGCTTTGCCGGGAGCGCCCTCGCCCCCTCTCCGCCCGACGCGGAGGAGAGGGGGCATGATTGCGACGGCGCCGGGTCTTGAAGCCGCTCTGCGGGAAGCGCTATCAGGCTGCCCGGACTTCCTCTACGAATGTTCTGACCTTCGCCCGGAGCGCGCTGGACTGCTCGCCAAGCTGTCCGACAGCCGAGACGACCTGCTCCGCGGCGGTACCCGCCTCGCCCGCGGCTTGGTTGACGCTGGAGATGTTCTTGTTGACCTCTTGCGTGCCGGTCGAGGCCTCGTTGACATTGCGGGTAATCTCGCGCGTCGCCGAGGACTGCTCCTCGATGGCCGAGGCGATGGAGGATGCCGCCTCGTCTATTTCCTTCACGCTGCGCTCGATACGCTCGATGGCGGCGACGGCTTCCTTGGTTTCGCCCTGCACCTTCGAGATGCGCCCGGAGATCTCGTCGGTCGCCTTCGTGGTCTGCTCGGCCAGTTGCTTGACCTCCTGCGCCACGACGGCGAAGCCCTTGCCGGCTTCCCCGGCGCGCGCGGCCTCGATGGTCGCGTTGAGCGCCAGAAGGTTCGTCTGCTCGGCGATATCCTTGATGAGTTGGATGACGTCGCCGATCTTGTCGCCCGCCTCGACGAGCGCCTGGACCTGGGAGCTCGCCTTCTCGGACTCCTCCCGGGCAAGGCGCGCTTTCTGACTGGACTGGGCGATCTGTCCGCTGATTTCGTCGATGGAGTTCGATAACTCCTCGGCCGCCGAGGCGACGGTCTGGACGTTTGCCGTGGCCTGCTCCGAGGCGGAGGCGACGGTCTGGGACTGGCGGCTGGTCTCCTCGGCGATCGCGCCCATGGACTGCGCGGTGGAATTCAACTCTTCCGTGGCGGAGCCGACGGTTTCCACGACCTCGCCGACCTCGGCCTCGAAGCGGTCGGCGAGCTGGTTCATCTGCTGGCGCTTCTCCTCCTCGGCGCGCAGCTCGGCCTCTTCCTGGCGGCGCTTGAGGTCCTCGGCCTCTTGCGAGGTTTGCTTGAACACCGCCATCGCCTGTGCGATCTCGCCAATCTCGTCCCCCCGGTCGGCGCCATAGACCTCGGTATCCAGCTTACCCTCGGCAAGCCCCTTCAGGGCGCCCACACACCGGCGTAGCGGGTTGACGACACCCCTTTGCGAGATCGTCAGACCCAGCAGGATACCGCCCAGAATGCCCGCAAGCGCGACGACGAGCATCGCTGTCCGTACACGCTCGGCGGTTTCCTCCGCGACGGAGGCGACGCGGTCGCCCTTCCGGTCGGTCGAATCCACATAGCCGGAGACGATGTCGCGAAGCTCCCGCGCGCTTTGCCGGCTTTCACGGACGGAGTGCAGGATTTCCTCACGCGACGCGTCGAGGGCGACGCTGTCCTGCCGCGCCGCCGTCTTCAGGGTCTCCCGAAAGTCGGCCATGTAGGCGGCATAGGCCTCCGTAATCCTTTCCAGTTTCGCGGCCTGCTTACCGCTGGCGCTGGCCCGCGCGGCAGCGAGGCGCTCCTCGAATGCCGCCTGGCGTGCGTCGACCTCCGCGCGCACATCGTCGACCACATCCGGATCGACGGCGACGCGATACTCGGCCCGGTTCAGTTCCACGATGTCCTGGTTCATCCGCGCGCCGAGCTTGGCTTCGACCGCGGTCAGATTGATCCGTTCAGCCGCCGAGCTGACCCGATTCAACGACCACGCCCCGCCGGCCGCGATCGCGACGGCGGCAATTGCCAGCACCCCGACTACCGCCATGATTTTCGTACCGACGCGATACTGTCCGCCATCGAAAAGTTTCAGTTTGTTCGACCGCATGGTTCGCCGCCCTCATAGGTATAATTCAGGTCTAGATATCCTCTTGTCCGGTTATTTGTTTGAAGTAAAACTTTCGTTAATAATGCGATAACTCTCAATCCATAGATTTTGCCTTCAAAATTATGGAATTATTTTTGTACCTTATTGGTTTTGGGCAAATTGGTGAGGTTAAATGTAATAATAAATCGCAAGACATACCCTACCCGCACGGCCGCATGGATTGCGAACGTGCATCACCGCACGAACTTTTGACAAGAAAACTGGTGACGCCGTCAGCCGGCGGCCATCTCGCGCTCAAGTGCCGCCATCAGTTGCGACGCGGGCAGGCGGCGGCAGAGGGCGACGCCCTGACCGGCCCAGAGGGAAAGGAACTCCGGACGGCCCTGCCTGGCGGCGGCCGCGCGGATGTCCTTGGTCAGCGTGTTCTGCACCGGATAGGGCGCGATGGGCGGATTGGCCTCCGCCATCTCGGCGATGAAGCGGTTGCGCAGGCCGCGTGCCGGCTTGCCGGAGAACGCGCGGGTCAGCGCGGTGCCGTCGTCGCGGCCGGTTTCCAGTGTGCGCTTGTAAACCTCCGGGATGCCGCACTCGTCGCAGGTCAGGAAGGCCGTACCCAGTTGCGCGGCCCCCGCACCGGCCCTCATGGCGGCGGCGATGCCCTGCCCTGTCATGATGCCGCCGGCGGCGACCACCGGCAGGCGAAGCTTGGCCTGCAGTTCCTGCAGCAGCGGCAGCAAGCCGACCAGCCCCTGCTCGTAATCCACAAGGAAGGTGCCGCGATGGCCGCCGGCCTCCATACCCTGCGCGACCACGACGTCGACAAGGCCGGTATCCTCCAGCGTCAATGCCTCCGCCAGCGTGGTGGCGGTGCCTATCACCGTGACGCCTTTCTCCCGGAAGGCGCGCAGGATAGCCTCGTCGGGGATACCGAAGGTGAAGGAGAACGCGGGCACATCGGCGCTCAGCGCCGCCTCCGCCTGTCGGGCGAAGTCGGGCGCGAAGCGGTTCGCGATCTCCGGCTCCGGCAGCCCGAGCTCGGCCCGGAACGGGGCCAGCGCGGCGTTCGCGTCGGCTGCCGGCGCACCTTCGTTCGGGCCGCTGTCGGGGACGAACAGGTTGACCTGAAACGGCTTGTCGGTGAGCCGCCGGACCGCCCGGCACGCCTCGGCAATCGCCTCCGGCTGCATGTAGCCTGCACCCAGCGCGCCCAGGCCGCCGGCGTTCGAGACGGCGGCCACAAGCTCCGGCGTCGTGGCGCCGCCGGCCATCGGCGCCTGCAGGATCGGCAGGCGGATGCCCAGGCGTCCGCCCAGGTCAGGCCGCGTCGACACGGATCGCCTCCAACGCCTCGCGGATGCCCTCGGGAATGGCGACCGCCGCCGTCATCTCGTTGCGCGGCACGAAGACGTGGACGAAATGACCCTCCGCCGCCGCCTGTTCCCGATCCTGCTTGAACAGCCCGATCTCATAGCGCACCGACCGCCGCCCCAGGTGCGGGACACGCAGCCCCGCCTCCACCGGCTCGGGGAAGGTGATGGCCGCCTTGTAGCGGCAGCTGGATTCCGCGCAGACCCCGATCACCTCGCCATTCTGGATATCCAGCCCGCCGGCGCGGATCAGGTACTCGTTGATGACCGTGTCGAAGTACGAGTAGTAAACCACGTTGTTCACGTGGCCGTAGATGTCATTGTCCATCCAGCGCGTGGGGATGGTGAGAAAGTGCGGATAGTCCGCGCGGGTGGTGGGCTGCTGCTCGCTCACGTCGGCTCCATCTCGCAATCGCGAAAACCGCATCTTCAATGCATCCGGGCAGCTGTGCTGTCAATCGCAGGCGCAAGAACCGGCGCGGCCGCCGGGCAGGGCTTGAAGGCGGCGGCAAGCTGCGATTAGGTCGCACGACCTGAAACGCCAGCATAGAGCCCGAGTCGACCATGCCGTGCCGCACCGCCATCATCGGCCCCTGCCCCGCCGCCACGGAAAGTGCCGCGCGTTCGGCGGAAAAACCGTCAGCCGACGAGCACCCGGACGTCATGGAGGCGACGCAGGCGTCGGTGCACGAACAGGATAAGCTTGGCATCGATATCCTCGACGAGGGCGGCCTCCACCGTCGCCATCCCGTCTTCGACACGCTGCGCCACCTGCGCGGGGTCGAGGTGCCTGATGTCAGAGCGCTGGAGCGGGACGAGGGAGACGAGGAAAAGGAGGTCCCGCTGGCTCGCCTGCGCCGCCCAATAGCGCCCGGCCACCGCTACCTCCGCCACGACTGGCGCGCCGCGCAGGAGGCCACGCACAGGCCGGTGCAGCTTGCCCTGCCCGGCCCGCTGACCCTTGCCGGCTTCATCGAGGACGAGGTCTACGGCGACGAACGCGCGCTCTGTGCCGCCCTGGGCGATGCGCTGAACCACGAAATCCGAGATCTGGCCGCCGCGGGCTGCCCCTGGATCCGTATTGACGAGCCGCGCTTCCTCACCGCGCCGGAATGGGCCGTGGCCTTCGGCGTGGACAATCTGGCGCGCTGCTTTCACCGCGTGCCGAAGGGGGTGACGCGCTTCGTCCACCTGCCACGCGCGGCGCCAGCGGCGCTGGACGAGCCGGACTCGCAGGGCTCGGAAGATACCGGTTATGCGGCGATTGCCGAGGCGCTGGCCGATGCGCCCATCGATGCCGTGGCGCTGGCCGACGCGCGGCGGGCGAACGACCTGTCACTGTTGGAGGCCTTCACGGCAACGACGGTCGTGCTGGGCGTGCTGGACGTCGCGGCCTCGAACCTGGAAACGGTGGACGCGATCCGCGACCGCCTGCGCGCGGCGCTGGACCACATCGACCCGCACCGCCTGATGGCCGGGCCGGACGCGGCGCTCGACCTTCTTCCCGCCACGCTGGCCCGCGACAAGCTGAAGACAATGGTTGCCGCCGCGCGGGCGGTTTAGGACAGCGCGTGCCCGCATTCCAAACGCCGCGCCGCCGGTCCGGACATCCGGCGTCTGCTCAAGCGTCTATGGTTCGGAAAAGAGAAGAATTGGTGGAGCCGAGGGGGATCGAACCCCTGACCTCTACAATGCCATTGTAGCGCTCTCCCAGCTGAGCTACGGCCCCACCGTGGGAGAACCGACCGGGCGGATCCGCCCGGCGGCGTCAGGCCGGGAAACTAAGCATCCCCGGCCCCTCTGACAAGAGGGAAATCGCATGGCGCGGCAGCAATTTCACGGCGCCGCGATATCGCCCCCGGTACGACACGCGACCGGACGTGGACAGCCGGCCGCATCGGTATATCAGCGGCCTTCCTCGTCCTCCTCGCCCTGGACGTCGAAGCCCTCTTCCTCGCCAAGTTCAGAGACGTCCTCGATCATATCGTAGTTCTCGTCGCCTCCTTCTTCCGACGAGGAC
The DNA here is from genome assembly GCF_003344765.1 of Ferruginivarius sediminum. GTDB lineage: Bacteria > Pseudomonadota > Alphaproteobacteria > Kiloniellales > Rhodovibrionaceae > Ferruginivarius > Ferruginivarius sediminum. The sequence goes on along the minus strand of NZ_QPMH01000029.1, from coordinate 27,588 downwards.
TCATGGATCTCCTCCGTCTCCTCGGCGGCCTCGGGCTCCTCGGCCTGTGCGGCAGGCGCCTTCTCGGCCACCGCCTCGCGCGGCTGGCTGCGAGCCGCCGAACGGCTACGCCGCGAGCGCGTCGGCGTTTCGCTGGTATCGAACTCGGCACCGCACGACGGGCAGACGATCGGCGAGCGCTGCATGTCATAGAACTTGGTGCCGCAGGACTGGCACTGACGCTTCTTGCCCCACTCCGGCTTTGGCACGGCTGTCTCCCTTTCGTTCCCCCACGCGCGTGCGCGGGCTTGTAACCGGGCGAAGGCAATTGCCATGGGGCGGGGCGAACTGTCAAAAGGTAATTGACCCTCGCCGCGCGACCACACAAAAAACCCTGCCGGCAATCTCCTGCCCCGCACGCCCTGGAAGGAGCCATACGTGAGTACGATGCCCCCGCGTCCGCTGACAGCCAAGCCCTCGCCCGCGCTTGCCGGGGAATGCCGCGTTCCGGGCGACAAGTCGATCTCGCATCGTGCGCTCATGCTGGCCGGGCTCGCCGTGGGGGAAAGCACGATTCAAGGCATGCTGCTGGGCGAGGACGTCCTGGCCACCGCCTCGGCGATGGAGCACCTCGGCGCAACGATCGAGCGAGGCGCCGACGCCTGGCACGTCTGGGGCCGCGGCGTCGGTGGCCTGCGGGAGCCGGCCGAGGTGCTGGACCTCGGCAACTCGGGCACCGGCGCGCGGTTATTGATGGGCGTGCTCGCGGGTCAGCCGATCACGGCGTTCCTGACCGGCGACGCATCGCTGCGCCGGCGCCCGATGAACCGCGTTGTTGCACCGCTTCTCCAGATGGGCGCGCGGGTGACGGCGCGCAGCGGCGAACGCCTGCCGCTTGCCATTACCGGAACGGCGGAGCCGCTGCCGATCCATTACGAGCTTCCCGTCGCCTCGGCGCAGGTGAAGTCGGCGGTGCTGCTGGCCGGCCTGTCCGCGCCCGGCGAGACGCAGGTGGTGGAGCCGCAGGACACGCGCGACCATACCGAGCTGATGCTGCGCGCCTTCGGCGCCGAAATCGCCGTCGAGCGGAGCGATACCGGGCGCCTGACACGCCTGACCGGGCAGCCGGAGTTGACCGGCCGCCGCGTGAACGTGCCCGCCGATCCATCCTCGGCGGCCTTTCCGGTCGTCGCCGCCCTGCTGATCCCCGGCTCGCGCCTGAGGGTCCCGGCTGTGGGCATGAATCCGCACCGCACCGGCCTGTTCACGACGCTGCGGGAGATGGGCGCCGACATCGTGTTCGAGAACGAGCGCGAAGAGGCGGGGGAGCGCGTGGCCGATATCACGGTCAGCGCCGGCCGTTTGCGCGGCGTGGAGATTCCGGCCGCACGCGCGCCCTCGATGATCGACGAGTACCCGATCCTGGCGATGGCGGCAGCCTGCGCAGAGGGGCGGACGGTGATGCACGGCGTCGGCGAGTTGCGCGTGAAGGAAAGCGACCGGCTTGCCGCCGTGGCCGAGGGGCTGGCCGCCTGCGGCGTCGATGTCGAGACGGGCGAGGACTGGCTGGCGGTTCACGGCCAGGCCGGCCGGCCGCGCGGCGGCGCCACCGTGGCCGCGCAGCTCGACCACCGGATTGCGATGAGCTTCCTGGTACTGGGCCTTGCGAGCGAAAAGGGCGTCACGGTCGATGACGCCGCGCCGATAGAGACCTCGTTTCCGGGATTCGCCGACACCATGCGGGCCGCCGGCGCGGATATCGCCGAGGCGTAGACCTGCACCCTTCGGGCGTCAGGCGTGGCCTTCTCCCTGCCCCTGCCCGCGCTCGGCTTCGTCCAGGCCGCGCTTGAGTTGATAGAAGATGTAGACCACGGCCATCACGAAGATCAGCAACCCGCCATAGTAGATGCCGCCATCCTTGGCATTCGCGGCGAAGTAAAGGGCGATCAGGCCGAAAATGCCGATCAAGCCGCTTATGATGGTCCTGCCGACGACACCCATCTTTCCTCCTTGCCTGCGCTGCAATGGCCGCTCTTCACGCCATGGCTGTTACAGCTAGAGGCTCGTGCCGGCAAGGACATTGACGCAGGTCAACGCGCCGCACGCTTGCGGCCTGCCGACGCACCCCGGTGGCCATGCTGCTGGCGGCGGGGCAGATCGATACGGAAAGAGGTCCCCTCGGCCGTCGATTGCTCAAGACGGATGTCGCCGCCGTGCGCGCGCACCAGATCGCGGGCGATGGCAAGGCCAAGGCCGGTCCCGCCCTGCTTCACCGTGCCCGCGAAGGGCTGGAAGATGTTCTCGTAGGCCCTTGGCGGCAGGCCGGGACCGTCGTCCTCGATCCGGATGCTCAGCCCCGACTCGGTTTCCTCGCCGCGTACGCTGACACGGCTGGCCCCGGCTTCGATGGCGTTGCGGCCGATGTTCGCAAAGACGCGGTAAAGCTGATCGCGGTCGGCCTCCAGCTCCAGGCCCTCGGGCAGCATGTTCCGCCATGCGCCCTCGTGTTCCGAAGCAGGCAGACCGAAACCGACATCCTCGACAAGCTCGCCGAGGTCGAACCGGGTCAGATTGAGTTGCGGCGGCCCTTCGCGGCTGAAGTTCAGGGTTTGCACGCACAGGTTCACGGCGCGGTCTATCGCCTTCACCAGTGTCGGCGTCACCCGACGCACCTCCGGGTCGTCGCTTTCCGACAGGCGGTCGGAGATCAGCCGGGCCGTGGAGAGGATGTTCTTCAAATCGTGGTTGATCTTGGTGACCGCGATGCCCAGCGCCGCCAGCCGCGCCTTCTGATGCAGCGCGGCTGTCAGGCGCTCCTGCATCGAGGCCAGCTCGTGCTCGGCGACGCCGACCTCGTCGGTGCGGGCGGAGGGGCGGATATGGTTGGACAGATCCTCCGGGTCCTCGCGAAACCGCGTCATGCTTTCGGTGAGGCGGCGCATGGGCCGCACGAGCAGCATGTGCAGGCTGAGATAGACCAGCGCGGCGGCGAACAGGGATATGACGAGCGACAGCCCCAGAATCCGCTCGCCGAACGCCAGCATCGCCCGGCACAGCGGCGCCTCGTCGACGACCACCTCGACCATCGCCGAGCCGTCCTGCGGCGAGGTGCCGATCACCCGCAGCCGCCTGTCGCCGGGGCCAAGCAGCGATGAGAAAGCGTCGCCGATCAACTGGAAGGTGCCCGCCTCGCGCAGGTCGTAGGTGGCATCGACCCGCTGCGGGGTCTCCTGCATCAGGATCAGCTTGCGCTCGCCCGGTTCGCGCAAAGCAACGGAGTAGGCACCGGCGTGCGAGAGAAGCCGCTTCTCGATCGCCTCGCCCACCGCCTGGTCCGGCGTTGCCTGCAAGGCCAGCATGGCAAGATGGCCGTTGGCCAGCTTCTCTTCCAGGTAGTTCAAGCGATAGCGCGCGATCGACGGGACGAAGATCATCACTTCCGCCAGCATGACGAAAAATATCGTCAGCACCAGCAACCGGGCGGACAGGCCTTTCGCGACATGCGGAAGATTGAGCGAACGCGCATTCATGGCACCGGACTATAGCACGAGCCCGGGCGCCTTACGCCATAGAACCGGGATCGGAAACCGCGGTCTGGGCCCCGGCCGCCGGGGACAGGCAATGCCGCTGCCCCCGGTCGGCGAGGCGCTCAAACCCGCATCATCCCGTGACGCGTCAATCCGTTCAGTCGGGCTTGCAGGGATTGCACGGGTTGCATGGGTTGCACGGATTGCAGGGGTTACAGGGATTGCACGGGTTGCAGGCCGCGATCTGGGTAGAGGTGTCGATATCCTTGGCCTGCGCGTCCGGCAGCGCGACGGCCGCACTGCTGGCCAGCGTCGCAACACTCAGCGCCACGGCGGTCTTCTTCCACATGGGAGCCCTCCTGTCATTTCGTTCAAGCCGTCAAGGCGGCCATGCCGGCCGCCCGGCTCGTCGGATACGCGCGTTCGACGGCGCGATACGTGAAGTCTCATCGAGTCCCGGACACGACGCCAATCAAAGATCGGACGAAATTTTTCAAATCCGCGTGAAGGATCCGGCAAGAACGCAGGCGAAATTTGCTAGCCTACCCCAGACGGGCCAGAAGGCGCACGATTCGCCGGGTGCGCTCGGAGAACAGCTTCGGCGTGTAATAACTGCCGGCCGCGCGCTTCGACACCTCGCCAAGCGTGGGATAGGGCACGATCGTCTGCGCCATGTCGCCGACCTTCATGCCCTTCTGCATGGCGAGGATCCAGGGCTGGATCAGCTCCCCGGCATGCTCGCCCGCGATGCCGCAGCCGAGCACCTTGCCGCGCTTGTCGGTGATGGCCTTGATCAGACCGTGCGTGTTTCGCTCGGCCTGGGCGCGGTCGTTCTCGGCGAAGGGCCAGCGCAGGACATGGATTGCGCCGCCGCGCTCGCGTGCCTGCGCCTCGCTCAGGCCGACCTGGGCCAGCTCCGGCGTGGTGTAGGTGACGCGGGGCACGGCGGAATGGTCGGCCTTGGCGGGAATCCGGAACAGCGCGTTCTTGATGACGATCCCGGCGTGATAGCCGGCCACGTGCGTGAACATCGGCCCGCCACCCACATCGCCGGCGGCGAAGACCCGGCGGTTCGTCGTGCGCAGCCGCCGGTCGACCACCAGCGCGCCATCGCGCCGCTCGATCCCCGCGGCCTCCAGGCCGAGGCCATCGAGGACCGGACGGCGGCCGGCCGCGACCAGCAGGTGGCTCCCCTGCAGCCGGCGCTCGCCTCCATCGGCCTCAAGCGTCACCTCGATGCCGCCCCCCTTCGCGGCCACAGCGGACACGGCCACGCCCTCGTGCAGGTCGACGCCGTCGGCGCGCAGGCTCTGGCGCACGCACTCGCCCAGTTCCTCGTCCTCGTGCGGCAGGACCCGCGCCATCTCGATCAACGATACCTTGGCGCCCAGATGCGCGAACGCCTGCCCAAGTTCGCTGCCGATGGCGCCGGCGCCGATCACGATCAGGTGCTCGGGCCGCTCGCTCAGATCGAAGATCGTCTCGTTGGTCAGGTAAGGCGTCTCGGCAAGCCCCGGAATCGGTGGGACGGCGGCGGTCGATCCGGTGGCCAGCACGAAGCGCCGTGCGCGTACGCTGTGCTCGCCGACGCGCACCTCGCGCGGGCCGACGAACGACGCCTCGCCGCGCAGGACGGTGACGCCCAGGCCCTCGAAGCGTTCCTGCGAATCCATCGGCTTGATGGCATCGATGACGCCGTGCACGTGATCGTGCACGGCCTGGAAGTCGACGCGCGGCGGATCGTAGGTCACCCCGAAAGCGCGCGCGGCCGCGCCCAGGCGCGCCGCCCGGCCCGCCGCCAGCAATGCCTTTGACGGCACGCACCCGTAGTTCAGGCAGTCGCCGCCCATCTTGCCGCGTTCGACAAGCACGCAATCCGCGCCCATCTGCTGCGCGCCGGCGGCGATGGCAAGACCGGCCGATCCGGCGCCGACGATGCACAGATCCGGCGTCAGACGAGAGTTTTTCATATTGCGAATATGCCCTATCAGCGCGGCGATGTCCGCCGTCCGCGATATTTCTTGTACGCCACCGGCAGCATCGCCAGAACGGCCAGGCCAAGGATCGGCCCCAGGATCACGGGATCGAAGATTATGCCGATATCCGGTGTTTGGCCCGCCGCGAAGACGGCGCCAAGCCCGTTGCCCAAACTGGCATAGACCAGCGAACCCGGAACGATCCCCACCAGCGTGCCAAGGGTGTAGGTGCCAAGCGGAACGCCGAGGAATGCCGGAACCAGATTCACCAGCCAGAACGGACAGACCGGAATGAGCCGCAGAACGAGGAGATAGCTCAACGCGTTCTCCTGGAACCCCGCCCGCATCCGCTTGACCGCCGAGCCAGCCTTTTCGAGCAGGATATCGTGCAACGCTGTCCGGGCGGCAAGGAACACGGCGACGGAGCCTAACGTCGCGCCGATCACGGCATAGGCGGCGCCGAGCCAGGTTCCGAACAGGAAGCCGCCCAGGATCGTCAGGATGGCACCGCCGGGAATCGACAGCGCCGCCACCAGCGCATACGCAAGGATATAGCCGGCGGACGCGAGGAACGCGTTCTCTTCAACCTGCCCGGTCAGCCAGTCACGGTGTTCCGCCAGTGCCTCGAAGCTGAGATAGCGGTCCAGGTCCAGCAGGAAAAATGCAGCGAAACCCAATGCCAGTATCAGGACCGGCAGCAGACGCCGCAGAACGGGCTGCTTCGTATCGCCGTTTCCATTCACCTCGCGCATGGAGGCATCTTCCCCTCGGCGCTGGACCGGTTCAACTTCGCTTTTCATGGCCATTTCCGAACGGATCGCGGCATTCCTTTGGCGGGCGGTGGTCCTTATCCCGGGGCGGCCCGCACGGCCGTCTATGTATCAGCGAGCGCACGAAGGCCAAATAAACGCTGCTCAAACACTTGTGATAGGTATGCGAACAATACCACCTGCTGTCGCGTAGCCGGCCGCCCGTCGTTGACACGGGCGGTAGCGGTGCTTATACCCCTGACGCAAATTCGCAAAAGCCGCCTCATAACGGAGTATTTGCTGTGAAGCGCACATTTCAGCCGAGCGTGCTGGTCCGCAAGCGCCGGCACGGTTTCCGCGCGCGGATGGCCACTGTCGGCGGCCGCCGCGTTCTCAACAACCGCCGCCGCCGGGGCCGCAAGCGCCTGAGCGCCTGACCCGCGCGCCGAGGAACCCAAGCGCGCCGATGACGGAGGTCGGGCGGCTGACCAAGCGGCCCGAATTCCTGCGGGTTGCCGGCGGCCGACGCAAATGGGTCATGCCCGGTGTCGTGGTGCAGGCGCTGCCTCGCGAGGAAGCGGCCGAGACCCGGTCGGACCATGCCGGGGACGGGAACGAGGACGCGCCACAGGCGCGTCTGGGCATCACGGTTTCGCGCAAGGTCGGCAACTCGGTGCAACGCAACCGTGCCCGCCGGCGTCTTCGCGCCGCGGCCAGAGCGGTTCTCCCCGAGGTGGGGCGGCCCGGTTACGACTATGTCGTGATTGGGCGGAAGGCGACCTTGACGCGGCCGTATGCGGATCTGGTCGCCGACCTGCGTACGGCCGTCCGCAAGCTGAGCGCGAACGGCCATCGGCCGCGCGGAAACCCGGAACCCGGCAACTGCGGGCATCGGCGGGACAAAAGGGAACGGTGATGACACAGGCGTTGGCGGCGGCGAAGGCGGGCGTTGCGGCAATTCTCCGCGCGGCGCTGCTGATGCTGGTGTACGCGTACCAGGGCCTGTCGGCGGTCACGCCCTCGTCGTGCCGGCATGAACCAAGCTGCTCGCACTACGCGATCGAAGCGCTGCGGCGCCACGGGCCGCTGCGCGGCGGCTGGCTGACCCTGCGGCGTCTGGCGCGCTGCCATCCTTGGGGCCGCTGGGGCTACGACCCGGTGCCCGAACCCGCCGCGCGCGACGGCCGGAAGCGTGGGTGCGGCGACCGTGGCGACGCCTCGAAGGCGGGCGTGGCGAACTTCTGAACCAACGGCGAAGGCGATGGAACAACGCAACCTAATCCTGGCGATCGTCGCCTCGGTCGCCATCCTGCTCGGTTTCGAGCTGCTGTATAACGCGCCTCAGCGCGAGGCCGAACTTGCCCAACAGGTGCAGCAACAGCAGCAGCAGACGAGCGAGGATGAGCAGCCGACCTCCGGCGCGAACATGCCGCAGGCCCAGCAGGGCGAGGTGCCCGGCGCGGCGCCTGGCGTGCCCAATGCGCCGGACCGCGACGAGCTGGTCGCCGAGGGCCCGCGCGTCACCATCGACACGCCGACGCTGAGGGGGTCGATCTCGCTTGTCGGCGGGCGCATCGACGATCTGACGCTGCGCAACTACGAGCAGACGATCGAGCCCGACAGCGGCAAGATCGACCTGCTCTCCCCGCCGGGCTCGGAGCAGGCGTACTACGCCGCCTTCGGCTGGGTCGCCGCCGAGAACGGCGCGGACCTGCCGAATGGCGAGACGCGCTGGTCCGCCGACGGCGAGACGCTGGCCCCGGGCCGGGATCTGACGCTGACGTGGACGAATGACGCCGGGCTCACCTTCACCCGCGTGTACGCCATCGACGAGAGGTACATGTTCACGGTCACCCAGCGGGTGACCAACGAGTCGGGCGACGCGGTGTCGCTGGCGCCCTACGGCCTGATCTCCCGACGCGGCACGCCGGACACGCTGGGCTACTACATTCTGCACGAAGGCCCGATCGGCGTGCTGAACGGTACGCTGGAAGAGATCGACTACGACGACCTTCAGGACGACGGTCCGATCACCCAGCGCACGACCGGTGGCTGGCTCGGCATCACCGACAAGTACTGGCTGGTCAGCCTGATCCCGGATCAGGATACCGGGGTGCGCACGCGCTTCCTGCATGCCGACGCGGGCGGCGTGTCGAAATACCAGACCGACTTCATGCACGACAGCGTGCGCCTCCAGGCGGGCGAGAGCCTTGAGCGGACGAGTCGTCTGTTCGCGGGCGCGAAAGAGGTTTCGGTCCTTGACCATTACAAGGACAACCTTGGCGTTCCAATGTTCGACAAGGCCGTCGACTTCGGGTGGTTCTACTTCCTGACCAAGCCGCTGTTCAAAATGCTGCACTTCTTCGCGCAGTATACTGGCAACTTCGGCGTCGCCATCCTGATCCTCGTGGTCATCATCAAGCTTCTGTTCTTCCCACTGGCCAACAAGTCCTATCGCTCCATGGCCAAGATGCGGAAGCTGCAGCCTGAAATGGTGAAGCTGCGGGAGCGGTTCGCCGACGACAAGCAGCGGCTGAACCAGGAGATGATGGCGCTCTACAAGCGCGAGGGCGCCAACCCCGCCTCGGGCTGCCTGCCCATCCTGGTGCAGATCCCAGTGTTCTTCGCGCTTTACAAGGTGCTTTTCGTCACCATCGAGATGCGCCACGCGCCCTTCTTCGGCTGGATCCAGGATCTTTCGGCGAAAGATCCCACGGCGATCACCAATCTCTTCGGCCTGGCGCCCTGGGGCGTGCCGGAGCTTGGTGCGCTGAGTGTCGTGAACATCGGCATCCTGCCGCTGATCATGGGCGTCACCATGTACCTCCAGCACATGCTGAACCCGCAGCCGGCGGACCCGACGCAGGCGAAGATCTTCAAGCTGATGCCGATCATGTTCACCTTCCTGCTGGCGCAGTTCCCGGCCGGGTTGGTGGTCTACTGGACGTGGAACAACCTGCTGACGATCCTGCAGCAGTACGTGATCATGAGGCGCGCCGGCATGCAGATTGGCGGCAAGCAGGAATCGATGCTGCCGGCCCTGGGCAAGACCAAGGGCGACGCCAAGGAATCGGAGAAGGAGGAACCCGCCGCCTCCACCAAGGCTGCGGACGGTGCCGAGGAGAAACAGGCCACGGCGAGCCAGCCGGACGAGGAGGAAAGCGGCGAAGCGGGCAAGGCCGCGCTTGCCACGGCGGAAGCCGGCGCTGGCTCGCAGACGCAGTCGGCGGACGAGAGTGCTGTCGGCGGCAAGGCGCAATCCGGCGGGGAGCGCCCGCGCAATCCCGCCGCGAAGTCGCGTTCCAAGGGGCGCGGCAGCGGCGGCAAGGGCCGCAAGGGGCGCAAGCGCTGACCGCGCCCTGCCGGTCGGGGCGAACACCATGAGCGGGCAGGCCGACAATTCCGGCGAGGCGACGACGGCGGACATGGCCGATCCGGAATTCGTTCGCTGGCTGTTTGCGCAGGAATCCCGGTTCCTGGCCGGCGTCGCGCGGCTGGAGCAGCTTCCCGCCTTCGACCTTCCGGAAGTCGCCTTCGCCGGGCGCTCCAACGTCGGCAAGTCAAGCCTGCTGAACGCGCTCACCAACCGCAAGGCCCTGGCCCGCACCTCGCACACGCCGGGACGGACACGGCAGATCAACTTCTTCGATCTCGGCGGACGCCTGATCCTTGTGGATCTGCCCGGCTATGGCTACGCGCAGGCGCCGAAGACGGATATCCGGCAATGGACGCGGCTGACCCGCGACTACCTGCGCGGGCGGCCGACGCTGCGCCGCGTCTGCCTTCTGATCGATGCCCGGCGCGGCGTGCAGGAGAGCGACCGCGAGGTGATGGCCGAACTGGACGCGGCCGCCGTTTCCTATCAGATCGTTCTCACCAAGGCCGACAAGGTTTCCACCGCCGAACTGGACGAGTGCGTCAAGAGCATTGAGCGGCTGCGCAAGGCGCATGTAGCCTTGCACCCCTCGGTTCGCGCGACCTCCGCCCACAAGGACAGGGGTATTGCCGAACTGCGCGCGGAAATTGCCGCGCTAGCAACCGACGGTCGTAGGGGTTAGAGTGCGTTTACCATGACCCGGCAAACCAGAAATTTCGCGGAAGCCAAGCACTGGCTGCGCACGGCGCACACGTTGACCGAGGCGCTGCCGTTCATGCATCGCTATTCCGGCCGCACCTTCGTGGTGAAGTACGGCGGCCATGCGATGGGCGACCCCGAACTGGCGCAGATCTTCGCGCGCGACATCGCGCTGATGAAGCAGGTCGGCATCAATCCCGTCGTGGTCCACGGCGGCGGCCCGCAGATCGCGCGGATGCTGGAGCGGCTGAACGTGAAGAGCGACTTCATCGACGGCCTGCGCGTCACCGACAAGGAGACGGTCGAGGTCGTCGAGATGGTCCTCGCCGGCAGCATCAACAAGGAGATCGTCACCGCCATCAATGCCGTCGGCGGCACGGCCATCGGCGTTTCCGGCAAGGACGGCGGCCTGATCCAGGCGCAGAAGCTGCGCCGGCGCGTGCGTGACAGCGATTCGAACATCGAGAAGATCCTCGACCTCGGCTTCGTCGGGGAGCCACGCTATGTGAATCCGCAGATCCTGGCCTCGCTGGAAACGGCCGGCATGATTCCGGTGATCGCGCCGATCGGCGTGGGGCCGAACGGCGAAACCTTCAACATCAACGCCGACACCGCCGCCGGCGCGATCGCTTCGGCGGTAGGTGCCACGCGGCTGTTGATGCTGACCGACGTGATCGGCGTCCTCGATTCGCAGAAGGAGCTGATCCCCGACCTGACGGTGCAGCGCACGCGCGAACTGATCGCCGACGGCACGATTTCCGGCGGCATGATCCCGAAGGTCGAAACCTGCATGAACGCCGTGGAGAACGGTGTCGACGCGGCCGTCATCATGGACGGACGCGTGCCGCATGCCCTGCTGCTGGAAGCGTTCACCGACCGTGGTGTCGGCACCATGATCCGCCGCACCTGAACGCCCGCGTTCGGACGGCGTGACGCGGGCGGCGGGCTCTGCTAAGACCGGCGGTATGCAGAATTCGCGCACGGCTCACGAACGCATCTTCGTCGCCCTCGACACGCTCGACTTCGGCCGCGCGGAGGAATTGGCGCGCGCGCTGGGCGACAGCGTCGGCGGCGTCAAGCTGGGCAAGGAATTCTTCACCGCCCACGGGCCCGAGGGCGTGCGCGGCGTGGCCGGCGGCAAGCCCCTGTTTCTGGACCTTAAGTTCCACGACATCCCGAATACCGTCGCCGGCGCCGTGCGCGCGGCGATGCACATGCGCCCCGTCATGCTGAACGTGCACGCCAGCGGCGGCCGCGCGATGATGGAGGCCGCGGCCCTCGCCGCGCGCGAGGGGGCCGAGGATGCCGGGATCGAGCGGCCGTGGCTGCTCGCCGTGACGGTCCTGACCAGCCTGGACGACGCCGACCTCGAATCCGTGGGACAGCGCACGCCGGCCAGCGATCAGGTACGCCGGCTGGCCGCGCTGACGGCCGACAGCGGCCTCGACGGCGTCGTCTGCTCGCCCCGCGAGATCGCCGCCTTGCGCCGCGACCTGGGCCCTGACTTCAAGCTGGTGGTTCCCGGCATACGGCCCGCGTGGGCGGCCGGCGGGGACCAGAAGCGGGCAGCCACACCACGCGACGCGCTGGAGGCCGGCGCGGACGTGCTGGTCATCGGCCGGCCGATCACGGCGGCGGACGACCCGGCCGCGGCGGCCCGGCGTATCGCTCACGAGATGTCGGCGGCGGCCTGAAGCGCGATGTCGAACACCAGCCCCTCGCAACCGCCCGCGCGCGATCCCATGCCTGTGTCGGAGACCGCGGCGGAGGTCGTGCGGACGTTCCTGTCGCTGCTGGCCTATCTGCCACGCCTGGCGCTGGTGCCGTTCACGGCGACGTTCCTGACCCAAGGCGCCCTGCTGCTGTTCGCCGCGCCCGCGATGCCGGGCGGCGCGGATCAGCCGCCGCAGCTTGGCCTGCCTCACCTGCTGGGCGCAGTCGTCGTCGCGGCGGCCTATGTCATGTTCCTGGTGGACTGGCACCGCCTCGTCCTGCTGGGGCCGGGCCCAGAGACGACGCGGCCGCGCCTGCGCTTCGCCCGCCGCGATCTGCGCTATTTCGGTTATGGCCTGCTGGTCGGCCTGTTGAGCGCGCTGGCCAGCCTGCCGGCGTTCATCCTCGTCGCCCCCTTCTCAGGTGCGCTGGGCGGCCCGCTGCCCGCCCTGTTGATCGGGGTGTTGCTGGCGGTGACGGCGATGATCGCGCTGGGCATCGTCCTCCCGGCGGCGGCGGTGGACAAGCGACTCGGCATTCCCGACGCCTTCGACGCCACCAAGCGCGTTCTGGCCAAACTCTTAGCTCTCGCGATTATAATCTTACTGCCTCTGCAAATTATCGTTGTGTTTTTCACGCTGATCTCGCAAATGCTTGCGCATTCCCTCGGGTTCGTTATCCCTTTGCTGTTCATAGCATTGGCCGTCGAGTACACGACCGCGGCGATCTTCGCGACACTCCTCTCAGTGGTCTACCGGCGGCGCATCGGCATGTGAGGCGCTGCTTCGCGTACGTCCGCCCTTCGGCCGACTCTTCCAATCCTGTATCGCCCTTGTTTCCAGCGTGGTGCTGGATTACGTCGAGGTGCTAATCATGATGACGCTGTCGACACAGTGACGTCCCGGCATCTGAGCGAAGGGTACGCGGAGGGCGAGGCCGCGCGCATGGCATGACGATCGAGACAAAGATCTGCGGCATAAATTCGGCCGAGGCGATGGCCGCCGTCCGCGATGGCGGCGCCGATTTCGCCGGCTTCATCTTCTATCCCCCCTCCCCGCGCTACGTGACGCCCGAGATGGCGCGCGGGCTTCGCGATGTCGCCGCCGGACGGGTGAAGACGGTGGCCGTGGTCGTCGACGCCGCCGACGACGAGATCGCCCGGATCGTCGAGACCGCCGGGGTCGAAATGCTGCAGCTTCACGGCAAGGAGACGCCGGGACGCGTGGCGGAGGTGCGCAAGCGCTTTGCGCTGCCGGTGATGAAGTCCGTCGCCGTCGCCGCGCCGGAAGATCTCGACCGCGCCGCCACCTATGAGGAGGTCGCGGACCGCCTGCTGTTCGACGCCAAGCCGCCGAAGGACCGGCCGGACGCACTGCCGGGCGGCAACGCACTGTCGTTCGACTGGCAGCTTCTGGCCGGCCGCACCTGGGCGCGGCCGTGGATGCTGTCGGGCGGTCTGAACGCCGGCAACCTGGCGGAAGCGGTGCGAATCTCCGGCGCCCGCGCCGTCGACGTCTCCAGCGGGGTCGAGGACGCGCCCGGCGTCAAGAACCCGGCGAAGATTGGCGCGCTGCTGCGGGCGGCGCGCGACCTGCATCCCATTGCCTGATGCCCCGTTGCCTGACATTGGGAAATCCGGCACATTCCGGCCTCCTGAACAAAGGTACACAGGCGATGGCCTCCGACGACGCGACAGCAGTAGAACGACCGAACACCTACCGCAGCGGTCCCGACGAGTTCGGGCACTTCGGCATCTATGGCGGGCGATTCGTCGCCGAAACCCTGATGCCGCTGATCCTGGAGGTGGAGCAGGCCTATGCCGAGGCGAAAGCCGACCCGGCGTTCAAGCGCGAGATCAACTATTATGCCAAGCACTACATCGGCCGCCCAAGCCCGCTCTATTACGCCGAGCGGCTGAGCGAGGCGCTGGGCGGGGCGAAAATCTACCTGAAGCGCGACGAGCTGAACCACACCGGCGCGCACAAGATCAACAACACGCTGGGCCAGATCCTTCTTGCCAAGCGCATGGGCAAACGCCGCATCATCGCCGAGACCGGCGCCGGCCAGCACGGGGTGGCGACGGCCACCGTCTGCGCGCGCTTCAACCTGCCGTGCGTGGTCTACATGGGCGAGACCGACATGGCCCGGCAGGCGCCCAACGTGTTCCGCATGAAACTGCTGGGCGCCGAGGTCGTGCCGGTGAAGAGCGGCACCGGCACGCTCAAGGACGCGATGAACGAGGCGCTGCGCGACTGGGTCGCGAATGTGGAGGACACCTTCTACATCATCGGCACGGCCGCCGGCCCGCACCCCTACCCCGCCATGGTGCGCGACTTCCAGTCGGTGATCGGCGAGGAGGTGCGCTGGCAGATGCAGGAGGCGGAGGGTCGTCTGCCCGACACGCTGGTCGCCTGCATCGGCGGCGGGTCGAACGCCATCGGGCTGTTCCATCCGTTCCTTGACGACACGAACGTCCGCATGATCGGGGTGGAGGCCGCCGGCCACGGCATCGACAGCGGCGAGCACGCGGCCTCGCTGAACGGCGGACGGCCGGGCGTGCTGCATGGCAACCGTACGTACCTGCTGCAAACCGACGACGGCCAGATCGTCGACGCGTACTCGATTTCCGCCGGGCTCGACTATCCGGGCATCGGGCCGGAGCATTCCTGGCTGCACGATACCGGCCGGGTCGACTATGCCTCGGTCACCGACGAGGAGGCGCTGGACGCGTTCCAGTTCCTGACGCGCCTGGAAGGGATCATCCCGGCCCTTGAGCCGTCCCACGCGCTGGCGCACGTGCGCAAGGTCGCACCCGAGCTGCCGCGCGACCATCTGCTGGTCATGAACCTGTGCGGCCGCGGCGACAAGGACGTGGCCGCCGTCGCGGAGCAACTGGGGGTGAAGCTTTGAACAGCGGTCCGGTCACCGCCGCCGACCTGCGCGCCAAGCGCGAGGGGCTGCCCGAAAGCGAACGCGCCGCCGATTCCGGCCGCATTCGCGCGCGTTTCGACCGCTTGAAGCGCGAGGGGCGCGGCGGGCTCGTCACCTTCATCTCCGCCGGCGACCCGGACGCCGAGACGTCAGCGCGCATCCTGGCGGGCCTGCCGCAAGCGGGTGCGGACATCATCGAGATCGGCATGCCCTTCACCGATCCGATGGCGGACGGCCCGGCGATCCAGGCATCCAGCCAGCGCGCGCTGAAGAACGGCATCACGCTGAAGAAGACGCTGGCAATGGTGGAAGCCTTTCGCCGGCAGGACCAGGAGACGCCCATCGTCCTGATGGGATACTACAATCCGATCTACAGCTTCGGCGTTCCCCGGTTTCTGGAAGAGGCAAAACGCGCCGGCGTGGACGGCCTGATCGTCGTCGACCTGCCGCCGGAGGAGGACGAGGAACTGTGCATTCCCGCCCTCAAGGCCGGCGTCAATTTCATCCGCCTGGCGACGCCGACGACGGACGACAAACGCCTGCCGGCCGTGCTGGCGAACACCAGCGGCTTCGTCTACTACGTCTCCATCGCCGGCATCACCGGCACGCGTTCCGCCCGCGATCAGGACATCACGGCGGCGATCGAGCGCCTGCGCCGCCATACCGCGCTGCCCATCGCCGTCGGCTTCGGCATCAAGACGGCCGAACACGCGGCAAAGGTGGCCTCGGCGGCGGACGCGGCCGTCGTCGGCTCGGCGCTGGTCGATACCGTGGCCGCCCACCTGGACAGCGACGGGCGTGCCAAGCCGGACTGCGCGGATGCGGTCCTGAAGCTGGTCGGCGAGCTTGCGGCCGGTGTGCGCGGCAGCGTCAAGGGAGGGACGGCATGAACTGGATCTCCAATTACGTCCGACCCAGGTTCCGCGCACTTGTCGCCAAGTCGGAGGTGCCGGACAACCTCTGGGAGAAGTGCGATAGCTGCGGGCAGATGATCTTCCACCGCGAGCTGGCGCAGAACCTCCGCGTGTGCCCGCACTGCAGCCATCACATGCGCATTCCCGTCAACCAGCGGCTGGAACTGCTGTTCGACGAGGGACAGTACCAGACCATCGAACTGCCCGAGGCAGCGCAGGACCCGCTGCGCTTCCGCGACCGCCGGCGCTATACCGAGCGGCTGCGCGAGGCGCGCGCGAAGACGGAGGCGCAGGACGCCATCGTCGTGGCGCACGGCACCATCGGCGGCGGCAAGGCGGTGGTGGCGGCCTTCAATTTCGCGTTCATGGGCGGATCGATGGGCG
Organism: Ferruginivarius sediminum; assembly: GCF_003344765.1. Classification (GTDB taxonomy): domain Bacteria; phylum Pseudomonadota; class Alphaproteobacteria; order Kiloniellales; family Rhodovibrionaceae; genus Ferruginivarius; species Ferruginivarius sediminum. The sequence goes on along the minus strand of NZ_QPMH01000029.1, from coordinate 11,340 downwards.
TTGCCGTCGGCGAGGGGCTGCTGGCGGCGGCCAAGCTGGCCTGCCTGCAGGAAGCACCGCTGATCGCGATCCCCGCATCCGGCGGCGCGCGGATGCAGGAGGGCATCCTTTCGCTGATGCAGATGCCGCGCACCACCATCGCCGTCGAGATGGTGAAGGACGCCGGGCTGCCCTACATCGTGCTGCTGAGCGATCCCACCACCGGCGGGGTCAGCGCGTCGTTCGCCATGCTGGGCGACATTGCGGTGTCCGAGCCGGGGGCGGTCATCGGTTTCGCCGGGGCGCGCGTGATCGAGGAGACGATCCGCGAGAAGCTGCCCGAAGGCTTTCAGCGCGCCGAATACCTGCTGGAACACGGCATGATCGACATGGTCGTGGACCGCCGCGAACTGCGGGAAACCCTGGGACGCACGATCAAGCTGCTCTGCCGCCCCGAGCCGGAGGGCGAGATCGTGCCGCTGCCCGGCACCGACCTCGATGTGCCGGAGAAGACGCGCGTCACCGAGGCGTCGCGGCCCGACGGCCAGGACCGCCCGGCGGAGTAAGGCCATGGCACCTATGGCGGGCGGCCAAGGGGAAACCGCCCCGGCGGCGCAGGCCAGCGACGTGGTGCTGGAGCGCCTGTTGCGCCTGCACCCCAAGATCATCGACCTGTCTCTGGACCGCGTCTGGCGGCTGCTGGAACGGCTGGGTCGCCCGGATCAAGCACTTCCCCCCGTGATCCACGTGGCGGGCACCAACGGCAAGGGCTCGCTGATCGCCTTCCTGCGGGCGATGCTGGAGGCGGCCGGCTATCGCGTCCATGTCTATACCTCCCCCCACCTCGTCCGCTTCCACGAACGCATCCGGCTGAACGGCGACCTGATCGCCGAAGCGGACCTGCTGAACCTGCTGGAAGAGGCCGAGCGCGCGAACGGCAGCGAGCCGATCACCTTCTTCGAGGTCACGACCTGCGCGGCGTTCCTGGCATTCGCGCGCCAGCCGGCGGATGTGCTGCTGCTGGAAACCGGGCTTGGGGGACGGCTGGACGCGACGAACGTGATTCCGAAGCCGGTACTGACGGCGATTACCCCTGTCTCGATGGACCACATGCAATACCTGGGCGACAGCCTCGCCGCCATCGCACGGGAAAAGGCCGGTATCCTGAAACCAGGGGTTCCCGCCGTGGTCGCGGCGCAGCAGGCCGAGGCCCTGTCGGCCATCGAGAGCCGCGCGCGGGAGATCGGCGCACCCTTGCGCGTCGGCGGGCGCGACTGGACCTTCTCCGTCGAAGCGGCCGGAGAAGGCTTCACGTTCCAGGGCGGGGACGGCGTGCCAAGCCGTTATCCGGCCCCCCGGCTGCTCGGCCCTTACCAGAACGACAATGCCGCCATGGCGCTGGCCTGTGTCGAGGCGTTGAAGGGTTTCCGGATCGATGACACCGCCATCAAGACCGGCATGGCGCGGGCGGTCTGGCCCGGCCGGATGCAGCGGCTGACCCGGGGTCCGCTCGCCGAATGCCTGCCGAACGGTTGGGAACTATGGCTCGACGGCGGTCACAACGCCGCCGCCGGGGCCGCGCTGGGCAACGCTATCGACGCCTGGAACGCGGATAAAAGCGAGCGACGGCCGCTGCATGTCGTCTTCGGGATGATCAACAGCAAGGTGCCGGTGGATTTCCTGCGCCCGCTGGCCGCGCGCGCCGACAGTCTGACGGCCGTCGCCATTCCGGGCGAGCCGGCAAGCCACAGCGCGGCGGAATCCGCCGGCTTCGCCCGCGCGGCCGGGGCAACGAAGGTCGGCGAGGCGGCAAGCGTGGCGGAAGCGCTCACGAATGCCGCCAACCTGGCCGGAGCGAACGGTGCCCCCGCACGCGTCCTGATCTGCGGCTCGCTCTACCTGGCGGGCAAGGTCCTGGCGGACAACGGCTGAACCAGCCGAGGCGTCAGGCCGCCGCCTCGATTGCCACGGCCTTCACCTCGTCGCCGACGTAGGGCGCGAACTGCTCGAAGTTCTGGGCGAAGCGGCGGGTCAGCTCGCGGGCCATGTCGTCGTAGGCCTGCTTGTCGTGCCAGGTATTGCGGGGGTTGAGAACTTCGCCCGGCACATCGGGACAGTGCGTGGGAATCTGCAACCCGAAGTGCGGATCGACCTCGGTCGAGCACTCGGCCAGCCGGCCGTCCAGGGCCGCGCGCACCATCGCGCGCGTGTGCTGGATCTTCATGCGCTTGCCGACGCCATAGACGCCACCGGTCCAGCCGGTGTTGACCAGCCAGCAGTGGCACTCGTGGCGCGCGATCTTCTCGCCCAGCATCCGGGCATAGACACTGGGATGACGCGGCATGAAGGGCGCGCCGAAACAGGTGGAGAAGGTGGCGGTCGGCGCGCTGCCCATGCCCCGCTCGGTCCCGGCGACGCGGGCGGTGTAGCCGGAGAGGAAGTGGTACATCGCCTGCTCGGGCGTCAGCCGGCTAATCGGCGGCAGCACGCCGAACGCGTCGGCGGTCAGCATGATCAGGTTGCGCGGGTGCCCGCCCTGCGCCGCCTCAGAGGCGTTCGGAATGAACTCCAGCGGATAGCTGGCGCGCGTGTTCTCCGTCAGCCGGGCGTCGTCAAGGTCCAGCTCGCGGCTATCCGGCGCCGCGACGACGTTTTCCAGGATCGTGCCGAAGCGCTGCGTGGTGCTGTAGATTTCCGGCTCCGCCTCGGCCGACAGGCGGATCACCTTGGCATAGCAGCCGCCTTCGAAGTTAAAGACGCCAAGATCCGACCAGCCGTGCTCGTCGTCGCCGATCAGCGCCCGCGAGGGATCGGCCGACAGCGTCGTCTTCCCGGTTCCGGACAGGCCGAAGAACAGGGCAACATCGCCGTCCGCCCCGATGTTGGCGGAACAGTGCATCGGCAGGACATCCTGCTCGGGCAGCAGGTAATTCAGCACGGTAAAGATCGACTTCTTGATCTCGCCGGCGTACTCCGTGCCGCCGATCAGCACCACGCGGCGGCTGAAATCGATGACGATGAAGGTAGAGGAGTTGGTGCCGTCCTCCGCCGGATCGGCCTGCAGGCCCGGCGCATGCAGGATGGTGAAGCCCGGCTCGAAGTCGCTGAGGTCATCCACCGGCGGGCGCAGGAACATGTTGCGCGCGAACAGGCTGTGCCACGCCCGCTCGCAGACCACGCGCACAGGCAGGCGATAGTTCGGATCGGCCCCGGCGTGCAGGTCCTGGACGAAAAGCTCCCGCCCCTGCAGGTAAGCCGTCACCCTGGCGTGCAGGCGCTGGAACGCCTCCGGCGTCATCGCGGCGTTGACATCGCCCCACCAGACAGTATCCCGCGTCAGCGCGTCCTCGACGATGAACTTGTCGTTGGGCGAGCGGCCGGTGTGCTCCCCGGTTTCCACGACCAGGGGGCCGTTGCTTGCCATCACGCCCTCGCCACGCCGCAGCGCATGCTCGTACAGAACCGCCGCCGGCAAATTCCAGTGTGCCTTCTTCACGTTGATTAGACCGGAAGTTGCAAGATCGTGCCGAGAAATGGCCGGGCCGGTGGAAGTCACCGCGAAATACCTCCTGAAGTGAGTTGCCGTCGCCCTCGTTACCCCTCAAGACCGTCGGGTCTAGCCCGGATCGGGAAGGCGTTCAACCGCTCATTCGCTTTAACTTGATTGAATAACTGGCTATTTCCCGCGGCGCCGTGCGCGCTTCGTCAAGGCAACCAGTTCCCGCCTGCATTGCTGCGGGTCGGCCACCGCACGGTCGAACGTCAGGCGCGCCCGACAGCCGTCCCGGCACAGGTCGAAACCTTCCGGATCGACGCCCGCCATCTTCCAGCCATCGCCCTCAAGCCCCATCAGGTGACGGGCGATCAGCGCCATCGCGTCGGCGTGGTCAGCGTTCATGTGGTCGACGATCTCTTCCTCCGCCGCGACAAGCGACCGCACGGTATCCAATGGGTAAACGATTTCCGTGCCCTCCACCCACGCGATCCGACCGAAACCGGCCACCAGGTGCGCGCGTTCGACGCTGACGCGGTAAAGGCGGAAGTCCGCGAAGTCCGCATACATCGCCGCCGAGGGGTGCCGCCGGACGAAGCGCGCCTTCAGGCCGGCATCCGCCACCTCATCCGCCCTGCCCTGCACGCTGGCCCGCGGGCCGGTCAGCCGGTCGCGCAGCCCATGCGTACCGTCGATCAGAAGCGAGACACGCGGATCCGCCGCAATATTCCGCGAATGGTCAGCAAGATCCGAGAGCAAGAGGAGCGGACAGGCGGCTGCGTCGGTGGCCAGGAGAACCAGGGAGGCATAGGGCTCCCCACCCGCCGCCAGCCGTGTGGCGAGCGCCGCCGTCTCGGCCCGCCGCAGCAGGCCGCGTACGAGGTCACCCGGCGCATCGTCGTTGACGGTCACGGCACGGCCTCCCGACAAGGAACGGGCGAATCAGGCCGGATCAATCAATCATGAAAAGCCAATCGCCGCAAAGCCGCCATCTTTCCGCCGCGAACAGGACCCGGCGGAAAGGTGTTCTCCAGCGTGAAATGTGGAATTTTCTGGACATCGATCCTACATGCGGGGGCACGAATGGAGGGAGGGGCGATGCAGGAGACCATCGCACTGGTCGACGACGACCGGAACATATTGACCTCGGTGTCGATCGCGCTGGAGGCCGAGGGCTTCAAGGTGCGGACCTACGCCGACGGGACGGAAGCGCTGCGCGGGATCACCGCCAGTCCGGTGGACGTCGCCGTTCTGGACATCAAGATGCCGCGCATGGACGGCATGGAGCTTCTGAACAGACTGCGCGAGAGTTCCAACCTGCCGGTGATCTTCCTGACCTCCAAGGATGACGAGGTCGACGAGGTGGTCGGACTGCGCATGGGGGCGGACGATTACATCACCAAGCCGTTCTCGCAGCGCCTGCTGATCGAGCGTATCCGCGCCCTGCTGCGCCGCGAACGCCTCGCCGGCGGCACCAGCGGCGAAACCGGCGAGCAGGCGATCGTGCGCGGGGAACTGACGCTCGATCCAAGCCGGCACTTGTGCGCCTGGAAGGGACGCGAGGTCAACCTGACGGTGACCGAGTTCCTGATCCTCAAGGCCCTGGCACAGCGTCCCGGCCACGTGAAATCGCGCGATCAACTGATGGACGCCGCCTATGGCGAAAGCATCTATGTCGACGACCGCACGATCGACAGTCACATCAAGCGCCTTCGAAAGAAGTTCAAGTCCGCCGACAACGCCTTTGCCCAGATCGAAACGCTGTATGGCGTCGGCTACCGCTATCGCGATGCCTGAAGGCGCCGGCGTCGAAGCCGGACGGTAGATCATGCCCGCGGAACGTGTCGGCGAGGCAGGCCAGCAGCCATCCCATGGCGAGACGGAGGCGCGCCGCCGTTCCGCGCGGCTGTCGCGCACCCGCTCGATACGGCGTGCCTGGCGTTCGCCGCTGACCCGCCGCATCCTGGCCGTCAACGTCCTGGTGCTGGCCATTCCCGTGCTGGGCCTGCTTCACCTGCAGCAATACAAGGACAGTCTGGTCCAGGCCGAGCTGGACGCGCTGGAAACGCAGGGGCGCGCCTTCGCCGCCACGCTCGCGAACAGCGCCGTCGTCGTCACACAGTCCGGAGAGGAAAAGCTGCTGCGCGAGGGCACGCGGCATGCGATGCGCGTGCTGCTGTCCAACAGCCAGACCAGGGCCAGGCTGTTCGCGCCAAAGGGCGAACTGATCGCCGACAGCTTCGTCCTGACGGGGCCTGGCGGCCAGGTGAAGGTGGAGGAATTGCCGCCGCCGGAGACGGTCGATCCGGTCTCGCGGCTGGTGAACAATATCTATGACTGGCTTGTCCTGCGCGCACCCAGCCTGCGCGACCTGCCGGCCTACACCGAATCGCCGGCTCAGAGGGCCGTGGACTACCGCGAGGTGGAGCGCGCGCTGGCGGGCGAAAGCGCGAGCCAGGTGCGACGCGATCGCCGCGGCGGCCTCGTGCTGTCGGTTGCCATGCCCGTACAGCGCTACCGGCAGGTGCTGGGCGCCCTGATGCTGTCGAAGGACGGCAGCGACATCGAGGCGGCGGTGCGCGAGCGGCGCTTCGACATCCTGATCGTCTTCGCCGTCGCACTGGGCGTGACCGTGCTGCTGTCGATCTACCTTGCCGGCACCATCGCCCGGCCGATGCGGCGTTTGGCCGAGGCAGCCGACCGGGTTCGCCGGGCGCGCGGCCGACAGGTGGAGATTCCCGACCTGTCACGCCGCGACGACGAGATCGGCGACCTCTCCGCCGCGTTGAAGGAGATGACCGAGGCACTTTGGGATCGGCTCGACGCGATCGAGCGCTTCGCCGCCGACGTGGCGCACGAGATCAAGAACCCGCTGACATCCGTGCGCAGCGCCGTAGAGACGGTCGCCCGCGTGGACGACCCGGCCCAGCAGAAGAAGCTGATGGGGATCATCCTGGACGACGTGCAGCGCCTGGACCGGCTGATCAGCGACATCTCCGACGCCTCTCGCCTGGACGCCGAACTGTCGCGCGCCGAGGCCTCGCCGGTGGACACCTCCCGGCTTCTGGACGCACTGGTCGAGGTGCAGCGCGCCACATTCGAGGAGGACGGCGGCCCGCGCTTCGTCCTGCATCTGCCCCGGCAGGACGACGGCACCCTGGACCCCCTGACGGTGCCCGGATTGGAGGGGCGGCTTGCGCAGGTATTCCGCAACCTGCTGTCCAACGCCGCCACCTTCACCCCCGCCGACGGCGAGGTCCGGGTGACGGCCCGGCGCCAGGACAACTGCGTCGAGATTGTCGTGGACGACGATGGGCCGGGCATCCCGGAAGGCAAGCTGGCCGCGATCTTCGACCGCTTCTACACGCAGCGCCCGGAAAGCGAAAAGTTCGGCACGCATTCCGGCCTCGGTCTGTCGATCTCCAGGCAGATCGTCCAGGCCCACGGCGGCACCATCACGGCCGAGAACCGCCATGACGACAGCGGGCGCATCGCCGGCGCGCGTTTCACCGTGCGCCTGCCGGGCGACTAGGCCATGAGCGCGCCAGACACCCGGCTTCACGCCACCTGCGTCTCGCTTGGCGGACGCGGCATCCTGCTGCGCGGCCCTTCGGGCAGCGGCAAGTCGGATCTGGCCATGCGCCTGATCGCCGAGGCCGGCGCCCGCCTCGTGGCCGACGACCAATGCTGCCTGAGCCGGCGCGGAGGTGAGCTGATCGCGGCCGCGCCGGCCGCCATCGCCGGCTGCATCGAGGCGCGCGGGGTTGGAATCCTGCGACTTCCGCACGAAAGCGAAGCCCCCGTCCGGCTGGTGGTGGACCTGAAGCGGCAAGGCCAGGTGGCGCGCCTGCCCGAGCCCGCGACGGAAGAGTTGTGCGGCATCGACGTCCGCCGCGTGGAGATCGATCCCTTCGAATCCGGCGCCGTTGCGAAACTCCTGCTTGCGGCCGGGCACGCGGATGCCACATTGATCCCACTGAATGTTTCGGTCGAGGACAGCCGGCGTCAAAGTCGCGAGGGATGGCGGGCGATGCACGGGAACGACGGCGAAGAGGAGACGCGTCCGGCGCCCTCCTCGGGCGGAGGTCCGTCACGGGGCGAACGGCTGCGCGTGGTGCTCGTCACAGGGATGTCCGGAGCCGGGCGCTCCAGCACCTTGAAGGCGCTTGAGGATGTCGGCTACGAGGCTATCGACAACCTGCCCCTGCAACTGATCTCTCCGACCGTGCACGAAGGCGGGCTTACCAACCCCATCGCGGTGGGCGTCGACATCCGCACGCGGAACTTCGCGGTGCGGCCATTCCTGGACGCGCTGAAGGGGCTGGACGCGGATGATGCGCTGGACGTGACGATGGTCTTCGTCGACTGCGAGGACGAGGTGCTGCGCCGGCGCTACACCGAGACCCGGCGGCGCCACCCCCTGGCGCAGGGCCGGCCGCTGTCGGACGGCATCGCAGCGGAACGACGGCTGGTCGCCCCGCTACGCCGTCGCGCCGACATGACCATCGATACCTCCACGCTTTCCGTGCAGGATCTCAGACGGGTCGTGGAAGCGCAGCTTGGCCTGGGCGGGACGAGCGGCATGGCCGTCTTCGTGGTGTCGTTCTCCTACAAGAACGGCCTGCCGCGCGAGGCGGACGTGGTGTTCGACGCGCGCTTCCTGCGCAATCCGCACTATGACGACGCCCTGCGCCCATTGACCGGCCAGGACCGGGCAGTCGCCGAGTATGTGGCGGCCGATCCGGATTACCCCGCCTTTTTGGACGGTGTATGCGATATGCTGCATCGGCTGATCCCGCGTTACCAGGCCGAGGGCAAGAGCTACCTGACGATCGCGATCGGCTGCACCGGGGGCCGCCACCGCTCGGTGACGATCGCGGAGCGCGTGGCGGAGTTCCTGGAGAAGGAAGGCCGGCACGCATTGGTCAACCATCGCGAGCTGCCGCCCGAGCGCGAGGCGGGGGATGCACGCGACAGCGATTCGCGCTAGGAAGGCACCTTCGAGCGCGAGCGAGTAGGAGCGCAGATGATCGGCATGGTCCTGGTCACCCACGGCCGCCTGGCGGAAGAGTTCGTCTCCGCCCTGGAGCACGTTGTTGGTGAGCAAAGCCAGATCGAGGCCGTGTGCATCGGCCCCGACGATGACATGGAAGAGCGCCGGCAGGCCATCATCGACAGCGTCGCCAGGGTGGACGACGGCGATGGCGTGGTGATCCTGACCGACATGTTCGGCGGCACCCCGTCGAACCTGGCGATGTCCGTGCTTGGCCGCGGCCGCGTCGAGGTCATCGCCGGCATCAACCTGCCGATGCTGATCAAGCTGGCCAGCCTGCGAGGTTCGGAGCCGCTGGCGACGGCTGTCGTGCGCGCCCAGGAAGCCGGACGGAAATACATCAACGTGGCCACCCAGCTTCTCGACGCGGAATCGTCCGGCGGACGCGGCCGGAGTGCCGCCGGCGGGCGCAAAGAGTGAGCGACGCGGCCGTGCCTGAGCCGAACGAGCGCTCGGTGAGCATCTGCAACCGACGCGGGCTGCACGCGCGTGCCGCCGCGAAGTTCGTTCGCACGGTCGAGGCTTTCGATGCGAAGGTGGTCGTGGTGAAGGACGGGGTCGAGGTGCCCGGAAACTCGATCATGGGCCTGATGATGCTGGCGGCGGGACCGGGAACCGAATTGCGGCTGCGCGCCGCCGGCGCCCAGGCCGCCAGGGCGCTGGATGCCTTGGAGGATCTGATCGCCCGGAGATTCGACGAAGACGCATGAACGACAGGACGGCGCGGACGCCCGCAACGACGAAAGGGGCGCCGCGGCACGGGGAGGTAAAGCTGAACGAAGACCAGGATACCGCCGATCGCGTCGCCGCCGAGCGTCACGCGGCGCAGGGGGCCGAGCGCGTGTTTCATGGCCTCGGCGTCTCGCCCGGCGTCTCGATCGGGCCTGCGCACCTGCGCGAGAGCCGCGACCTGCAAGTGCTTGAGTACCAGATCCCCGCGCGCGCCGTGGGCGAGGAGCGCGAGCGTTTCGACCGCGCCGTCAAGAAGGCGCGCCGGCAGCTTGGCAAGATCCGCTCCAAGGCCGGCAACCTGCACGGCACGGCGGCCGAGGAACTTGGCTATCTGCTTGATGCGCACCTGCAGATGCTGCACTCCCGAAGCCTTCTGGACGGCGTCGTGAAGCGCCTGGACGAGCAGCACATCAATGCCGAAGCCGCGGTCATGGCCGAGATCGACCGGATCGCCGAGGGCTTCGCGGAGATGGACGACTCCTACCTGAAGGCGCGCGCGCAGGAGATCCGCGAGGTCGGCCTCCGCATCGTCCGCAATCTGATGGATGCCCCCTATCGCGGGTTCGACCGCCTGGAAGAAGGCAGCATCATCATCGCCGAGGAGATTTCCCCGGCCGACACCGCCCTGATGGACCCGCGCCGCATCGGCGGCTTCGCCACGGTCCTGGGCGGCGCAGAGGGGCATACCGCCATCATGGCCCGCTCGCTGGGGCTGCCGGCGGTGCTTGGGGTCGCCGACCTGATGGGTCAGGTGAAGACCGGCGAAACGGTCATTGTCGACGGCTCGAACGGTGTCGTCGTCGTCAATCCAAGCGACGAGCGCCTTGCCAGCTATCGCCGCCGCATGCGCGAGATCGAGCGCGAGGCCCGCGCGCTCAAGCGCCTGCGGGACCTGCCGGCGGACACACGCGACGGCGTACGCGTCACGCTGCAGGCGAACCTGGAACTGCCGCCCGAAGTGGGACAGGCGGTCGCGGCCGGCGCGTCGGGAATCGGGCTGTTGCGCACCGAGTTCCTCTACATGAACCGCGAGGACCTGCCCGGCGAGGACGAGCAGTACGAGGCGCTGCGCAGCATCGTGGAGGGCATGGGCGGGCGTCCCGTCACCATCCGCACGCTCGACATCGGCGGCGAGAAGCTGGCGTGGTCGCTGGGCGCGCACATGGGCGAAAGCGCGAACCCGGCGCTTGGCCTGCGTGCGATCCGCCTGAGCCTGAAGGAGCGCAAGCTGCTGGATACGCAACTTGCGGCTATCCTGCGGGCCGCGGCGCACGGGCCGGTGCGTGTGCTGCTGCCGCTGGTGACGTCGACAGGTGAATTGCAGGAGACGCGGCGCGCGCTTGCCGAGGTTTATGGCGAGCTTCAGCGCCGGCGCGTGCCGCTGCCCGAGGAGTTGCCGCCCGTCGGCGCCATGATAGAGGTGCCGGGCGCGGCCCTGTCCGCCGACGCCCTGGCCGGCACGTCGGATTTCTTCGCCATCGGCACCAACGACCTCACGATGTACACGCTGGCCATCGACCGCGCGGAGGAGCGGGTCGCCCATCTGTACAACCCGTTGCATCCCGCCGTGCTGCGGCTGATCCAATTCGCCGTCGAGGCCGCGCTGCGCGCCCGCATCCCGGTATCCGTCTGCGGCGAGATGGCCGGCGACCCGCGGTACACGCCGCTGTTCCTGGGTCTCGGCATCAAGGAGCTGTCGATGGCGCCGAACTCGCTGCCGCGCGTGAAGCAGCGCATCCGCCAGATCGACATGACGGCGGCGACCCATCGGGCGCAGGCGATCATGGACCAGCGCGACAGCGGGCGCATTGCCGCGCTTCTCGACGACTTCAACGGCTGAACATCGGCGCGCACCGACTTGCCGCCCGAGCGCCGCGCTGCTAAATCAGCGCGGCACGCCCGCGTCCATTCGCGGAACCGACCGGCACGATCCAGGATGCAAAGGACCGACGGCATGAGCCAGTTCACGGATTACAAGGTGAAGGATATTTCGCTTGCGGAGTGGGGCCGCAAGGAGATCGATATTGCCGAGACGGAGATGCCGGGTTTGATGGCGCTTCGCGAGCAGTACGGTGGTGAGAAG
>NZ_QPMH01000028.1 GCF_003344765.1 Ferruginivarius sediminum | reverse complement strand
GCCGCTGACCAAGATGAACCCGAAGCAGGCCGAGTACCTGGGCCTGCCCGCCGAGGGGCCGTTCAAGCCCGATCACTACCGCTACTGAACGCGGAAACGAACGCGGGTCGGACAGGGGATGTTCGCCAAAGGCGAAAGAGCTGGAGGCGACTTCGCTTGTCCCGACTGGAAGGTGAACTTAAACTAACGTTACACGCGCGCGACTGAACGCGTCTGCGAAAACGGGGGGACGGGCTCGCGGTGGCTGCCGTCGATCGACGGCGGCGGCGCGCACGGCGAGGCCCGACGTAAACGCCTTTGTGACGGTAACGCCGACAACGATACTGGCAGTCGCTTGTGCCCTGGCCGCCGTCGCGGCGTTGGCCGGCATGCAGTGGTATCGCCATCGCTGGCAAGTCGCGGCACGCGGGCTGGACCGTGTTCAGCGGGCGTACCGGCAGTTGGAGCAGCGGATCGAGACGGCGCCGTCCGCGTGGTTCGCATTCGACGCCAAGCCATGCTGTTCCCGCTCACTGGCGGACCTTCTCGGTGGCGACGCGGCGATCGACGATTTCGACGCCGTCTGTCGATGCTTTTCTGAAAATAGCGGCCGACGGCTGTCGGAGGCCGGCCAGCGGCTTCGTGAATCCGGCGAGGCCTTCACGCTCGTTCTTTCCCTGCCGGAGGATGGCCGATGGGTCCAGGCCCACGGCGTTTCCGGCCCCGAAGGTCCGGTCATCTGGTTCTCGGACATCAGCGAGCGCGAGACCGCCCGCCGGTCCGCCGAGGCCCGGAACGCCGTTCTGGAGGACCTTGTCGAGCGGCTTCCCGCTCCGCTCTGGCGGCGCGATGCCAGCCTGCGTGTGGTGGACTGCAACGCCGCCTACGCCCGCGCCGTCGGGCGGACGCGCCAGGAGGTGCGTGCCGACGAGGCCGAACTGCTTGGCAGCGGCCTGGGCGAAGCCGGCCGGCGGCTTGCGGAGCGGGCGCGTGACAGCGGCCAGACATGCCGCGAAACCCATCATCTCGTTGCCGAGGGTGCGCGGCGCTTTATGGACCTGACGGAGATTCCGCTGCGCGACGGCACGCTGGTCGGCCTTGCCCTCGACCGCACGCGCGAGGAGGAAGTGGAGGGCGAGCTGTCCCGCCACATCGCCGCGCACGCCGACGTACTGGAGAATCTTGGCACCGCCATCGTCATTTACGGCCCCGACCTGCGCGTGAAATTCTACAACGGCGCCTATGTCGAACTGTGGGGACTGGAAGAGACGCTCCTCGACGGCGAGCCGCACCTGAACGATGTCATCGAGGCACTTCGCGAGCGCCGGCGCCTGCCGGAGCAGACGGATTTCCCGGCCTACAAACGGGAATGCCAGCTACGGATGCGCAACCTCCTCGACGCCGAGGAGGAACTGATGCACCGGCCGGACGGCAGCACCCTGAAGATCACCATGGCGCCCCACCCCTTCGGCGGCGTGCTGATGACCTACGAGGACGTCACCGACCGCCTGACGCTGGAGCGCAACTTCAACACGCTGATCGAGGTGCAGCGCGAGACCATCGACAACCTCTACGAAGCCGTCGCCGTGTTCGGCGCCGACGGGCGTCTGGCCCTGTCCAACCAGGCCTTTTCCGAGATGTGGCAGCTTCCCCTGGACCGGCTGGGCGACCGCCCGCACGTGCGGCAGGTGCTGGAATACGGCCGCCGCTTTTTCGATATCGACGAGAGCGACTGGCCCGCCTTGCAGGAGACGATCGTCGCGCGCGCAACCGAGCCGGGCGCGCGCAGCGGGCGGATGGTGCGCTCCGACGGCAAGGAGCTGGACTGGGCCCAGGTGCCGCTGCCGGACGGGCAAAGCCTGTTCATCTATCTGGACGTCACCGATTCGCTTCGTGTCGAGCGGGCGCTACGCGAGCGCGCCGAGGCGCTGGAAACCGCCGACCGCCTCAAGTCCGAGTTCATCGCCAACATCTCCTATGAGCTGCGCACGCCGCTCAACGCCATCGTCGGCTTCGCGGAGATCCTGGAGAACGAGTTCTTTGGCAAGCTGAACACGCGCCAGGGCGAATACGCCCGCGCCATCGTCGATTCCTCGCAGCGCCTCATCGGCCTCATCAACGACATCCTGGATCTCGCCACCATCGAGGCCGGTTACCTGGAACTCGAACAAGGGGAAACGGACGTCCGCACCCTGCTCACGGACCTGCAGACCATTGCCCACGAGCGCGCCCGCAACCGGGGGATCGAACTCGCCGTGGATTGCGACGATGGCGATTGCACCCTGATCTGCGACAGCCGGCGGTTGAAGCAGGCGCTGTTCAACCTTCTCTCCAACGCCTTCAACTTCACCCCGGAGGGCGGAAAGGTGGTACTCTCGGCTCGCCAGGATGGGGACAATGTGCGCCTGTCGGTCAACGACACCGGCATGGGTATCCCGCACGAGGAACAGGAGCACGTGTTCCACAAGTTCGTCCGCGGCCACCCACGCAAGTCGGGCGCCGGCCTTGGCCTTTCACTGGTGAAAAGCTTGGTGGAGCTCCACGGCGGCCGGGTCGAGCTGGAATCCGCCCCCGATCACGGCACCCGCGTCACCTGCATCCTGCCGCGCATACCGCGGGAGACCCATCTTCCCGGCGACCCACCGGCCGCCACCGCAGAGAGGTAGGCGGAAACGTCTACAAAATTTCGCGGACACAAATCCATTTCAATTCAATCTATCAATTCGACATGCCATTACAGTTTTTCCCACGCGCTGGACAGGTTTTTGTGTGCGATTTCTCGGGCTTCAACGTGCCGGAAATGGTCAAACCGCGCCCAGTTGTCGTAATCTCTCCAAAGCTGCCATATCGCTCGGAGATCGTTACGGTCGTGCCAATTAGCACATCGCCTCCACGCCATGAATTGCCGTTTGTCTACCGCTTTTCAAAGAACTATCACCCCGACGAGCCAGACGACCTTCCTTGTTGGGCCAAGGCCGACATGGTCATGAACCTTGGCCTATATCGATTGAGCGCTTTCAAGATTGGCCGTAGGAAATATACGCACCCGGTTCTGTCCAATACTGACTTAGAGGGCGTGAAAAATGCAGTGCTATACGGACTGGGGTTCGGCCACTTGCTAAGCAGGCCCGAGTGACGTATATCTCCTAGGTATCCCGGTTATCGGGCTTTAAGACCCTGAGGCCCAGGGCAGGTTGTCGAATTGGCGATGACAAGCCGCCGGCAACCTAGAGACTGTCATACTGTCCAGAAGCCCCGCCCCACACGGCGGGGCTTCTTGCATGAGACGGCGTTTCGTACACCGCCAACTCACCGCCCAAGCGCCGCCCCTTACCCCGGAACACCCTTGGTCGTGGAGTATTCCCAGTGCAGCACCTCGTCCGGGTAGACGCGGGAGAAGATGTCGTGCGCGGCCATCGCCGCCTCGGAGAACCCACAGAGGATCAGCTTCAGCTTGTTCGGATAAGTGGCGATGTCGCCGATGGCGTATATGCCTGCCGTCGAAGTGGCACAGGTCGCGGGATCGACTGTGATGAGGTCCCGCTCCAGGCGCAGGCCCCACTCTGCAATGGGACCGAGGTTCATCGACAGGCCGAAGAACGGCAACAGCGCGTCGGCTTGCAGGCGCCGCGTCTCTCCGTCCAGGGTGCTGACAATGACGGCATCCAGGTTGCCGTCCCGCCCTTCCAAGCCGTGAAGCTGATAGGGAATCACCAGTTCCACCCCGCTCTCCGGCGCCTCGGCAAGCGCGCGCATCCGGCTGACGCTTTCCGGGGCGGCGCGGAACTTGTTGCGGCGGTGGACGACGTAGACCTTCTCTGCAAACTCCGCCAGCGACAGCGTCCAGTCCAGCGCCGAATCGCCGCCGCCGGCGATGACCACTCGCTTGCCGCGGAAATCCTCCCGCCGGCCGACCATGTAGTGCACCCCGACGCCGGGGCCGCGCCCCTCGTAGGCCTCGATACCAGCAAGCGGCGGGCGGTTCGGACCAAACGCGCCGACACCGGCGGCGATCACCACGCCAGCGCACTCGATCCGCGTGCCGGCCGAGGTTTCCACCAGCCAGCGCCCGCCCTCGCGCGGCGTCAGCTTCTCCACACGCTGGCCAAGGTGATAGCGCGGCTGAAACGGCTCGGCCTGCTCCTCCAGCCGGCGCACCAGCTCGCCGGCCTGGATGCGGGGATAGCCGGGAATGTCGTAGATTGGCTTCTCGGGATAGAGTGCCTGGCACTGCCCGCCGATCACGTCGAGCGAGTCGACGACGTGGGCGCGGATCTTCAGCATACCCAGCTCGAACACGGCGAACAGGCCCACCGGCCCGGCGCCGACGATCACGACGTCCGTGCTCTCCACGGTCTCGCTCATGGACACTCCCGAATCAGGCGGATTTCCCGGCAACGCTGCGGGTCGTAACATGGCGGGGCGGCAGTTGCTTGACAAGGCTGCCTGCCACGGTTGCCGCCCCGCGAGAAGGCCGTTACAACCGAATCCATCATGTCCGATGCCAAGCCCCTTGCCGAGGCCATCTCGATCCACCTCGCGGACGAGGCCGCGACCGCCGCGCTGGGCCGGACGCTGGCCCATCTGGCGCGGGCGGGCGACGTCATCGCGCTCACCGGCGAGCTTGGCAGCGGCAAGACCGCGCTGGCCCGCGCCTTCATCAACGCCCTGCCGCGCCCGGACGGCCGCGTCATGCCCGAGGACGTGCCAAGCCCCACCTTCACGCTGGTGCAGACCTACGCGCGGCAACCAGCCACGGTTTGGCACTTCGACCTCTACCGCATCGGCGACCCGGACGAGATCGACGAGCTGGGCTGGGACGAGGCCCTGGACGAGGGGATCGTTCTGGTGGAATGGCCGGAACGACTGGGGCGCCGCCTGCCGAGGGATCATCTGGACCTGCTGATGACCTTCCCCGAGGATGGCGAGGGCCGGCTTGCGATTCTGCAGGCTGCCGGCGACTGGGCGGAACGTTTGAAGGGGCTGCAAGAGCTTGACTGAGCGCGACAGCCATATCGCGGATTTCCTGGCGGCTGCCGGCTGGGGCCGGGCCCGGCGCCGGCCGTTGAGCGGCGACGCCTCGTTCCGCCGGTACGAGCGCGTGGAAGGCGCGCAGCGCAACGCCGTGCTGATGGACGCCCCGCCAGAGGTGGAAAGCGTCCGCCCGTTCCGCGCCGTCGCCGAACTGCTTGCCGACATGGGCTTCAGCGCGCCGCGCATCGAGGCGGCGGACGAGGACAGGGGGCTGCTGCTTCTTGAGGACTTCGGCGACCGCACCTTCGCCCGCGTGCTTCTGGAAAGCCCCGACGATGGGCCGGCGCTCTATACGCTGGCAACGGATACCCTGATCGCGCTGCACGCGGCCTGGTCCCCCGCCCGCGCGGCGGCAGCGGCCTTGCCGGCCTACGACAACGCCCTGCTGGTCGACCGCGAGGCGCAGCTACTGACCGACTGGTACCTGCCAGCGGTCGGCATAAGGGCGGATACCGCCACCCGCGCCGCCTATGCCGCGGCCTGGACGGACTCGCTGCGGTGGCTCGAAGCGGTGCCGGAGACCCTGGTGCTGCGCGATTTCTTTCCGGACAACCTGATGCTGCTGAAAGGGCGCGCGGGCACGTCGGCGTGCGGCCTGCTGGATTTCCAGGACGCGGTGATCGGTTGCTGTGCGTACGATCTGGCAAGCCTGCTGCAGGACGCGCGCCGCGACGTGCCGGCACAGATCGAGCAGGCAATGATCGCGCGCTACCTTGCCGCCTTCCCCGCCCTGGACGCGGCGGCGTTCCGTTCGGCCTACACCGTCATGGCGGCACAGCGTCACGCCAAGGTTCTCGGCATCTTCACCCGCTTGGCGCATCGCGACGGCAAGCCCGGCTATCTACGGCACATCCCGCGGCTGTGGCGGCTTCTGGAGGCGGCGCTGGAAGACCCGGCGCTGCGTCCGGTGAAGGCGTGGTTCGACGAGACGGTTCCCGCCGGCTTCCGCCGCATCCCGGCACAGGAGACGACGGCATGAGCGACTGGCGCCCGCGGACGGCGATGGTGCTTGCCGCCGGTTTCGGCAAGCGCATGCGTCCGATCACCGAGAAGATACCGAAACCCATGGTCGAGTTGATGGGCCAGCCCCTGATCGACCGCATCCTCGATCGGCTGGCCGACGCCGGTGTCGAGAAGGCCATCGTCAACACCCACCATCTGGCGGAGCAACTAGAGCGGCACCTGCGTGGCCGGAAGATCCCGAAGATCGTTTTGAGCCACGAGGACGACCTGCTGGACACCGGCGGCGGGGTCGCCAACGCGCTTGCCGAGCTGGGCGACGAACCGTTCTACGTCCTCAACGGCGACCTCTTCTGGCTGGAGGGCCACAGCCCCGCCCTGGAGCGCCTTGCCGACGCCTGGGACGACACGGCGATGGACGCGCTGCTGCTGGTCCACGAAACCGTCTTCGCGATGGGGTACGAGGGGTCCGGCGATTTCATCCTCGATCCGATGGGCCGGGCGCGGCGGCGCCAGGGCTTCGAGGTGGCGCCCTTCGCCTTCACCGGCATCCAGATGCTGCACCCGCGCCTGTTCCGCTACGCACCGGATCCGCCGTTTTCGCTGAACGTGCTCTACGACCAGGCGGAAGCGGCCGAACGCCTGTTCGCGCTGCCGCACGACGGCATGTGGTTCCACATCGGCACGCCGCACGACCTGGAGTTCGCGGCGGGCGAGTTGCAGGAGCTGGGCTTCCGGGCGGAACACGAAGAGGCGCGATGACCTCGACACGGCCGGCCGTCCATACGATCCCGCCCGGCGTTTCCTTCGTCGATGCACTGGCGCGCGGGCTCTACGACGAGGCCGGCGGCGACCCGCTTGCGCTCTCGCGCGTGACCGTCCTGCTGCCGACACGGCGCGCATGCCGCACGTTGCACGAGGCGTTCCTGCGTCTCTCCGGCGGGGCGGCGATGCTGCTGCCCCGGATGCTGCCGCTGGGCGACCTGGACGCCGAGGAATTGGTCCTCAGTGGCGAGGCCGGCCCGGCCGGCGGCCGCTACGACGCCGATATCCCGCCCGCCCTGCCCGAGTTGCGGCGGCAGCTTCTGCTGACCCGGCTGATCGACCGCTGGGGCGAAGCCAGCGCCGAAAGGGAGCGGGCCACCGTCGATCAGGCCGCCCGCCTCGCCGGGGAACTGGCCCGCCTCCTCGATCAGGTGGAGACCGAGGGGCTGTCGTTCGACAAGCTGCGCGACCTCGTCCCGGCGGAACACGCCCGGCATTGGCAGATCACGCTGGAATTTCTCGACATCCTGACGGCCTGGTGGCCGCAAATCGAGGGAGAGGAAGGCGCCATAAGCCCCGCCGCCCGCCGTCGCCGCCTGATGCAGGCGTGGGCGGAAGCATGGCGCAGTCAGCCGCCGTCCCATCCCATCGTCGCGGCGGGCTCCACCGGCTCCATCCCCGCCACGGCGGACCTGCTGCACGTCGTCGCGGGCCTGCCCCCCGGGCGCGTCGTGCTGCCCGGGCTCGACACCGGCGCCGACGCGGCCACCTGGACCGCCGTCAAGGCCGACCCGACCCACCCGCAGCACAACATGGCGCGGCTGCTGGACCGGATGAAGCTGGACCGCGCCGATGTGCGGGACTGGCCCGCCGAGGGCGGCGAGCGTACGCCCCCGGCGCGCAGCGAGCTTCTCAACCTGGCGCTGAAGCCGGCGGCGGCAACGCCGGACTGGCGCGACCTCTCCGGCCGGTCGGACGTTCAACGCCTGGAACTGGGCCTTGGCGGCCTGCATCGCCTGGACTGCCCCGGCGCCGGAGAGGAAGCGAGCGCCATCGCCCTGATGCTGCGCCAGGCGCTGGAGGTGCCGGGCCGCACCGCCGCCCTGGTGACGCCCGACCGGGGTCTGGCGCGACGGGTGGCGAGCGAGTTGAAGCGCTGGGGTCTCACCGTCGACGATTCCGCCGGCATGCCCCTGCGCGACACGGCGCCCGGCACGTTCCTGCGCCTCACCGCGCAGATGCTGGCGGACGGCCTGGCGCCGCTGTCGCTGCTGGCGGCGTTGAAGCATCCGCTGGCGGCCGGCGGACAGGATCCCGGCGCCTTCCGGGCGCGGGTGCGGGCGCTGGAGGTCGCGGTCCTGCGCGGGCCGCGCCCCGGCAAGGGCTTCGCCGGCCTGCTGGACGCCTTGCCGGAAGACGACGAAGCGGGGTTGCGCCTCTGGCTGGAGAACCTGCGCGACATGGCGGCCGAGGCGGAGGCAGCGCTCGCCACCGCCGATATCCCGCTAGCCGACGCCGTCGAGGCGCACATGCGCTTTGCCGAGGCACTGGCAGCCACCGACCGCGAGCCCGGCCCCGCCCGGCTGTGGGCCGGGGACGCGGGGGAGACGGCGGCGGACTTCGCCAGCGAGCTGACCCGCAACGCCGACGCCGCGCCCGTCATCGGCGGCACGCGCTATCCCGCGCTGCTGGACGGCCTGATGGCGGGGCGGGAGGTGCGGCCCCGGTATGGCGGGCATCCCCGGCTGGCGATCTGGGGTCCGCTGGAAGCACGGATGCAGCGCGCCGACCTGCTGATCCTCGGCGGCCTGAACGAGGGCACCTGGCCGGCGGAGAGCGACCCCGGCCCCTGGCTCAGCCGCCCGATGCGCGCCGGCTTCGGCCTGCCGCCGGTGGAGCGCCGCATCGGCCTGATGGCGCACGACTTTGCCCAGGCGGCCTCGGCCAGCGAGGTGGTGCTGACCCGCGCCACACGGGTGGAGGGGGCGCCGAGCGTACCGTCGCGCTGGCTGCTGCGCCTGGACGCGGTGCTGGACGCGCTGGGGCTGGAACGCCTGACGGCCGGCGAAGAGCGCTGGCTGGACTGGGCGCGGCAACTCGACACGCCGGCACGCAGCATCCTAATCGCCCCGCCGGAGCCACGGCCGCCCCGGACCGCGCGGCCCACGAAACTCTCCGTCACCAGGGTCGAAATGTGGATGCGCGATCCCTACGCGCTTTACGCCGAACGTATCCTGAAGCTGCGGCCGCTGGACCCGCTGGACCAGGATCCGGGGGCGGCGGAACACGGCACGCTGATCCACAAGGTGCTGGAGCGCTTCGTGTGGGCCTACCCGAACGCGCTGCCGGACGATCCGGAAACGGAACTGCTGCGCCTGGGCCGGGAGGCCTTCGACCGCCTCGGCGTGCGCCCCGGCGTTCGCGCCTTCTGGTGGCCGCGATTCGCGCGCATCGCCGAATGGCTGGCCGCGCAGGAGCGCGCGCGCCGCGCCGGCGGCCTGCATGTCTTCGCGGAGCGCAAAGGTCATCGCGAACTTCCGGGGGCGGACGGGCGGACCTTCACCCTGACCGCCAAGGCGGACCGCATCGAACGCGGCGCCGACGGCCGGCTTGCCATCATCGACTACAAGACCGGCGGCGTGCCCAGCGAGAAGTCCGTCCGCCTTGGCTTCTCGCCGCAGCTTCCCCTGGAGGCCGCCATCGCGGCGGCCGGCGCGTTCGCGGACGTGCCGACGGCGGAGGTCGGCGCCATCGCCTATTGGCGTCTCACCGGCGGCAATCCACCGGGGGAGATCCGGGCCGTGAAGGGCGATCCTGGCGAACTGGCGGAACAGGCCTTCGCGGGGTTGCAGGAATTGGTGACGGCCTTCGAGGACCCGCAAACGCCCTACCGCGCCGTGCCGCGCCCGGCCTTCGCGCCCCGCTATTCCGACTACCGCCACCTCTCCCGCGTTCAGGAGTGGTCGGCGGGCACCTTCGAGGACGAGGGATGAGCACAGGCGACGTGACGGACCCGTCCGCCGGGCACGCCGACACCCGCAAGCGCGAGGCGCAGCAGGCGCAGCGGCGGGCCAGCGACCCAGCGGCCTCGGTCTGGGTGGCGGCCTCGGCGGGGACCGGCAAGACCAAGGTGCTGACCGACCGGGTGCTGAGCCTGATGCTGGCCGGTACGCCGCCGGCGAAGATCCTGTGCCTGACCTTCACCAAGGCGGCGGCGGCGGAGATGTCGAACCGCCTGGCGGCGCGCCTGGCCGGCTGGGCGACGGCCGGCGACACGGATCTCGACAGCGCCCTTCACGAGCTGACCGGGCAGCGCCCGGACGACGCCATGCGCCGGCGCGCGCGGGAGCTTTTCGCCCGCGTCCTGGACGCGCCGGGCGGCATGAAGATCCAGACCATCCACGCCTTCTGCCAGTCGGTGCTGGCGCGTTTCCCGCTGGAAGCGGGCGTGCCGCCGCACTTCCAGGTGCTGGACGAACGCTCCGCCGCCGAGATGCTGCAAGCCGCGCGGGAGGAGGTGCTGGCCCGCGCCGGCAGCGGGGACGATTGGGGTGAGGACGCCGCGCGGCTTGCCGAGGCGTTGTCGGAGGTCACCGCCCAGGCCAGCGAGATGACTTTCAACGACCTGATGGCCGAACTCATCCGGCAGCGCGGCCGGCTGGCCCGGCTGCTGCGCGAGGCCGGGGGCATGGACGCTCTGGCCGCGGGCATCCGCGAAACCCTGGACGTCGCCGAAGACGACCGGCCGGCCGACGTCGTCGCACGCGCCTGCCGGGACGATGCGTTCGACGCCATGGGCCTGCGCGTGGCCGAGACGGCGATGCGCCAGGGCACGAAGACCGAGCAGGGCAAGGCGGATATCCTGAAGGCCTGGCTGGACGCGCCCGCGCCCGACCGCGGCGCCCGCTTCGACGACTACGCCGGCCTGTTCCTCACCGCCAAGGGCGAGGTGCGCAGCCGCTTGCTGACCAAGCAGGCCGCCGAGGTCGGCGGCGCGCTGGAGGTGATGGAGGCCGAGGCCGAACGGCTGCTCACCGTCCGCGAGCGGATCAACGCCACTGTCGTCGCGCGGGCCACCGCCGGCCTGCTGCGCCTGGGCGCGGCCATCCTGGACGCCTACGAGCGGCACAAACGACGCCGCGCGCTTCTGGATTACGACGACCTGATCATCGTCACCCGCGACCTGCTACAGCGGCCCGGCATCGCGCCGTGGGTGCTTTTCAAGCTGGACGGCGGGCTGGACCACGTGCTCATCGACGAGGCGCAGGACACGAACCCCGAGCAGTGGGAGGTCGTTGGCGCGCTGACGGACGAGTTCTTCGCCGGCGAGGGCGCGGCGGAGGGGCGCGACGCGGGGACGCGCACCGTCTTCGCGGTGGGCGACGCCAAGCAATCTATCTACTCGTTCCAGCGGGCCGAGCCGGCGGCCTTCGCCCGCATGCGCCGCCACTTCGCCGAGCGGGCGCGACAGGCGCGGCACGGCTGGTCGTCGGTGGAACTGAACGTCTCCTTCCGCTCCACCGACGCGGTCCTGGCGGCCGTCGACGCCGTGTTCGCGCAGCCGGACGCCCGCGACGGCGTGCTGTTCGGCGAGGACGCGCTGCGCCACGAGCCCGTGCGCGCGGGCCACGCCGGGCTGGTCGAGCTGTGGCCGCCGGCGGAGCCGGGCGACGCCGGAGAGCCGGAAGCCTGGGCCCCGCCGGTCGAGGCCGAGGGACAGGCCCCGCCGCGCCAGCGCCTGGCCCGGCTGATCGCCGCGCGCATCGCCCGCTGGACGCAGGGCGAAACGCCGGACGGCATCCTGCACGCACGCGGGCGGCCGATCGTGCCGGGCGACGTCCTGGTGCTGGTGCGCCGGCGCAACGAGTTCGTCGAGGAACTGGTGCGCGAACTGAAGCTTCGGCAGGTGCCGGTGGCCGGCGTCGACAGGATGGTGCTGAGCGAACAGCTTGCGGTCATGGACCTCGCCGCGCTGGGCCGCTTCCTGCTGCTGCCAGAAGACGACCTGACGCTGGCCTGCGTCCTGAAGGGACCGCTGATCGGATTGAGCGAGGAGCGGCTGTTCGAGCTGGCGTACGGCCGCGAAGGGCGCCTGTGGGACGCGCTGCGCAGCCGCGCGGGCGAGAACGCGGACTTCGAGGACGCCCACGCGCGCCTCGGCGACCTGCTGGCGCGCGCCGACTTCACCCCGCCCTACGAGCTTTACGCGGAGCTTCTGGGCGCCGGGCGCGGGCGGGAGCGGATCCTGGCGCGTCTCGGTCCGGAAGCGAACGACCCCATCGATGAATTTCTTGCCCTCGCGCTTGCTTACGAGCGCGAGCACGTTCCCTCGCTGGAAGGCTTCCTGCATTGGCTGGAGGCTGGCCAGCAGGAAGTGAAGCGCGACGCCGAGCACGGCGGCAACGCCGTGCGCGTGATGACGGTGCACGGCGCCAAGGGCCTGCAGGCGCCCATCGTGTTCCTGCCCGATACGCTGCAGGTGCCCACGCAGTCCGACAAGCTGCTGTGGGACGACGGCACGGGGCTGGCCCTGTGGCCGCCGCGCAAGGAGTTCGACGACGAGGTCGCCGGCGGCCTGCGCGCCGCCGCCCGCGCCGACCAGGAGCCCGAGTACCGCCGCCTGCTCTATGTCGCGATGACGCGGGCGGAGGACCGGCTCTACATCTGCGGCTGGAACACCCAGCGCTCGGGCCAGGAGCATTGCTGGTACAAGCTGATCCAGCGCGGCCTTGCCGGTGTCGCCGAGCCGGCGGCGTTCGATTTCACGGCCGACCTGCCGGACGGCTGGCAGGGCGAGGGCCTGCGCCTGGAAACCGCGCAGCGTACCGAGAGCGAATCGAAGACCGCGGTTCAGGAAAGCGAACTTCCGCCCACGCCGTTGCCCGACTGGGCCCAGAGCCCGCCCCGGCCGGAGCCGGCGCCGCCGCGACCCCTGGCGCCGTCGCGGCCGCCGGATGCGGAACCGCCGGTGCGCTCCCCGCTGGAGGGCGACAACGGTGCGTCCTATCAGCGGGGCCGGCTGATCCACCGGCTTCTGCAATCCCTGCCCGACCTTGCGGATTCGCAGCGGCGGGCGGCGGCGGAGCGCTTTCTGGCCAGCCCCGTCCATGGCCTCGATTCGGCGCAGCAGGCGCAGATCGTCGAGGAGACGCTCGCCGTGCTGGAGAACCCGGAATTCGCCGCGCTGTTCGGTCCCGGCAGCGCCGCCGAGGTGCCCATCGTCGGCCTGCTGGACGGCGAGAAGGGGCCGGAGGCGGTCACGGGCCAGATCGACCGCCTGCTGGTCACTGACGAAATCGTGACCGTGGTCGACTACAAGACCAACCGCCCGCCGCCGCGCACGCCGGAAGAGGTGCCCGACGTCTACCGGCGGCAGCTTCGCGGTTATCGGCGGCTTCTGGAGAAGGTCTATCCGGGCCGGCGCATCGAGACCTGGTTGCTGTGGACCGACGGTCCACGCATGATGCAAATCAGCGATGCGTAAGGCTTTCGGCCACTCGCTTGACGGTTTGCGCCGCCCTGCCTACCTTCGCGGACAAGTTGGCCCCGGCTCGCCACCACGTGTATCCGGGGCCCCTAGTTTGTTGAGGGAACACGACGCAATGAGCATGACCCATACCAGCGACTCCAACTTCGACAGCGACGTGCTGAAGGCCGGCAAGCCGGTGCTCGTCGATTTCTGGGCCGAGTGGTGCGGCCCCTGCAAGTCGATCGCCCCCGCCCTGGAAGAGCTTTCCCAGGAGATGGACGACAAGGTGACGATCGCCAAGCTGAACATCGACGACAACCCGAACACGCCGCAGAAGTACGGCGTGCGCGGCATCCCGACACTGATGCTGTTCAAGGACGGACAGGTCGCCGGCACCAAGGTCGGCGCCCTGCCCAAGAAGGACCTCAAGGCCTGGATCGAGGGCGTGGTCTAAGGCAAAGCCTGAGTTCAAAAGATACAAAACCCCGCCGCGACCATCCGCGGCGGGGTTTTCCCCTCAGTCCGCTTCGCGGACAGCTCCCCCGCCGGGGAGCGACTATGTTCCTGAAAAACGCAAATAAATCGTCTCCCCTGCAGGGAAGAGAGCTCGCCGCCAGGTCGTCGTTCAGGCAATCCGGGTCAAGGCGGGATGAGAGCGTTCCGGGGGAAAGCAGACCATTACGGTGGTGCCCACGTCCAACGCGCTTTCGATGTCGAGCGCGCCACCATGCAGCTCAGCGAACAGTTTCACCAGCGATAGGCCGAGCCCCGATCCGGCTTGCTCGGAAAGGCACTGATTGCCCGCCTTGTAGAATGCCTCCGTCACCTTCGGCAATTCGTCTTCGCAAAGCCCGATACCTTGATCGCTTACCTTCAGGCAGAGCACGCCGTCCGCGCCTTGCTCGGCATCGACCACGACTTTCCCGCCCGGCCTACTGAATTTCACGGCGTTCGACAGGAGGTTCAAGAGTATCTGACGGCAGACCCGGCGGTCGGCCAGAATCACCGTCGTCGAGGGAATATCGCATTCAATGGCGATATCACGTCTGCGCGCCTGCTCCGCCAGCGAGCGCACGGCGGTCTCTGCCAGCGGTGCGAGTTCGACCACCTCCTCCTCGATCTGCATCTTGCCCGCCTCAACCTTCGACAGATCGAGAATGTCGTTGATCAGGTCGAGAAGCTGGCGGCCACTGAGGAGGATATCGTGGACGTATTCCTTGTAGCGATCATTCTCGATCGGTCCGTAAACCTCCTCGGCCAGGACCTCGGAGAAGCCGATCACCGCATTGAGCGGAGTCCGCAGCTCGTGGCTCATGGTCGCCAGAAAGCGCGACTTCGCCCTGTTCGCTGCCTCCGCCGCCTCACTGGCACGTTGCAGCCGTTCCTCGGTGTGTTTGCGTTCGGTTATATCCTGAACGATGCCTTCAAGCTGCTGTGGCTTCCCGCATTCATCACGGATCACCTCGGCCTCCAGGCGGATGAAGCCTTGCTCGTCATCCGGGCACACAATGCGGCAATCCAGGGCGACACTGGTCCCCGATTTGATCGCGGCATTCATTGCCGCTTCGACGCGCGGCCTGTCCGCCGGATGGACACGTCGCAAAAAGTCTTCAAACCGGCTGAATCGATCCGCCGGCGCCACCCGCAACATTCGCCGGACTTCGTCCGACCACAGGAACCAGCCGGTGCGCACATCCCAGCACCAGTTGCCGAGCGATGCGATGCGCTGTGCCTTGCGCAAGCGCATCTCGCTTCTGCGCAGTCTCTGCTCGCTATGTTCGAGTTTCTGGCGTTGGGCCTCCTGCTCGCTGACATCGCGGATAATTGCCGCGAACATCGGACCTTCGGGCGTGTTCACCCGCACGATGGACGCCTCGGCCGAAAACTCCACCCCCGATTTTCGAAGTCCGACGATCCGGCCGCGCTCACCCATTCGCCTTGCGGCACTCGCAGAGTGTGCGAATCCCTGCACCGCCTGGGCGTGCGATGCCCGAAAGCGCTGTGGCATCAAGTCTTCGACCCGCCGGCCCATGAGGTCGTTCACAGGCGTTTCGAATATCTCTTCCATGCCTTGATTGGCCGCAACGATCCGGTAACTCGAATCGATGATCACGACGCCGTCCGGCGCTGCCGCCATGATGCGCATCAGCAGACGGTCCGCCGCCTCGTGCGTCGTCGCGCAAAAGCCTTCAACCGGATCTCCAACTCCAGGCCATTCCAGATAGACGACGGCATAGCCCTCTTCGATCTTCGCCGCACGGCCCTTGAAAGCGAGAACGCGGTCGCTGGCGACAAGAGTGATCGGGCCCTGCCACGCCTCGCCAACCGCCATGGCATGAGCAAGTTCCAGCTCGCCGAGTTTCACGTACCAGTTGGAAGGAGCCGGCGCGTCGGCTCCCGCAGTGCTTTGGAATGCGGCATTGGCATAAACGACGTTTACGCCTCGCCCCGCACTGAAGGTGATCTTTATTACCGGTATAGGTGCAACCTCGAAAGCATCCTCACACCGCACGACACGCCTCCCTCCTGAATTTGCCGGGATTCAGTCGACATAGACCCCAGTCTTTGCAGTAGACCTATAAACACAGGTTATTTATTTTCGTAATGAAATATATTGATATACTTCACATTTCCAAACGCAACCTCAATGATTTGGTTATGGTTAATATTCCTCAGGAAGAAAGACCGCTTATCTTTCCTCTTGATAATCTATACATCCGTTTGCATGTGACGAAGCTCAAGACACCTCGTGACCAATGAGGCACAGGATGAATCGAGAAAGCGCGCGGTCCTGTCTGCACTGTGAAGTGTTTCCGAACACTCTGTTCGGAAGAATTGGAGAGCGGGTGGAAATGCCTGCGATGCTGCGGTCGGGCCAGCGGACGATGCGCCGTAACACTGTCATTCACAATAGCGGCAGATATCCACGCGAGTTGTACACTATCTACACAGGCTGGTGCGCGCGCTCCGTTGTGCTGCAGGATGGAAGGAAACTTATCCTGGATTTCTACGTTCCGGGCGATTTCCTGACATTGCCTGCCCTGCTGGGCGAAACGAGCTTCGGCTCGATCCAGACGATTACCGATGCAGCGCTGTGTACCTTCGCTCCAGAGAGGTTGCAGACGTGGATCCGCGACGACGAAAGGATGCGGCGTATCGTCGAATGCGTGTGGAAGGACGAGTGCCGCGACGCCCAGCGGCGGATGCTCGATCTCGGCGTCAAGTCGGCGGAAGAGAAGGTGGCCTCCCTGCTGCTCCATCTCCGCACCAAGCTCGCCCGCATCAAACCGGTCGGAGATGTGATCGAGTTCCCCTTGCGGCTGACGCATATCGCCGAGGCCACGGGCATCACCCCGGTCCACGCCAGCCGGACGATCAAGGCGCTGGAAGCCGATCATCTGATTGAGCGTGTACCGGGCGGCCTTCGTATGCCGGACATCGCGGCCTTGCGCGATATGGCTTGCGAAGTTGAGGCGAACACCGCGTGACGCATTGCGCCGCTCTGTCGAAATCTCCTGCGTACGCGTCATCCCATCCCCTGACGTTCGCGATACTGGTTCAGCTCCGCAGGCTCAGGCTGCCTTCACGCCACTCAGGAACTCGTCGATCCGTGCTTTCAGGGCATCCGTCTGCTCGCCAAGCTGCCGGGCGGCACCGTTAACCTGCTCGGCGGCCGAGCCCGTGGTTTGCGCGGCTTCTGTCACTTTCGCCGTGCTGCGCGAGGCTTCCTCGGCACCGGCGGCGCCTTCCTGAACGTTGCGGGCGATCTCGCCGGTGGCCGATTGCTGCTGCTCCATCGCCGAGGCGATCGACGCGGCGATTTCGTCCATCTTCTGGATCGTCCCGCCAATGCTCTCGATGGCACCGACGGCGCTTTGCGCGACGCGCTGGACCTCGCCGACCTGGCCGCTGATCTCTTCCGTCGCCTTCGATGTCTGATTGGCCAGCGACTTCACCTCGTTGGCCACCACGGCGAAGCCCTTGCCGGCATCGCCGGCGCGGGCGGCCTCAATTGTGGCATTGAGCGCCAGGAGGTTGGTCTGCTCGGCAATATCGCGGATCAGGTCGACGACCTTGCCGATCTTCTCGGCTGCGCCTGCCAGCGACTGCATGGTCTCGTTCGTGGTTTGCGCTTCCCGGACGGCCGTGCTGGCGATCTGACTGGATTCGGCGACCTGACGGCTGATCTCGTTGATCGAGCCGGAAAGCTCCTCGGCCGCCGAGGAGACCATCTGGACGTTGGAAGACGCCTGTTCCGATGCCGTCGCGGCGGCCGTGGCCTGCCGATTCGTTTCCTGCGCGGTACCACTCATCTTTTCGGCAATGCCGCGAAGCTCCTCGACCGACTGTGAGGCCGCTCCCGTCGTGCTTTCCGCCGCTTCGTCGAAGTCGCGTATCAGGTCTTCCAGCTTCTTCTGCCGCTTCTCGCGCTCGGCCAGAATGGCGTCGTGATAGACTTCCAAAGCGAGGTCCATGTCCAGGAACACCGCCTTGTTGATGGCCTGAATCGCCGCAACAAGCTGCTTGGGCCGGAAACGGTAGCGCTGGGTCATCACCCGGACGAGTTCGTTCAGGACAAAGCAGTACCCGCCCATGTACCAGCTCTGGCTCAGGTCGTGACGAAAGTGTGCCTCTCCGATCCGGCGAACGCCTTCGCGGTAGGATTCGTCGAACTGCGCCTGGAACAGGCCCTGCCAGTGCTTCGCCTGCGCTGAGCGCACCGCAGCGATGTTGGTTTCGCTACCCAGCAACTCCTTGAGTTCGGGATAGGACGTGACGTGCTCATAAAACCGCGAAAGCACGCCCTCCAGATTGCCTCCGATACAGCCGCCGACCTCCCTCAGGGTTTCCCGGCTTCCGCCGTCAAGACGGAGAAAGTCCAGCTTGACCGTAATATCCCTGCTGCGATCACCCATGACGCCACCCTCCTTCATTGATGCTTTTCTGTTGTCGCTTTCCCTCCTCCTAGGCGGTCGATGACCATTCAGCCCCCGCAATCGGCAATCGCCTGTCTCTCTAGGGATTGCCTCGCTTTGCCACTCTCAACAATTTTTTTAGACACTGAGAATGGGCTTTAGAAGTAATCCAATTATATATTTTTAAAAAAATATTAATGAGAATATTTTTCTTATTTAAAACATATAAGTATTTATTTTATTATACTATGTTATGGAACGTACGCTGATCGCGTTAGATTTCGATTTTCGGCGGCCGGATGTTTCTTGGGGCGCCATAAGCGCCCCTTTTATCTCAGCCCCGTGAGAGCGACGAGGGTTGTTGGAAAAGTTCGATTGGTCGTTTCTTCGCGTAAAGAACCTGGTTGCCCGCAAAACGGCAAAGGGGCGTATCCGCCCCCAGACCCGGTCTGGCGCCGACGTTAGCGCATTTTCAGACCAGGTCGGAACCTGTCAGTCGTCCGAAAACGCCCTAAATCAAGCTCACATCTAGTGCGCCTCGGCCCAGCTTCGGCCTGTGCCGGCCTCGGCGACCAGCGGGACGGAAAGGTCGACGACCGGGGCGGCGGCGTTTTCCATGACTTCGCGGACCAGCCTGGTCGTTGCCTCGACCTCGGCCTCGGGAACCTCGAACAGCAGTTCGTCGTGGACCTGCAGGAGCAGCCTGGCGCCCAGGCCGGCGTCTTCCAACGCCGGCAGGACACGGATCATCGCGCGCTTGATGATGTCCGCCGCCGAGCCCTGGATCGGCGCGTTGATGGCGGCACGCTCGGAAAAGCTGCGCCGGCCCGGCACCTTGGACTTGATCTCCGGCAGGTAGATGCGCCGGCCGAACATCGTCTCGACAAAGCCGTCGTCGACCGCCGAGCGCTTCTTCTCGTCCATGTAGCCCTTGATGGCGGGATAGCGCTCGAAATACAGCTTGATGTAATCGCGCGCCGCACCCTGGTCGATTCCCAGGTTCTGGGCCAGGCCATAGGGCGAGATGCCGTAGATGATGCCGAAGTTGATCGCCTTGGCGGAACGGCGGACCGACGGGTCCATGCCCTCCAGCGGCACGCCGAAAACCTCACTGGCGGTCATGGCGTGAATGTCCAGATCGTCGCGGAACGCCTTCTTCAGGCTCTCTTCGTCCGCCATGTGCGCGGCCAGACGCAGTTCGATCTGGCTGTAATCCACGCTCAGCAGCGTGTTGCCCTCTTCCGCGACGAAGGCCTGGCGGATCTTGCGGCCTTCCTCGGTGCGGATGGGGATGTTCTGCAGGTTCGGGTCCGAGGACGACAGCCGCCCGGTGGAGGCGACGGCCTGCTGGAATGACGTATGGACGCGCTTCGTCCGGGGGTTGATGTAATCCTGCAGTGCGTCGGTATAGGTCGACTTCAGCTTCTGGATCTGGCGCCAGTCCAGCACCCGCGCCGGCAGGTCGTGACCCTGCGCGGCCAGCGTCTGCAGCACGTCGGCATCCGTCGAATAGGCGCCGGACTTGCCCTTGCGCCCGCCCTGCAGGCTCATCTTCTCGAACAGGATCTCGCCAAGCTGCTTGGGCGAGCCGATGGTGAAGCGCTCCCCCGCCAGCTCGTAGATCTTCTCCTCCAGCTCCGCCATGCGCTGGGCGAAGTCCTGCGACATCCGCCGCAAAACGCCGGGATCAACCTTGATGCCATTGCGCTCCATCCGCGAGAGCACGGGCGACAGCGGCCGCTCCAGCGTCTCGTAGACGGTCACCATGCGCTCCTGCAACAAGCGCGGTTTCAGAAGCGCATGCAAACGGAAGGTGACGTCCGCGTCCTCGGCGGCATAGTCCAGCGCCTTGTCCAGCGGCACCCGGTCGAAGGTCACCTGGCTCTTCCCGCTGCCGGCGACGTCCTTGTAGGGGATGGTCTCGTGGTCGAGGAACAGGCGCGCCAGCTCGTCCATGCCGTGGCCGTGCTTGCCCGCCTCCAGCACATAGGACAGCAGCATTGTGTCGTCGATCGGCGTCACCTCGACGCCGTGGTGGCCCAGCACGACGCAGTCGTACTTGATGTTCTGGCCGATCTTGAGCACGCCCGGATCGGCCAGCATCGGCCGCAGCGCATCCAGCGCCGCCTCGAACGGAACCTGCTCGGGCGCGCCGCCCTTGCCGTCGAAATCGAGGCTGCCGTCGCCCTCGCCCTTGTGCGCCAGCGGGATGTAGCACGCCCGCCCTGGCGCCGTTGCCATGCTGACCCCCACCAGTTCGGCGGCCATGGCGTCCAGCGAGGTCGTCTCCACGTCGACGGCCACGATGCCCTGCCGCGTCGCCTCGTCGATCCAGGCGCGCAGGCGGTCCATGTCCTGGACCAGTTCGTACGCCGCCTCCGCCGTCTCGGGGGCCGCCACCTGCTGGGCACCGTCGTCCAGGCCCAGGCGGGTCGCGATGGACTTGAAGCCGTTTTCCTCCAGGAAGGCGCGAAGCTTGTCGGGCTCGGGCTCGTGCGCGCGCAGGTCTTCCAGGCAGTGATCCAGTTCCATATCGTCGTGCAGGCGCACAAGCTCGCGCGAGATGCGGGCCTGCTCCGCGAACTCGATCAGGTTCTCGCGGCGCTTCTTCTGCTTGATCTCCTCGGCGTGGGAGAGAAGGTTCTCAAGATCGCCATACTGCTGGATCAGCTCGGCGGCGATCTTCTGGCCGATGCCGGGCACGCCGGGCACGTTATCGACGGAGTCGCCCCACAGCGCCTGGACGTCGATGACCTTTCCGGGCTCGACGCCGAACTTCTTCTCGACATCCTCGGGCCCGATGATCCGCCCGTCCATCGGGTCCATCATCTCCACGCCCGGCCGGATAAGCTGCATCAGGTCCTTGTCGGAAGAGATGACGGTGACCTTCGCCCCGGCCTCCTCGGCGCGGCGGGCATAGCTGGCGATCAGGTCGTCGGCCTCGTAGCCCGGCTCCTCGATGCAGGCGATGTTCATCGCCCGCACGGCATCGCGCACAATGGGGAACTGCGGGGCCAGGTCCTCCGGCAATTCCGGGCGGTTCGCCTTGTACTCGGGATAGATGTCGGCGCGGAACGACTTGCCGTCGGCGTCGAAGATCACCGCGATGGCATCGCGCGCGCCGATGTCGCGCAACAGCTTCAGCAGCATGTTGGTGAAGCCGTAGGCGGCGTGCGTGGGCGTGCCGTCCGCCCGCGTCATCGTCGGCGGGAGCTTGTGATAGGCGCGGAAGATATAGCCCGAGCCGTCCACCAGATAGAGGTGGCGCACCGGCTCGCGCGGCGCCTCGTCCTGCTGCCGCGGGGTCTTGTCTTCGGTTTCGCGCTCGGCGGCGTCGGACATGGTGGTCACCAGGTTGTTGGCGCGCCGGCCGGGAATCGAGAGCGAACGCGCGTCGGAAGCCTCAATGTGCGTGGGCGGCCTTGGCGCCCTTCTTCAGGACATAGCGCCGGCCGCAGTACGGGCAGTCAACCTGGCCGCGCCCCTCCATGTTCAGGAACACGCGCGGATGGCCAAGCGCCGGATTCGGCCCGCCCTCGCAGCCCACGACGTCTTCCTCGACCTCGATTGTCTCCAACGGCTCCATCCGCATATCCCCTTTCGTGACGCGCGTTGACGCGGCGTGGTCCGGATGATACGGCAGCCGCACAACGACGCAAGGCCGCGTCGAAAACCGGTTGAAGCGGCCCGCGGCCCAACCATCTTTACGCCATGCCACGCGATAACACTGCATCCGCCCGCACCGCGACGTCAGCCGCCGACTTGCCGGAGCAGGCCGTCGAGGTCAAGGGCCTGAACAAGACCTACCGCCCCAGCGGCAAGGCCGAGGCGAAACGCGCGCTGACCAATGTCGATCTGTCGATCGGCCGGGGCAAGCTGTTCGGCCTTCTGGGCCCCAACGGCGCCGGCAAGTCGACGCTGATCAATATCATGGCCGGCCTCGTTCACAAGACATCCGGCAGCATGCGCCTGTGGGACTTCGACATCGACCGGAACCCGCGCCAGGCGCGCGCAGCCATCGGCATCGTGCCGCAGGAACTGAACATCGACCCGTTCTTCACGCCGCGCGAGCTGCTTGAACTGCAGGCCGGGCTCTATGGCGTCCCGCCGAGGGAGCGGCGCACCGACGAGATCCTGGGCGCGATGGGCCTTGCCGACAAGGCCGAGGCCTATACCCGCTCGCTCTCGGGCGGCATGCGCCGGCGGCTGATGGTGGCCAAGGCGATGGTCCACAACCCGCCGATCCTGGTGCTCGACGAGCCGACCGCGGGCGTCGACGTGGAACTGCGCCGACAGCTCTGGACGCACGTGCGGGAGCTGAACCGCCTTGGCACCACGGTTCTCCTCACCACGCACTACCTGGAAGAGGCCGAGGAGCTTTGCGACGAGATCGCGATCATCAACCACGGCCAGGTGATCGCCTGCGACACCACGTCGGCCCTGCTGCGCCGGCTGGACAACAAGTCGATAAGCCTCAGCGTCGCCGAGCAGGTCGAGACAGCGCCGGCCGCGCTGGCCCGATTCGAGCCGGAGATTCCCGATCCGCATCGCCTCGTCTTCCGCTACCGCGCCAGCCAGAGCCCGGTGGCCGAAATCCTGGCGGCGGTGAGCGAGTCGGGTCTCACGGTGACCGACGTGTCCACCGAGGAAACGGACCTCGAAGATATCTTCCTGCAGCTCACGGCCGCGCCGCCGCGGCCAGAAGCCGCGGCGTGACGACGGGGGCGGCGATGCACCGCCCCTGGTTCCTCTGCGCCCTGCTGGTGCTGGCGCTTGCCGCCTGCACCCCGAGACTGGTGCCGCCTGGACCGGATGCGCCGGCGGGAACGACACCGGCGGTACAGGAAAACCAACTCCGCATGGCGGACGGCACGCGCCTGCCGCTGCGCATCTGGCCGGCGCGTGAGGGTGAGCCCAAGGCCATCGTCCTGGGCGTGCACGGCTTCAACGACTATTCGATGGCGTTCGACCTGCCCGGCCAGTGGTTCGCGGCGCAGGGCTATACGCTCTACGCCTATGACCAGCGGGGATTCGGCGCCACACGGTACGCGGGGCTGTGGCCCGGCACGGACGCGCTTACGGAAGACCTCGGCACCGCCATCGTCCTGCTGCGCGAGCGTCACCCGGACAAGCCGTTCTTCGTCGTCGGCACGTCGATGGGTGGCGCGGTCGTGCTGGCCGCCGCCGAGCGCGGCGTTCTTCCAAGGGTCGACGGCGCCGTCCTCGCCGCGCCGGCCGTCTGGGGGCGAAGGACGATGCCGTTCTATCAGCGCTGGGCCCTGTGGCTTACGGTCCACACGGTTCCCTGGATGCGGATGACGGCGGAGGGCCTGGATATCCTGGCGACCGACAACCTGATCGAGCTCTATGCGATGGGCATGGACCCGCTCGTCATCACGGCGACGCGTATCGACGCCATGTACGGTCTGACCGACCTGATGAGCGAGGCGCTGGAGGCGGGGGATGTGCTGCCGGCGCCGACACTGCTGCTCTATGGCGCGAAGGACGAGATCGTTCCGGCGGAGCCGATGCTGGAGCTGTGGGAGCGGGTGGATGAGCGCCCCGGCATCACGCCCGCGCTCTACGACGACGGCTGGCACATGATCCTGCGCGACCGGCAGGCCTACACTGTCTGGCGTGACATCGCGCACTGGATGCGAGAGGGCAATCCCCTGCCCTCCGGCGCCGACCGGCGAGCCCGGCAAGCCATCGCGGTCGGCACGACGGACACGATGAAGGATCTTGCCGCGGAGTGACTTCCCGCGCCGGCCGCACCATCGGGCATGCATCGGTTTTATTGGAGGCCGCCGCCGCTTCGCTTATCATGGAGAGGCGAAGGAGGCCGTGGCCGTGTTCCCGACCTACACCCGCCGCGAGGAGATCGCCGACCGCGCCGTCCACCTGATCGGTCTGCCGGCGGGCATCGCCGGGGCCCTCGTCCTGGTGACGCTGGCCGCGTTCCGGGACGAGCCGCTACGCCTTCTCAGCCTGGCGCTTTACAGCGCCGGCCTGATCGGCATGCTAAGCTTGTCGGCGGCCTACAACATGTCCCGCTCGCCCCGGCGGAAGGAGATCCTGCGCCGCCTCGATCACGCGGCCATCTTCGTGATGATCGCAGGCACCTATACGCCTTTCATGCTGGTGCGGCTGGAGAACGGCTGGGCGGCCGGGTTCTGCCTGTTCGTCTGGCTGACGGCCGCCGCCGGCGTCGCGCTGAAGCTGCTGTTCCCCCGACGGTACGAGCGTGTCTCGCTGGTCCTCTACCTGCTCCTCGGCTGGAGCGCGGTGGTCATTGCCGAGCCGCTCCTCGACACGCTCTCGCCGGATGTCCTGGCGCTGCTTCTGGCCGGCGGGCTGCTCTACAGCATCGGCGTGATCTTCCACACCGCCCACGGGCTGCGCTTCCACAACGCGATCTGGCACAGCATGGTGCTGGCCGCCGCCGTCCTGCACTACATCGCCGTCCTCTCCGCCGTTGCCCTGCCGGCGACGGCGGGCGGCGGTCATTGACGCTTGTTAAAAGCGGATCGTGCCGGCGATCGCGAAGACGTCCACCGAAGTGTCGGTTGTTCCCTCCAGGTTGCCGCGGAAGGTGTTGCCCGGCTCGTTCACGGAGAGGTCGATCGACTCCTCCGGCATGAAGAGGTGCGTGTAACCGAAATCCAGCCGCAGCCAGGATGCCGGGTTATAGCCGGCACCGATGGCGACCCAAGTCCTGTCGGCATCGGGAATGCGCGGCGTTCGGGTGCCGTCGGGAACCGGCGACTCGTCGTAGGCCACGCCCGCGCGCAGCGTCCACGCATCGCTCACCCGGTATCGGGCGCCCACCGCCCCGAACCAGGCATCGTCCCAGCTTTCGTCCGTCACGTCGTCGCCCTGCGCCGGGTTGTCGAAGCGCACGCGCAGGGTGTCGAAGGTGCTCCAGCCGGTCCACTGCGCCTCCGCCATCAGCGTCAGGCGCGAGGTAATGGCCTGGCTCAGGCCGAGCGACACGATACGCGGCGTCGAGACATCGGCGCGCGCGCCGGTGTCGGCGAATGCGCCGGTCGCCGCCTGCAGCGCGGCCCCTACGCCGGTGGCGTCGAGATCGAAGTCCGCGTTGCCGTCAAGGTCGTGGTCGATCTCGGAACGGTAGCCCACGCCGATGCGGCTGCCCGCCACGGGCTCGAAGATCGCGCCGAGCGTGAAACCGAACGCCCAGTCGTCCGCTTCCAGTTCCACCCCGCCGTCGTTTCCGCCCGGCACGGCCAGCATGTTCCCCGCCGCCCGTGCGATGGTGCCGAAGTCGACGGCGTTGGTCAGGCGCGCGTCGTAATACTGGGCAATGGGTCCGCCCGCGAGCGTCAGGCGTTCGTTCACCCGGAACGCCGCGACGGGTGCGATGCTGATCGTCTTAACCTCGCTTTCCCGTGCGTGGTAGCGCCCGACCCAGTCATCCCGGTAGTCGGTTTGCAGGCCGAAGGGCGCGTTGACCGATAGGCCGAGGCGCAGTCGCTCACCCGCCGGCAGAACGCCATACAGAGCAGGCACGAAGGTGCCCGGGGTCGCGTCGTCCTCCTCGCTGGCCCCGGGAATCGGCGTCCCCACGGCGGTCGTGCCGGTCGCGTCCTCCGCTTCGCTGACGGGCTGGATATAGGCAAGCGAAAGCTCGGCCCCCGCCTTGTCCTGGAGTCCGTAGACGGCGGGGTTCCAGTAGGCATCGCTCAAGCCGTGCGCCCCGGCACTGCTGCCCGCGAGAGCCGTGCCGAGGCCGGCCGCGCCCTGCTGGCGAAGCTGATAGCCGGCACTCTCGGCTTCGGCGGCGGCAAATGATAGGACAGCAAAGATCGTGGTAACTGTAAGTATATTGTTTCGTGTCATCGCCGGTCGCCGCGCCCTTTGCTTCTTGCACTGGAGGTATTTCCGCGTCCAAAACACACGTGTGGATCGCTATTTTGTTGAAATCTGTGTCTTGGAAAATCTACTGTAAGTGAGTAGAAGTTAAGGCAATATTTACCGCGACGCGGGATCGTGTCACGGGGTGTGAGCCGATCCAGGGGAAGGACGGCGCCGAGTTGCCATGGCAGAGACGACATCCGCATGCAGCGGACGAATAAAACCGCTTATCCTGCAGTTTGCCGACGCCAAGACAGAAGGCGATTTTCGGGATGATTTCTTTCGCCGATCTCGGAAAACGATTCAGGTTGCCCTGATTCTTGGCGCTGTTATTTACGCGACGTTCGGTTTACTCGACCTCTATGTCGTCAATAAGGCGCTGACGGAAGTCTTGGTTATCCGTTTCGGCGTGGTTTGCCCGTTCCTCCTACTCGTTGCGGCTGTCACGAACACCGAAGGGTTGCGGGTACACTGCCAAATCATACTGGCCGCGGCGATGAGTATTGCGGGCCTCGGCATCATTGCAATGACAGTCATTACCAACGCACCGGTCAACCATTATTACTACGCAGGCCTCAGTCTTGTAATAATTTATTCGACTATCGCGATTAGATTGTTTTTTATTTACTCGTTTTCCGTCACGGTTGCGCTTGTGGCGATCTATGCGGCGTCGGCGGCGTGGATCAATCCGGTGCCTGCCACCGTGTTCGTTAGCAACATGTTCTTCCTGGTCGGCAGCGTCGGCATCGGCCTTTTCTCCAACTACGCGATCGAGCTGTTCATCCGTGAGAAGTTCCTGATCAACCAGGAACTGCGCGCGACCAGCCAGCGCGCTATCGCTTTGAAGGAGGAAGCGGAGAGCGCGAACCGCGCGAAGAGCGAATTCCTTGCCACGATGAGCCATGAGCTGCGCACCCCGCTCAACGCCATCATGGGCTTCTCCGAAGTCATCAAGATGCAGATGCTGGGGCGGATCGACGTCAACCGTTATGTCGACTACGCCGAGGATATCTACGGCAGTGCGAAGCACCTGCTTGCCATCATCGAGGATCTGCTGGACCTCTCCCGTGCGGAAGCCGGCGTCCTCAGCCTGAACGAGGATGTCGTGGACGTGAACGGGCTGGCCGACGACGTCCTC
Source organism: Ferruginivarius sediminum (assembly GCF_003344765.1). Classification (GTDB taxonomy): domain Bacteria; phylum Pseudomonadota; class Alphaproteobacteria; order Kiloniellales; family Rhodovibrionaceae; genus Ferruginivarius; species Ferruginivarius sediminum. Next base: position 16,219 of record NZ_QPMH01000028.1, on the reverse strand, counting down.
CGCCTGCTGCGCCAGAACGCGGCGGAACGCGGCGTCCGGCTGCGCGGCCGCCTCAGCCAGGAGAATGTGGACCTGAAGGCCGACCCCCGCCTGGTGCGGCAACTTCTGACAAACCTGATTTCCAACGCGATCAAGTTCACCCGCGATGGCGGCTCGGTGACGGTCTCCACGGCCTTGACGGACAGCGGCGAACTGGAGTTCCAGGTGAGCGACACCGGCGTGGGTATCGCCGAGGAGGACCTGGACCGCGTCTTTCAGCCCTTCACCCAGGTCAATTCGGCTTTCGCGCGCGACCATGGCGGCGCGGGCCTGGGCCTGCCGCTCGTCAAGAAGGTGGTCGAACTGCATGGCGGCCGGCTGGAAGTCGAAAGCCGCCTGGGTGTCGGCACCACGATCCGCGCTTACATGCCCGAACCGCGCGTGCTGCGGCGCTCGGATCCGATCTTTCCGCCGCAGCACGTGCTGGGATCGTAAGTTAGCCCTGCTCCGGCTTCTTCACGTAGGCCATGACGACGCAGTTGGTCTCGTCGGACAGGAACTCCCGCTCGCTTCCCGGCAAGCCGTTCGTCAGGCGGCGCATGTCCGCCTCTTCCCGGTAGATCAGGTTCCAGTCGGCGATGAACTCCAGTGGCCAGAGGCTCGCTTCCCGGCTGCGCTTGACGTTGCCGATGACGAGCCGGCCGCCGGGGGCCAGCCGCTCGTAGAGCGCCTGAATCAGCGACGTGACCCGCTTGTCCGAGAGGTAATCGGTGAGCCCGACGCTGTAGATCAGGTCCTGCGGCGGCAGCTCGTCCAGGATGGATCCCGCTTTCAGCAACTGCATGAACGACACGTGCAGGCAGCGTAGCTGTGCCGCCCCGCCGTGGCGCAGCACCTTGGGATGGGTCTGCTCGTAGGCATGGCTCAGCGCGCGATGGTCCTGGTCCATCAGCGTGAAGGTCGCCGGGCGCGGCAGGGCCGGCACATCCAGGTAGCTCGCGACTTCCTGGGCGGGACCGGCACCGAGGCTGGCGATGTGCGCACGCCGGCCGCGCGGCTTGGACGCCACGGTTTCCGCGATGGCGTCCTTCATCATCACCATGCGGTTGGCCACGAACTCGCCGACGTGGACGCCCAGGCGATGGACCAGCTTGCCGTAAGGCGTGTCGCCCTGCCACTCGTGGGAGTAGATCTGATGCATCAGCTTGAAGTCGCCGGGGTAGCCGAACGGCTTCTCGTAGCCCCGGCGCCAGATCGGGCCGATCAGGAATTCCGGCGTTAGCACGGTTTCGGTATAGCTCTTGACCGCGCGGTAGACGTCCGGGTCCTCCACGACAGGCCAGAGCAGGTCGTTGGCCTCGAACCATAGTTCCCGCCAGCGGGGCAGGATGCGCTCCTCGCAGTGCCAGAGGACCTCCTCCATGCCGTTGAGCCGGACGTCCGCCTGGCCGGGCGCGTGGTCGGCAAGACGCCGCAACGCGCCGCGATAGCTGTGCAGCATGTGGATGACGTCAGCGCTGACGCGGCGGTATTCGGCGGGCACCGCCGCGACCTCGGCCGATAGATCGCTGTCCAGTTCCCGCCGGACCTGGGCTTCCTCGTGCCGGGAAACCAGGGACGCGATATCGAGATAGGAATCGACCAGCTTGAGGCCGATCTTCACGCCGAACGGCGTCGGCTCCAGCCGCCGGATCTCGCACATCGATTCGTGCAGCGGCCGATTGCCCACCAGCAGGCGCATGGGCAGGCGCCGATTGACGCTCTGCGACCAGTCGGCGGAGCGGTCGTCGAAACCGGCGACGCCGCTCATGCTGAGATCGTGCAGCGACAGCCGGTGGCCACCGACCGTCAACTCCGGGTGACTCAGTCCAAAGAGGTCCTTAGCGCGAAAACGCTCGGCCCGGTAGTAGATAAGACGGCCTTCGCCGCCGACCAGCTCTTCGTACGTCTGCATGGGGCTTCCCTCAAATTGCGCAGTGACGCCGATGGTATTGTTGTTTCGCCACGCCCCCCGCCAGGACGAATGACCTCCCAGCCCCCTGCGAGGCCGATATACCCCATCAGATTCGTGCGAAAGAAAAAAGCTAGCGCAATTTTAAGGTGTATGCTGGAATAATAAGTTTGGTTATTTTTCCGTTAACGCGAATGTCGAGCGGCATAAAACCGCAAAATCCAAAGGCCACTGGATCACTTTGAAATCCAATTTCGCCGATATTTGAATATCAAAACCTATTAAATCCCCGAACAACCGACAACGGATTCACATATTCTTAACGTTCATCGAGTCACGCATGGTTAATATTCTAATTTCTCCATGCTATCAAGCTTAACGACGATGGAAATCGAAAGTGTTAAATACGAAGTCGTGAACTGTCGGCTGGTCGGCTGCAAGGGCCGGTTTTCGCCGGGGTCGGAAAGCGATGGGGCCGGAAAGCGATGGGGATGATGTCGCCCGCGCCCTGAAGCGCGAATCTCGGGAAAAAACAGCGGATTTTAAACCCCTGCAAGTCCATGTGGCGGAAGAGGCAGGCTCGGCATCGATCGAACCCTCATGCGCCAGACCTTGGCTTTCGTTGGGCGATCCGCCGCCCTATGCGGCAACGACACCGTCGCGCGGCTGCCGTGCTGCATCCTCCTCGGCTCGCTCCCGAAGTGTCGCGCGGTACATCTCCGGCACGAAGTAGCCGAGGCCGAAACCCAAGACACCTGCCGAAAACAGGCGCGAGGCGATGTAGGAGACTTCCCGGAAGAGACCCTCCGTGCCGCCGGGCTCGACGCTCATCTTGCCCAGGGCCAGCAGGGCCAGGCTCATCGCCAGGATATAGGCGGCCGACACGATCGCGCCTTCGACCAGGCGCAGGTGGCGGGTCGCCCGGAAGCTTCGCCCGTCTATATCGTCGATCAGGAACGAGATGACGAACGCGATGGTGAAGGGGATCAATGCCCAACCCCAGACGGACAGCAAGGCGTCCGCAACCGCGAGCGGGCCGTCATCGCTCTCCACGAACTTTCGTACGAACTGCACGACGAACCAGCCCACAACCGCAAGCAGCCCAGCCAGCCAGCATCGCAGCACGTTTCGGCGCGGCGCCGACGCGGCCTTGTTCGCCGCCGGCGGCGTCCGCTTGAGCAGGAGCGCGGCGGCAACGGCGAGCGCTATGGTCACGGCGATGGAAATCGCGAGGGTCGCAAATCGCTGAAATGCGTCGCCGGAACCAAGCTCGGTGACTTTCACGACGATGGCGAAGAAGATCACGAAATATACCAGGATCGTCGTGCCGACCGCCGCGATGTTGTTCACGAGCTGTAAGCCGTGGCCGTCGCGAACGCCCTGGAAACCCATGCGCTCAAGCTGGCTCTCCACCCGCGCCATGCTCGAATAGCCCAGCAGCAGGACATGGCTGGCGAAAGTATGAAGCTGGCGCTGAAGGCCGGGCATCTGCTTGGCCAGCGCGTCGAAAGAGGCTGACTGGTGGTCGCCGCTTTGCATGGCGATTCGCACCAGATCGCAGGTCTTGTCGAATTCGTCGTCGATACGCTCCAGCTCTTCGTCGGCCCTGAACTTCAGTGTATCGGCGAAGTGATCGCAATACGCCCGTATCATGACGTAGATCGCCACCGCGCGGCGCCAGGAAGCCAGTTCCGTCCCGGCGGGCGCCTGCAGGACCGGCGCCGGGTCGATGCCGCGCAGCGTCAGGAATTCGCGAACCCTGCCTTCCTCTGAGCGCGGAATTTCGAAGTCGAGCCGGTTCAACCGCCAGCTCAGACTGAGCGCACGGCGAGGTATCGCGCCGAGCTTCTGAAAACCGAGCTTGATCTTCAGGTCGATGGATTTCAGCACCGGAATGTTCGGCAGCAGCACCGTCAGGAACAACGCCGCCACCAGCGGCGCGGAAAGGCCCTGAGCGGGCTCGCCGTCGCTGCCTGCAAGCCGGTACAGGAAATCGACGGTCTCCGGACGCCTTTTAATGACCCATACGAGGACCGCGAAAACCGCAAGGGTGGCGATGACATAGCCCACCTCGGCCAATCGGTACTGCACCCACGTTGTCGTATGCCGTAGGGGGCGCGGCTTGTTGAAACGGTCCCAGGCATAAACCGCGACGCAAGCGGCACCGAAATAGAAACTGACCGTATCCTGTATCATGACCGGGCTCCTTCGTCGGCCATGGAACCGCGCACCTTCGCCGGCGCGCTACAGGTCAAGGATGCGGCAAAAGGGCGGGCGCGACAGTGACGAAACTCACAGGCCGGCAATCGCCCAAGCCGTGGGACGGCGGGATGCACCCGGCCACCGCCCGAATGCCCCGGCTCACATTATCCCCAACAGCCCCATTGTCGGCGACATCGCTTTGTCGTATGGTCCGCCCGCTTCGCATGCGGGCCCGTAGCTCAGCCGGATAGAGCGTCGGCCTCCGGAGCCGAAGGTCGCAGGTTCGAATCCTGCCGGGTCCGCCATTCAGACGCCCAGCCCGTTGCTTTCCGAAAGCCTAAGAACGCTCGCTCGAGCCGGAGACGAGATCGCGCAGGGCCGGCGCATCCATTCGCTGGACCGCCCACATCGCGGCCTGCGTGCGGTTGCTGACGTTCAGCTTGTCGAAGATCGAGCGCATATGGACCTTGATGGTCGCGTCGCTGACGTTCGCCTGCCGCGCGATTTCCTTGTTCGACAAGCCTTGCAGAACGCCGGCCAGCACACGCTGCTCCCGGTTCGTCAGCCTGGCCAGGACGTCGGGCACGGACGGCGAGGTATCCTCCGGCCTGGCATGGTCCCGGAAATCCCTTGGCACGACGACCTCCTCGCCGACATCGGGACTGCAAGTGCGCCCGGCCAGGACCTCGTCCAGGCACTTGTCCAGGACGGCAAGACTGTCGCGTTTGGGCAGGTAGCCGCGCACCCCAAGGTCGAAGGCGCCGCGGATCGAACTCTGGTGCAAACTCGCCGAAATAACCACGACCGGGGCGTGGCCGGCCGCGAATACCACGCTTGAGAGGTTGCGCCCGCGGCCAAGGTCGGGCATGTCGAGATCGCAGAACACGAGGTCGAACTCACCGCTATGTTCCAGCACGGCGACAGTATCCGCGAAGCTCTCCGCTTCGGTGACACGCAGCGAATCGCCGAATCGACGGCGCAGGATTTCGATCAGGCCGGCTCTGAACAACGCATGATCGTCAGCGACCAGCACATCCGTCGTCGTCAAGGACAACTCCCCAACAGGTTTTCGCAAATCTCCCGCCCGCACGCCCGCGCGGCCGCCGCATCACGGAGAAGCACTCGATCGGATGTCATAGCGCTTTCCCCACCTGGCTACCACACGCTCAAAAACTAACACATTTTGTGTTTCCGGATGATTTATTTTTGCCTTGATATCGAAACAGTCAAGTCACGGCGAGCAGCTTTTCCCTTCAAGCCGCGAGACGCTATCCAACGCACGGCGGTCGAGCCGTCGCCACGCAACCGCCAAAATCCTGAACCAGCGTCCATTCCGCCCCCTTGCGCGCGGGCGCGGTGGGCTCGACGATGCACACGCCGTTGGTTCCGGGCCAAGCGGCCTATGGGAGGGTACCAGGAAACGATGAGACCGAACCGGGGACCGCAATGACTCTGGGGCTGCAGGAGACCCGCTCTCGCCGGCGCCGGCAAAGGCGCTGGACGCTTGTCAAATGGATCCTGATCCTGGCCGCGCTCGGTGCGGCCGGCGCGTTTGCCTACGAAACGGGTTCGCAACTTGCCCGAATCGAGGTTGTCCGCCTTGAGGAAGAGCTGGATGCGCTGCAATCCGACCTCAGCAAGGTCGAGAAGGAGAAGCGCGATCTGCGCGTGGAACTGCAGGAAACGCAGGACGAGCTCCAGACATGGCAGCAGCGCTACCGCGAAGAGGTTCCCAGCGGCGACCCGGCGAAGCTGCTTGGGCTTGTGCGCGAGCGGTTAAACGACGGCTTGTCGGCAGACCGGCTGGCTTTCGTTGTCAGCAAGGCGAGCGAAAACACGGAATGCGATGCCGGGCCGGCGACGCGCCGCTTCATCGTGCAAACGCCCCTTTCGACCGGCGCCGGCCAGGCAGTCGCCTTCGCCGATGGCACCATCACCGTCTCGGCCGAAGGCGCCTCCGCCACCGATGCCCAGGGCCGCGCCGAGGCGTGGTACGATCCGGACCAGCCGGTGACGGTTCGCTTCACGCTTCTGGGCGGTGAGACCGACAGCGTCGAGGGTTCGCTGCCCATCCACCACTCAATTGTCCGCGATGGCAAAGAGCATCGGTTTTCTATCATTGCGGGAAAGCGCGCTTTCGTGGAAGTTACTTGGGAGCGTTGCGCCTACCCCTGAATGTACATCCAGGGCTTGCGTCGAAAGTCACAAGCTGGAACGCTCTATGGTCCGGACAGTCCGGGCCCCAGCGGCGGGCCGAATGTGGAGCGCCGTTCGCGATGGCCAGGGATAGGGGGAGCTTATGGTTGCACGAAACCCTTTCGCGCGCTGGCTTTTCGGCGCTGCAATAGTCCTCGCGGCCGCCTGCGCGGCGTGGCCGGGCGCGGCCGAGACGACGCTGGAGCGGATCAAGGAAGAGAACAAGGTCCGGGTCGGCGTCGCGAACGAGAGGCCCTACGGCTACGTGGACGAAAACGGCCGCCTCACGGGCGAGGCCCCCGAAATCGCGCGCAAAATCTTTGCCGATATCGACCCGGAGATCGAGCTTGAGCCCGTCGTGGTCAATTTCGGCGAACTGATCCCAGAGTTGAACGCCGGCAACATCGACATGATCGCGGCAGGCATGTACGTGACGCCGGATCGCTGCGAGCAGGTGGCGTTCACGGCTCCCACCTACAGGATCGGCGAGGCTTTCGCCGTGAAGAAGGGCAACCCGAAAGGCCTGAGGAATTTCGAGACGGTGGCGGCGAATCATCAAGCCAAGGTCGGGATCATGGCCGGAACGGTCGAGTACAACTATGCCTACGAGGCGGGCATTCCCGGCGACCGCGCGCTGCTCTACGCCGATTACGACGCGGCGCTGCGTGCGCTGCAGCGGGGCGAGGTCGACGCCGTGGCGATGACCGCACTCACCGTGCGGACCTTGCTGGAACAGCGGAACCTGAGCGAAATGGAGTCGACGCCGCAGTTCTATCCAGAGGCGAACGGCGGCAAGAAGGTCGGCTATGGGGCCTTCGCGGTGCGGCATGCGGACAGCGACTTGTTGGAGGCGTTCAACAAGCGTCTCAAGGCGTTCGTCGACACCCCCGAGCATTGGTCCACGGTCGAACCGTTCGGCTTCGACAAGGACATGGCCCCCGACAAAACAACAGCGGCCCTCTGCGCCGGGGACTGAACGCCGGCGCGTCGCCTACATCCTTTTAAGCGGCCCGAACGTGCGCGAGGAAGCCGTCGACCTCCTGGCGTAGCGTTGTGGAGAGCTTCCCCAGTTCGCCGGCGGAGGCAAGAACCTCCTGCGCGGCCTGCCCGGTTTCGCCGGCGGCCTGATCGACGCCCGCGATGTTCTGTCCCACGTCCTGCGCACCCGAGGCGGCGCGCTGCGCGTTCTGGGCGATCTCCTCGGTCGCGGCGGTCTGCTGTTCGACGGCAGCGGCAATGGTGCCCGAGATCTCGTTGATCTCGTTGATGGTTTGCACGATTCCGCCGATCGCCGCCGCGGCCTCGTCCGTCGCGGCCTGAACGCCACCGATCTGCTCCGAGATTTCCTCCGTCGCCTGCGCCGTTTGGTTGGCAAGCTGCTTCACCTCGCTGGCCACGACGGCAAAGCCCTTGCCGGCCTCGCCCGCGCGCGCCGCCTCGATAGTGGCGTTCAGCGCCAGCAGGTTGGTCTGCTCGGCGATGTCCTGGATAAGTTTCACGACGTCGCCGATCTTCTGCGCCGCCTGCTGCAGGCCACGCACCGTCTCGTCGGTGTGCTGCGCGCGTTCGGTCGCCTCGGCGGCCATCTTGCTGGACTGCCCGACCTGCCGGCTGACTTCGGAGATCGATCCCGCCAGTTCTTCCGATGCGCTCGCCACGGTCTGCACGTTGGCGCTGGCCGATTCCGTGGCGCTCGCCGCGGCCTTGCTTTGCCGGCTGGTCTGCTGGGCGGTCGCGGCCATGCCCTCGGCGGTTTCGTGCATCCCGGAAGCGGCCGTGGAGACTTTGTCGACCGCGGCGCTGACCGTGGATTCGAAGCTTTCGGCCAGTTTCAGCATGTCCTCGCGGCGGGCTTCCTGGGCGCGCTGGCGCTCCTGCGACGCGCGCCGATTGGCCGCTTCCGCCTCCGCCAGCCCGTCGCGGAACACCAGGAGGGCGGAGGCCATGCGGGCGATCTCGTCGCTGCCAGCGGTGTCGATCTCGGCATCCATATCGCCGTCCGCAACCGCCTGCGTGGCGTGCGTCAGGCGGTCCAGGCGCCGGCCCAGGCTCCGCGCGACATAGAGCCAAGCCACGAGCCCCGCGACCAGCAGGCTGGCTGCCACGATCGCGCCAAGCCAGATCTTGCCCTGCGCGAAAGCCGAAGCGACGCTGTCGGTGCCCGCCTCCATGCGCTGGCGCGTCTGGCCGACGACGCCGCGCACGCTATTCGCCAGGGAAGCGGCGACGCCGCGCGTATCCGCCAGGATGTCCTCGGCCTCCTGCGCCGCGGCAAGCTGCGCGGCGCGCAGGGAGAAGACCGTCTCATCTCCCTGCCCCAGGTCCGCCAGCACGGCAATACGGCTATCCAGCTCGACGGCCGTGCCGCCACCCAACGTGGCAAGCTTCGCATAGATCTTCCGAACGTCTTCCTCGAACTGGCGCTGCATGACATCGAGGCGGTCGTTGTTGTCGGCGTTCGCCGCGGTCGCGATCAGTCCGGCAGCGTGGTTGGCGAGTGACTGGACCTCCAGGTATGTCCGCAGCGTCGCCATCTCGGTGTCCATCAGGGCCAGGATACGCTCGCCATTCTCATCGGCGAGATCCTCCGCGCCCTCGACCAGTTCGTCGCTCACCTTTTCGATCATCGGAGCGAGCGCCGTCAGCAGCGTTTCGTGCATGCTGCCCGCACTGCCCATGGCCCGGTCGAGTTCCTTTTCCGCGCCTTCCTCACCGTTCAGCGCGGCCCGGCGCATGTCCATGACGGTGTTGTCGCTCGCGGCATAGGAGATCAGCAGCTCACCGGGCGTGCGAACCTGGTTGCCGGCCTGGCTCTCCGGGACGACCTTCATCGCCTCGCGCATCCGGGCGACAGGCTCTTCCATGTTCATCTCGATCGCGCCAAGGCGGGGGACGATATCCACGTGCTGCGCCTCTGTCAGCAGCGCCATGATGCGGTTCACGTCGGCGCGCATGGACAGAAGCTTACGCAGGTCGCCCACGCGGCGTTCCAGCAGGTCGTTCAAGGCTTCCGCGCTCTCGTCGCTGACCTTGAGCGTACCCGTGATCAAGGCCGTGTTTGCCGAGTCGATCATCGGCTTCAACTCATCCAGAAGCGCGGCGTGCGCTTCGTCCAGCTTGCCGATGCTTTCGTCGACCCGCGCCTTGGCCTTCAGTTGTTTGCCGACCGCCGCATCGAGGCGGTTCATGTTCCCGCGCAGCTTGTCCGCCGACTCGCGGATGGCGGCCGTTGCCTGTTCGCTGACGTCGAGCGCCTGCAAGTCCTCGACGCGGGCCGCCATGGTGGCCGCATGCGCGTCGAGTTCCGCCATGATCTCCTGACGCTTGGTCTCGCTTTCGGCCCCGGCCAGCTTCGGCGCGGCGGCGGACAGCCAGCCACTTTCCGCCTGCAGGCCGACGGCGGCAGACATCGCCGGCACCCCCTTCTGCGCGACATCGCCGAAGGTCCGCTCGGCATATGCATAGGACAGCCAGGCCACCGCGCCGGCGGCCACCGTCAGGACCGCCACACCGCCGAATGCCGCGAAGAGGCGCACCTTGATGCCGAAGCGTCCATGCTTGCCGCGCTGCGCGGGCACGCCGGTTGCATCGCCCGGTGCCTCGCCTTCGTTATTGTCAAGCTTGCTTTCGGCTGCCTCTGCTTCGCGATACCCGGAGACCCGCGTCATATTCACCCCATACACTGCGTCGCACGTGCCTTACCGCCAACGGCCCGCGCCTGACCTGCGCGGTACTTAGCAGTGCATACAACGTTGGGCGGTATGAGGTGAACAAAGTGTAAAAAACGACGTGTATTTCGCAGTTTTCCGCTTAACGCGAAATTATGCCGCCGCATACAACTTTACGGATAAGGGCGCGATGGCCGTCCGGAATTCTGAGCAAGAAGAGAGACGATCAGGGGCGGCCACTGGCCACGTCGCACCCGCGTCCCTGTCCCGAACTGCCACCGGTCGGCGCGCCCTGGCTTGGATTGGAACAGGGGCCATGCCCGCTGCCTTGTCCATAGGGCGGCGGGCCGCTGTTACCGTTCCCGGCGGCACGCGCGTCCGATTCCAGCCCCAGAATCACGGGCGTCGTGTACGCAACGGCGGCACCAAGGCCCAGCTTCGCAAGAGCAGCGCGACGGCGGCCATCGATTCCCTGGCCCGGCGGCTGCGAGGCTTTGTCGTCGGCACTCATGGTCGCATCCCCCTTACCCGAAGAGGTAAAATATTAGCATATAGCATCGATTAAATCACGAATTTCCGTAAAATGCCGACATGATATCCGCACGATTCCACGGCTTCCAAGGGGCGAGACGAATGTCCGATCAGGCGCATCCGGAGCAACCGGTATCGGCAACACCCCACCCCGATATGCAAGCCGAGGTTACATTTGATATACTAAGAGTCTCTTAAAGCGTTGGCAACGGCGAGGTTGATGACCACGCAGGACGACCTGCTGTTCGCGATTCCCGGGGGAAGCCTGCGTGTTGCCGGCGCGGGCGCGCTGGCCGGGTATGTGCGGTTGCTGCTGCCGCGCTGGCCCGTCGATATCGTGCCCCGGCGGAAGGGCGCCGATATCGCGGTCGAGCGGCGCGGAACCGCGTTCTGCCTGGGCGCCGACCGGGAGATGCTCGAATCCGCGCAGGATGCGGCGTTCTCGCTGGTCAACCGCGTCATCACGGCGGCGCTGGCGAAGAGCACAGCGCGGTTGACGGTGCATGCCGCCGGCGTTCTGGTGCCGGGGGCAAGTCCGGATTCCGCCATACTACTCGTCGGCCCGACACACGCGGGCAAGTCCACGCTGTCCCTGCTTCTGGCTTCCGGCGAGGCCTGCATGCTGGGCGACGATGTCATCCTGGTCGAGGACGGGGACGGAGACGGAGACGGCGACCGACCGACCGCGGCAAGCCTGGGGCTTGCGCCCAAGGTCCGCCTGCCGCTGCCACCCCGCATTGCCGAGGCGGCAGCAGGATACATCGAGGATGTGGAGGCGGCCCGGATCGCGGATGTTGCCTATCTCCACCCGCGCGACGGCGAGCTGGCGCCGTTCGGCAGGCACTTTCCCGTGACGTCTTTGGTGCTGCTGGAGCGTCTGCCCGCAGAGGATACCAGCGCATCGGACGCGCCCGCCTCCCTCGCGCCGCTTTCGCGCTCGATTGCCGTGCGCCGGTTGCTGGCGAACTGCTATGCCCCCCACCTGGCTTCCGACCAAAAGCTGAGGTCCGTGGTGGCGCTGGCACAACACGCCGATTGCCACGCCCTTCGCTTCCACGACAGCGTCGCTGCCGCCGACTTGATACGGGAGACATTCGGATGAGCGAGGACACTTACGCGAACCGGATATCCCCTGCCGCCTGCTTGCGCCGCAATCCGGACGTGCGGGAGACGCCCGTGGACGACGATATCTTCCTCGTCGCACCCGACAGCGACGACATCGTCTACCTGGACCGCATCGGCACCGCCATCTGGAAGTTGCTGGAGGCCCCGCACACGCAAGAGGACGTCCGCGCCGTCTTCCACGATGCCTTTCCCGACGTTCCGCCCGCGCGGATCGACACCGATCTGAACAACGCCCTGCAGGACCTTTTGGCGCGCGGGCTGATCGTGGTGGATCGAACCGGATAGAACTTTGGCGCCGCCCATTTCGGCTTGCAGCCCGTTATGTTCACGTTATGATCCATCTTCGGGAGGCTGGATCGGATGACCGGAACAGGCACGATCGCGGACGCGCCGGGGGTGCAATTGGCGCGCGGCGTATGCCGGGCCTTCGCCGCGCGCGGGCTTTCCACCCTTTGCGAGTTCACCTTGAAGAACGGCCGGCGCGCCGACGTCGTCGCCCTCGACGGCGCTGGTGAGCTCGCCATCGTCGAGGTGAAGTCGTCGCTGGCCGATTACCGGAGCGACGGCAAGTGGTGGGAGTACCTGGATTACTGCGACCGTTTCTATTTCGCCGTACCGGCCGATTTTCCGCGCGACATCCTGCCAAGCGACTGCGGCCTGATGGTAACCGACGCCTACCACGCCGAAATCCTGCGCCCTGCCCCACTCGCCAAGCTGAACGCGGCGCGGCGCCGGGCCATGCTGCTGCGCTTCGCACAGGTCGCGGGGCAACGCCTGACGCGGCTGACCGATCCAGAAGCGCTGATCAGCTAAAAGCTCCAATCCGGGACGGCGCGCCAAGTTTCGACGGCTGTTCCGGAAGGTTAATCAGACGTTCCGAAGAGATGTCCCGACCGGCCTATTCTCGCGCCATATACTCACTGCCCGGACCTTGCCCATATGCCATAGCCAGCGGCGCGCGCATGCCGTTCGAGAGTGTCGTATGCTTCAAGAAGCTGATGAAAGGCTGCCGTGTCCGCGGACCTCGGGATGACGATGCCCCACCCCGCCTCGATCATCTTGGCGGCTATGTCCTGACCTTCCAACATGCACTGACCGTATCGTCGCCCCGCCATATCGCGAGCCAACAGGACACATGTCGCCTTGCCATTGGAGACCATGTCTTTCAGATGCCCGCGAATGACGATGGCCAGCCTGCTTTCGTCGTCCAGACATTTCAGGGGCAGCAAATGAACCTCGCCCCCCCCTGATATTCACCACGCATCCGCTTGCGGCGCTTGCCTGTCCCGTGACGATCCGCGGCGTGGGGTAGGCTTCCAAAGCCTTTGAATCGGCATTGGCCGGCGGCATCCACCCCGAAAAAACCGCAAGACTGCACAGCAAGACAGCAAAAAACCGCATGATGTACGTCACTGCACTACCTCAATCGTTAGAGGGATTGCACTACACCGGATGGATCGGATCAAGAGGTATCTATCCCTGTTTTACAGCTATGCCATTCTTGCAACCCTTAAATTTTCACATTCTAATACTTTGCACATAGAATATTGGAAAGACATTGAACGAACTTCCTGGATGCATGTCTATTTAATATATACAGGAAGGTGCTGGCACGATTGAGCACCGACGACAGTACACATAATATAAACCGAATATAAAACGTGCCCAAATTGGCTAAAGCGCCCGGCCTTTCCACGGAACGAAGGCCGGCACCTTGCGGCGATACTCGCGGTAGTCCCCGCCGTAGCGGGCGAGGAGCTTGCGCTCCTCGAACAACGTCCCGATGACGAAGTAAAGCGTGCCCCACACCGCCGTTGCCAGCCCCAGCGGACTTTGCGCCAGGCCCCACAGCAGCATCATCCCCGCCGTGTAGAGCGGATGCCGGACGTAGCGGTGCAACCCGGCGGTGACAAGGGGCTCGTCCTCGTCCCCCGCGCCGGGCGGCGTGCCGTGGCGCGCCTGCCATGTGCCCGAAAAGCGGCTCATGTCGTATTCGCGAAGCCCGACAACCAGTCCGGCGACACCGCAACCGGCCAGTAGCCACATCGCCACGCGCAGCCACGCCGGCAGCGCAAAGTCGGCGGCCCCGCCCAATAGCCAGATGCCGAGCGCCAGGACGGCGGCGATGTGCACGGTGGCGATCAGGTTGTAGGCCAGCCGCGTGCGGCTGCCGAACAGCCGGCCCATCGCCTGCTGCACCGGCGGATGGGCAAGCAGGGAATGCACGGCGCCGAAGCTGATCCAGGCAAGCGAATAGACGAGAAGCCCGAGCGCCGTCACTGCCGTAGCCGCTTGATGGTTTCGCTTGTCGAATGGCCCGGCGAAAGGTCGGCCAGCCGGATCTCGCCACCGTACGACTCCACGAAACCGGCGCCGACGACGGTATCGCGCGTGTAATCCGCGCCCTTCACCAGGACGTCGGGGCGGATCGTCTCGATCAGCCGCATCGGCGTGTCCTCGGCGAAGATCACCACCATGTCGACGCTTGCCAGCGACGCCAGCACGGCGGCACGCGCGGCCTCGTCCTGCACCGGACGGTCGGGGCCCTTCAGGCGCTGCACAGAGCTGTCCGCGTTCAGTCCCACCACCAGCCGGTCGCAGGCAGCCCGCGCCTGCTGCATCAGCGAGACATGCCCCGGATGCAGCAGGTCGAAGCAGCCGTTGGTGAAGCCGACCTTCAGGCCGGCACGGCGCCAGGCGCCGACACGCTCCAGCGCGGCCTCCGCGTCCGCTACCTTGCTCTCCGCCTCCATCAGCCGGGCGGCGTGCAGCGCGCGCAGCAACTCGTCCGGCCGGGCGACGGCGGTGCCGACCTTGCCCACCACGATACCCGCCGCGACGTTGGCCAGGCGGGCCGCGTCCAGCAGGTCGAGGGCGCCGGCCAGCGCGGCGGCCAGGACCGCGACCACGGTGTCGCCCGCGCCCGAGACGTCATAGACCTCGCGCGCCAGGGCCGACAGGTGGACCGGCTCGGCGTCGGCGACGGCCAGCGTCATGCCCTGCTCGCTGCGCGTCGCCAGCACGGCGTCAATGCCGCAGGTGGTGATGATGTGCCGCGTCGCGGCGGAAACCTCGTCATCCGTGCCGGTGGCGAGGTCGGAAGCCTCGGCCAGTTCGCGGCGGTTCGGGGTAACGACACTGGCCTCGGCATAGACACTGTAGTCCCGGCCCTTGGGATCGACCACGACGGGCACGCCGGCGGCGCGCGCCAGCCCGATGACGCCGCGCACGAATTCGGGGGTCAACACCCCCTTGCCGTAGTCGGAGAGCACCACCGCACGCGCGTCCGGCAATCGTGCCCGCACGCTCTCCAGCAGCGCAGCGTGCGTTGCCTCCGCCACCGCGCCATTGTGCTCATGGTCGCTGCGCAGAAGCTGCTGTCCGCCCGCAAGGTAGCGGACCTTCACGCTGGTCGGCCGCCCGGCGACAACGGCAAGCCGGTCCGTATCCGCGCCGGCGTCCGCCACCAGGCGCCGCACCTCCGCCCCGGCCATGTCGTCGCCGACGACGCCAACGAGCGTGCCGCGCGCGCCCACGGCGGCCAGATTGCGCAGCACGTTGCCCGCCCCGCCCAGCATGGTGGTTTCCCGCTCCACCCGCAGGATCGGGATCGGCGCCTCCGGCGAAATGCGCTCGACGGCGCCGGAGACGAAGCGGTCCAGCATCACGTCGCCCACCACCAGGACCGGCGCGCCGTTCAGCGTGTCCAGCTTGCCGGCAAGATCGGCGTTGTCCATCGGCGGCGTCATGGGTTTCCCGATCCTCGATTCACGTGTCCTTGGGGACGAGGCCCAGCGTGCGCTCCAGCGCGCCGCACAACATCTGCCCCAGGGTGATGTGCATTTCCTGAATCCGCGCGGTCGTGCGCGAGGGCACGATCAGCAGCGGATCGGCCAGCCCGACCAGGTCGCCGCCGTCCCCGCCGCCCAGCGCCGCGGCGTGCATGCCGCCGTCGCGCGCGGCCTTCAGACCGGCGGTGACGTTGGCGCTGCGCCCGGACGTCGAGATGCCGATGGCCACGTCGCCCGGCCGGCCGAGCGCCTGGACCTGGCGGGCGAAAAGCCGCTCGAAGCCCAGGTCGTTGCCGATGGCCGTCAGGCTGGAGGTATCGGTCGTAAGCGCGATGGCCGCGATGGGCGCGCGATCGCGGGTGTAGCGCACCGTCAATTCGGTCGCCAGATGCTGGGCGTCGCCGGCGCTACCCCCGTTGCCGAAGAACATGACCTTGCCGCCATCGCGTATCGCCTGCGCCGTCAACTCGACGAGGCGCGCGAATGGCGCCGCAAGCTGCGCGCGCGTCGCGGCGGCGACCTCCTGATGCTCGGCGAACTCCCGCTCGAAGAATGCGCTATGATCCATATCGTGCACGATTTCCGCCGTCCCAGACCATTTCCGCAAACGGGCTAATGCATCGCCCCCGCCTTAGCAAGCCAAACCGCGACGTCGGGCGCTTGACACTAGACGACATGTCCGTCACGGGGGCGGGTGGCCCGCCTCCAGGTGTGCTGAGATACGTGGGTTGCACCGGCGGGTGCCGAGCCACAAGCACAGTGGAGACGGACCATGG
>NZ_QPMH01000027.1 GCF_003344765.1 Ferruginivarius sediminum | reverse complement strand
AAACTGGCGAAGAGCGACGTCGGCAGATCCTGGACACGATGCTCCGGATGGCCGGGGAACAGGGCCCCGACGCGGTCACGACCAAGGCATTGGCCGCGCGGATCGGCGTCACCGAGCCCGCACTCTATCGGCATTTCCCGGCCGGCAAGCCGGAGATGTGGCGGGCGCTGGCGACGGTCCTGGGCGAGCGCATGCAGATGGCGTGGCGCGCCGCGCTTGGCGAGACCGAGTCGGCACCGGCGCGCTTGCGGCAGCTTGTCGCCGCGCAGCTGCAGCTGATTGCGGCCATCCCGGCCCTGCCGGCCATCCTGTTCTCGCGCACGCTGCACCAGGGCAACGCCGCGCTGCGCGCCGGGATGGCGGAGGTCGCAGGACGCTTCCACGCGCGGCTGGAACACATCCTCGCGGACGGACAGCGCGCCGGCGAGATCGACCCCGACGTGGACCCGGACGCCGCTGCGTGGCTGCTGATCTCCGTGATCCAGGGGACGGCGATTCGCTGGTCGCTGTCGGAGCGGGCATTCGACCTCGAGCGTGAAGGCCTGCGGATTCTCGATGCAGCGCTTCGCGGCGTGGAGGCCAGCCACCAGGCTCGGGGATCGGCGCGGTGAGCGGGTAGCCGGCGCGCGACCAGCGTGGAGCTGGCAGGGGCCACACGGCGGGAGGGCTCATCGTAGGCGGGTGGCTGGGCTTGCACCCGCGACGACCCTGCACTTTGCCTCTTGGTCACCCGTGCCAAGAGCAACATTACACACTCGCTTGCAGGCTTTATCGCGGTAATCGTCTCTGCCTGGCTCTTGCCTCACCTCAAGGCTGCCATGCGGGTAGCCGCTTTTGACAGAAAAGGATTTCCGGCAAGTTCACATCCACGGCGCGGCGAGCTGGTCGGGCGGGAAGGGAAGGCCAGGGAACTTGCCCGTTATGCGCGCGAGACTCTCGATCCTGCCCGCCGCATCGGCGGCGGAGTTCCCAGTGGCGAGTGGCCACGGGTATACTATGGCCGGGAAGCCGACAGCCTGACGACCGCGTTCGAGGGGGCGCTGTCGCCGCTTCGGCGAAGCCGCCCGCTGAGGTTTCAGGGACTCCTTTAATTCGGTTCCACGGTCTATATTATCGATCGGCGCGGGCGGAGGGGTAGACCACGCACTCGATTCCCTGTCACGGTTGGTCTAAGGTTCATCCGCGTCTTCCATGCCGACCGGTTTTCATCTTAGTGTGACTTGAACTCGACCAGCAGGAAACAATTATGGCGAACAAACGACCTGGCTCGCGCGGCCATATCGTTGCAATTGGCGGTGCCGAGGACAAGTCCTCGGACCTCGAAGTGCTGTCCCGTGTCTTTTCACTGGCGCCCAGGAACAACACGAAGGTCCTCGTTATCGCGACAGCAAGCGGATACCCCGAAGAGGTGCTTCCGGCCTATCAGGCCGCCTTCGGGCGGCTCGGCGCGAGCGAGGTTCACGCCCTGAATATACGAAATCGAAAACAGTCCGCCGACCAGGACAATGTGGAGATGGTCAAGAACTGCGGCGTCGTGTTCTTCACCGGCGGCGACCAGCTTCGCCTGACCCATGTTTTCGGCGGTTCCCCCGTCCTGGACGCGATCAGGGAGCGCTACATGGCCGGTGCCGTGATCGCCGGCACCAGCGCCGGCGCCGTCGCCATGTCCGCCACCATGATCTACAACGGCTCCGCCGCCGATGCCCTGCGCAAGGGTGCGGTTAGCATGACCCGCGGCTTCGGCTTCGTCGAAGGTGTAATCATCGACAGCCATTTCCTGGAGCGCGGCCGCTTCACCCGGCTGATGGAGGCCGGCACCACGAACCCCGAACTGA
This sequence comes from Ferruginivarius sediminum, assembly GCF_003344765.1. Classification (GTDB taxonomy): domain Bacteria; phylum Pseudomonadota; class Alphaproteobacteria; order Kiloniellales; family Rhodovibrionaceae; genus Ferruginivarius; species Ferruginivarius sediminum. The sequence continues at coordinate 42,006 of NZ_QPMH01000027.1, read as the reverse complement.
TCGGCGTGGGACTCGGCGAGGACGCGGGCGTCATATTCTATTCCGGCAATATAATTGAGGCTATCGGGCCAGGTCATGTTATTATTGTCGATAGCGGCAGATTAGCACGTTCTAATGTGGCTGAAGTCAGTGCTGGCGCCCCGGTGGCTGTTGAAAATATGCTGGTTCATGCACTAATTGCCGGTTACGGGTACGATATTAAAGATAGAAGGTACATGTCGCCCGAGGAATTCACAGCACGTATAGGTGGTACCGGTGCAGATCCTTGAGCACAGAGCGCTTCGTGGCCCGAATTACTACAGTCGCTATATGGTTATTTACATGCGGCTCGACATCGGCGAGCTGGAGCACCGGCCGAGCGATATGGTGCCGGGCATCGTCGAGCGGTTGAAGGAGCTTATGCCCGGCCTGCAGGAGCACCGCTGCTCGGTCGGTCGGCCGGGCGGGTTCCTGGAGCGGGTGACGCGCGGCACTTGGGCCGGTCACGTGGTCGAGCACGTCGCCATCGAACTGCAGAACATGCTCGGCTTCTCGGTGGGATACGGGAAGACGGTCGATAGCTACGATCCCGGCATCTACAACGTCGTCTACCGCTACCGCGACGAGGCATGCGGGCTTGCCGCCGGCCGCGAGGCCGTCGATGTCGTGGAGAGTCTTTTCAACGAGCGCGAAATCGATATCGACGCGGTGATCGGCCGACTGAAGGAGGTGCGCGACGCGCACATGCTGGGGCCGTCGACCGGATCGATCGTGAACGCCGCCAAGGCGCGGAACATCCCCTACTTCCGCCTCAGCGAGGAGAGCAGCTACATTCAGCTTGGCCACGGCTACAAGCAGCAGCGTTTCCAGGCGACGGTCACCTGGAAAACCAATGTTATCGGCTATGGCATCGCCGACGACAAGGACTGGACCAAACAGATCCTCGGCGACGCGGGCATACCGGTGCCGCAGGGTCGAGCATGCTATTCAGTTGAAGAGGCGCTCGAAGCGGCACACGAATTCGCCTATCCGGTCGTGGTGAAACCGCTTGTCGGCAACCACGGGCGCGGCGTCAGCACGAATATCGGTGACGACGCCGCCTTGCACGAAGCCTACGAAATCGCCCAGGCGCGCCATTCCACCGTGATTGTTGAGCAGTACATCAAGGGCGACGACCACCGCCTCCTGGTCATCGACGGCAAGCTCGTGGCGGCCGCGCGGCGACGGGCGGCGCATGTCATCGGCGATGGCAGGTCGACGCTGCAGGAACTCGTGGACCAGGCCAACGCGGACCCGCGCCGTGGCGTCGGGCATGAGAACCTACTGACCCAGATCTACCTTGATGAGCAGTCTCATCGTCTCATCGAGCAGCAGGGCTGGACACTTGCCAGCAAGATCCCGCGCGGGGAGATCGTTTGGCTGAAATCGACGGCCAACCTCAGCACCGGCGGCACGGCGACGGACGTCACCGACGACGTGCATCCGGAGGTCCACGATGTCGCGGAGCGCATCGCGCGGCTGATAGGTCTCGACATCATCGGCATCGACCTTCTGGCCGAGACACTGTCGAAGCCGCTGGACGAGCAATCCGCCGGCGTTGTCGAGGTCAACGCCGGGCCCGGCTTCCGTATGCATCTGGCGCCAACCCATGGGCAAAGCCGCGACGTGGGCGCCCCGGTGGTCGATATGCTGTTCCCCGACGGCGGCGACGGGCGGGTGCCGATCACTGCGATTACCGGGACCAACGGTAAGACCACGACGACACGGTTGATCTCGCACCTCCTTCGGCATGCCGGCCGGAAAGTCGGGATGGCCTGTACCGGCACGATCGAGATCGATAATCACATCATCATGCGCGGCGATTACAGTGGCCCGCAGGCCGCGGCCACGGTGCTGAAGGAGCCCACGGTCGAGCACGCCGTGCTCGAAGTGGCGCGCGGCGGGATCATGCGCCGCGGCCTCGGCTTCGACGAGTGCGACGTCGGCGTTCTCCTCAATATCGACAGCGACCACCTGGGCGAGCGCGACATCCACACGCTCGACGAACTGGCCCGCTGCAAAACGGTTGTCGTCGACGCTGTGCGCGAGACCGGCACGGCCGTATTGAACGCCGACGATCCCAGGGTTCTTGAGCAGGGGACCTACTGGGCGCGCGGGAACATCATTTACTTCACCTTGAATCCGAATTCGAAGGCGGTGCGCCAGCACGTCCACGACCAGGGAGTTGCGTTCACGGTCTCGGAAGGCCGCATCGTCATGCGTCAGGGGCACATCGAGGCCGAGGTCATTCCGGTGAACGACGTGCCGATCGCTTTCGAGGGCCACGCGCCATTCAACGTTGCCAACGCCATGGCGGCCGCGGCGGCCGGCTTCGCACTCGGCCTTACGCTCGGCGACATTCGGATGGGGCTGCAGACCTTCCATCCGACTCCCGGTCAGTTGCCGGGGCGCACGAACCTGATCGAGGCCGACGGTGTCCGCGCGCTGATCGACTACGGCCACAATGTCCCCGCGCTGGTGGCACTTGACAAGCTGGTAAGCAGCCTGACCGCGAACAAGCGGATCGCGGTGGCCAGTGCGCCCGGGAACCGGCGGGACGAGGATCTGATGGCGCTCGGCGCTCAGTTGGCCCGGATGCACGATGCGTTGTTCATCTGCGAATCCGACCCACGCGGGCGCGAGATCGGCGAGGCGGCGGAATTGCTGCGGCGCGGCGCGGAAGAGGCGGCCGCATCGCATTGCAAGGCGGAGGTCGTGCTTGTCGAGCATGACGCGGTGGAACGTGCCTTCGACGCGGCGTCCGAGGGCGACCTGCTGGTGCTGCTGGTGGACGATATCGACAGCGCGATACAGCGGCTGAAGGGCCGCAGCTTCCGCACGCCCGCCCCTATCGCCGCGAAGTGAGGGCTCCCGTGCGCCGCGGCGCAGTGTGTTGAACTGAATTCGTCCAGTGAGGGCTGCGATGGCTTCGAACGTGTTCGTCATGGGCTTGAATGACTTCAATCTGGCGAAGCTGCAGCGGATTCACGGCGCCGAGGACATCAACTTTCACGGTGTGATCGATCCGGCCGCCGTGTACGACACCGAGGAATTCGATATTCCGGCCATGCTTCGCGAGGCCGAGGACAGGATTGCCGGCTTCGATGGCAAGGTCGATGCGATCATCGGCTACATGGATTTTCCGGTGTCGACCATGCTGCCGTTGCTTTCCAGGAGGTTCGGCACCCGCAACGCCTCGCTTCAAAGCCTGCTGAAGTGCGAACACAAATACTGGAGCCGTGTGACCCAGCGGGAGGTGGTTCCCGACTGTATACCGAACTTCACTTGCTTCGATCCCTTCGACGACGGTGCATTGGCGAAGCTTGGCGACGCCGGCCTGTACTTCCCGTTCTTCGTGAAGCCGATCAAATCGTCGGGCTCACGCCTTGGCTTCCGGATCGACAGCCCCGAGGACTTCGAGCATGCCGTTGGCAAGCTGCGTGCCGAGATCGGGCTGATCTCCGAGCCGTTCAATTATGTGTTGGAGCAGGCCGAGCTTCCCGAAGAGATACGCGCGGTCGATGGCGGTTTCTGCATGGCGGAGGAGATTATCGGCGGGCATCAATGCACCGTCGAAGGCTATGTCCACGAGGGGGAGGTGGTGCCCTATGCCGTCGTGGATTCGGTCCGCTACCCGCAGGTGCTCAGTTTCTTCTATTATCTCTACCCTTCGAAGCTGCCCGCGCGTATCCAGCGGAAGATGAACGAACTTACGCGCAAGGTCATGAGCCACATCGGCTATGATAACGCGGCCTTCAACATCGAGTTCTTCTGGGACGAGGTCCAGGATCGGATCTGGCTTTTGGAGATCAATACCCGCATTGCGCAGGCCCATTGCGACCTGTTCGAGAAGGTTGACGGGGTGAGCCACCATCAAGTGACGGTGGACGTGGCTCTCGGCCGCAAGCCGCGCATGGTAAGCGGCGAAGGCGAGTATGCGCTGGCGGCGGACTTCTTCCATCGCGTCTTTCTCGGGGACGGGCGCGTCGCTCGCGTGCCGACGGCGGAGGAGATCGCCGGCGTGGAACAAGCGATGCCCGGAACGATCGTCCGCCCAAACGTACAGAAAGGCATGATGCTGTCGGATCTGCCGGAACAGGACAGCTACAGCTTCGCCGTGGCGCAGATATACATGGGCGCGAAGAACCGATCGACTCTGTTGCGCAACTACGAGCGCGTTCTGAAGAAGCTTCCATTCGAGTTCGACGAGATCATTCCGTAATCACCCAGGAAGCGGCCTCACGCTGCATCTGCTCCTGGCGTTCAGGGGCCGATCTGGAACGCCGTTTCCTTTTTCACCGTGCGTAATGTGAAACTTGAGTGGATGCGGGCGACCGCCGGGAAGCGGGACAGGTACTGTGCATGCACACGTTCGTAGTCGTGGAGGTCGCGGACAGCCACCTTGACCAGGTAATCGGCCTCTCCGGACATTAAATAGCATTCCATGATGTCCGGGCAGTCCGCCACCGCCGCTTCGAAGGCGGCCATATCGCCCTCCTTCTGGCGCGTCAGCGTCACCTGCACGAAAACCGTGGTGGCCCGGTCGACCGCCGACGGGGCGATCAGAGCCGCATAGCCGGCGATGACGCCCGCCTCCTCCAGGTGGGCGACGCGCCTGGAGCATGCGGACGCAGAGAGGTTCACGCGTTCCGAGAGCTGCTGGTTGGTGATTCGGCCATTGCTCTGCAAAACCTTCAGGATCCGTCGATCCAGGGCGTCGAGCTCGATATCATGCAGGATATTCGACATTCTCAGCCTCATGTGCATGAAGATTGCGCAATCTGCCGAATTCTCGGCTAAAATCGCAAGCACATTCCTACTTTCTTGCGGCAACCTTTCCGTCCCATCGAATCCGCTTGATAGGAAGGAAAGAAAGCCATGCGCGTCGGTGTTCCCAAGGAAATCAAGAGCCAGGAATATCGCGTCGGCTTAACGCCCGACGGGGCGCGCGAGCTGGTGGCGCGTGGCCATGAGGTCCTTGTGGAAACCCAGGCAGGGGCGGGCATTGAGGCCGGTGACGGCGAGTACGAGGCCGCTGGTGCGCGCATCGCGCCCGATGCGGCGTCGGTCTTCGCGAACGCCGAGATGATCGTCAAGGTGAAGGAGCCACAGGCGGAGGAACGCGCGCGCCTCACCTCGGACCACATCCTGTTCACATATCTGCATCTGGCACCGGACGCGCCGCAGACCCAGGATTTGATCAAGTCGGGTGCAATCTGCATTGCCTATGAAACCATCACCGACGATGACGGCGGGCTGCCGCTGCTACGCCCGATGTCGCAGGTGGCCGGACGCCTTTCGGTGCAGGCGGGCGCCCAGTCGCTGGAGTGGGAGCGCCGTGGCCGTGGCCTGCTCATGGGCGGTGTCCCGGGCGTAGCGCCGGCCAAGGTGGCGGTGATCGGCGGTGGCGTCGTTGGTGAGAACGCAACCCAGATTGCGTTGGGCATGGGTGCCGAGGTCACTGTCCTGGACCGCAGTCCGGCGGTTCTGGAGCGTCTCTCGCATCGCTTCGGCTCGTCGCTGAAGACCGTGTACTCGACCAAGGGTAGCCTGGAACAGGTGGTTCTGGTGAGCGACGTCGTTGTCGGTGCCGTGCTGGTCGCCGGCGCCGGCGCGCCCAAGCTCGTCACCCGCGAGATGGTCTCGGGGATGAAGAACGGCTCGGTGCTCGTGGATGTCGCAATCGACCAGGGCGGCTGCTTCGAGACCAGCAAGGCGACCACCCATGCCGAACCGACATTCGTGGTGGATGGCGTCGTGCACTATTGCGTCGCCAATATGCCGGGAGCGGTGCCACGCACATCGACCTTCGCGCTGACCAACGCGACGCTGCCGTACGTGATCCGGCTGGCGGACAAGGGCTGGCGAGAGGCACTGCAGGCCGACCCCCACTTCCTGAACGGCCTCAACGTCGTGGATGGAAAGGTCACTTGCGCGCCAGTGGCGAAAAGTCAGAATCTGCCGTACGTCGCGCCGGAGACGGTGCTGTAAACCAATTCGACGCCTTCCCTTTGACAGGGGTTTCCAGGGGGAGCGGGTGCCAGGACGGTTTGCCGCCCGACATTCGCGGCTTCCGCAGAGGGTAATGTAGCTGCACCCCGGTTTTCAGGGAGTCGCGGGGGGCGGCAGGGCAAGCGCTCACCCGTCAACGCAACTGGCTGTCCTTGCTGCCCCGGCGGTTATAGCCGCTGTCGATGGCCTGCTGCTTGTCCTGCAATTCCTGACACGCAACACACAGGCGAACGCCGGGAACCGCCCGGCGCCGGGCTTCGGGAATGGGCTCGTCGCACTCTTCGCAGTGGTGCAGGCTTTCGCCCCGCGGCAGGTTGCCGCGAACGCGGTCGACCGCATCGGCCACGCTTGCGTCGATCTGGTCCTGTACGGCGCCGTCCCGGGTCCAGCCACCAGCCATGGGTCTGCTCCTGCGTTTCTCCCGTTACCGACCGCTGGGTCGATCCAGACTAGTATATATAGCACTCGCGCCCTTGCGAAAGTTGGGCGCCGCATCGTTACCGAATGCTGCCGGAACTTGGCCGGACCGAATTCGGCCGCCGTATCTGCGACGGCGCCGGCGCCAAGGTCCCGCCTTGCCACGCTCGATACAATCGCTTTCCCACTGACCGTATTCGGCGGGACATTCGATAGTATGATGTTCGCCGGTTCGAAGGGGTGTCGTAGTATTCCGCTCTGCGGAACAACCTTCCGCATTTTCGCTTTGACGGAAAGGGGCGGGAGCGGCTTTGCTTCGTAGCCAGGCGGCGCGCCCGGGCTTGAGCGAGCGCCAGGCGTCGGGTCGAAGACAACTGCCCTCGGAAGCGATGCGCCGCTAAAGCCGGCGGGCGGAAAGGGAGGATACGGGCCTCATGAATTTCAGGAAGCTCTTGAACCTGGCCGGTGCCACGGCGATTGCAAGCGCGCTGGCGCTGTCCGCCCAGGCCAAGGACCTTACGATGCTGACGAGCTGGGGCGAGAGCTACAATGCCGTTCCCGTCTTCGCCGTCGGCTTCGCGAAGCGGGTCGAGGAGCTGTCGGACGGTGAGGTGAAGATCGATCTGCGCGGACCGGAGACGGTGCCGCCGTTCGAGCAGCTTCAGCCCGTGTCCAGCGGCCTGTTCGACATGCTTTTCACCCACGGCGCCTATCACAAGGGCCAGACCGCGATGGTGTTCGGCATGGACGCCATCGAGGACGATCCCGTGAAACGGCGCGAAAGCGGTATCTACGACCTGATCGACCAGCACTACAACAAGAGGGGCCTGAAGCTGATCGGCGTGTTCTCCGCCGCGTCCGGCTATCACGTTCTGCTGCGCGAGCCGATCGGCGAGAGCGGCGACCTGTCGGGCCTGAAGATCCGTGCTTCCGGCACTTACCACCATTTCGTCAAGGAACTGGGCGGTTCGGTCGTGACGATGCCGGCCAGCGAGATCTACGGCGCCCTGGAGCGGGGCGTGGTCGACGGGGCCGCATGGCCGGTGTTCGGCGCGCTGGACTACAAGTGGTACGAGGTCGCCGACTACATGGCGCGGCCGACATTCGGGGTAACAAACCTGTCGCTGTTTATGAACCTGGATAGCTGGAACGCTCTCAGCGACGAGGAACAGGACATCTTCATCGAAGCCGCCAAGCAGCTTGAGATCGAGGGCCGCGAGCACTTCGAGATGCTGTGGGCGGAAGAGGAAGCCGAGCTGAAGCGCCGCGGCATGGAGATCACCGAGTTCGGTCCCGACGTGGCGCCGCGTGTCGACGCGGTCTTCAACACCGGCGTCTGGCAGGATGTCGTCGAGCGCTCCGGCGAGGACGGCCGGCAGTTCCGCGACATGGCGATCGAGAAGGGCCTGACGGAACAGTAAGCGACGCAGAGGGGAGGGCGCCGGGATGAAAGCGATAACGCGCGGTCTCGGCGCCCTTTTGCGTTCGCACGATCGCCTGGCGGACCTGACGTACGGACTGTCGATACTGGCCGTCGCGGCGATCGCCTTGGTCACCTCGCTGGAGGTGGTCATGCGCTATGCCTTCAACGCGCCGCTCGGCTGGTCGGGCGACTCCGTCATGGTCGCCCTGTCGGTGCTGACATTCCTCGCCGTGCCGCGGATCACGCGAGAGAACGCGCACGTCGCCATGACCTTCGCCGTTGACGGCGCGCCGCCACCCGTGCGCGTTGCCCTGGCGCGGCTGGGCAACGCCGCCGGCTTCGCCGTCTGCGGCATCTGCGGCTGGTACGGGGCGGACGCGGCCCTCCAGCATTACCAGACCGGGGTCCAGATGATCACGGTCACGGCCTGGCCCAAGTGGTGGGTCACCGGAACCATCGCCTACGGGCTTCTGAGCGCGGCGCTGTATTTTCTGCGCCACCTGCTCGAAGCCCCGCGGGACGCGCGGGAGCACGAATGGACTGGTACGTATTCCTGAGTGGCGGCTTCGGCCTCCTGCTGGTCCTGTTCACCGCCGGCCTTCCGGTCTTCGTCGCCTTCCTGGCGATGAATATCCTCGGACTGGTCCTGCTGACCGGCGACCTCAGCGGCGTCAGCCTGATCGTCAGTTCGATGTACGCTACCAGCACCAGCGTGTCGCTGGCGGCGATCCCGATGTTCATCCTGCTGGGCGAGATCCTGTTCCGCACGGGCTCCGTCGCGATCTTGTTCGACGCGGTGGATGCGCTTGTCGGGAACTTCCGGGCGCGGCTGTTCACGGTCTGCGTCGTCCTGTCGACCCTGTTCGGCGCGCTTTCGGGCTCGGCGATGGCGGTGACGGCGATGATGGGTAGCTCGCTGCTGCCCGAGATGGTGGAGCGGCGCTACGATCGGCGCATGTCCATCGGCGCCATCTTCGCCGGGGCCAGCCTGGCGCCGATCATTCCGCCAAGCATCATGGCCATCGTCCTGGGTATGCTGGCGAAGGTTTCCATCGCGTCCCTGCTGGTCGCCGGGATACTGCCCGGCCTGGTGCTGGCGGCGATATTCTTCGTCTATCTTATGGTGCGCGCGCGTATTGCGCCCGAACTGGCACCCGCAAGCCCGCGCGTCGACGCACCGGCCATGGAGCGGCTGGCGACGGCGTCGCGGGCGCTGCCGTTCCTGCTGATCATCGCGACGATTCTGGGGCTGATCCTCGGCGGCGTGGCGACGCCCACGGAATCCGCGGCGATGGGCGTGGTCGCGGCGCTGGCGGTGACCGCCGCGATGGGCAAGCTCACCTTGAGCGGGCTGCGCGAGGCGCTGGGCTCCACCGCGTGGATCACCGCGATCATCCTGATCATCATGGCCTGCTCGGTGTCGTTCAGCCAGGTGCTGAACATGAGCGGCGCCACCTCGACACTGGTTCGCGCCGTGACCGAGCTCGACTGGGACCGCTGGATGATGTTCGCCATCCTCCAGGTGCTTCCCTTCGTGCTGTGCATGTTCGTCGACCAGATCGCGCTGATGATCATGCTGGTGCCGATCTATCTGCCGATCGTGGGCGCGCTTGCGTTCGATCCGGTGTGGTTCTGGCTGATCTTCCTCATCAACATGTCGGTGGGCGGGATCACGCCACCGTTCGGCTATACGCTCTTCGCGCTGAAGGGGGTGGCGCCGGACGTCCCGGTTCAGGAGATGTATCGCGCGGTGATTCCCTTCATTCTCATCTTCGCCGCGGCGATTGTGGGCTTTGCCCTGATGCCCGAGATCGTCACCTACCTGCCGTCGTTGATGTAGCGGCGGGCTTTCACGAACGCAGCTAAACGGGGGAGTCCGATGGATCTTGGCATATCCGGCCGCAAGGCCCTCGTCCTGGGTGGCACCAAAGGCCTTGGCCTGGCGTGTGCGCGCGCGCTAGACGAGGCCGGCGTGACCCTGACGATCAACGGCCGCGACCCCGAAAGCGGCAAGGCGGCGGCTGATGAACTCGGCGCCGCCTTCGCGCAGGGCGACATCGCCGACGCCGGTGCCCGGACCGCGTTCCTTGAGAGCGTCTCGGCACAGCACGGGCCGTTCGACATCGTCGTCACCAACGCCGGCGGGCCGCCACCCGGCGCATTCCTGCAGCACGACCTCGACACCTGGCGGCGCGCCATCGAGACCAACATGTTGGCCGCCATCGAGGCCGCGCGCATGTTCGTCCCCGGCATGGCCGAGCGCGGCTTCGGCCGGGTCGTGAACGTCACCTCCTTCGCGGTGCGCGAGCCGTATCCGAACATGGCGCTGGCGAACGGGGCGCGTGCAGGACTGCATGGCGCGATGGCGACGCTGGCCCGCGAAGTGGCGGGGCAGGGCGTGACGATCAATAACCTTCTGCCGGGTCTGATGGACACCGGGGCGCTGCGACGGGTCTACGCCGCCCAGGCGGAACAGCAGGGCATCACGCAGGACGAGGCGAAGGCGCGCATGGCCCAGTCGATTCCGGCGGGCCGTCTGGGCACGGCCGAGGACTTCGGCCCCTTCTGCGCATTCCTTTGCAGCCGTCACGCCGGCTACGTCACGGGCCAGAACATCACCGTCGACGGCGGTCTCGTACGCTCGCTCTTGTGAGCGTCCACGCTTTCATTCACGCGAACAGGACCAGGGATAGATGTTTGATCCGAATGCCGCGCAACTGAAGCTGGGAATCATCGGCGCCGGCGCCATGGGGACCGGCATTGCGCAGGTCGCCGCCGTCGGCGGCATTGACACCCGCCTTCACGACGCCGACGCCGCTGCCGGCGAACGCGGGCTGCAACAGGTCCGCAAGCGCCTTGAACGGCAGGTCGAGAAAGGGCGCATGTCGGCCGCGGACGTCGAGGCGGCGGTTGCCCGGTTGTCGGTGGCGGATGCGATCTCCGACTTGGCCGACCGCGACGTCGTCATCGAGGCGGTGGTCGAGGATCTCGACGTCAAGCAGGCGATCTTCGCGAAATTGGAAGAGACGGTGTCGGAGCGCTGCATCCTGGCCTCCAACACCTCGTCCCTGCCGATTGGCGCGATTGCCGCCAACTGTGCGCGGCGCGGGCGTATCGCCGGCATGCACTTCTTCAATCCGGTCCCGTTGATGAAGCTGGTCGAGGTGGTTCGCGCCCTCGATACCGCCCCGGAGGTGGTCGAGGCGCTCAGCGGCCTGGGCGAGCGCATGGGGCGCACGCCGGTCACGGTGAAGGACACCCCCGGCTTCCTCGTCAATTTCGGCGGCCGCGCCTACACGACCGAAGCACTGGCGCTGATCCACGAAGGAGTCGCCACGCCCGCGCAGGTGGATGCCGTCATGCGCGACTGCTGCGGCTTTCGCATGGGGCCGTTCGAGCTGATGGACCTGACCGGGATCGACGTGAACTATCCCGTGACCCGCTTCGTCTGGGAGAGTTTCTTCAACGATCCGCGCCTGCGCACCACGCCGCAGCACCGGGCGCTGCGGGAGGCCGGACGCCTGGGGCGCAAGACCGGCGCGGGGTTCTATGAGTACGGCGAGGACGCGAAGCCGGAGAGCCCGGATGCCGTCGTCGGCACTCGCCCGGCGCAGCGCGTCGTACTGGTAGAGCCGGACGACCGTCTGGCCGAGCTGGTTGCCGAAGCGGGCGCGGAGGAGCTTCGCGAGGATGACGGAAAGGCGCCGCTACTCGCCGCGCCCATCGGGGAGGACTGCACGGCGCTGGCCGTCCGCACGGGCGTCGATGCCCGCCGGCTCGTCGCCGTCGATACGATGTTCGATACCTCCAGGCGGGTCGTGGTGATGACCGCGCCGGGCGTGGACGGCGTGACGCGGGACAGCGTGATCGACCTGCTGGGCAAGGTTCGCGGCGTCACCGCCATCGGCGATTCCGCCGGCTTCATCGCGCAGCGGATTGCCGCGATGGTTGGCAATCTGGGCTGCGAGATGGCGCAGATCGGGCTGGCGCGGCCGGACGAGATCGATCTCGCCATGCGCCTCGGCCTGAACTATCCCAAAGGGCCGCTGGAACTCTGCGATGCCATGGAGCCGTCGAAGGTCCACCGCATCCTCCAGCAGGCGCAGGCGATCACCGGGGACGACCGCTACCGCCCCAGCCAGTGGCTGCGCCGGCGTGCGCTGCTCGGGCTGCCGGCGGGTCAGTGCTGACCGGCCCTGACTTCCTCCGCGACTTCCTGCAAGGCCGTCGTCAGTTCGCCCGACATTTCCTCGCAGGACACCGCGCCGGTGGAGACGGGGAGGGTCAGGGCGAACTGGCTGGCGCCGTCGGTCAGGCCCACGGCAAGGCCGCCGATCCCCTTCTTCCAGACGTTCCGGACCACGACCACGGGCGAGGCAAGCGCCTTCTCCAGGCGGTCGCTGAAGCCTTGCACGTCGCCGTCCCGGCGCAGCAGGTCGGCACGGATCCGCGCGGCGGTCATGCGGCGTTCGCGCTCCGGCATCTGGGTGAGGAGGGCAAGGCCCGCCGCCGACACCGCGATGGGCAGGCGCGCGCCGGTGGCCAGTCGCACGGCGACAAGGCTGTTCCCCTGCACGGCGCTGAGGAAGGTGACGTGGAGGCCGTCGCGAACGGCAAGTGCCGCGGTTTCGCCGGTCTTGGCCGCCAGGCGTTCCAGCAGCGGATGGATGCGGTCGACCAGCGTGAAGCCCTCCAGCACCGAGTAGCCCAGCGAGACCGTCTTGGGCGTCAGGGCATAGCGGCGAGAGGACTCGTCCAGGCGCAGATAGCCGAGGGTTGTCAGGGTATGGGTAAGGCGGCTGACCGTGGACGGCGCCAGCCCCGTGCGCTGGGTGAGCTGTTTGTTGCTCAGCGGCGTGTTCGCTCGCGAGAACGTCTCCAGGATCGCGAGCCCACGCGCCAGGGCGTCGACGAACTGCCTGTCCTTTTTCTCGATCAAGGGCCCCCTCACTATTCCGCTGTGCGGAACTGTATTCTGCAATTTCTCATTGAAGCTAACCCTGCATCGAACGAAAGTCGAGGCCGACAAGGACGAAATTATGGGGAGCAAGCCGATGCTCACCGGCGACATGCTGCGCCGTTCCGCATACCGGTTTCCGGACAAGCCGGCGATCCTTTGGGACGGTACGGCCACGCTTTACCGGGACCTGGACGCCTCGGCCAACCGGCTCGCGCACGCGCTTTTGAACGAGGGCCTGGAAAAGGGTGCCAAGGTGGCGATCCTGTGCCGCAACCGGCCGGAATACGGGACCGTGTTCTTCGGCGTGGCGCGCACCGGCTATGTCCTCGTGAACGTCTCGGTACTCTACGCGCCGGAAGAACTGCAGTACGTGCTGGATAAGGCGGACGTGGAACTGCTGTTCTTCGAGCGGGCGCTGGCAGAGAAGGTGTCGGCCGTCGAGGGACGGCTCCCGAAACTCAGGAAGACGGTCGTGATCGGCGGCGAGGCAGGCGGTGCGACGACCTTCGAGGCTTACCTGCAAGGCCAGCCCGAAGACGAGCCGGATGTTGAGCTTCGCGAGGACGATCCCTTCTGCATGACGTACACCGGCGGCACCACGGGCCGGCCCAAGGGCGTCCTTGCCAGCCACCGCAACCGCGATACCACCGCACACACGGTGATGGTCGAGGAGGCCATCGACGAGCGCGACGTGGTCGGCATCGTGACCCCCCTGTTCCACGTCGCGGCGCTCAACATCATGTTCCAGCCCGCCGTGCTGGCCGGGGCCACCTGCACCTTCCTTACCAAGTGGGATACCCGCGCGTTCGCCCGGATGGTGCGGGAAACCGGGATGACAGCGGCCTTCATGGTTCCCACACAGGTCAGCATGGCGGTGAGCGACCCGGAATTCGACGCGGCGGACTATGCGACCTTCCGCAAACTCAGTTTCGCCGGTGCACCGATGCCCGACTGGGTGCAGGCGGAGATGATGAAGCGCCTGCCCGACGTTCGGATCACCCAGATCTACGGCCAGTCGGAAGTCGGCGTCGTGGCGGTCCTGCGTCCCTGGTATCTGCCGGAGAAGCTGGGGGCTGTCGGCCGGCAGGCCTACAACGTGGACGTCCGAGTGGTGGACCCGGAGGGCAAGCCGGTCGCGCCGGGCGAAGTGGGCGAGGTCGTCTCCAAGGGTGACAACGTCATGCTGGAATACTATGGCGAGCCCGAGCAGACCGCCGGTTTCTTCAAGTTCTCCGACGGCTGGGGCTGGACCGGCGATCTCGCGACCATCGACGGGGAAGGCTTCATCACGCTGGTCGACCGCTCCAAGGACATGATCATTTCCGGCGGCGAGAACATCTATCCGAAGGAAATCGAGGACGCGCTCTATTCCCACGACGCCGTGGCGGAGTGCGCGGTGTTCGGCATCCCCGACGACAAATGGGGCGAAGTGCCGGCCGCCCACGTCCGCCTGAAATCTGAGGGTGGCGTGAGCCAGGAGGAGCTGGAAGCGCACTGCGCGGAACGGCTTGCCCGGTTCAAGCGGCCCCGATTGATCGAATTCGTCACCGAGTTCCCCAAGACGCCGATCGGCAAGATTCAGAAGAACGTTCTGAAAGAGCCGTACTGGAAGGGGCGCGAGAAGAAGATATGACCCAGCGATACAGCGACTACGAACGCCTCAAGTTCGACTGGCCGCAGGAGCGCGTTCTCCGCATCACCATGGAGAACCCCGGCCGCCTGAACGCCGCCGATGAAGTCATGCACGGCGAGCTGGTGCGGGTATGGCGCGAGATCGACGCCGATCCGGACGTTGACGTCGCGATCATCCGCGGTGCGGGCGAAGCGTTCTCCGCCGGGGGCGACCTCGACCTTGTGGAGCAGATGACGCAGGACTTCGAGGTTCTGACCCGCGTCTGGAAAGAGGCGCGTGATCTTGTCTACAACGTCATCAACTGCTCCAAGCCCATCGTCTCGGCGATTCGCGGACCGGCGGTGGGCGCCGGGCTGGTGGCCGGGCTGCTGGCCGATGTCTCCGTTGCCGGGAAGACCGCGCGTATCATCGACGGCCACACCCGCCTGGGCGTGGCTGCCGGCGATCACGCGGCCATCGTCTGGCCGCTGCTCTGCGGCATGGCGAAGGCGAAATATCATCTCCTTCTTTGCGAGGCGGTTAGTGGCGAGGAGGCCGAGCGTATCGGCCTCGTCTCGCTCTGCGCCGAGGACGCAGAGGTCGACGACAAGGCGCTGGAAGTGGCGGCCAAGCTCGCCGCCGGCTCGCCGACGGCGATTCGCTGGACCAAGTACGCGCTGAACAACTGGCTGCGCATGGCCGGCCCGTCGTTCGACACCTCGCTGGCGCTCGAATTCATGGGCTTCAACGGTGCGGACGTGCGCGAGGGCCTGGCCTCCCTGCGCGAGAAGCGCCGCCCGAACTTCAAGAAGGGATCGCCGCTGTGAGCGAAGCGTTTATCTGCGACGCCGTGCGCACGCCCATCGGTCGCTATGCCGGCGCGCTGGCGTCCGTACGCGCCGACGACCTGGCCGCGGTGCCGATCCGCGCGCTGATGGAGCGTAACGCCGGTGTCGACTGGGCGGCCTGCGACGAGGTCTTTTACGGCTGCGCCAACCAGGCCGGCGAGGACAACCGGAACGTGGCGCGCATGGCCAGCCTGATCGCAGGCCTGCCGGAGAGCGTGCCCGGCGCCACCGTCAACCGCCTGTGCGCATCGGGCATGGACGCCGTGGGCCAGGCTGCCCGCGCCATCCGGCTTGGCGAGGCGGGTCTCGCGCTTGCCGGCGGTGTCGAGAGCATGTCGCGTGCGCCCTTCGTCATGCCAAAGGCGGACACTCCGTTCAGCCGCAAGGCGGAGGTCTTCGACACCACCATCGGTTGGCGTTTCGTCAACCGCATCATCGAGGAGCAGTACGGCATCGACAGCATGCCGGAGACGGCCGAGAACGTCGCCGAGGCGTGCGACGTCTCGCGCGCCGACCAGGACGCCTTCGCGCTGCGCAGCCAGCAGCGCACGGCGGCCGCGGTCGAAGCGGGGCGCCTGGCCGAGGAGATCGTCCCCGTCGAGGTTCCCGCCCGCAAGGGGCCGCCGCAGGCGGTGACGGCGGACGAGCATCCGCGCCCGAACGCGGACCTGGAGAGCCTGGCGAAGCTTCCCACGCCGTTCCGGCGCGAGGGCAGCGTGACGGCGGGCAACGCTTCCGGCGTGAACGACGGCGCCTGCGCGCTTCTGGTCGCCTCCGGCGAGGCGGCGGAACGTTATGGCCTGGAGCCGATGGCGCGGATCGTCGGCATGGCGACGGCGGGCGTGTCGCCGCGCCTGATGGGCCTGGGACCGATCCCGGCCTCGCGCCGCCTGCTGGAACGGCTCGGGCTTGGCATCGCCGACATCGACGTTATCGAGCTGAACGAGGCGTTCGCGGCGCAGGCGCTGGCCGTGCTGCGCGAGCTTGGGGTTCCCGACGACGGCGAGCATGTCAATCCGAACGGCGGGGCCATCGCGCTGGGCCATCCGCTGGGCATGAGCGGCGCGCGGCTCGTCACCACCGCCGCGCGCGAGTTGCATCGGCGTTCCGGCCGCTATGCGCTGTGCACCATGTGCGTGGGCGTCGGCCAGGGCGCCGCGATCCTGATCGAGCGGGTGTGATCGAATGAGCGACTATCAGGACACCGTCCTCCTGGAACGGCCGGAAGAGCATGTGGCGCTGGTGCGGTTGAACCGGCCGAAGGCGCGCAACGCCCTCAACATGCAGCTTCGCCAGCGCCTTGCGGAGGTGTTTCAGGAGCTTTCGGCGGACACGGACGTACGTTGCGTCGTGATTACCGGCAACGAGGAAGCCTTCGCCGCCGGGGCCGACATCCGCGACATGGTGGACACCAGTGCCGTGGAGATGTACCTGCGCCATACGGAACGGCTCTGGCGCGCGGTGTCGGACTGCCCGCATCCGGTGATATCGGCCGTCAACGGCTATGCCCTGGGCGGCGGCCTGGAACTGGCGCTCAACACCGACATCATCATCGCGGGCGAGGGCGCCAAGCTGGGCCAGCCGGAAGTGCGGGTCGGCATAATGCCGGGCGCGGGCGGCACGCAGCGCCTGGCGCGGACCATCGGCAAGTACCAGACCATGCGCCTGACCTTGACGGGCGAGATAATCTCCGCGCAGGAAGCTTTCTCGATGGGCTTCGTCAGCAAGGTGGTGCCGGACGCCGAGGTGCTGGAGACTGCCCTTTCCACCGCGCGGACCATTGCCTCGATGCCGCCGCTTGCCGTCGAGCAGATCAAGGAGGTCGTGGTCCACGGGCCCGACGCGTCGCTGGAAGGCGCGCTGCTGATGGAGCGCAAGGCACTCCAGGTGCTGTTCGCCAGCGACGACAAGGTGGAGGGCATGAAGGCCTTCCTGGAGAAGCGCAAGCCCTCGTTCAGCGGCCGGTAGGATTGCAACCTCCTCGCGTCATGCGAGCTATCCGCCGGCTTCCTTTGTAGTCTGTGCACAGAAAGAATACACTGCGGTCGGCGCCCAGCCGGTCGATGTCCGCAGGTATGTTTTCCGTGGTCGGGCCGCGGGGCGGCGCCGTGCCAGCGCGGGCGTGGATCGAGGAGCCGGATGACCAGGACGTCGAAAGAGCATCTCTACCAGGACCTCAAGCGGCGGGTGCTGACCATGGAGCTTGAGCCGGGCGCCGACCTGGACGAAACCCGTATCAGCACGGAATACGGCGTTTCCCGCACGCCGTTGCGCGACGTATTCCGGCGTCTGGCGGGCGAGGGTTACCTGGAGATCCGCGACAATCGCGGCGCCACGGTAGCGCCGATGACGTACAAGACGCTGCGCTATTTCTTCATGACCGCGCCGATGGTCTATTCCGCCGTCGGCCGGCTGGCGGCTCAGAATGCCACGGCGAAGCAACTCGACAAGCTGCGCGACGCCCAGGCGCGGTTCCGCGTGGCGGTGCAGGCCGGATCCGTCGACGACATGGTGTACTGGAACGACCGCTTCCATCACATCATCGGCGAGATGTCGGATAACCCCTACCTGATGCCCAGCCTGCAGCGTCTGCTGATCGACCATGCCCGTATCGGCCAAACCTTCTGGCGTGCGCGCTCAGAGGATATGCGCGAGCGGATCGAAGCGGCGGCGGCGCATCACGACAGGTTCATCGAACTGATAGAAGCCGGCGACGTCGAAGGGGTCGTCGGCCTGACCAAGGACCATTGGGCGTTGTCGCAGGATCACATGGAGATGTTCGTGCGTCCCGACCCCCTGCCGGACGACAGCGAAACCGGGTAGCCGACCGCGCCCTTGTTCCGCTCCGGCCGGCCCCGTATTCTGTATGCAGATTGTGTACAAGGAGTGCCGGATGCAGTTCGAAGGCATCTATACGCCAGTGATCACGCCCTACGGTGCGGATTGGAACGTGGATTTCGACGGCTTTGCCGCGGTCGTCGAGCACCTGATCGCATCGGGCGTTGCCGGCATCATCGTGGCGGGCACCACGGGGGAGTACTACGCCCAGAGCGGGGAGGAACGCGTCCAGCTCATGCGCCGCGCGCACGAGGTGATCGCGGGCCGCATTCCGTTGATCGTCGGGACCGGCGCCCTGCGCACCGAGGAATCGGTCGAGTTCGCGCGCGCCGCCAGGGACACCGGCGCCGATGCGATCCTGGTTTCCACGCCGCCCTATTCCGTCCCGACGGAGCGGGAGAACGCGATCCACGCGCTCACCGTCGACCGGGCGGCCAATCTGCCGGTGATGCTTTACAACTATCCAGGGCGCACTGGCGCGAACATGGGCGAGGACTACCTGGACCGGGTGGGCCGCTCGCCGAACTTCCAGGCGATCAAGGAAAGCTCCGGCGATATAAACCGTGTGCATCTGCTCGCACGCGACTATCCGCACATCCAGCTAGCCTGCGGCATGGACGACCAGGCGCTGGAGTTCTTTGCCTGGGGCGCGCGTAGCTGGGTCTGTGCCGGATCGAACTTCGCGCCTGAGGCGCATATCGCGCTGCACCGCGCCTGCGCCGTCGATGGCGACTTCGAGCGCGGGCGCCGGATCATGAGCGCGATGCTGCCGCTGATGCGGGTGCTGGAACAGGGTGGCAAGTTCGTGCCTTGCATCAAGCACGGCATGACGCTGCGCGGCCTGCCGGCCGGCGATCCCAGGCGGCCGCTGACGCCGCTCAACAAGGACGAGAAGCGCGAGTTCAGCGAGGTCGTCCGCGTCATGGACAGGACCATCGCCGCGATCGAGGCAGAGGAGCGTGCCGCATGAGCGACTTGCAGACCCGAGAGGAATACCAGGCGATCGCGGCATCGCTGACACCGGCGGCCACCGCCTTCGTCGACGGCGCGTTCCGCCCGGCGCGATCCGGCAAGACGTTCGCCAGCACGAACCCGGCGACCGGGGAAACCCTGGCTGAAGTGGCGGCGTGTCAGGCGGAGGACGTCGACTTCGCCGTCCGGAAGGCGCGCGAGGCGTTCGACGACGGCCGCTGGCGCTGCAAGGCCCCGGCCGAGCGCAAGGACATCCTGATCCGCCTTGCCAAGCTGCTGCACCGCAACCGCCACGAACTTGCGGTGCTGGAAAGCCTGGACAGCGGCAAGCCGATCCGCGACTGCGCCACTGTCGATGTTCCGGACACCATCAACACGCTGAAGTGGCACGCCGAGGCTATCGACAAGCTTTACGACCAGAGCGCGCCGGTCGGAGAGGACGCGATGGCGCTGATCGTGCGCGAGCCCATAGGTGTTGCCGCCTGTGTCCTGCCCTGGAATTTCCCGCTGATGATGCTGGCCTGGAAGATCGGGCCGGCGCTTGCCAGCGGCTGCTCGGTCATCGTAAAGCCGGCCGAGCAGACCTCGCTCTCAGCGTTGCGGGTTGCCGAGCTGGCGATGGAGGCAGGGCTTCCGGCGGGTGTGCTGAACGTCGTCACCGGCGATGGCCCTGGTGCGGGCGAGCCGCTGGGGCTGCACGGCGATGTCGATATGGTGTCGTTTACCGGCTCCACCGAGACCGGGAGGCGCTTCCTTCGCTACAGCGCGGACTCCAACCTCAAGAAGGTCGTGCTGGAGTGCGGCGGCAAGAACCCTGCCATCGTGACGGACGATGCCGAGGACCTGGACCTCGTCGCCGAACACGTGACCAACGCCGCGTTCTGGAACATGGGGGAGAACTGCTCGGCGACCTCGCGGCTGATCGTGCACGAGGCGGCGAAGGCGCCGCTGATGGAGCGCATCCTGGCCCGCGCCCGGGACTGGCGGACGGGCGATCCGCTGGACCCGGCGAACCACCTGGGCGCGTTGGTGGACAGAGGCCACTTCGACAAGGTCTGCGGCTATCTGGAGCACGGGCGCGCGGAGGCCGAGGTCGTGCTGGGCGGGCAGGGCGCCGACGGCTATGTCGAGCCCACGATCTTCGACGCGGTCGACCGCGAAAGCCGGCTGGCCCGCGAGGAGATCTTCGGGCCGGTGCTCTCCGTCATCACGGTTCGCAGCGCCGACGAGGCGGTCACCATCGCCAACGACAGCCCCTACGGCCTTGCCGCCTCGGTGTTCTCGGCCAATGGCAAGCGCGCCCTGCGGACGGCGCGGGCGGTGCGGGCCGGCACGGTCACGGTGAACTGCTATGGCGAAGGCGATATCACGACGCCTTTCGGCGGCTATAAGCAATCCGGCTTCGGCGGGCGCGACAATGGCCTGCAGGCGCACGACCAGTACACGGAACTGAAGACCATCTGGATCGACCTGTCGGACAGGGGCCCGACCGACGCCGTCGATTGAAATCCATTCGAAAGCGAGCGCCGAAGCGGGAAGGGGGCCTTCGTAGCTCCCTTTCTCGTCGGCGCCTGCCGTGCGATCCGATTTTCCGAGGGGCGTCAGTACTCCTGGTTCAGGGCGTCGGCGGCCGGAATCTCTCGTTCGCGGCGTGCGATGAAGTCGCGCAGCGCCTCGTCGATGGCCGGATCCAGCGTCGGCTCCTCGTATTCCTCAAGCATCCGATGGGCCTTTTCCAGGGCGCGCGCGGTCGTGTCCTTGGCGCCTTCGGCGGCCCACTGCTCGATATTGTTGTTGTCGAACAGCTCCGGCATGAAGAAGGCGCGGCTGAAATTCGCCTGCGTGTGCGGGTGTCCCAGGAAGTGCCCGCCCGGACCGATGTCCTTCACGGCGGCCAAGCCCTCGTCGAAGTCGTCCCAGCGGATGCCGCTGGCCATGCGGTGCGCCATCGCGCATTGCTCGGCGTCGACCACGAACTTCGCGACCGAGCAGTGCATGCCGGCCTCGTTCCAGCCGGCGGAGTGCCAGATATAGTTGGCGCCCGCCATCATCACGGCCATCAGAGTCGTCGCACTTTCATAGCCGGCCTGCGCGTCGAGGGTCTTGGCGCCGCCCAGCGTGTTCGAGGTGCGCCACGGCACCCCGTAATGGCGCGCCATCTGCCCGATCATGAAGTTCATCAGGCTGATTTCCGGCGTCCCCGCCATCGGTGCGCCCGAACGCATCGACACGGTGGAGAGGTAATGGCCGTAAATCGCCGGCGCGCCCTTGCGGATCACCTGGGTATAGGCCAATGCGGCCAGCGCTTCCGCGTTGAGCTGCGCCACGGCGGGGGCGGTCGATGCCGGGGTGTTGGCGCCGCCCAGGACGAAGGGCGAGCAGAGCACCGGCTGGTTGCGCCGGCAGAACGCGCGCATCGCCGACAGCATGGTCTCGTCCCAGACCAGCGGCGAGTTGCCGTTGCAGTTGCCGGTGACGACAGGGTGTGTCTCCATGAAATCGGCGCCGAACAGGATCGCGCACATGTCCAGCGCGTCCTCTGCGTTGCGGCCGGAGGTCGTCATGCCCATGAAGGTCTTGTCGGAGTGCTTCATGGACGAATACGTGATTCGTAGATGGCGCTGCGAGATCGGGTGGTCCATCGGCTCCACGATGTGGTGCGCCGACGAATGCAGCGCCGGCGCCACATGCGCCAGCTTGTGGAACATCGCCAGGTCATCGAGGGTTGGGGCGCGGCGCTTGTCCTCCAGGTCGCGCAGGTAGGGCGCGCCCGTCATCGGTACGAAGATCGAATTCGGCCCGCCCAGCTTGGCCGACTTCTGCGGGTCGCGTGCGTGCAGGGTGATCTCGGCGGGGATCGTCGCGATCAGCTCGCGAACCATGTTGCGGTCGAGATGCACACGCTCGCCGCGCACGTCGGCCCCCGCGCGCTTCCAGTCGTCGAGTGCGACGGCGTCGCGGAACACCACGCCGACCTCCTCCAGGATCCACATCGAGGCCGCGTCGATCCGGACGATCTCCTCCTCGCTCATCGGCTCGGTCAGCGGGATGCCGCGCGTCAGGTTGGGCAGCATGCTCTCGCGCTTGCGCTCCCGAACCGCCCGGCGCGCGTGACGGCCGCCCCTGCGGCCCGAAGCCTGCTCCGGCATGGCGCCCTCTCAAAATATACAATATGTACACAATACCTGAGCGGTGCGTTTCGGCAAGAGGAAAG
The DNA here is from genome assembly GCF_003344765.1 of Ferruginivarius sediminum. GTDB lineage: Bacteria > Pseudomonadota > Alphaproteobacteria > Kiloniellales > Rhodovibrionaceae > Ferruginivarius > Ferruginivarius sediminum. The sequence goes on along the minus strand of NZ_QPMH01000027.1, from coordinate 19,692 downwards.
GTGGCCGCGGGCATGACGTCCTCGCTCAAACGCGCGATCGAGCGCGAGGAGTGGGTCGTCGTTACCGGCTGGAGCCCGCACTGGAGGTTCGGCCGCTGGGACCTGCGCTAAATCGAGGATCCGAAGGGCGTGCTGCGCGGCCTGGAGCATGCCGATGTTGTCGCGCGCGAGGGTTTCTGTTCCGACGAGCCGAAAATCGCCCAAACGCTCTTCCGCATGCGGGTTCCGATCAACGAGGTCCAGGTCAGCATGTACGAGGCCGAACAGACCTCGTATCCGGAAGCGGCGAAGAACTACATCGAAAGCCACTCGAAGGGGGCCAGTTACTGGCTGACCGGCGAACTCGACTAAGCCTGCCAGCAGGAGGGCTCAAACGGGCTTGGCCGCATCCGTGTGGCCGGGCCTCGTTTTTTCATGTTCGAGTTCTCCTCGTCCTCTCGGTCAGGCGCGGTCGGTCATAGCCGGGCTTCGCTGCCACGCCGCATCGATCCGCACGTACGATCGGCCCGACAGCGCCCTGTCCCCGCGCGCGCCGATTCCTGCATGATTGGACCGATAAACCAACCATTTAGAACTCGATCCCGTCCGGCATCGTCGCCTTGGACGGACGTAAGCCGCTGAACGGTGGCTTCAGCATACCTCTTGCATATGTACGTGTGGGCGATATAACCTATCATACGGTCGTCCTAATCTTAGTATGATATTATCATCTGCTGAGGACGCCATTAAAGTGGGCACAAGAAAAATAATAGCCAAAACAGTTAGTTACGATAGGAGGCAACACGATGCGACGCTGGATCAGGTCACTGCTGGTAACCTCGGCGGCTGCCGGTATCGGACTCGCAAGTGCAGCAAGTGCGGCGGACTCAATCAAGGTTGGTGTCACCCAGCCTTTAACGGGCGCCGTCGCGGCGTCAGGGAATTATGTGACGAACGGTGCCAAGATCGCCGCGGCTGAGATCAACGCCAACGGCGGCGTGATGGGCAAGAAGCTCGAACTCGTCATCGAGGACAACAAGTCGAACCCGAAAGAGGCCGTGGTCACGGCCGAGAAGCTGATTGTGCGCGATGAGGTGCCGGTGCTGATGGGCGCCTGGAGTTCCACCTACACGCTGGCGGTCATGCCGAAGCTGATGGAATACGGCGTCCCGATGGTCGTGGAAACGTCGTCGTCCGGAAAGATCACGACGTCGGGCAACCCCTGGGTGTTCCGCATCAGCCCGACCTCCGAGATGGAGGCCAAGTCCTTCGCCGGAAACATCGAGGATTTCGGCATCGAGAAGGCCGACATGCTGGTCGTCAACAACGATTGGGGCCGGGGTGCCGCGGACGAGTTCTCCGGGATGCTTGAGGCAAACGGGGTCGAGGTTGGCGTCATCGAGACCATGGATGCATCCGCCCAGGACCTCAGCGCGCAGCTCTCCAAGATCAAGGAATCCGGCGGTGACACCCTCTTCGTCACCAGTGGGGTGGAGCAGCTTACGCTGGTGCTGAAGCAGGCGAACTCGCTGCGTGTGCCGCACCGGATCATTACCACCGGCGGCTCGCAGTCGCCGAGCCAGCTCATCGAGCAGGCCGGCGAGGCGGCGAGCGGCAGCTATCACGTTCTTTTCTTCGCTCCGTGGTTCCCGGAAATGGCGCCGAATGCCGATGTTGCGCAGCGGTTCGTGGATCAGTGGAACGAGAACGGCTACAACGCGGCCGGCCTGACGGAGGGATTCCGCGGCTATGATGGGATCAAGACCATCGCGGCGGCTATCGAGAAGGCCGGCAAGGCCGAGCCGGAAGCCATCCGCGACGCCCTGTGGAACGTCAAGGTGAACGGCGTCAACGGCGACATCAGCTTCATCAAGCAGGGCCCGGAAGGCCGCGAGAGCGGGCAGAACATTCCGAACGTCTACATCGTGAAAATCGAAAACGGCGAGATCGTCAAGCCGGAGTTCTAAACCCGTGCCCTCTGCGAGGCGGCGCCCCTTGCCGGCCAGGCAAGGGGCGTGCCTTCGCAAGCCGAGCGCGTAGCAGGGCCCGATCACACGGCCCGCCGGCCAATTGACGCATCTGGATCGACGGGGGAGGCCAACGCCTTGGACCAGCTACTCCAGCACCTGATCAACGCGCTTATCCTCGGGGGGACTTACGCGTTGCTGGGAATCGGGCTCACCATGATCTTCGGGATCATGAATGTGGTGAACTTCACGCACGGCGAGCTCTACACCTTTGGCGCATACATGTTGTTTTTTGTCGTGATGGTCCTAGGCCTCAACTTCTTCGTGTCGTTGGCCGTGGCCGTCGTCCTTGGGATCATCCTGGGAGCGGCAATCGAGTTTACGCTGTTACGACCTATAAGAGGCGCGAATATAGATACGACGATGCTCGTGATGATCGGCGCGTGGATCGTCATGCAGAACTCCGAGCAATGGATCTGGAGCGGTATCGCGAAGTCGGTCTCGACGCCGTTTCCTTCCGATCCGCTGGTGTTCGGGCCGATCTCGGTTTCCTACTACCGCGTGTTTGTCTTCGCCGCCGCGATCCTCTTGATCGTCGGGGCGCATATGCTGATCCACCGCACCAAGCTGGGCAAGGCGATGCGTGCGACCTTCCAGGATTCGGATACGGCTGCCCTGATGGGCATCAATATCAATCGAATCTATACGGCGACATTCGCGCTCGGTTCGGGCCTCGCGGCGGCCGCGGGCGCTCTGCTGGCGCCGGTGTTCGTCGTTACGCCCACGATGGGTAATATCGCCGCGCTGAAGGCGTTCGCCATCGTGATCCTGGGCGGTCTCGGCAACTTCAAGGGGGCTACGATAGGCGGCTTCATCCTCGCTCTCGTCGAGGAGTTCGGCGCCGGCTACATCTCGTCGGGCTACCGCGATGCGATGGGCTTTCTCCTGATCATCGCCGTGCTCCTGTTCCGCCCGACCGGTCTCTTCAAGCAGGCGGAGCGGATCGGATGAATCGCGCACTCGGACTGGGCTTTCTCGCCTTTCTGGTCAGCATCCCGTTCTGGATCGGCGACCAGTATCTCCTGCACATCCTGATCAACGCCGGCATCTTCGTTATCGGTGCGATGAGCCTGAACCTGCTGCTGGGCTATACCGGACAGCTCAGCCTGGGCCACGTCGCGTTCTTCGGGATCGGCGCCTATACGTCCGCCCTGCTCTCGCTGGGCTTCGACGTCACGACATTCTGGGGCGGTGAACTGGTAGTGGGACCGCAGCCGGTGTGGCTGTCGTTCCTTGCCGGTATCGTGCTTGCCGGCCTCGCGGGCTGGTTCATCGGCCGGATCTCGTTCAAGGTTCGCGGCGCCTATTTCGTCATCATCACGATCAGCTTCGCCGAAGTGACGAAGCTCGTGGCCCTGAACTGGGTGGACCTGACGGAGGGGCCGATGGCACTGATCAGCATCCCGCCGTTCAGCGTGTCGATCCCGGGCATATGGGAGGCCACTTTCTACGGAAAGACGCCGAACTACTACATCATGCTGGCGATCGGCGTGGTGTCGTACATTGTCATCAAGCGGCTGGTAAACTCCCGTCTCGGCCGTGCCATGGTCGCACTGCGCGAGAACGAGCCGTTGGCGATGTCCGTCGGCATCGACGTCACGCGATACCTGGTTCTTGCGGCGGTGGTATCCGCGGCCATAGCCGGCGCGGCGGGCGGCCTCTACACGCACTATGTGCGCATCGTCGACCCGGACGTGTTTTTGTTCATCTATACGGTCACGATGGTGATCATGGTCATCACCGGCGGCAAGGGTACGCTGGCCGGTCCCATCGTCGGCGGCATCATCTTCGGCGTCCTGCCCGAGATCCTGCGGGAGTTCATGGGTCCCGAGGCGCAGTGGGTCACCTATGGCGCCGTCATGATCGCCATCGTCATGTTCCTGCCCGAAGGCATCGTACCGGCCCTCACGCGGTTCTGGGAACGACGCAAGGAATCGAGAGACGCGAGCGACCGGATGATCACAGGTCGCGCCGCCTCGTCCGCCACCGAAACCCCGTCGGAGTGAACGCCTCATGAGTGACAGTACATCCGCCAATGCGCTCTCGGTCGATCACGTGGCGGTTCATTTCGGCGGTCTCGTGGCGATTGCGGACATGACGTTCAGCGTCGACCGGGGAGAGGTCGTCAGCCTGATCGGACCGAACGGGGCCGGAAAAACGACGGCGTTCAACGTCGTCACCGGCTTCCTTCAACCGACCAAGGGCACGGTCACTTATCAGGGGCGGCAGGTGAACGGGCTGAAGCCGCACCAGATCGCCGATCTCGGTTTGGTGCGGACGTTCCAGAAGACCAGCGTTTTCGACACCAATACCGTGTTCGACAACATCCTGATCGGCCTTCACCGGCGCGGCCAGCGCAGTGCCTGGGAGGTCCTTCTATCCCTGCCACGCGTGCGCAGGGAAGAGGAAGAGCTGCGCGCGAAGGCGTGGGACATCCTTGAGTTCGTGGGCCTAGACCGCCAGGCGAACTCGCTTGGCGGCGCCCTGGCCTATGGCGAGCAAAGACTTCTCGAAGTGGCGGTGGCGCTGGCGGCGGAGCCGTCGCTACTGCTCCTCGACGAGCCGGTCTCCGGCATGAACCCCTCGGAGACGAGCAGCTTCATGGACCTGCTAGCCAAGATGCGTGAGCGTCACATCACCATGCTCCTGGTCGAGCACGACATGCGCATGGTGATGGGTGTTTCCGACCGCATCGTCGTGCTGAACGACGGCCACATCATCGCGGAAGGCTCGCCCGAGAGCATCCAGAACAACCCCGAGGTCATCAAGGCCTACCTGGGCGAGGGGGCAGAGCATGTTGGCAATTGAAGGCTTGAGTTGCCGGTACAACAAGATCACGGCGGTCAAGGGCGTCTCGCTCGAAGTGAAGGAGGGCGAGCTGGTCACGCTCATCGGCGCGAACGGTGCCGGCAAGACGACGACGCTGCGTGCCCTGTCCGGCCTGGTGCGCGATCTCGACGGCCGCATCGTCTTCGAGGGCGAGGACATCACCGGGGCGCCGCCACGCGACATCATCGCGCGCGGCATCGCGCACTGTCCCGAAGGGCGGCGGGTCTTCCCGTACATGACCGTCGAAGAGAACCTGGAGATGGGCGCATACCTGCGCCAGACGGGCAACGGCATCAACTCGGACATGGAGCGGGTCTACGAGCAGTTTCCGGTGCTCAAGGAACGGCGGAAACAGGCGGCCGGCACGCTTTCCGGCGGCGAGCAGCAGATGCTGGCCATCGGTCGTGCGCTGATGTCGCGGCCCAAGTTGATCCTGTTCGACGAGCCGTCGCTCGGACTGGCGCCGAATATCGTGCAAAAGACCTTCGGCATCATCTCGGAAATCTGCCGGCAGGGCACGACGGTGCTGATGGTGGAACAGAACGCTTACGGCGCGCTTGGCATGTGCCACAGGTCGTACCTGCTTGAATCCGGAGAGGTCGTGTTGACCGGAACCGGCTCGGACATGCTCGACAATCCGCATGTTCGCGAGGCTTATCTCGGCGGCTGACAACAAAAAGGGACGGGGCCGACGCCCCGTCCCGAACCGCCGTCAGCTCTGACCGATTTCCGGTTTATCCCCGGCCCAACAGGCGATTGAAGAAGCGGCGCAGGCGCGCGCCCAGCACGCCCAGAACCAGCGATACCGCATTGACGTCATTGCCCGCGTTGCCGGCGTCTCCATCGCCGGTAGCGGGTTGCTCGCCGCTTAGCATGCGTTCCAGATTGCCCGCGAACTGCTGCGCCAGCCGGTCCGCGAAATCCTCGACGAGGCCGCCTCGGGCAAACTGGGCCAGCGCGCCCGACAGCCCGTAGCGCACGCTGATGGCAACGTCGGTCGCTCCGCCGCCGTCGGCCTCGTGCAGCGCGTAGTCGACCTCGGCCGTGACACGCGTTCCGGTCCGCTGGTCGCGGCCAGTCCCGAAAAGCTTGCCCCGGTATGCGTCCTCGACGCGCTCGTTGTCCGCCTCGCCGTCGAACGCGGCAGAGATCGGGCCGAACTTGACCCGCATGACGCCGATCATGCGACCCGCCTCGTCGATCTCGCTGACGTGGGCGCCGGGCATGCAACGGGCCAGGGCGGCGATATCCTCGAACTGCTCCCAGACCTGCTCGCGCGGGCCTGAAATGCGCAGGGAGCGCTGCATCTCGTTCAATGGCCGGGGGCCGGATGCCGCCTTGTCCCCGCTCGCGGCGGATTTGCGGGCCTTGGTCGCGACGGGTTTGACCGCTTCGGCCGGCTTTGCGACGGCTTCCGCCGCATTGGCTGCCGCATGCCCGGAGCCCACCGGCCCCAGTTCGGAACGCGCGGTGAAGCCGTCGCTCGCCCCGTTCCGCCGGCGTGCCTCGATGACCTGCCGGATCGCGCGCACGATTCCGACATAACCGGTACAGCGGCAGAGGTTGCCGCTCAATTCATGCCGGATACGGGTTTCGTCGGCATCGGGAAAGCGCCGCACGATGTCGCGGGCGGTCACCATCATCCCCGGCGTGCAATAACCGCACTGCAGGCCATGCTGTTCCTGGAAAGCGCGGCGCAGTTCTTCGGCGATGGGGTCGTCGTCGAGCCCTTCGACGGTGGTCACCTCCGCGCCCTCGCACGCGACGGCATAAGTGATGCAGGAGCGCGCGGGGGCGCCGTCGATCATCACCGTGCAGGCACCGCAGATGCCATGCTCGCAACCTATGTGGGTGCCGGTAAGAAGCTGGTTGTCGCGCAGGAAGTCGGCAAGCTGGGTGCGCGCGGGGATGTCCGCGGTCACCGACTGACCGTTGACGGTAAGCGAGATCTTTTTCATGCGCTGGCAAACTCCAGGGCTCGACGCAGGGCGACCATGTGAACCTGCCGCTTCAGCGGATCGCGCACGCCGGCGTCGGTAAGCATCCGATCCGCTTCCTCGGGCCTATAGGTGTCGAAGGGCTTGCGTTCCGGGGTGTCGCCGAACAGGCGTTCGTTGTCGCCCAGTACGATCGGCAGGGTATCGAGCGCGCCGATGACGATCCGCGCGAAGCCCCGTGCCGGGTCCCATGCGACCGCGGCGATGGCTTCGGCGAATTCGCCGGTCTTGCGGCAGTATTTGTAGTAGCCCCAGCGGGCATCGGGCGACATTGCCGGAATGCGCAGGCCGGCCAGGATCTCGCCCGGCTCCAGTCCCGGCTCGAATGGCGCCTGCATTAACTCCTCGACCGCGACCTCGCGCTTGTCGTTCGCCCCCTGCACGACGGCGCGGGCGCCGAGCGCCGGCAGGACGCAGGGCCAGTCGGCCGCCGGATCGCAGTGCGCGAGGCTGCCGCCGATCGTTCCGCGATTGCGGACCGCGCGATAGGCGATGCCGCGCGCGACCTCGGCCAGCGCGCCATTCGTCACATCCGGGATGCGGCCATCCTCGACATTGGCATGGCTGACGCACGCGCCAAGATAAAGCGAGTCGCCATCCCGCTCGGCGGCGACCAGGTCCGGGATGCCGGTGATATCGACCAGCAGATCGGGCTGGGCGAGGCGGAGGTTCAGCATCGGGCCCAGCGACTGGCCGCCCGCCAGGATACGGGCCGTGATGTCGTCGCGCGCCAGCAGCTCGGAAGCTTCCTTGATGCTGCCGGCGCGCGCGTATTCGAAGGGTGCCGGTTTCATGCCTGTCCCCCTTCGCCCTCGGTGCCTTTTGCTTTTGCGATTGCCTCCAGAACGCGACGCGGCGTCATCGGCGTGTCGGTAACTTCCGCGCCGAGGGGCCTGAGGGCGTCGTTGATGGCGTTGGCAATGGCGGCGGGCGGTCCGATCGCGCCGCTTTCGCCGATGCCCTTGACCCCAAAGCGCGTATAGGGGGACGGCGTCTCCATGTGCTCGATGCGGATGTCCGGCATCTCCGCCGCGCCCGGCAGGATGTAATCGGCCAAGGTCGACGCCAGTGGCTGGCCCGACTCGTCGAAGGGCATCTCCTCATAAAGCGCGGTGCCGATGCCCTGGACCGTGCCGCCATGAACCTGGCCGTCGACCACCATCGGGTTCACCAGGACGCCGCCGTCCTCGACGATGACGTAATCGAGGATCTCGGTGTCGCCGAGTTCGGGGTCGAGCGCGATGACCGCGGCGTGGGCGGCATAGCTGAAGGTGCCGCTATCCCGCTTCGGCTTGTAGCCGGCCGTCACCTCAAGCCCGCTGGTATCGACATCCGGGGGCAGGTCCTGCGGCTTGCGATACCACAGCCGCGCGATGTCGTTCAGCGCGATGCTGCTATCGCCGGAGAATACCTGGCCGCCGGCGATTCGCAGATCCTCCGGCTTGGCCTGGAGGAGATGCGCGGCGATGGCCTTGATACGATCGCCAAGCTGCTCGCAGGCCGTGGCGACGCCGCCGCCGGCCATGACCATGCTGCGCGAGCCCCAGGTGCCGGTGGAGTAGGGCGTCAGGCCGGTATCGCCATGCACGATCTTGATGCGCGCGGTGTCGATGCCGAGAACCTCGTGCGCGACCTGCGCCAGCGTCGTTTCCATGCTTTGTCCGTGCGAATGCACGCCGACGCGGATTTCCAGCCCGCCGTCCGGCGTCATCCGTACACCTGCCTGTTCGTGGCCGGGAACCATCGGAATGCCCCAGCCGGCGTAGACGGAGGTACCGTGCGCGCCCTGCTCGCAAAAGATGGACATGCCGATTCCGATCAGACGGCCGTCCTTCTCGCCTTCGGCCTGACGTTTCCGCCACGCCGGGATGTCCACGGCCGCAACGGCCCGGCGCAGGGCCTCGGGGTAGTCGCCGCTGTCGAAATGCTTCTTCGTAATGTTGTCGAAGGGCATCTGCCCGGGCTTGACGAGGTTGGCCAGGCGCACCTCGGCGGGCTCGATCCCCAGTTCCCGGGCGATGGCGTCGAGCGTCAGTTCCATCGCGAAGCACACGCCGGTGCGCGCCACGCCGCGAAAGGGCAGGATCGGGCACTTGTTGGTGGCCACCGAGTAAGTGCGGCAGCGATAGGCCTCGAAGTCGTAGGGGCCGGGCAGGATGCTGGCGACCTGCGCGGCCTCCAGGCAGGCGGAGAAGGGGTAGGCGGAGTATGCCCCGGAATCCACGGTCGCCTCGGCATCCAGGGCCAGGAGCTTGCCGTTCGAGTCGGCATAGGCCGTGATCCGGTAGTGATGCTCCCGGCAGTTCGCCGAGGCCGTGAGGTGCTCGCGCCGGTCCTCGATCCAGCGCACCGGGTGGCCGGTCTGCATCGCAAGCCAGCAAAGGCACACTTCCTCCGCCAGCAGTATCCCCTTGTAGCCGAAGCCGCCGCCCACGTCGGGCGGGATGACCCGGATGTTCTCCTCGCTCAGGCCAAGGCATTCCGACAGTCCTGTCCGGACGATATGGGGCATCTGGGTCGAGGTGTAGACCGTCAGCACCTCCATCCGGCTGTCCCAGTACGCCAGCACGGCGCGGCCCTCGATCGGGGCCATGCATTGCCGGGCGGTGCGGTATTCGCGCGTCACCTTCACGGCTGCCTTGGCCGCCGCCGCGTCGATATCGTCATCGACGAAGGTTTCCAGAAAGACGTTGTCGCCCCATTCCTCGTGCACCAGCGCGGCGCCGGGCCGGCGGGCCTGGAGCATGTCGTGAACGGCCGGCAGCTCTTCGAAATCCACCATGACGGCCGCGGCCACGTCCTCCGCCTCCGCGCGAGTGTCGCCGAGGCACATGGCGATGGGCTCGCCCACCTGTCGGACTTTCCCCTCGGCAAGCGGTGGCTGGTCGGACGGCTTGAAACCCGGAAGCGCGGACACCGCCCTTATCGGGGTTACGCCTTTCAGGTCCCTGGCCGTGAAAACCCGGTTCGCGAAATCCTCGGGAATATCGATGTCGCCAATGCGGGCGTGAGCCAGCGGGCTACGCAGGAATGCAACTTCACGGGTTCCCGGCAACTTGATGTCAGCGACGTATTGTCCCCGTCCACGGAGATAGCGGTCATCCTCCTTGCGCAGCAGTCGTGCGCCAACCCCCTGTTCCACGTTCTCCGCCTCCTTGAGTCGGTCAAAACGGATGTGCCGATAGCCGCAGCGGTCACGCCGTTTAAAAGTACTATGATTAGTATGATAAACAGTTTTAAGCGAAGGCTGCAAGCTTGGGAACGGTGGCGCTGCCGACCTGCTTCCCTGCGCCCCCACTGCCGAGGGGCTTATTCGCGAAAGAGTCTATTAAAGCAGATCGATGTCGAGCTTCACGCAATCGCCGCGATAAACGATATCGCCGACATAAACAGCCATGTCCTCGTCGTCGATCACCACGCAATGGGCAATTGCGATCGGGGCGTTGAGCGGGATTTCAAGCAGCCTTGCGGTTTCCGGATCGGCGCTGTCCAGGACCAAGGTCTGGCGCGCCCGTGCAATGGATACGTCGTCGAGAGTGGAAACGACGGACAACGCCGTCTCCTTTCGAAACCGATCGGCGGCGCGATCGTAGATCTGCTTGGCCACGTAGACGTTGGCGATGGCGTAAGGGGTCTTTGCCTGAAACTGCAGACTGCGAAGGAATTCGTAGGATTCAGCCGGCCGGCCTTCACCCGACGCAAGACGCGGACGATTGGGCGCGCCTGCCGGATCGATGAAGTGCGGCACGTTGCTGCGAATGGTGGAGACCAGCGACGACCAGCTTGTCGCCAAGTGCAACCATCGGCGGTTGATCTTCTTGTCGGTGACGAAGGTGCCGCGACCTTGCTGGCGGTCGACCAGGCCCTCTTTTTGCAGGAGATCGACGGCTTGGCGAACCGTCACCCGAGCGACGTGAAACTCTTCCTCCAACTCTTCCAGGGTCGAGATTTTCTGGCCGGGACGCCAATAGCCTTCCTCGATCCGCCGACGCAGAACCGCCGCCACTTGTAGATAAAGCGGCATGCGGCTTCTCTTGTAAGTCGTGGCGAGTTCGTCACTCATTCGGTCTGCCTATCGTTCCAACCTATTTGCTGAGCGCGAGAGTGTGCCGCGCAAGCTCGACCATCCCATCAACTGCCGGATATCTTGAAAAATGGTTTAGCGCACTGCGCTGTCTAGTCCCAAGCGTCGATAACTCCACTTATCAGGTTTCGATTGTATAGGCAATCCAGGTCGATACCTCTGAGTGGTGGTGCGTCGGCGATACTCTTGATGGCCTGAAGGATGTCCCGTTCCGCAGATCGGCGCGCCGCTTCCGCCTGCGGAACCGAAACTTCCTTGAACCGGATATTGTCTCCCGGACGCCGGCGGCCCAGGAGCGGGATATCCGCGGAAATCACGCTGCCGATTTTCGGGTAGCCGCCCGTGGTCTGATGATCCGCCAGAAGCACGATGGGCTGGCCCGAGCCGGGGACCTGTATGCAGCCCGTGGCTATCCCGTCGGAGACCAGGTTGAAGCCCCCGCTGTGCTCAAGCGTGGGGCCGTCCAGGCGCATTCCCATGCGGTCCACGTCGCGCGAGACCGTGAAGGTCGAAGTCAGCAGCGTTTCGACGGCCTCGCGGGTGAACGCCTCGTGTTGCGGGCCCAGGATAAGACGAATCGCACATTCATGACCGATGGAGGGGGGGGCGGCCAACCTCCGCTCGGTTCTCTCCGATGCCCGTGGGAGGGTCAGGGGAAGCGCGTCGCCGCCGCGCAGGGCACGCCCGCCGAAGCCGCCGATGCCCGCACGGGTATAAGTCGACAGGCTGCCCAGAACGGGCTCGATCTCGAAGCCGCCCTCCACCGCAAGGTACCCGACCTGCGAATCCGGCATGGCGCGCACGGCCAGACGTTCGCCGCGATAGACCGTGTGACTGCGATAGCTGGGGACGATGGTTGCTTCCTCGCCGTTCACCTCGAAGCCGGCATGACTTCCGGTGAAAGCGACGCGAACGGATTCGGCGTCGACTTCGAACGTCGGTCCATGGCCCAGGATCTCGATGGCGGCCGCGGCCGGATCGTTACCCACCAGTGCGTTTGCAAGCCGGAGGCTGAACGGATCGAGGGCGCCGGCGACAGGCAGGCCAAAGCGCTGGTAACCGAAACGGCCGAGATCCTGCAGGGTCGTCTGTGTTCCTCCCGTGGCGACGCGAAGCAAGCTTGTCACGAAGCGATCTCCTGATATTCCGGCGTGTATATGCCCTTGGCGGCCTCGTCGCGGATGCGCTCGAACCGGCGGCTGTCGACCGGCTGGAAACTGACTTTGTCGCCGGGAGAGAAGAGCGCCGGAGGCGTGTCGCCAGGGTCGAACAGGCGGATCGGCGTCGCGCCGATCAGGTGCCACCCGCCCGGACTCTCCACCGGATAGATCGCCGTGAGGCTGGTCGCGATCGCCACGGCGCCCACCGGCACCCGGGTTCGCGGGTCCTCCCGGCGCGGCAGCACCAGCCGCTCGTCAAGATCGCCCATGTAGGGATAGCCGGGAACGAAGCCGATCATGTAGACGCGGTACGCCCGGCCGCTATGCATGGCGACGACGTCGTCCGGTGTAAGCCCAGAGCGCTCGGCGACGTCGTGCAGGTCGGGGGCGTGCTCCGCCTCGTAGCAGACCGGCACCTTCCAGTGGCGCGATTTCATCGTGCGCGCGGAGCGGGAGCCGATCAGTGCGCGTACTGATTCGCTCAGGCTTTCGGCGGACGTGCGCAACGGGTCGAAGTGGATCAGCACCGAACGAAACGTCGGCACCGTCTCCACCACACCCTCCGGCGGCTCGGCGCGTATGGCCGCGTCGAGATCCATCACCTGTTCGTTTATCGTGGGGTCGATCGCATCTCCGAACTCGACCACGAGGCCGGTATCACCGGCCGGAAGAAAGGTAACCAAGGGTTTTGCGCTTCCGGTTGGTTCAAGGGCCCTTCGGCGGTTGCACGGCCCACTATATCGTATTATGGTACTAATATTAATATGAATTTGGAGGCTCGCGCCGTCGGAGCTGGCGAGCCGACCCGGAAACCCGGAAATAGTAGGGGCAAGGCCGTGGGAAATATGGTCAATCTTAACGCCGATATGGGCGAAGGCTTCGGCGTCTATCAGATCGGCAACGACGATGAACTGCTGCATGTGATTCGCTCGGCCAACATAGCATGCGGGTTTCACGCCGGCGACCCGATCACGATGCGGCGTCTGGTCGTGGAGGCGAAGCAGGCAGGGGTCAGCATCGGCGCGCACCCCGGCTTGAACGATTTCTGGGGGTTCGGGCGTCGCCGGCTCGACATCAAGCCGGATGACCTGGAGGCGATGGTGGCCTATCAGATCGGCGCGCTTCGCGGCATGGCGCGGTATGCCGAGACCGAGGTCACGCATGTCAAGCCGCACGGCGCTCTCAACAACATGGCGGCCGAGGATTACGACCTGGCCCACGCAATCGGGCGGGCCATCCTGACGGTCGATCCCGGCCTCATCTACGTGGCGCTGTCCGGCTCGGAGATGGAGCGGGCCGCCAAGGATCTCGGTCTGACAATTGCCCGGGAGGGGTTCGCCGACCGGCGCTACGAGGCCGACGGGAACCTGACCTCACGCAAGATCCCCGGCGCCGTTATTACCGATCCGCAAGAGGCTGCCGACCAGGTCGTGCGCATGGTGCGCGACGGCGAAATCACCGCGCGCACCGGCGAGAGCGTGAAGGTGCAGGCGGAATCGATCTGCATTCACGGCGACGAGCCCACGGCCGTGGCCGTCGCGAAGGCCGCGAGGGATGGGCTGGAGGCGGCGGGAATTGCCGTCGTGCCGCTCACGGAAATGAACCTCAAGCGTGCCGATGCCGCAGTTGGCGGCGCCTGATAGAGTTCTTCGGGACATCGGGATCGGTGCCATTGGCAAGGTAGGCGGAATGGAACAGAAAAAGCAGACGATCGCGGTTATTGGCGGCACCGGGGCGCTGGGCTCCGGCCTGGCGCGGCGCTGGGCGGCGGCGGGGTATCCCGTCGTCCTGGGTTCGAGGAAGGCCGAGAAGGCGGTTCAGGCGGCCGAGGAGATGAATGCCGGCGGCTTTCCGCACGCGGTGCGCGGCATGGCCAACGGCGAGGCCGCGGGCGCGGGCGATATCGTCGTATTGACCGTGCCCTTCGCCCATCACGAAGGCATCCTGGCCGAGATCCGCGAGGCGGTTCAGGGCAAGATCGTCGTCGATGCGACGGCGCCCCTGGTCCCGCCCAAGGTCGGCCGGGTCCAGTTGCCCGAGTCCGACTCGGCAGCCTGCATGGCGCAGGAGGCGCTGGGCGAGAACGTCCGGGTGGTGTCGGCTTTCCAGAACGTGTCGGCGCACAAGCTGGACGGCCACGAGCCGGTCAACTGCGATGTCCTGGTTTGCGGCGACAAGAAGGAGGCGCGGCAAGTTGTCGTCGACCTGATCGCGCCACTGGGGCTGCGCGGCGTTCATGCCGGTCCGCTGGCAAATTCCACCGCTGCCGAGGCGTTGACCTCCGTCCTCATCACCATCAACCGGCTGTACAAGACCGACGGCGCGGGAATCCGCATAACCGGCAATCTGGAAAACGCGCCGGTCGGTTCGCCGCAGGCGGCCGATGCGCGCCCGTGAGGTCACGCTGACGGGCGTGGCCGACGTGCCGCCCATAGCGGCGGGCGACGATCTCGCCTCGATCATCGCAGGTTGCCTGGATCGCCAGGGGGTCGGGCTTATCGACGGCGACGTCCTCGTCGTCGCGCAGAAGATCGTTTCCAAGGCCGAGGGACGCTTCGTCGACCTGGCGGCCGTGACGCCCTCGGCCGAGGCGCGGACCCTGGCCGCGGAGGTGAACAAGGACCCGCGCGTGGTCGAGTTGATCCTGCGCGAGTCCGTCGAGGTCGTCGCCAAGCGGCCCGGCGTCGTCATCGTTGCCCATCGTCTGGGGTATGTCATGGCGAATGCCGGCATCGACCGCTCGAACGTGACTTCGAACCCTGAACATGAGCGCGTCCTGCTTCTGCCGGAAAATCCGGACAATTCCTGTGCGTTCTTGCGGGCGCAACTGGTGGAGAAGTTCGGGGCGCGGATCGGCGTCGTGATGTCCGACAGCTTCGGCCGGCCCTGGCGACTGGGTGTTACCGGGGTCGCCCTCGGCGCGGCGGGTCTGCCGGCACTGCGCGATTGCATCGGCGAGTGCGATCTTTACGGCCGCGAACTGGAGGTGACGCAGATCGCCGTGGGCGACGAGATCGCCTCCGCCGCCGCCTTGGTCATGGGAGAGGCGGACGAGGGCGTTCCGGTGGTTGTCGTTCGCGGCCTTTCCTGGCCGCGCGATGACGCCGGTGGCGGCGCGGCGACCTTGGTCCGGCCGCCCGAGGAGGACCTTTTCCGCCGGGGAAGCCTATGAACACGCAGGTGCCAAGTGATGGCGGGCCGACGCGCGATCCCGAGGTGGTCGCGCTTTGCGGCGGTGTGGGCGGCGCGAAGCTCGCGCTTGGCCTGTCGCACATACTGGAAGGCGAGCGCTTGATGATCGTGGCCAATACCGGCGACGATTTCGAGCACCTCGGCCTGCACATTTCTCCCGACGTCGATACCGTTCTTTACACCCTTGCCGATCTGGCCAATCCAGAGACGGGCTGGGGCCGCCGCGACGAGACCTGGTCCTTCATGGACGCGCTGGCCCAGCTTGGCGGCGAGACATGGTTCAACCTGGGTGACCGCGACCTGGCGACGCACGTCGAGCGGACCTGGCGTCTGAGGGCGGGCGAAACGCTGTCGGAAATCGTCGCGGACTTCGCCCGGAAGTTCGGCATCGCGGCACGGATCCTGCCAATGTCGGACGATCCTGTCCGCACCCGGGTCGAAACCGACGAGGGCACGCTTGCCTTCCAGCGGTACTTCGTCGGCCTGAAGTGCGGGCCGGCGGTGCGGGGGCTGTCATACGAGGGGGCCGAGCGGGCAACGGCGAACCCGGCGCTGATGCGCGCCCTTGCATCGCCGGATCTGCGCGCCGTCGTGATTTGCCCCTCCAACCCCTATCTCAGCGTAGCGCCCATTCTTTCGCTTCCAGGCGTGCGCGAAGCGCTCGCGAACGCGACGGCCCCCGTCATCGCGGTCTCGCCGATTGTCGGAGGGCGGGCAATAAAGGGGCCGACGGCGAAGATCATGGGCGAATTGGGCGTCGACGCCAGTGCCGCAAGCGTGGCCGCGTACTATGCGGGCATTATAGACGGCTTCGTCCTCGATAACCGCGATCTCGAAATCGCCGGTTCGCTGCCCGTGCGCGCCATGGTGACCGACGCCGTCATGCAGGATCTGTCGGATCGCGAGATGCTGGCCCGCGTCGTCCTCGACTTTGCCGACCGGTTAGCCAGCGCCCGAAGCCGCTCCGGTAACGGAGGCGTGGCGCAATGATCGAAGCCTCCGGCAACGCAACCTGGATCGTCATTCCGGTCAAGCGGCTCGAATCCGCGAAGCAACGGCTTGCCCCGGTTCTCCCGGCGCATGCCCGACGGGAATTGGCGCTTGCGATGCTTCGCGATGTCCTGGAAGCGGCCACCCCGGTCCGCGGTATTCGAGGCGTTGCCGTCGTCACGCCCGACGAGCGCCTGAGGCCCGTGTGCGACGCCTACGGCGCGACATGGCTGGGCGAGGAGAGCGTATCCGGCATGAACGCGGCCGTTGCCCATGCCGCGAGGGTTCTGGAGGCTTCCGGTGCGGCGCGTACAGTCGTCATCCCGGCCGATCTTCCGGCGGTAAGCGTCGCGGCGGTGGAGCGGGTTCTGGCGGAAATCACGGCGGACGTGGCGATCCTCCGGGACCGGCGGGGGCGGGGAACGAACATGCTTGCCTGTCGTCCGCCCTCGGCCATCCAGCCCCGCTTCGGGACCGGCAGTTTTGCCGCGCACATCGAAGCCGCATGGGCGCGGGGGCTTACACCCCAGGAAATCCACTCGCCGGCATTCGCATGCGATGTGGATACGCCGGAAGACCTGCTGGCACTTACGCGCGGGGCGTGCGGGCGGAACACGGCCCGCTGGATCGAGCATTATCGCGCCGGAATCGAAAGCGGCAGCAACGGCGAGGTGGCGCCTTCGCTCGGCGCCGGTCAAACGACAACATGGGGCAAAGAGGCATGACGATTACGATAGGTGCATCGCTGGATCAGGCCCGCGCGGACCACCGACTGGACGACGAGGCCGTCCGGCGTCTCGCCGCCCAGGCGAATCTTCGCGACCTGACCGAAACGGCAAGCGCGCTACGCGACGCCGGGCACGGCGATGTCGTTTCGTACTCGCGCAAGGTCTTCATTCCCCTGACCAAGCTGTGCCGCGACGTCTGCCACTACTGCACGTTCGCGCATCCGCCGCGCAAGGGCGAGCGGGCCTTCCTCACCCCCGACGAGATCCTGGAAATCGCCCGCCAGGGTGTGGCGGCCGGCTGCAAGGAGGCGCTGTTCACCCTGGGCGACAAGCCCGAGCTTCGCTACCGCGTCGTGCGGGAAGAGCTTGCCCGGCTTGGGTACGAGACGACGCTCGATTACCTGCGGGCGATGTCCGCGCTGGTGCTGGCCGAGACAGGCTTGTTGCCGCACCTCAATCCCGGCGTGCTGACGGCCTCGGACGTGGCCGCCCTGCGGCAGGTGAGCGTGTCCCAGGGCATCATGATCGAGACCGTATCGGAACGCCTGTCCCAGCGCGGCGGCCCGCATTTCGGCTCTCCCGACAAGCATCCGGCGCCACGGCTGGAGACCCTGCGCAATGCAGGCGAGGCCGCCGTCCCCTTCACCTCGGGCCTGCTGATCGGGATCGGCGAGACGCGGGCCGAGCGCCTGGACGCGATCCTGGAACTGCGAAGGCTCCACGAGCGCCATGGCCACTTGCAGGAGATCATCATCCAGCCGTTCCGCGCGAAGCCGGGCACGCGGATGAGCGACGCGCCCGAGCCGGCGACCGATGAACTGGTCTGGACGCTGGCGATGACGCGCATCGCGCTTGGTTCCGAGGCCAATATCCAGGCGCCGCCGAATCTCAGTCCCGATGGATTGTCGGTCCTGTTGGAGGCGGGCATCAACGACTGGGGCGGCGTGTCGCCGGTGACGCCCGACCACGTCAACCCGGAGGCGCCGTGGCCGCACCTGGACGACCTGGCGCGCCGCACCGCGGCGAACGGCAAGATCCTGACCGAGCGGTGTGCCCTTTATCCGGCGTATGCCCGGAACCTCGACCGCTGGGTCGATCCGGCCCTGCGCACGCAAGTGCTGCGCATGGTGGACGGGCAGGGCTTTCCCCGGATCGACGATTGGACACCCGGCGCGGACGCGCCGCCGCCGACCCAGCCCGTGCCGGCCGTCCCGGTGATGACCCGCTCCGGCGGCGACGAGGTCGGCCGCATTCTCGGGCGCGCCCGTGATGGAGAACGCCTTGACGAGGCGGAGATCGCCCGTCTGTTCGAAGCGCGCGGGCCGGAGTTCGCGCGGGTGTGCGCCGCGGCCGATTCACTGCGCCATGAGACCTGCGGCGAACACGTGACCTACGTGGTCAACCGGAACATCAACTACACCAACGTCTGCTACTTCGGCTGCCAGTTCTGCGCGTTTTCCAAGGGTAAGCAGAACGAACACCTGCGTGGCGAGCCGTATCAGGTAACGTTGGAGGAGATCCAGCGCCGGACGGTGGAGGCCTGGGAGCGCGGCGCCACCGAGGTCTGCATGCAGGGCGGCATCCATCCACGCTATACCGGCGAAACCTACATCGACATCTGCCGCGCCGTGAAACAGGCGGTACCGGAGATGCATATCCACGCTTTCTCCCCGCTTGAGGTGTGGCAGGGCGCGCGGACACTCAACCAGAGCGTTTCCGAACTCCTGGAGCGCCTCGTCGAAGCCGGACTTGGCAGCCTGCCGGGCACGGCGGCGGAAGTCCTGGACGACGAAGTGCGCCAGGTGCTGTGTCCCGACAAGATCGGCACGGACGCGTGGATAGAGGGCATGGAGGCCGCGCATGGGCTTGGCCTGAAAACCACCTCGACCATCATGTTCGGGCACGTCGACGGCTATCATAACTGGGCCCGCCATCTGCTCCGCCTCCGCGACCTTCAGGCACGGACCGGAGGCTTCACCGAGTTCGTGCCGCTGCCTTTCGTGGCCATGGAGGCGCCGCTCTACCTGAAAGGTCGGGCGCGGCGCGGTCCGACGTTCCGTGAATGCGTCCTGATGCACGCGGTGGGAAGGCTGGCGCTTCACCCGCTGATCGCGAACATCCAAGTGTCCTGGGTCAAGATGGGGCCCGAAGGGGTGCGGACCTGCCTGCAGGCGGGGGCCAACGATCTCGGCGGGACGCTGATGAACGAGAGCATCACCAGTTCGGCGGGCGCCCGGCACGGCCAGGAAATGCCGCCCGAGCGCATGGACGAGCTGATCCGCTCGGTCGGACGGACGCCGGCGCACCGCACCACGCTTTACGCGCCGGTCTCCGAGGAACGTCGAATGGCCGGCTATGGCGCGCGGCCGTTGGAGGCCTGGATCAACACGCCGGTCGCCCGACGCAGGATGCGCCAGCTCGGCTAAGCCTATCGGCTCCGCAGCCGCTCGCTGCGGGATCGCCGCATCAGTCCTTCGGACAGCTTCCCCCACCGGGGAAGCGACTAAGATATTGATAAAAACGAAAATTAAACGGAGGGGCAAGCCCCTCGACTTCGCGGCTACCCCCTCATCCTGTCCTTCTCCCCCGACACGGGGGACCTTTGCGAAATGGGCGAGGTGTGATTCCCTGCTTGTGGTTGGCGCAGTGAGGTTGGAATGGCGTTGAAGCGGACGGGTCAGTTGAGCTTTGCCGAGGCGTTTCAGT